>NZ_JBBHJX010000002.1:0-556419 GCF_037482915.1 Paucibacter hankyongi
ATCAGCAAGGGGCTGCCTGGCTGTAAAACCACTTTTGAAAACTGTCTTTGGTCCCAGGTTCTTGATCCACTGGCATCTCTTTGTGGGCTACGAATTCCATGCCCCATACATGTGCGCCCTCACACCTTCCCCGTAAACACCCTTCCCAACCACCCCAAATACCAATCCAGCACCCGCTGGAACAGACTCTTTTTCTCCACCTCAGCTGCTCCGTCTTCTGCCGGAACCGGCGCAGCAGCCGCCACCCCATAACGCGCCTGCAACGCGGTATTGAAAGCTGAGAAGAAATCGCCGGCCATCTTCTGCGCGGCCATGTCCACCAGGCGGGAGCCGATTTGGGCGATCTTGCCGCCGACGCTGGCTTGCACCTCGTAATGCAACAGCGTCTGGTTGGGGCCTTGGGGTTCGAGCCGCACTTGGGCCGTGCCTTTGCCGTGGCCGGCGGCGCCGCCGCTGCCTTCAAAGGCCAGGCTGTAGCTATCGGGCGGCTGCAGATCGGCGAGCTTGAGCTTGCCTTTGAACTTGGCTTTGACCGGGCCGATGGCCACGGTCATCAAGGCTTCGAACTCATGCTCGCCGATCAGCGTGAGGCTTTCGCAGCCGCTGATGCTGGCTTGCAGCAGGGCGGCGTCGTTCAGCGCTTCCCAGGCTTGGGCTTGCGAGACGGGCAGGGTTTCTTGGCCGGTGAGCTTCATGATGAGCCTGATGAGTTGGGTTTTCTGGTGTGCGACGCCAGCAGCTGCGCCAGCGCTTCCAAGCTGGCCAGATTGTGCGCCGGCAGGTGCAGGCAGACTTCGGGCAGCAGCGCCCGCACGCCGGCGGCCTTGGGCTCGAAGCCCTCAAAACGCAAGAGCGGATTCAGCCAGACCAGGCGGCGGCAACTCAGGCGCAGGCGTTCGGCTTCAAAGGCCAGGGCGGCGCACTGCGGGTCCGCTTCGCTGCCTTGTTCCAGGCCGTCGGTGATCAGCAGCACGGTGCTGTCGCTGTGCAAAAGGCGGCGCGCCCAGCGGTGGTTGAATTCTTGCAGGCAAGCGCTGATGCGGGTGCCGCCCGACCAGTCTTGCACGCGGCGCGACACGGCCGCCACGGCCAGGTCGGGGTCGCGCTGTTTCAGCAGTCGAGTGATGGGGGTGAGCCGGGTGCCGAAGACAAAGCTCTCGACCTTGGGGATATGGCTGCCGCCGCGCTGCGCGGGGTTGGCCAGGCCATGGGCCAGGTGCAAAAGCATGCGTGAGTAGCGGCCCATGGAGCCGGAGATATCGGCCAAGATCAGCAGCGGCGCCACCTTGGTCTTGCGCGCCTGGCGCGGCAAGGCCAAGCGCTCGCCGCGCGCCTGGGCACGCAGGCTGGCGCGCCAGTCCAGCCGGCCGCGCGCAGCCGGGGCCCAGCGTCGCGTCGGTCGCGGCTCAAACAGCAAGCTGTGTTGCAGCTGCGCCAGCAAGCGCTTGGCGGCGAGCCACTCCTGCGCCGTCATGGTGTCGAAGTCTTGCTGGCGCAAGAGCTCGCGGGCGCTCCAGCTCAGGCGGGCGTCGATCTCGATTTGCTGCTCGGGCTCGGGCGCTGGGCTGTGCGTGGGTGCATGCGGAAACAGCGCCTGAGCCAAGCGCCGGTTCTCCGGCAGCGCGGGCATGCCGGGCTTGGCCTGCGCTTGCGGCAAGAGCATGCGCATCACCCGGCCGAGCAGGTCGGGCTCGCGCCAGAAGATGTGAAAGGCTTGGTCGAACAGCGCGCGGTGCTCGGCCCGGTCGATCAAGCAGGCCGCCAGTGTGGCGTGAAAGTCCTGGCGTGAAGAGAGGCCCGCCAGCTGCAAGGCCTGTAGGCTCAGCAAGACCCGGTCGCTGCCCACCGCCATGCCGGCTTGGCGCAGCACACGGGCGAAGTGCATGACGTTCTCCGCCAAGTAACCGTGAGCCTCAGCGGAATGACGCGCCGCATCAGCTTCAGCCACGGCCAGCAACCCGCAGCTGCTCCAGCAGCCGGGCCGCCTCGGAGCCCTGCACCCGGGCGATATCGTCCTGGTACTTCAAGAGCACGCCCAGGGTGGACTGCAGCGTGGCCGGGTCCAGTACCAAGGCGTTCAGCTCCAGCAGCGCGCGCGACCATTCAATCGTCTCGGCCACGCCGGGCAGCTTGTACAGGTCCAGCCCGCGCAAGCCCTGGATGAAAGCGACGATTTGGCGCGCCAGCGCCTCGGGCGCTTGCGGCACGCGCTGGCGCAAGATTTCCAGCTCGCGGGCCGCATCGGGGAAGTCCACCCAGTGGTAGAGACAGCGCCGCTTCACCGCATCGTGGATCTCCCGCGTGCGGTTCGAGGTGATGATGACGATGGGCGGGCGGCCCGCCGGCGCGGCGATGCTGCCCAGCTCGGGGATGCTGATCTGGTAGTCGCTCAAGACCTCCAGCAGATAGGCCTCAAAAGGCTCGTCGGCGCGGTCCAGCTCATCGATCAAGAGCACCGGCGCCACCGGCTGCGCGGGGTCAATGGCCTTGAGCAAGGCACGCGGGATCAAAAAACGCGGCGCAAACAAATCATCGGCCAGCGCCTGCCGGGCCTCGCCCTCGGCCATGCGGATCTCCAGCATCTGGCGGGCGTAATTCCATTCATAAGCGGCGCCGGCCAGGTCCAGGCCCTCGTAGCACTGCAGGCGAATCAGCGGCCGGCCGAGCAGGGCGGCCAGCGCCTTGGCGATCTCGGTCTTGCCGGTGCCGGGCTCGCCCTCCAGAAACAGCGGCCGCTGCAGGCGCAGCGCCAGAAACACCGCCGTGCTCAGCTCGCGCGGCGCCACATAGCCTTGCGCGAGCAAGCCGGCGGCGGTCTCGTCGATGGAGGCCGGCAGCGCATTCACCGCGCCGCCGCCACCGCCCGCCCGGCCAAGACCGGGATCAGCGCCGCGCGGTACTCGGCCGAGCCGTGCAGATCGCTGTTCAATCCGTCGGAGCTGATGCTGAGGCCCTGCGTGGCAGCGGGGCTCCAGCTTTGGCTCAGGGCTGCTTCCACCTCCGCAGCGCGGAACACCACCGGCCCCGCGCCAGTGACGGCCACGCGCACGCCGCCGGCCGTCTTGGCGACGAAGACGCCAACGATGGAAAAGCGCGAGGCCGGCTGTTTGAACTTTTGCCAAGCGGCCTTTTCCGGCACTGGGAAGCTCACCGAGGTGATGATTTCGCCGGGCTGCAAGGCGGTTTCGAACATGCCGGTGAAAAAGGCGTCGGCGGGGATGCTGCGCCGGTCGGTGTAGACCGTGGCGCCCAGGCCCAGCACGGCGGCGGGGTAGCAGGCGGCGGGGTCGTTATTGGCCAGGCTGCCGCCCAGGGTGCCGCGGTTGCGCACCTGGCGGTCGCCGATGTGGCCGGCCAAGTCGGCCAGCGCGGGGATGGCCTGCTGCACCTCGCGCGAGGCGGCCACGGCGGCATGGGTGCTCATCGCGCCGATGGTGAGCTTGGCGCCGTCCAGGCGTATGCCTTTCAGGTCGGCCAGGGCGCTCAGATCGACCAGGGACTCCGGCGTGGCCAAGCCCAGCTTGATGGCGCCGAGCAAGGACTGACCCCCGGCAATGATCTTGGCCTCAGAGCCGGCTGCGGCCTTGGCGGCCTCCGCCACGCTGGCGGCTTGGATGAAGTTGAAGCTGCTCATGATGGGATGTTCCTCGTCAAGGGCTGGTCAGCGGCTGGCTTGGATCGCTTGCCACACGGTGTGCGGCGTGGCCGGCATGGGCAGGTCTTTCAGCCCGAGCGCGTCGCAGATGGCGTTGATGACAGCCGGCGGCGAGCCGATGGCGCCGGCCTCGCCGCAGCCCTTCACGCCCAGCGGGTTGTGGGTGCAGGGCGTCCCTTTGGCGGTTTGGACCTGGAAGCTGGGCAGGTCGTCGGCGCGCGGCATGGCGTAGTCCATATAGCTGCCGGTCAGCAGCTGGCCGCTGTCCACGTCGTAAATGCCATGCTCCAGCAGCGCCTGGCCGATGCCTTGGGCGATGCCGCCATGCACCTGGCCTTCGACGATCATCGGGTTGACGATATTGCCGAAGTCGTCCACCGCGCTGAAGCGGTCCACCCGCACCTGGCCGGTCAAGGGGTCCACCTCCACCTCGCAGACATAGCTGCCGGCGGGGTAGGTGAAGTTGGTGGGGTCGTAAAAGGCGTTCTCGTTCAGACCCGGCTCCAGCGTGGCCAGCGGGTAGTTGTGCGGCACATAGGCCGTGAGCGAGACGGAGGCGAAGGGCACGCTCTTGTCGGTGCCGGAGACCTTGAAGACGCCGTTTTCAAACTCGATGTCGGTGTCGGCCGCCTCCAGCAAATGGGCGGCGATCTTCTTGCCCTTGGCAATCACCTTGTCCACCGCCTTGACGATGGCGGTGCCGCCCACCGAGAGCGAGCGGCTGCCGTAAGTGCCCATGCCGAACAAGACCTTGCCGGTGTCGCCATGCTGGATGTCGACGTCTTCAAAGGGAATGCCCAGCTTGTCGGCCACCACCTGGGCGAAGGTGGTTTCATGGCCCTGGCCGTGCGAGTGGCTGCCGGTGAAGATGGTGACCTTGCCGGTGGGGTGCACCCGCACCTCGCCGGCTTCAAACAAACCGGCGCGTGCGCCCAGAGCGCCAGCGATATTCGACGGCGCCAGGCCGCAGGCCTCGATATAGGTGGAGTAGCCGATGCCACGTTTGAAGCCCTTGGCCTCGCTGGCGGCGCGGCGTGCGGCAAAGCCGGCCACATCGGCCAGCTCGACCACGCTGTTCAAGGTGGCGTCGTAGTCGCCAATGTCGTAGCTCAGGCCCACCGGTGTGGCGTAGGGGAAGCTGCGAATGAAGTTGCGCCGGCGCAGCTCGGCCGGGTCGATCTTCAGCTCGCGCGCGGCGGTTTCCACCAGGCGCTCCACCACATAGGTCGCCTCGGGCCGGCCGGCGCCGCGGTAGGCGTCCACCGGCGCGGTGTTGGTGAACACACCGGTGACCTCGGCGTAGATGGCCGGCGTGGTGTACTGGCCGGCCAGCAGCGTGGCGTACAGAATCGTCGGCACGCTGGAGGCAAAGGTGGACAGATAGGCGCCCAGATTGGCGGTGGTGTGCACCCGCATGCCGAGGAACTTGCCGTTTGCGTCCATGGCCAGCTCGGCCACGGTGGCGTGGTCGCGGCCATGGGCGTCGGTGAGGAAGCTTTCGCTGCGCTCGGCCGTCCATTTGATCGGCCGGCCGATCTGCTTGCTGGCCCAGGTCAGCGCGGTTTCTTCGGCATAAAGAAAGATCTTGGAGCCGAAGCCGCCGCCCACATCAGGCGCCACCACCCGCACCTTGTGCTCGGGAATGCCCAGCACAAAAGCGCACATCAGCAGGCGCTCGACATGCGGGTTTTGGTTGGCCACATAGAGCGTGTAGCTCTCGTCGCCGGGGTTGTAGCTGGCATTCGCTGCACGCGGCTCAATCGCGTTAGGAATCAGCCGGTTGTTGCGGAACTCCAGCCGCGTCACATGGGCAGCGCCCTTGAAGGCCGTGTCGGTGGCGGCCGCGTCGCCGCAGCCCCAGGTGTAGCAGACGTTGTCGGGCGCCTCGGTGTGCACACTGCTGGCGAAGTTCTTGGCTCGCGCGGTGTCCACCACCGGCACCAGCTCTTGGTAGTCCACCTCGATCAGCTGCGCCGCAGCCTTGGCTTGCTCATAAGTTTCGGCTACCACCAGGGCAACCTGGTCGCCCACATAACGTGCTTTGCCATCGGCCAGGATGGGGTGCTTGGGCTCCTTCATCGGCGAGCCGTCCAGGCTGTTGATCAGCCAGCCACAGGGCAGGCCGCCCACGGCGCGGAAATGCTCGCCGGTGTAGATGGCCAGCACGCCCTCGGCGGCGGCAGCGGCCGTGGTGTTGATGTTGCCAATGCGGGCGTGGGCATAGGGCGAGCGCAGAAAGTAGGCATAAGTCTGGCGCGGCAGCACGATGTCATCGGTGTACTGGCCGCGCCCGGTCAGAAAGCGGCCGTCCTCGCGGCGGCGCAGGCTTTGGCCAATCAGGCCGGCTTGAGGGGTGGTGCTGGTTGTCATCACTTGCTCCCTTCTGCTTGCATGCCAGTGGCGCCGAGCTGCACCGCCTTGACGATGTTCTGGTAGCCGGTGCAGCGGCAGAGATTGCCTTCCAGGGCTTCGCGGACTTGAGCCTCAGAGTGACAGCCGTGGTGCTGCACGAGGTCCACCGCGCTCATCACCATGCCCGGTGTGCAAAAGCCGCATTGCAGGCCATGGCACTCCTTGAAGGCGGCTTGCATCGGGTGCAAAGTGCCGTCGGCGGCGGCCAAGCCTTCGATGGTGCTGATCTCGGCGCCGCTGGCCTGCACGGCCAACATCACGCAGCTCTTCACCGCGCGGCCGTTCAGATGCACGGTGCAGGCGCCGCATTGGCCGGTGTCGCAGCCGATATGGGTGCCGGTGAGCGCGAGGTCCTCGCGCAGCAGTTGCGAAAGCAGGCGATCCGACGCGACCTCGCGCGTGACCGCTTTGCCATTGACCCTGAGCGTGATCTTGTGCGAGCTCATTGTTTGTCTCCTGGAAGGTGGCGCCGGCCAAGCGCTGAGGGCGCCGGTCCAAGGGCTATCGTCGCCGCAGCGCCGGCCCGGCGCCACCCACGGTTTACCCCCATGTATGCGCATACATAGACTGTTGCGCTTGAGGCTTGTGTCCCGACTTGATACATGGCCTCACACTTCGGGCGTCGGCGCGGTCCAGGCCGGCGCCGGATCGTGCGAACATCTGCATCAGGTCCTGCTTTGTCCGGTAGCCCAACACATCATGGAAAAGACTCACCACCGTTTCAACGAACTGTTTGCCCAGCTGGGTCTGCCCAATGATCCGGCCGGCATCCACGCCTTCTTGACGCGCCATGCGCCCTTGGCGTCGGAATTCCGCCTGGCCGATGCGCCGTTCTGGAGCCCGGTGCAGGCCGAGATGCTGTGCGAGCAGCGCTGCGATGACGCTGACTGGGCCGAATTGGTTGACCAACTGGATGCCGCGCTGCGTCACCGCGGCTGAGGGCTAGCCCCATATAGGCGGAGGAGGCCGAGAGCATGGACAACGTCGATCTTGCTGTGTTGCGTCAGGTCGCCCAATGGCGCGCGCAGGGCCACACGGTGGTGCTGGGCACCATCACCCGCACCTGGGGCTCGGCGCCGCGCCCGGTGGGCTCGGTGGTGGCGGTACGCGACGACGGGCAGATCGCCGGCTCGGTGTCGGGCGGCTGTATCGAAGACGATTTGATTGCCAGGGTGCGCGAGGGCGCCCTGAAGCTGCAAGGGCCGGAGCTGATGCGCTACGGCGTTGGCGCCGAAGAGGCGACCCGTTTCGGCCTGCCTTGCGGCGGCACTCTGGAGTTGATGTTGGAGCCCTTGGGGGCCGACTCGCAAATCACCGAACTGCTGGCCCGGCTGGACCGCGGCGAGCGCGTTTGCCGCAGCCTGGACCTGGCCAGCGGTGCCGTCTCCTTGAGTGCGCCCCAGGCTGGCGCCGATCTCTTGAGCCTGAACGCGCAGACCTTGGTCACCCACCACGGCCCGCAATGGCGCCTGCTGATCATCGGCGCCGGCCAGATGACCCAATACCTGGCCAGCATGGCGCTTGGGCTGGACTATCAGGTGCTGATCTGTGACCCGCGCGAAGAGTACGCCGAAGGCTTTGCCGTGCCGGGCTGCACCTTGACGCGCGAGATGCCCGACGATGTGGTGAGCGCCTTCGCGCCCGACGGGCACAGCGCCGTGGTGGCCCTGACCCATGACCCCAAGCTCGACGACCTGGCGCTGATGGAGGCGCTCAAAAGCCCGGCCTTTTATGTCGGCGCGATTGGCTCGCGGGTCAACCAAGCCAAGCGCAAGTCGCGCTTGGCCGAGCATTTCGATGTCAGCCCTGAGCAGCTGGCGCGCCTGCATGGACCGGTGGGCCTGAACATCGGCGCGCGCACGCCGCCCGAGATCGCGCTGGCCATCCTGGCGCACATGACGGCGGAACGCTACGGTGTGCAACTGAGTAGCTCGCAGCTGCGCTCCGGCGCCGAGAGTGGTTGTGCGATTTAGTCGAGCCTTGGCATTGGGGCTGAGTGTTTTGGCCAGCGCCGCCTCGGCGCAGACCTCGGTGCGCGAACAAGAGATTGCCGAATGCCGGCCCGGCGAGATCGTCACCTGGGGCGATGGGCGGGATCGCCCGGCCTTGAGCAAGCCGCTGCGCTTTGTGTACTGGCATGCGGGTGCGCCCGCCTGGTTCAGCGCGGACGCTGTGCTCGGCAGCTTGCGGCGCGCTTCCAAGGCCTGGGCGGGCTGTGGGATAGAGAGCCGGGTGCAAGTGCTCGGTCCGCAGGATGACCTGCCGGCCGGCGCCATCGTCGTGCAATGGAGCGAGCCGGGCAGCATGGGCAATTTCGGTCTGGCGAACCTGGGCCAACGCACGCTGGCGCTGAGCGCGGCCTCGTTCCAGCTGCTGCGCAGCCGCAATCCCAAGCACCCGGCGGAGCAGACCTTGCAGATGGTGGTCTCGCATGAGATGGGCCACTTCTTTGGCCTGATGGCGCATTCGCGCCGCTGCGTGGACGTCACCTCTTACTACCACGACGGCAAGGGCGGGCAGTGTTATGCGCGCGACCGCTCGTTGCTGAACTCAGTCGCCGAGTACCGCAGCATCTTGCCCACCGCTTGCGATATTCAGCGCTGCCGCAGTGCCAATGGCTTTGCGCCGACGCCGCCCTAGCGGGGTGGCTCGCCCTGCATGTGCGGCGCCCCCCCACCCGCTGAGGCTGACTTTCGCAATGGTCTCGGCGTCCGCTTAAGCTCACACCTATTTTCTCTTCTAAACCACGGTTTCTTTCCATGCCCATGATCCGCAAGGCAGGCTCGGCCTGTCATCTTTGGCTGAGTCTTGTTTGCGCCTTCGGCACGGCGATGGTGGCCCCGGCTCACGCTGCCCCCAGCAAGCCCGCCCACAATGCCGCGCACAAGACCGTCAAGCCGAGCCAAAGTGCCAAGGCCGGCAAGCCGGCGGCAAAGAAGGCCGCGCCCAAGAATGCCCCCAAGGCGGCACAGCCGGCCGACTCGGCCCTGCAGATCGAGCGCCTGTTGATCCAGCAGGACTACCGCGCTGCCGGGGTCTTGATCGAGGCCTTGCAGCGCAAGCCGATGCTCAGCAATGCCGAGCGGACCCAGCTCTACCAATGGGGCTTTATCCGCGAAGACCTGGCTACGGTGGATGCCCAGACCCGCGACGTGCTGGACCCGCAGCGCAAGGGCCTGATGGCCGCCGACTTCCAGGCTGCCGGCCGTCTGGCGCTGGAGCAGCGCAACTTCGAGCGCGCCAAGGCTTGTTTTGAACGGGCCCTGCAGCTCAGCCCCACGCCGATGGACCGGGCCGCCGCGCTGCGCGGCCAGGGCCAGGTGGTTTTTCAATTGCGCGACTACGAAGGCGCGCTCAAGCTGCAAGAAGCCAGCCTCAAGCAATACCCGACGGCCGACACGCTGATGGCCCAGGCCGATGCCTTGATTCGCCTCGGACGCACCGATGCGGCGATTGCCGCCTCCGAGCGCGCCGTGGCCCTGAATCCGCGCCACGAAATGGCCCATTACCATCTCGGCAACGGTTATGCGCGCAAGAACTACAGCGAGTTGGCTGCGCTGAACCCGAAGGCATTCGCCGAAGCCAAGGCGTTGACCTTGAAGGCCTCGGAAGCCTTTGTGCGCGGCGACTTCAAGGGCGCCGAAACGCTCAGCTTCCAGGCCCTGCGTCAGCAGGCCGGCTACGGACGGGCGCATGCGGTGCTGGCCAAGGCGATCGAGTCGCAGCGCATGGCGGTGGATATTCACCGGGCCGCCGCCGAGGCCCGCTTCGCCGCCACGCCGATGCCCGAAGTGCCCGGCATCGAGCGCTATGTCTTGAACTGGGCCGAGCTGTCGCCGCGCCATCAAAAGCGCGTGGCCTTGTCGGTCGCGCCCTGGAAGGCTTATATCCCGGTGCTGCTGGAGGGTGGCTTGACGCACTTCATCAAGCCGCTGCATCTGAAGCTGTCGGAAACGCCGGGCGCGCAGGCCTTGAAGGATGCCCGCATCAACTACGACTCGCGGCTCTGGGACGATGTGCGCGGCGCCGGTGGTTTCAACACCGTCACCGGCATCGAGGATGTGGAGCGTTCGATCTTTGATCAGTACAACACCGTGCTGCATGAGCTGACGCACCAGGTGCACGGCATCATGACGGCCGACCAGGCGCGTGAGATTCAGGAGCTGTACCGTCAGGCTAAAACCCGCGACGAAGCCAGCCAAAACGGTTTCCTGTCGCGCTACGCTGGCGGTTCGGTGTGGGAATACTTTGCCGAGGGCGCGAACAGTTATGACTCGCCGCGCCGCGATGCCTATGACAAGCGCGAAATCGTGCGCGAGCGTCTGCAAAGCATGGACCCGGCGCTGATGGCCTTGGTGCAGCGTCACTTCGAACGCAGCGATGTGCGCGCCAGCCTGCCGATTGCGTTGGTCAATGCCGGCAACCAGAAGTTGGAAGAGGGCCAGGCCGAGGCGGCGCAACAGCTGTTCGCCCGCGCCGCCCAGGTGGCGCCGGACGATGAACAGGTGCTGGCCTCGCTGCTGAATGGCCACGCCATTCTGGGCCAGCGGGCCGAGGCCCGCGCGGTGGCGACGCGAGCGCTGAGCCTCTACCCGCGCAGCGGCCAGTTGCGGGTCAGTGCGCTGGATGCTGGCTGGCATGCCGGCCAGCCCTTGCTCGCCTTGAGCCAGACGCTAGCCGCTGGCCGCGATCAGCTGGAGGGTGAAGACCGCTACCGCGTTGAGCTGAGCCTGGGCGAGGCCTACCGCAATCTGGGCGATGCGGCGGGCGCGCTCAGCGCCTTTGACGCCGCGTTGGGCTACCAGTCCGACAGCCCCGAAGCGCTGTGGGGCCGGGCCGCCGCCCTGGGCCTGGCCGAGCGTTGGGACGAGGCCTTCGCCGTCTACGAGAAGGCGCTGCGCTTGCGCACCGGCGTGGTCGAGCTGCGGGCCGATCTGATTCAAGACCTGCTGCGTGCCGGGCGTTTGCCGCAGGCCCGCGCGCAGCTGAAGGAAGCGCGACTGCTGGATGATCAGGAGCCGCGCCTGCTGGCGCTGCAAGCCTGGCTGACGCTGGCCGAGCGCGACGCCGCCGGCGCGGTGCGGCAGGCCGATGCGGCGCTGGCCAAGGGCCCCTGGTCGGATCTGGCGCGCATCGTCAAGGCGGCCGCGCTGCGTGTCCAAAGCCAGGAGACCGAGGCCCAGGCCACGGTGGCGCCGCTGCGCCAGCGCATTGCCAGCGCCGCTGCGCCCGAGTATCTGTACCGCGCCGACAAATCGAGCTGGGTCTCGGTGCACCAGCTGCCGGCCTTGGAGCGCGAGCTGCTGCGCCGCTGGCTGGGTGAATAAGTTTGGCTGAATCGCCGGCTGTCGTGCCCGCTGCCCGGCCCATTCGGGTCGCGCGGCGCGGCGTCAGCCAGTTCTTCAAAAACAACGTGACCTAGGGTGACTGCTCATCGGCGCGCACCCGGCGGCTGCCCATAATTTGGCATTCCCATCCCCGGAGAGTGCGCGCCATGAGGTCTAGCCCCAAGCTGATACTTGAGCATGTCTATGAGCACGAGGCCGCACGCCCGAACCAGGTCTATCTGACCCAGCCGATCGGCGGCGGCCAGGTGCTGGACTACAGCTGGGGCCAGACCATGGACCAGGCTCGCCGCATGGCGACGCACCTGCTCAGCCTGCAACTGGCGCCCGGCGCGCGCATTGCCATCCTCTCCAAGAATTGCGCGCACTTCATCATGGCCGAGCTGGCCATCTGGATGGCGGGCGGCACCACGGTGGCGATCTTCCCGACCGAGACGGCCGACACGGTGCGCTTTGTGCTGGAGCACAGCGAGGCCAGCCTGCTCTTTGTCGGCAAGCTCGACACCTGGCCCGCGCAGGCGCCCGGCGTGTCGGCGCAGCTGCCGTGCATCACCTTGCCGCTGGCGCCGGCCGAGGCCAAGAACCAGCCCGGCTTTGAGAGTTGGGAGGCCATCACGGCGCGCAGCACGCCGCTGGGCGGTCGGCCGCAGCGTCGGCCAGATGACTTGGCCATGCTGATCTACACCTCGGGCTCGACCGGCCAGCCCAAGGGGGTGATGCACAGCTTTGGGCGCGTCACCGCGGCGACCGAGGGTGCCGTGGCCTTTATCCGCAGTCTGGCTGGCCCTGTGCCGGAGCAGCGCGTGCTGTCCTATTTGCCGCTGGCCCATGTCTATGAGCGCGCCTGCCTGGAATGCACCTCCTTGATGGAGGGCCAAACCCATGTGTTCTTTGCCGAGTCGCTGGACACCTTTGTGCAGGACCTGTGCCGCGCCCGGCCGACGGTGTTCTGCTCGGTGCCGCGCCTGTGGTTGAAGTTCCAGCAAGGCGTGTTCAGCAAGATGCCGGCGCAAAAGCTCGAGCGGCTGCTGAAGATTCCGCTGCTCGGCGGCATCGTGCGCAAGAAGGTGCTGAAGGGCTTGGGTTTGGATCAGGTGAAGGCGGCGATGAGCGCCTCGGCGCCGATCCCGCCAGAGCTGATTGCCTGGTATCGGCGCCTCGGCCTGAACCTGCTCGAAGGCTATGGCATGACCGAGGACTTTGCCTACTCCCACAGCTCCACCAACAGCCTGCATGAAACGGGTTGTGTCGGCATTCCTTTGCCTGGCGTGGAGTGCAAGCTGAGCGAGGAGGGCGAAATCCTGATCAAGTCGCCGGGTCAGCTGGTGGGCTATTACAAGCGCCCCGATCTGGACCAGGAATGCCTGACCGCCGATGGCTTCTTCCGCACCGGCGACAAGGGCGAGCGCCGCGCCAGTGACGGCATGCTCAAGCTGACCGGCCGCGTCAAGGAGTTGTTCAAGACCGCCAAGGGCAAGTACGTGGCGCCGGCCCCTGTGGAAAACCGACTGAACGCGCACCCGATGGTGGAGATCACCTTGGTCGCCGGCGTTGGCCAGTCGGCGGCCTTTGGCCTGGTGGTCTTGAGTGAAGACCTGCGCGCCAAGATCAAGCAAGCGGGGCCCGGATCGGCCTTGCATACCGAGGTGGAACAGTCCTTGGGCGAGCATCTGAAAACCGTCAACGCGGCGCTGCCTGACTACGAGAAGCTGTGCATGTTGGTGATCGCCCAAGAACCCTGGACGATAGAAAACGGCTGCCTGACCCCGACCATGAAAATTCGCCGCAACCGCATTGAAGCCGAAGTGGCCGAGCGGATTGAGGCCTGGTACACGGCCGGGCGCGCGGTGCAGTGGGCGTGAGGTAAGCGCTGAACCCCCGCTGGGGTCCGTGATCATTGCCCCGGTACTAAATCGATAAAATGCGGCGTTAGGCCACCCGCCCCGGATGGCTTGTCCAGGCAAAGTAGCGTCACATGGACTCTTTGGGCGCTTGCATCGCTACCTCGCCCAGGTGCTTTGACGCTCTAGAGCTCGGCCGAGAAACTCCCCCTGTTCATACCAACAGGGAGAGCCTCATGATTCGAACCCATCAAATCGACACTTGCTTTCGCAAGCGTCTTCTCGGTAGTGCGCTTGGCTTGAGTTTCAGCCTCGCTTTGACGGCTTGCGGCGGCGGGAGCTCAGAAGACCCGGCACAAGCCTCGCGGATCACGGCCGAGAACATGGTGGAGGTCGCTGCCTTGAGTGAATTCGAAAACAGGCAAAGCGGCTACGTCAGTGCTGCGCTGTTCTTGCAGAGCGAGTTCTCAAACGGTGCGAATGGGGCCGGTACCAAGAAGTGTTCGACTTCGGGTTCGGTCGCCTATAAGCAGAGTGATGTTGAATTCAGTCTCACGCCCGATGCTTGTAAGCACAGCTTCAGCGGTAGGGAGCTGGTGCTGACATCCGGTGACATGCAGATGGGCAGGCAGGCGAATGCGGGCGAAGAGATGGTGTCCACAAACTACAAAAACTGGAAATCCTCCTACAACTTTTTGTCAGAAGCGGGGCTCATTGGGGCGGACGCGCCGGTGCTCAACGGCGGTAGCTTCATTCGAGTGTCTTCTAGCGGGGTGTATGGAGGGTCAGCCAGCTATCGGCTCAGCCGGGAGAGTTTGTTCATCAATGCCGAGATGAGTGTGCGCCATGACCAGAAATTCGTTGCGCAAGGCGGCGTTGAGCAGAGTTTCATTGAGACTCAGTCCACGGTTTCAAACAACAACTTCGCGCAAGCCTTGAAGATCCGCAGGACCACCGTGCTGAGCCGGCCCGTCGGAGCTGCACCCGGCAACGAGACCGTCTCAGAGCAACCGGTGGTCGTCTCGGCGGTCGACGGTTCGGAACTCACGATCACACGAGAGGGCGCTCAGTTGCGCCTATCGCTGCGCAACAAAGAGGGCCCGCTTGCGAGCAAGACCATCCAGCAAGCAGAGCTTGACGCGGCCCTCAAGAAGCTCTTGTGAATGCGACAAGTGGCTTGAGGTGAGCGCTGAGATTGGCACCAGTTGTCGCTGATGGGCTGGGTTTTACGTGCGGGGCTAGCGATTCAGTTCAGCGCAATCAAGAGAAGCCGGGCGGCCTCGGCATAATCATCAAACTCAGCCACCGTCTCCTCCGACACCCAATGCGCAGTCTGTTGCCTCTTTCCCTGCTCACCTTGCTGGTGGCTTGCTCTTCGATGGAGCCCAACTACCGGGTGCGGACGGATGGCACGCCGGAGTCGCGCGCAGCGGCCGAGCGTAGTCATGCCGAGTTGATGGCCAAGCTGCCGAATGTGGCCGAACTGGATGCGCCGCTCAAAACGCTCAGCTCGCCGTTTCCCGACTATCCGCAGCAAGTCCGCGATGCCCAGATCAGCGGGCTTGTGCGCGTGGTCTTTTCGGTCGGAGAGGACGGCCGCGTCAGCAATCCGACCGTGCTGGGTTCGCCGCCTTCGGTGCTTGCCGCGCTGAGCCTGGAGGCCATCATGCGGTGGCGGTTTGAGGTGCCGCGCAAGGATGGCAGGCCGACCCAGGTGCGCGCCATGCAGGAGTTCACCTTTCGGGTGAGCTAAGCGGCAGCCGGGCGGCGAGGCTGGCAAGCTCGACTTCCGCCATGCAGCGACAGTAGCGAATCGACCCTTCCTTCCGACAGCCGACCTTGATGCGCACCCTCGAAAGCTCACGCCTGCGAATCCGAAGACTCGACCCTACGGCCGATGCCGGCTTCATGCTCCAGCTCTTGAATGACCCGTCTTGGCTGCACTTCATTGGCGACCGCGGGGTTCGGACCTTGGACGATGCCCAGCGCTACATCCTCACTGGCCCGGTTGAGATGTACGCGCGGCTGGGCTTTGGCTTTTGCGCGGTGGAGCTCAAAGCGACGGGCGAAGCCATCGGCATTTGTGGCCTGTCGCAGCGAGATTATCTGGATGGCCCCGATCTTGGTTTCGCGCTGCTGCCGCAGTTTTGCGGCCAGGGCTATGCCTTGGAAGCGGCGACGGAAGTGCTTCGCTTTGCGCAGCAAGATCTGGGGCTCAAGCGTGTGCTGGCCACGACACGCCCCTACAACCTGGCCTCGCAGGGGCTGCTGAGCAAGCTGGGTCTGCACCAGGAGCGTACCTTCACCCTCCCGGACAGCGGGCGAGAGCTGTTGCTCTACGCCTGGGTCGCATAATGGGTCTTCAACTCGAAAGTTAGCTCTATGCCAGGACCCGCCCGCGCCGGCGCCATGATTTACGCCCACAGCCTGCCCCGGCTGTCGAATTTTTATCAACAAGTGCTGGCGATGCAGGTGCTGCACGCGGGCGCCGAGCATCAGGTGCTCGAGTCTGCCGATATGCAGCTGGTGATTCATGCGCTTGCGGCGCCGATTGCGGCCAGCTTCAGCATCAGCAGTCCGCCCGCGGTACGCGAGGAGCAGGCCATCAAGCTGTTCTTTACCGTGCCCAGCATTGCGGAAGCGGGCGAGCGTGCACGGGCCTTGGGTGGTGAGGTGTTCGGCCCCAGCTACGCGGGGCCGGGCTTCACTGTGCGCAATGCCTATGACCCCGAGGGCAATGTATTCCAGTTGCGGCAGAGCCTCGACGCCACAGCGTGAAGCTTGCCTGCCTTGGTGTGAACGTGAGCGGCGCGACCTTGATCAAGCCGCAGGAGGATTTGAATGATGGCTTTGCTGAACAAGACCGGTGTTTCCGCCGCCGTGGCCGGATGGCTGCTGACGCTCAGTTTCCAGGGATGCTCGGCCGTGTCACCCGCTAAACCGGAGCTGCCGCCGGCGCTGGAGGGTTCGGCCTGGGTGCAGAGTGCAGGCGCTGGGTCGCCAGCGCCGCATGGCGCGACGATTCGCTTCGAGGCCGGCCGGGTGGTCGGCAGCGATGGCTGCAATCGCTTTTCGGCGCCCTACAAGAGCCAAGGTGCGAGCTTTGAGTTGGGGCCGCGCGGCGCTTCTACCATGATGGCTTGCCCGCCCGAGATTGAGGCGAGGACGCAAGCCTTTATGGAGGCCTTGCACAAGGCCAAGAGCTACCGTGTCAGCGGCCAGGGGATGTTGGAGCTGCTGGGTGCCGACGGGCAGGTGCTGCAAGCGCTGGCCCCGCAGCCGATGTCTCTGGTCGGCATGCAGTGGAACGCGACCAGCATCAACAATGGCAAACAGGCCGTTGTCAGCCTGGTGGCGGGCAGCCATGTCACGCTGAATTTCAGCGCTGAAGGGCGTGTCAGTGGGTCGGCGGGTTGCAATCAGTTCAATGGGGCCTACCGGCTGGAGGGCGGCAGCAAGTTGTCGATCGGCCCGGTGGTCAGTACCCGGATGATGTGCATGGATGCCGGCGTGGCCGAGCAGGAGCGCGCCTTCTTGCAGGCGCTGGAGTCCGTCGCCACGCTGCGCATTGAAGGTACTCGCCTGGAGTTGCGGCGCGCCGATGGGGGCCTGGCCATTGGTCTGCAAGGGGCCAAGGGGCTTTAACTCTGTCCATGGTGGCGCTGGGCAGCGTTGAGGCAGCACCCAGCGATTGATCTCAGCGATTCGGCGGGAACATCCAGCGTTCGTAGATCTTCTTGGCGGTGCCGTCGTCGACCATGGTCTTGAAGACGGCGTTCACCTGCGCTTCGGCGCCGAGTTGGCTTGATTTCTTGGAAAAGGCCACCGTCAAATAGGTGGTGTTCAGCACCAGCACATCGCCGAATTCGGACTCTAAGCCGAGCTTGTGAATGATGTGCCCCAAGGACGACAGTGACCCGGCCACCGCTTTGGCGTCGCGCTGGGACACGGTGATGCGCACGGCCTGGGTGTAGTCCAACACCAGCTCCTTCCGTACGGCGGGGTCGCTATCAAAGCGCGGGTCTACCTTCAGGCCGCGCGGTGCGGCGGTGACGATGGCCTTGAGATCATCGTACTTCTTGAGCACCACGCCTTGACGTGCCCTGACGCCAAATTCCAGCGGCACAAAGGCGGTGCCGCGGTTGGCGTAGGCGGCGCGGGCATCGCCCCAGGCCATGATGGAGAAATCGATGTCGCCAAGCTGCAGATCCCGTTCCACCCGGGCGTAGGGCGTCAACATGCGCACGGTTTTATGGCCGCTGCGGCGCTCAAACTCTTTGAACAAATCCACCACGATGCCGACATAGGGCTCGTTGGCGGCGAGCACTGGATCGGGGTTGGGCTTGGCCCAGGGGTCGAGCTGAATCAGGTCAACCTTGAATTCGGCCGCCATGGCCACCGGCGCCAGTGCGCCTAGCAGCAGTGTTGCGGCCCAAGCCCAGGCGGACCGGCGGTTCAGCGGTTGACGAGATGAGACAAAAAGCACGGCCCCAATTTAGCAGAGCCGGCAGATCGGTCGTAACAAGAAGAAGCCGGCTTTGCGGCCTCTTCACGATCTGCCGCGTTCAAGCTGGGTCGGCGGTGGGCGGGTTTCAGTGGGCCGAGAAGATCGACTCGATCGGCATCTCGAACACCCGGGCGATGTCGAAGGCCAGCGGCAAGCTGGGGTCGTAGCGCTCGTTCTCGATCGCGTTGATGGTCTGGCGCGACACCTTCAGCCGTTCGGCCAACTCGGTTTGCGACCAGCCGCGCTGGGCACGCAGTTCACGCAGCAGGTTTTTCATTTGTAGCGCCTCGAGGCCAGCACCAGGCCCAGCATCCACAAGACGGCCATCAGCGGCCAGATCACAAACATGCTCAGGCGCGGGTAGCCCAGGCCCTCCAGGAAGCCATAGCTGAAGCTGATGAAGGCGGTGCCGGCAAAGGACATGGCCAGCGCCTCGAATTGGACGCGGCGCTGCAACTCATCCAGCCGCCCCAGTTGGCGCAGGATGGCCCAGACCACCAAGGCGGCCGGCAACATCGGGCTCAGCGCCAACAGGTCGCGCCCGGGTGAGGACATGTCGTCATGGCTGTTCAGCCAGCTGATCGAGCCGACCAAGATCCCCGCATAAGCCAGCAGTGCCATACCGAGTTCTTTCAAATACTGTTTGTGGTTCATGCTTTGTTGCTCCTTGTGGTGTAAAGCATGCTTTCCACTGTAGCCCTTGTGATCCGCCGTGTAAAGCATGTTTTACATGTTTTGCGAAAATTCTTGCAGCGACCGGCGAGCGAGGCCGTAAGGCTAGGATGCTGGAGCCGTTTCATCGCAACACTGCCACTCACTTTTCGCCCACACACCATGGTTCAACTGCACTACTACCCCAGCAATGCCAGCATGGCCCCGCACCTCTTGCTGGAAGAAATCGGCCTGCCCTTCGAGTTGAAGAAGGTCGACCGTGACAACAATGCGCACAAATCGCCGGAGTACTTGAAGCTCAATCCGAATGGGCTGATTCCGGTGCTGGTGGATGGGGACATCGTCTTGTACGAGACCGCCGCCATCCTGATGCACCTGGCCGACACGCATCCGGCTGCGCAACTGGCACCGGCGCTGGGTAGTGCCGAGCGTGCGCAGTTTTACAAATGGATGGTCTGGTTGACCAACACGCTGCAACCGGCCTTGCTGGCCTACTTCTACCCGGAGCGTTGGGTGAAAGAGGGCAACACCGAGGGCGTCGCCGAAGTGAAAGCTCAGGCCGAGGCCCGCGTCCTTGCTTTGCTGGATCAGCTGGAGGCGCAATTGGCCAGCCATGGCCAAGCCTGGGTGCTGGGCGCGAACTACAGCGCGGTCGATGCGCTGGCCTTTATGTTGTGCCGCTGGACGCGTGGCTTTGCCAGCCGCCCGGCGCGCGACTTTGCGCAGATTGGCGCTTATCTGCAGCGCATGGCGGCGCGCCCGGCCCTGCAGCGCATGCTGGCTACCGAGCAGCTGAGCGCACCCTGGTACTGAGGCGACATCAAGTCGCCCCTGGGCCTAGTTGGACGGCGGGACCTCGCGGCGCGCGAACATGGTCCATCCTTCCATGCTCAGCACTTGCTCATCGGCCTGGTTGAAGACCGCCCATTCGGAGCGCACCAGGCCAATCTGAGGCCGGCTTTGGCTGCCGCGCGCGGTCAGCACCGTCATGCGGGCGCGCAGCGTGTCGCCGGGCCGCACCGGCTTGAGCCAGCGCAGGCCGTCGATGCCGGGCGAGCCTTGGCTGGTCGAATCCAGCAGATAGGCGTCGCACATCATGCGCATCAGCATCGCGCAGCTGTGCCAGCCGCTGGCCGACAAACCGCCCAGCACCGAGGCCTCGGCGGCCACTTCGTCCAGGTGCAGCGGCTGCGGGTCAAAAGCGGCGGCAAAGGTCAGTACCTCGTCGCGGCTGACCTGCTTGCTTCCCAGGTCAAAAACGCGGCCGGGGGTGAAGTCTTCGAAGGCGTAGGTTTTTGCACTCATGGCCTGAGTCTATAGAGACTTACTCAGGACTTCTTGCGGCGTCGATGCAGCCACCAGGCCGGCAGGCTGAGCAGGCCCAGCAAAGCATGAGTCCAGCCAAGCGGCTCGCGCAGACCTTCGGGGGCGAAGTAGTACAGGACATACGCGGTCAGCACCGACAGGCCCAGCAGGCCGCTGAGCAGCAAGCCGGTATTGCGTTGTCGGATTCGCCGGTGGCGGCGGGTCAGCTTCCAGCCGGCCGGGATATGGGTGCCGCCGATGGCACCGAGGGCCAGCAGGGTGAGAAAACTGGCGAGCCCATGCAGCCGCATCAGCCAGGGTTCGGCGACCGAGGGCAGGGCGTCCTCGGCGCGTCCAAGGTGGATCCACAGCCAAGCCAGACCGCTGATTGGCAGCAAGGCAAAAGCCAGGTAGAAACAGCGTTTTTGCCAGCGGGGGAGTTTCAGTAAAAGCTGCGAGGTCACGGGGTAATTCGTTCGGGGCCAGGTCTTGCCTAAGCGTCAATGCAGCCAGGCTTGAGCGCCCAGGCGCGCCAACAAGGGGTGTGCAGTATCGCCGCTGGCGGCGACGATCTTGGTCAGCGCGTCGGCCCAGAGGCAGCGCGGTGCCGCTACGCTGACATGGCAGACGCTGCTCGCGGCACGGTCGCCGCTCAGGTGGCTGCGGCTGCCGGGGGCAAAGTGGCTGGTCGCGAAAGCGCCTTGCTCTAGCAGGCCAAACTCGCGTACACCGCCGCTGCGCTCATCGCGCAGGCGCAGGCTGACGCTGCGCGGCCCGCTCACGCGCAAATCGCCGCCCGCATTGACGCAGGCCCAGGCGGCACCGGCTTGGCGCAAAGCGCCGAGGGCGCGATCGACGGCCCAGCCCTTGGCGATGCCGCCCAGGTCCAGCCGGGTCTGCGCCTGCAGCTTGAGCAAATGACCCTCGCGCAGCTGCCAGCCGCGATCTGGGCCTTGGCCACTGCCCTGGCTGATGTCAAACAGGCCCAGGCTGGCCCTTTGGAGCGCCCGGGCCGCCCACAGCAGACGCAGACTGGGAGTCGGTACCGCCAGCGCTGTGCCTGCCGCCGCGGCATTGAAACGGGCAATCAGGCTGTCCGATTCAAAGCGTGACAAGTCCGCCTGCACCGTTGCGATGGTCGCGAAGCCCAGCTCAAACCAGGCCGCCGGCGCATCCGCTGCAAGACTGATCTCCACCAACGTGCCCAGCAGCGGCCGGGCGCGGCGCTGCGCCGCTGCGGGTTCGAGTGGCGCCGCCTGCAAGGCCGGGCCTCAGGCCAGCAGGCCGTTGCGCCGGGCCAGGTCCAGCACCATCACGATGCGCTTGACGCCCTCGGTCACATGGCTGCAGCTCAGTGTTGCTCCGCTGATATTGGCGACGTCTTCACCGACCTGCAGAGGCGCGGTCGCGTTCTTGCCGACGAATTGTTTGCGCCAAGCGGGCAGGCGGATCTCATGGCCGTGGCTTTCGCGGTAAGAGAGGATCTCGATGCCGCGCACGCGGCCGTCCTGCCCCAGGCCGACGGCATAGCTGATCAGTTCAAACTTGCCCAAGACCTCATCGGCCACCACCACGCCCAGCAAATCTTTGCCGCGCCATGCCAGACGCAGGGCCCAACGAGCGCTGCGAGGCCTGATGCCGGTTTGGCGCAGTTGCTGCAGCTGATCGGCATCCAGGCTCAAGTCGCGCGGCTCGAAGCGATCCGCCTCAGGGAACAGCAGCTTGGCGGCCTGCTCGGCGCTCAGGTAGTCGACGGCGAAGGCGCTGCTCGGCGCAGTGGCCATGACGACGCAGGCGCTCGCCGCGAGCGCTGTGGCCGGCGCCAAACTGAGGCGCATCAGAAGCTCCAGCCGACGCCGAGGTTGAAGCGGTCGCCGTCCTTGTTCTCGCGGAAGCGCTGCACATCGGTCTTCAAGACCACGCCCTGCGCAATCCTGAAGTTAGCACCCAGGGTGATGACGCGTTCATGGGGCTGAACCGCAGGGGTCAGGCCCTGGCCCAGATCGGCGTAGCCGCTGGCGGTGTTGAATTGTTCCCAGCGCACAAAGGGCAGCAGCGCGTAGTTGGCGTGTTCCCAGAGCTTGTAGCCCGCCTGGGCATACCAGCCCTCAAAGCTCTTGGGGATCAACGCGTTGCCGCCGATCAGCGGCGCATTCAGCCGTGCCGTGTTGGAGATGCTGCCGCGACTGTAGAGCGCGCTCAGGTCCCAACGGCCCGGCGTCCAGCGGGCGTGCAGGTCCCAAAGGGTGATGCGGGCGTCGGCCGCGGCCTGCTTGTGGCTGGCCTGGCCGCTGAACACGCCGCCGCCCACTTGCAGGCCGGGGATGCCGCGCCAGTTCAGGGCGCCGAACCAGGCTAGGTCATGGGCCTTGGCCAGCGCCATCTCTTGGTGGATGGCGCCCAGCGGCGACTCACGGCCCTCGCTGGCGCCGGCGTCCCATTTGTTCAGGTCGAAGCTGGTGGAGAGGCCGCCTTGGACGGTGATGCCGTTGTCGAAATTACCGACCAGCTGGAAGCCGCCTTCCCGCCAGGTGCTCGGAATGATGGCGGTCTCGACAAAATTGCGCTCGACGCCGAAGAAGGCCGGCGGCTCATGGTTTTCGTTCAGCAAACCCAGTGGCATCAAGAACAGACCGCCGCGCACCGCCCAGGTCGGAGTCAGCTGATGTTCGACGTAAGCCTGCTCGATGGCGACCTCGCCCGGGTCTCCGGCGCTGCTGACGCCGTGCTCCACTTCGATCTCGGTGACGATCTTGGTTTTTTCGTCGACGCGATGTTGCAGCGACAAGACCAGCCGGCGTAGATCGGCCTGGGCGTCTTGGCTGTGATTGCGCGGGCGGTTGTAGTTCAGCTCGGCATAGCCGCCCAGCACGGTGCTGGGTTCGGCACGCCGCTCGGTCTCGGCGGCCATGGCGCTAGCCTGCGGCTGCGCTGCCACGGCGGCCTGCGGCTTGCTGGCTTCTGCCGCACGTTGTTGCTGCTGTTGTTGCAGTTGCCCCAACTCGGCGCGCACCTTGCCCAGTTCGGCCGCCAATTGGTCAAGCCTGCGCATCAACTCAAGTTCAGTGGCGCTTTGGGCCTGGACATTCAAGGCGCCAAGACCAAGACTGAGGGCGAGGACGAGAGGGGAGAGGGTCAGGCGGTTTTTCATGTGGAGAGTAGGGGCAAGAATTTGGAGCGAGTGGCGGCCATGCCGCTTATTTTTTGTAGCCGTCGCTGAGCGTGCTCAAGAAGGCCAACACATCGTCGATCTCGGCATCGTTGAGTGCGGGTGCGTCGCCGGGTTTGCGGTTGTATGGGCCTTCCTTGACATTGACATTGGCCTTGTAGGCCTCGGGCAGGTCATCAAAGACGTTGACACTGCCATCGGCGCGGCGTGAGTACCAGCGCGCCGGATCGGTGTCACGGCTGACGTAGAAGCTCAGCACCTCTTTGAGGGAGCTGAAGCTGCCGTTGTGGAAGAAGACCTTGCGCAGTGCCACATTGCGCAGTGAGGGCACCTTGAATTTGCCGCACAGCTCGGGCTTGCCGGCCAGGTCGCCGCCATCGCGAGCGCACAGGCCCAGATCGAAAAAGGCCGGGTCGGCGTTTTGGCTCAGCTTGCTATTGCGCGGCACGCCCAGGTTGTCATAGGTGAAGTCAGTGAACAGCGGGAAGCTGCCATCGCTGCCCTTGGCGGACGGGTGGCAAGCCGCGCAATTGCCCTTGTCCTTTGCGTTGAACAGGGCCAGGCCACGCAACTCCTGTTCACTCAGGCTGGCGCGGCCGCGCAGCACCTCGTCAAACTTACTGCTGAAGGGGCGGAACTCGCTGGACTCCAGCTGAAAGCTCTGCAGCAAAAAGCCGGCACGCTGCAGCGCCTGCTCGGGTTTGTCGAAGAAGTCGGCGCCAAACATCTGGCGCAACTCGGCGGCGTAGTCGGCCTTGGCCAGGCGCCGGGTGAAGTCGGCCGCATCGACATTGGCCATTTCCTTGGGGTTGAGGAAGGGGCGTGTGGCCTGGTCTTGCAGCGAGGTCGCCCGTCCGTCCCAGAAGAAGCCGCCGCTGGGTGTGCCGTCCGCCGCGATCTGGAAAGGCTTGTTGGCGGCCAAGTAGCGCATGCCGGGCGAGCTGCGGCCGCCCTGTTGATCCAAGAGCGCACCGCCCAACTGGGCCGACAAGGTATTGGCGCCGGCGTGGCCGGTTTCGGGCGCGTGGCAACTGATGCAAGCCTGCCGCCCGGAGGCCGACAGGGAAACGTCTTTGAAGATCTTCTCGCCCAAGAGGGCTTGTGTGCTGCGCGCGCCGTCCTGATTGGCGTTGCTGACGCCGGTACTCGGCAGGGCATCGGCGCTACTGCCCCCACTGCCGCCGCCGCAGGCCACCAGTAGGCCGGCGAGGCCTAAAAGCAGCAGTCGGCCGGAGGCCTTGGCGTTCGATGAAAGAAGCATGTCAGAGAAACTAAATTGAATTCAGCAATAATAACGATTCGCATCTGCAATTGTGGTGATGGCAATGCGAAAGCTTGCGTTCGATCAAGATCGCGTGGCGCCGGCGCATCGTTTCAGGCCGAGTGCGATTGCGGCCTTGCAACTTGGTCAGCTTGCAAAATCATCCAGTTTTATGGATACTAAATTCCATCATGCTGGAATCAACCCAAATTAATCCTCTGAATCAGCGCATCGCCGACCGGCTGCGCAAGCTGCGAGCCGAGCGGGGCCTGTCTTTGGAGGCGCTGGCGACGCGCTGCGGCGTCAGTCGTTCGGCGTTGTCGCTGATCGAGCGGGCCGAAAGCAGCCCCACCGCGGTGCTGCTGAACAAGCTGGCGACCGGGCTTGGCGTGACCCTGTCTTCGCTGTTGGAAGAGCAGCACCCCGCCGAGTTGGATGGCATGAAGTTAGCGCCGGCTTCGCCAGTAGCCCGCTTGGCTGAACAGTTCATCTGGCAGGACCCGGTCTCGGGCTATCTGCGGCGCAGCGTCTCGCCGGCCGGCGTGGCGTCACCGATGCAGATCGTTGAGGTGCAGTTTCCGGCTGGCCAGCGTGTCGCCTTTGAGAACGCGCCGGGGGCCTTGGCCCAGCATCAACAGATCTGGATGCTGGCCGGTGAGATGGACTTCGGCATCGGTGACGAAACCCATCGCTTGAGCGCCGGCGACTGCCTGGCCTTCACCCTGGATCGCCCGACTTTTTTCTTCAACCCCGGCCAGCAAACCGCCCGCTATGCCGTCGTCATCGTCGCAGAGACGGCCATCAGGAAATAAGTCAGTGAACACTGAAGCTTTGAAAGTCCGACGCCTGCCGCAACTCGAGCAGGCGCACATTGAGCAACTGGCTGACGTGCTGCTGGACTGTGTGGCCGGCGGCGCCTCGGTCGGCTTTATGCAGCCCTTGGCCACCGACAAGGCCCTGGCGTTTTGGCGCCGTATTGCCGCCGATGTGGCGGCTGGCGCCCGCGCCCTGCTGGTGGCCGAGGACGAGCAAGGCATCGTCGGCACCGTGCACCTGGTGCTGGACCAACCGGACAACCAGCCCCATCGCGCTGATTTGTCCAAGATGCTGGTGCACCGGCGGGCGCGCCGCCAGGGTCTGGGTGCGACCTTGATGCGGGGCGCCGAGGACTTGGCGCGTGACTGCGGCAAGACCCTCTTGGTGCTGGATACCGTCACTGGCGGCGACGCCGAGCGGCTGTATACGCGCTTGGGCTGGACGCCGGTTGGCGTCATCCCCGGTTATGCGCTTTGGCCGGAAGGCGGTGCTTGCGGCACGACCTTGTTCTACCGGCCGATCTGAGCGTCGCAAAGCCAGGCTTCGCTGCACGTCCGTGGCACATGCCGCGCCTGAACAATGTCGAACTGCTTCGTTTTGGTCGGCCAAGACTGCACTCTGTCGCAAGTGCGCGCTGCGCCGAGTAAGTGGCGCGTTAAGCTGGCGGCATGGAGGTCTTGTTGGGCCGCCTGAACATGATTCGAGGAGAACGCAATGTCAGACAGCATCGAATTGGAAAAACTGGCCGAACTGCACCAGCGCGGTGTCTTGAGCGCCGAGGAATTTGCCCGCGCCAAAGAGCGTTTGCTGAATGGCTCGGCTGCCAAGCCGCATGCGGCTTCGGGCGAGATACCGGCCATGGCCGCCATCAACGAGCTGCGCCGCAGCCGAGAGGACCGTTGGTTGGGCGGTGTTTGCGGCGGCATCTCGCGCATCACCGGCATTGACGCCTGGATCTGGCGCCTCTTGTTCACCTTGTTGGTGCTGTGTGTGGGCACCGGGTTGTTTGTCTACATCCTGCTGTGGATCTTCGTACCCGAAGATCAATAAACCGAGCCCGAGCAGGCGAATCCAATTCGGCGTAGGCTTGCGCGTCTTTTCAAACCGCAAGGGAAACCATTCATCATGAAGCTCTACTACAGCCCCGGCGCCTGCTCCTTGTCCCCCCACATCGCCTTGCGCGAGGCCGGTTTGCCTTTTGAGCTGGTGCTGGCCAGCACCAAGACCAAGAAACTGGTCGACGGTACCGACTTCAACACCATCAACTCCAAGGGCTCGGTGCCGGTCTTGGAGCTGGACAACGGCGAGCGCCTGACCGAAGGCCCCGCCATCGTTCAGTACATCGCTGACCAGGCCCCGGCCTCGAACCTGGCCCCGGCCAACGGCACGATGGCGCGTTACCGCCTGCAGGAGTGGTTGAACTTCATCACTTCCGAATTGCACAAGGGCTTCTCGCCGCTGTTCAACCCGGTCACCACCGAAGAGTACAAGCCGCAGGTGCGTGCCAAGCTGGCCGAGCGTTTTGCCTGGATCAACCAGCAGCTCGAGGGCAAGTCTTTCCTGATGGGCGAGCAGTTCACGGTTGCCGATGTTTACTTGTTCGTGGTCTCCAACTGGGGCCAATACGTCGGCGTCGATGTGGCCGGCTTCCCGAATCTGGTCGCTTTGCGCGCCCGTGTGGCCGCTCGACCAAGCGTGGTCGAGGCCATGAAGGCCGAGGGCCTGATCAAGTAAGTGGCTAGGTTGGCAGGGTTCGGCGGCCTCAGCCGCTGACCATGCCGTCGATCACCTGAATCGTGCGGTCGCAGCGCGCCGCCAGGGCCGGGTTGTGGGTCACAAACAGCATGGCCGTGCCCTGTTCCTGGTTGACGCGGCGCAAGAGGTCAAAGACCGCGTCGGCGCTTTTGGTGTCCAGATTGCCGGTCGGCTCGTCCGCCAGCACCAGCGCCGGGCGCATCGCCAGGGCCCGCGCCACGGCCACGCGTTGCTGTTGGCCGCCACTCAGATTGCCGGCCAGATTGTCTTGCCAGCGGGTCAACCCAACGCTGGCGATCAGCTCCTGCGCCCGTTCGCGCATCTCGGCATTCGGGAAGCCAGCCGCGCCCAGCATCGGCATCATCACGTTCTCTAGCGCGCTGAAGGCGCCGATCAGGTGGTGGTACTGGAAGACAAAGCCGATGTTGTGGCCGCGCAGCCGGGTCAGCGCCTGATCCTCGAGCTGGGTGGTTTCTTCGCCGCAGATCGACAGCGTGCCGCTGCTGGGCCGGTCCAGCAGGCCGACGATGTTCAGCAGCGTGCTCTTGCCCGAGCCCGAGGGCCCCATCACCGCGCAGAACTCGCCCGCCTGCAGACTCAGGTCGATGCCGTGCAAGACCTCGGTCTCGATGTCGGTGCCGGGGTTGAAGACCTTGCGCACCGCCCGCAGTTGCACCACCGGGCCGGCCGCGTTGAGCTTTGTTGTCATTGAATCAGCCACGGATGGCCACCACGGGGTCAAGTCTTGCCGCGCGCAGCGCCGGGGCAAAGGCGGAGATCAGCCCGGTCAGCGTGGCCAGCAGCAGCGCCAAGGCAAACAAACGCGGGTCAAACACCATGGGGAACAGCGGCGTGCCGTCGGCATTGCGCGCATAGCGCTGCCAAAGCAGCAAGGCGCTGGCGCCAATGGCGCTGCCGACCAGCGAGCCCCCCAAGCCGAGCAGCCCGCCCTGCAGCAGGAAGACGCGCAGGATTTGCGCCTGCGACACGCCCATCGCCCGCAGAATGCCGATCTCGCGCGACTTTTGCACCACCACCACCACCAGCACGCTGGCGATGCCGAAGGCCACCGACAGGCCGACAAAGAAGCGGATCGCGGTGTTGGCCGTGGTCTGCGCGCTGATGGCGGAGAAGAACTGTGCGCTCGATTTGATCCAGCTGTCAGCCTCCACGCCGGTGCTGGCCGCAATGCGCTGGGCGATTTGCTCGGCGGCGTAGACGTCATGCACCGTCACATCCAGGCTGCTGACCCCGCCGGGCAGCCCGAGCAGGCTTTGCGCGCTGTGCAGGGCGACGAAGGTGCTGCGCAAATTGGCGCCCTTGTTGCCGAGGTCAAAGATGCCGACGATGTTCAGCGTGCTGATCGCCGCGGCTGAATTGGAAGCGGTCGCCCCGGCGCCCGCAGTGGCGGTGCTCAGCCGCAGCTTGTCGCCGACATCAACGCCCAGGTCGGTGGCCAGGTCGGTGCCGATCAGGATGTCGGTGCTGCCCAGATTGGCGTGGCCGCGCAGCAGCTTTTCGGGCAGATCGACGATGCGGTAATAGAGCTCGGGCTCGATGCCATTGACCGAAATGGCCCGGCTGGCATTGCCGCGCAAGAGCAGGGCCGAGCCATTCACCAGCGGCGACACCACCTTCACATCGGGCATGGCGCGCACCTGCGCGGCCACGGCCTGCCATTGGTCAATCGACTTCAGGCGTTGCTGCGGCGCTTGGATGATGGCGCCGGGCTGCTCGGTCGGCGAGGCCGGCCGCAGCGCTCGGGTGACTTGCTGTGGCGGCAGCAATTGGATATGCGCTTGTGCCGACAAGACGCGTCGGATGAAGTTGCCCTGCAAGCCGGCCAGCAGGGCCGACATGAAGACGATCACTCCGACGCCGATGGCCACGCCGCCGATGATGAACAGGGTTTGCAGCCGCCCCTCGCGCAAAAAGCGCAGCGCCACGATCCACTCAAAGGGCAGCCAGGGTTGCAGTTTGCCGGCCATGCGCTTGCCTAGGGTTGGGTGGGGGCGCTGGCGGCCAGGGCGGGGCGCTCCACCGTCGCGTTAGGTGTTGGTTTGGCGCGCACGCGTGCGCCGGCCTCCACCGGCTCGCTGGCCAGCAACAGGCGGTCCCCCTCGGCCAAGCCGGCCAGCACTTCGGAATGGCCACCGCTGCGCAGGCCCAGTCGCACCGCTTGCTTTTGGGCGCGGCCACTGGCTTCGTCCAAGCGCAGCACCCAGGGCGAGGCGCTCTGCAATTCACGCACGGCGCTGAGCGGCACCAGCAGGGCCTGCGGCTTGCGGGCCACCTCGATGTCCACGGACACCGTCATGTCTTGGCTCAAGCGGGCCGGTGGCGCGGCGACATCGAGCTTGACCTCCACCGCGCCGGTCTGTGCATTCACCGCCGGGTTGATGAAGACCAGTTCGGCGGCGAAGCGCTGCTCGGGGAAGGCATCGGCCGAGGCCAGCGCTTTTTGGCCGGGCGCGATCAGGCGCAGATTGCGCTCATCAATGTTCAAGACCAGCTGGGTACGCCCGGCGGGCGACAAGGTCATCATCAGCTTGCCGGCCTGCACCACATCGCCAACCTCAATGCTGCGGCCGATCAGCGTACCGGCGGCCGGCGCGACGATGCGGGTGTAGCGGGTGCGGGCCGCGGCCGCTTCGGCGCTGGCTTGTGCCTGGGCCAGCGCGGCCTGGGCCAGTGCGTGGTCGCTGCCGCTGGGGCGCAGCGTTTCGGTCTGCTTCTGGGTCAAGCGCCATTGCGCGTCGGCCAGTTCCAGCGCATTGCGCGCCTGGTCCAGCGCGGCCTCGCCAATAAAGCCCTGGGCAAACAAGCTCTGTTGGCGGCTCAGCTGGGTCTTGGCGATATTCAGATTCGCCAGCGCCTGGCGCTGCTGTTGCTCGGCCACCGGGGCTTGCAGTTCTGCCAGCTGGCGCAGCCGCGCCTGGGCCTGCTGCACCGCTAACTCGGCCTGGCGCTGGCTGGCGCGCAACTCGGTGGAATCCAGCTCCACCAAGACATCGCCGGCCGCAACCCGCTGCCCTTCGGCCACCGGCACACGCGCCACCGTGCCGGTGATCTGCGCGGCAATGTCCACCCGGTGCGGCGTCTCGACCCGGCCACTGGCCACCACCGACTGCACAAAGTCGCGCCGCAACACCGTCTCGGTCGCCACCTCCGGCCCTCGCCAACGGAACCAAGTCAGGATCAACAAGCCCACCAGCACGGCCAGCAGCGCAAGCTTGGACTTCCAGCCCAGGCCCTGAAGCCATGTGGTGAGGTTCAATTTCATGCAGCGATGTCCGGTGGTGTCAGCAGGCCTCAGTCTCGGGCGCCGCGGCCGACTCAGTCTTGCGATAGGTCAAGCCTGCATTCGAGGCTTGCCAGGCGGCTACTCAGGAAGGCAAAACTCGGCTGAGACAATTGGGGCCATGCCTAACCCTTCACTTCGTTCGCAAGCTCTACAGGTCTTGAACGCCTATCTGGCGCAGCGCTTTCCAGAGGAGGCTGCGCGTTTGCAGGCCCTGGGCCAGCAACTCGCCGAGGACGCGCAAGACCCGTTCTGCCGTAGCAATCTGCGCGGCCACATCACCACCAGCGCGGTGGTGTTGGACCCAGCGGCTCAGCAAATTCTGTTGATTCACCACAAGACCCTGGACCGCTGGCTGCAGCCCGGCGGCCATTTCGAGGCCAATGATGCAGCCGACCCTTTGCTGGACTCGGCCCTGCGCGAGGCGAGCGAGGAAACCGGGGTGCACCAACTGCTGCCGCACCCCGAATGGCGCGACCGGGCCTCGGGCCTGGCCCTGCCTTTTGACATCGACAGCCACGCGATCCCGGCCAACCCGCGCAAGCAAGAAGGCCCGCACTGGCATCACGACTATGCCTACCTCTTGTTGGCAGATGCGGCGCAGGGCTTGAGCCCGCAGATCGCCGAGGTTCATGCGGCGGCCTGGGTGCCGCTGTCCGAGCTGGCACTGCTGCCCGATCAGCGCATGCGGGTGCTGGGGGAAAAGCTGTTGCGCTTGGGGTTCGCGTAGATCGCCAAAGGTTTTTTTGCCTTGCCCAGCCAGGCTGATCCAGGGTTTGGCGAATGGAGCGAAGCTGCTGTCTGGCTGCGTCGACAGGAAGGCGCATCGAGGTCAATAGTCGCTGGCCATCTGCAGCTATCCGGTAGCGCAGTTTTCTGGTGTTTACATTTCTCCTCTTCCATCCTCTGCGACGTCTCGTCGCCCTTTGTTGCAGCACACGACCAACACTTTCAGCGGGCAGTGAAACCGCTTGATGACCCAGCGCAACTCGTCGATCATCGGCACTCCTTTCGGGATCAATGGCCTGGGCAGGTTGGCGGCGAACGCCTATTGCGACAACAACGCAAGATGGAGCCCTCCGGGCCGCTGGACATTGACTACTTAGGAGCTTGGATGAAACTTGTAGCAAACCTGCTGGTCGCGATAGCGATCCTATTTGCCGGTCCCGTGCAGGCGGGGAGTTTTGTTAACACGATTGGGTCACCGGGTGGAGTTGCCATCCAAGGGTACGACGCAGTCGCCTTTCACCTGGATAAGCGCGCGGTCAAGGGCGTCGCTGAATTCAGCGTCGCGTGGGCAGGCGCGACCTGGTGGTTCGCCTCGGCTGAAGCCAAGGCAAAGTTCGAAACCGACCCTGAGCGCTGGGCGCCCCAGTACGGTGGCCATTGCGCGCTGGGAATGTCCGAGGGCTACGTCAGCAAGAAGCCAACTAGCGGGCGCTTTGACATCCAGGAGGGCAAGCTTTACCTCTTTCCCGCGGGAACCAACTCTCCCGACGGACCCTACAACGACTGGCGCCGCTTCGGAGGCCCGGCTGTGCGCATGAAGAAGGCCGACGAGAACTGGACTCGCTTCAAGCCGGAGTTGGAGGCTCAACCCTAACGGGGCGGCCCCTGAGACTCACTTCGAAGTGTTTGGGTGAACCGATAGCAGCTTGACGCGCACGACTTCCATCTCCAGTGCCTCGAGCGCGTGGGCGAACCAGGGAGCTAGCTTTCGAAATATAGGCTCGCGGCCAGCCTGGGCAAGTTGTCTAGAGTGGCAGAGAAATCGAAGCTCCTGCCAGGTGAAGGTTGGTAGGCCGCGCAGCGTGCGAGATTGTTTCGTGCTCAGAACGGCCCTTCGTTTGGGCGGAGATCACGCCGCCCGGGGGCTCTGCGCCGCTCCTGTCCCCCGCCCCGGGCTTGCGCCCGGGGCTCCTCCTTAACCTCGCGTCGCAGAACCCCCAAGCGTCCTGATCCAGCGCGGCCGTGCTCCCTCGACGCGGAAGCATATCGGTGGAACTGCCGAGTGGCGTCGGTGGTGCGATTCCGCGAGGTTAAGGAGGAGCCGGCGCCTGCAAGGCGACGGCGGGGGACAGGAGCGGAATTGCGCCGCCGGCGGCGCTCGGCACCCTGCTAATCCACAAAGTTCCGCTTCGGGCACATCGCCGCTACTGAAGACCTGCAAGCTGGCCATTGCCAGCGGTCAAAAAGTCCGTTCGCAAGGCCCATGCACCGAGTCGCAGTTGATATGGCCCCAAAAGGCCTCCTCACCCCCCCCTGACTTTCGCTTGGGTCATGCGGATCGCCTAGACTGCGCGGCTTTGCGTGATTGGCGCCTTGACCGCAGGGCGGCCACATCCCAAGAGCGGCCCCGTATTCATGAAGCTTCGATTTCCAGCACCGGCCCTGCCGACATTTCTTGCCTTGAGCCTGGCCGCTTTGGGCTCCGCCCAGGCCAATGATGCCGCCGTGCAAGCTGCCAGCGATGCCTTTGGCACCAGCATTGGCCGTGAGACCATTGGCCTTTACACCAGCAGCAGCGTGCGTGGGTTCTCGCCCACTGCAGCGGGCAATGTGCGGGTGGAAGGCTTGTACTTCGACCAGGTCTGGGGCATCAGCGCGCGGCTGCGCGAATCCAGCCGGGTGCGCGTGGGTTTGTCGGCGCAGGGCTTTGCCTTCCCCGCGCCTACAGGTATCGTCGACTACAGCCTGCGCCGCCCCTTGGAAGATGGCCGCAGCAATGGCCAGCTGATGCTGACCGCCGACAGCTGGGGCGCGCAGTTTCTAGACCTGGACTTCAACCAAAGCTTGGCCGAGGGCAAGGCCGCTGTGACCGGCGGCCTGTCGCTGGGCCTGCCCGAGTACACCAACGGCACCAAGGGCCAGTACGGCACCGGCAGCCTGGCCTTCTGGTGGCGGCCGCAGGCCAGCACCGAAGCCATGGTCTTCGTCTCGGCCATCGACACCCCGTTTGACCGCACCGGCCCGCAGGTGTCCAGCGCCGACGCCGAGCTGCCGCCGCTGGGCGAGCAGCGCAAGTTCCAAGGGCCAGACTGGGCCAGCTACCGCGGCACCGGCCGCAACTACGGCGGCCTGCTGCGCCATGCTTTTGATGCGCAATGGCAGTTGCGAGCCGGGCTGTTCCATTCCGAGTTCGACGACCGGGCCGGCTTCAGCAATCTGCTCTTGAACATGAAGCCGGACGGCACGGCGCAGCGCCTCATCATTGTCGACGCGCCCAGCAAAGTGGCGTCAGACAGCGGCGAGCTGCGGCTGAGCTGGGCCTTCAGCCCGGCACCTTGGGCGCAGCGCCTGCACCTGCAACTGGCCGGCCGCGCACGCGATCGGCGCTTGGGCGATTCGCAGACCTTTGACTATGGCCGCATGAGCCAGACCGAAGCCTTCCAGCCGCCCGAGCCGGTGTTCAATTTCTCTGACAAGCAAAGCGTGGACGAGGTGCGTCAGTCTTGGCTGGGTCTGGCCTACGAGCTGCGCTGGGCGCAGCAACTGGAGCTGAATGCCGGCCTGCAGAAAACCCAGTACCGCAAGCGCGTCAGCCGCCCCGATCAGCCCATGGCTGAAACCAGCGACGCACCGCTGCTCTACAACCTCAGCGCCGCCTGGCACTGGAGCCCGACCCTGGCCTTCTACGCTGGTTTGACGCACGGCCTGGAAGAAAGCGGCGTGGCCCCCGGCAACGCCAGCAACCGCAACCAGGCTATGCCGGCCATCAAGACCTCGCAGCATGATGCCGGCCTGCGCTGGCAGATGCACCCCAAGATGAAGCTGGTGGCCGGCGTCTTTGAGGTCAGCAAGCCTTATTACAACCTCGACGCCAAGCAGCTCTTCACCGAGCTGGGCGAGGTGCGGCATCGCGGCGTCGAGATCTCGCTGAACGGCCAACCAGCGCCCGAGTGGCAGCTGGTGGGCGGCGCGGTGCTGATGCAGCCGCGCGTACTGGGCGAGGGCGTGCGTCTGGGGCGTGTCGGCGCGCGGCCTGTGGGCCAGCCGGAGCGGGTCTTCAAGCTCAACGCCGTCTGGCGGCCTGCGGCCCTGGGCGGCTTGAGCCTGGATGCCGGCTTGAACCACACCGGCGCCATGCCCGCCACCCGCGACAACCGGGTCGAGCTGCCCGCCGGCACCGAGCTGGACTTGGGCCTGCGCTGGCCCTTCCAGTTAGGCGCTCAGCCCTCGGCCTTGCGACTGCTGCTCAGCAATGCGCTGAATCGTCGCAGCTACGAGCTGCGCGGCAGCGGCAGCTATGCCGAGCGGCCCTGCCGCCTGCTGGCGCTGACGGTTGATACCCGCTGGTAGCAAGAAACGGGTATAGCGCGGCGAAGAAAACCCAGCGAAGCGGTTCTGGCTAGGCGGCCCGGCGTAGACAGTACTGGCGTACGGCAAGCCGGGCCAACGCCGCCAGAAGGGTTTTATTCGCTGCGCTCAGAACTGGGCTTGCAGCGAGACATAGCTGCTGCTCTGCTGCGTCTTGTTGGCGATCTGACCCAGGTCCAGATAAGCCACGGTCAGGTTCAAGTTCGCCTGAGGCCACCAGGTCACAAAGAGGTCCAGCGCGCGGGTTTCGGGCGCCGCGCTGAGCAGGCTGGGCTTGCTGCGCCACTCCAGCCCCAAGCCCAGGTTGTCGCGCGGCAGCACGACCAGCGAACCCTCGGCATGCAGCTGGCGCGACTGGCCCCGGTCGCCGCCAAAACCGAGCAGCCCCATCTGGTTGGCTCTTGTGCCGCGCAGCGTCAGATTGCCCAGCAAATTGAAGCCGCCGGCCGCGCCCAGCCAGAGCTTGGTGGCGGCGATGTAGGGCTCGGTGTCTTGGTCTTGCCGGGCGCCCAGCAAGCGCGGCACAGCCGGGTCGCGGTTGCGTTTGTGTTGCAGGCCCAGGGCAATTTGCGGCAGCCAGCTGTCGGCGTCATAGACCGCGTCGCCCAAGACGCGCCATTTCAGGCCCAGCACCTCCAGGCCCAGGCTTTGGCCGGGCACGGTGTCCGAGAGGCCAAAACGCCAGCGTGCCAGCGACAGCTCCAGCCGGTCATAAAAACCCACCGCGGCACCGCCGGCTTCCAGCACGTAGCCACCGCGCGTCTCCACTCGGGTGACAAAGGCCGAGGCGCCGATTTGGTCGCGGCTGCCGCTGCCGGCAATGACCGCCCAGGGGCTGAGTCCCCCGCCGGCCGCGCCTTCCACTTGGCTGACGCCGGAGCTGCCTAGCAAACGGTCGCCGGCGTGGCTGAGTTGGGGGACCCAGGCCAGCAGGGCAAGGCTCAAAGCGCGCAGGAGGCGGGAGGGGTGGTCAGAAGTCACAAGCATGGAGCGCGTGTCTCAAGTCAATGGGGCGAAGGTCGATAAGAGGGGGCTGGGGGTGATAGGCGGCCATCACCCACACCGCGCCTTCTCCCTCATCGGACTTTTTCCACGCGGCTGAAGCAAAAAACGATTCGCTTCAGCGCTATTGACGCTTCTTGCCATGCTCGCCATCTGCCAACGCTTGCTGCTTTCTTTCTGCGCTGCTCTTGCCCTGTCGGCCTGCGCGCTGATGCCGCCCGCCGCCAGCTTGTACGAGCGCTTGGGCGGGCAGGCCGGCGTGTCCGCCCTGATGGGCAAGACCCTCAGCCGCGCCGCCAAAGACGCCCGCACCCAACGCAGCTTTGACGGCATCAAGCTGGCCCCGCTGCAAGAAAGCCTGACCGAGCAACTCTGCGCGCTGACCGGAGGTGGCTGCAAATACCAGGGCCAGGCGATGGATCTGGTGCACCGCGATCTGCGCATCGCCCATTCGGAGTTCGACGCTTTTGTCGAGATCCTGCGCCAGGAAATGGATGCCTCGGGGGTGGCCGCGCGCGAGAAGAATGAGCTGCTGCGCCTGCTGGCGCCGATGAAAACGGCTATCGTCAAGCCTTGAGCAAGTCGCTCGGCCTGCTGGATCAGAAGACGATGAAGACCTCAATTCGGCGCCTGCTACGAGGCAGTTTGTGGATGCTCGGCGCGCTGGGCAGTTCAGCCCTACAGGCCTTGCCCTGGACGATTCAACTCAACAACGCCGCCGGCAAACCACTGGCCGGTGCCGCCGTGGCGGTGGAAGTGCTCGGGCGCAGCAGCAAGACCAACGCCGCCAAGGCCGAGATGGGCCAACGCGAGCGGCAGTTTCAGCCACCGGTCTTGGTGGTGCAAACCGGCACGGCGGTGTCGTTTCCTAACTTTGATGTGGTGCGCCACCATGTCTATTCCTTCTCGCCGATCAAGGTCATCGACCTGAAGCTGTATTCGGGCACGCCGGCCGAGCCGATCGTGTTTGACAAGCCCGGCGTGGCCACGCTGGGCTGCAATATCCATGACCGCATGAGCGCCCATATCGTGGTGGTGGACACCCCGGTGTTCGCCGTGACCGACGCCAATGGCCAGGTCAAGTTCGATCTGCCTGCGGGCGAGCACCGCGTCAAGGCCTGGCATGCCAGCCTCAAGACACCCAGCTTGCAGGCCTTGCCGCAGCCTTTGACCGTGGGCCAAGAGGCCCAGGCCAGCGGCGCAGCGAGCAAGCTGGTATTGCCCGACTGAATGAATGACCGAGCGCGAAGATGCCTGACTACCTGAACCTGCGCCGGCTTGAGGGCCGCATCGTTGCCTTGTTCCTGGCCTTGCTGCTGGTGGTGCAGTTCGCCAGCTTTGGCTTGATTCGTTCCAGCATTGCGCGCAATGCCGATGCCTCCATTGCCAAGGAGCTACAAACCGGCGAGCGCATCTTCCGCCGTCTGCTGACACAGCGCGCCGACAAGCTGCACGACGCCGCCGAACTGCTGGCCAAGGACTATGGCTTTATCGACGCGGTGGGCCTGCCGCTGGCCGAGCAGGGCACGGTGGAAACCATCAAAGACGCGCTGGCCAACCAGGGTGAGCGCATCGGCGCCAGCTTGGTGGCTTACTTTGACAATGATCTGAAACTGGTGGCCGCCACGCGCGACGATGCAGCCTTGATTTCGCAGTTGCAGACCGAGCTCAAGCCTGGGGCCAAGCCCGCAGCCGAGACCGCCCGGTTGGCGCTGCTGGGCGGCCAGGTCTATCAACTGGCCTGGGCGCCGGTGAAGACGCCGGCCCAAGTCGGTTGGATTTTGATGGGCTTCGCGCTGGAAAGCGCCGTGCTGAAGGACTTGCAGCAGCTTTCGGACCTGCAGGCGGTGGTGGTGCGGCAGGACCAGGCTGGCATGCCTGGACATTGGGTGCGCCTGCTGAGCCTGTTGCCCGCTGAAGCGGCGGAAACATTGGTGGCGCAGATTCCGGCCGAAAGCGCCTTGTTTGCCGCCGCCGCCGGTGATGAAAACATGCGCGGCTTTCTGGCCCCCTTGCTGGACCCGGTGCAGGGCGCGCAGCAGCGCCTGGGCGTGCTGCTGCTGCGCTCCTTTGACGAAGCGGTGGCGCCTTACCGCGAATTGCAACTGACCCTGCTGGCCTTGACTCTGATCGGCGTGGCCGTGTTCGCGCTCGGCTCGGTGCTGATGGCGCGGCGCATCAGCGGGCCGGTGAAAGACCTCGCGCGCGCCGCCGAGCAACTTGGCCGGGGCGACTATCAGACGCCGGTGCAGCGCGCCTCGGGCGATGAGGTGGGCGATCTGGCTGCCGCTTTTGAGGCCATGCGCCAAGGCATTCAGGCCCGCGATGCGCGGCTGAACAAACTGGCCTTTACCGACGCCTTGACCGGCTTGCCGAACCGCTCTGGCTTCAGCGAAGGGCTGCAACAGCGCTTGCGCGGCGAGGCGCAGCCGTTGGCCGTCTTGCTGCTGGGCCTGGACCGTTTCAAGCATGTCAATGATGTGCAAGGCCACGACTTTGGTGACCAACTCTTGTGCGCGGTGGCCGCGCGTTTGCAGCGGCTGTTTGTGGACCGCTCGCACACCTTGGCGCGCTTAGGCGGCGACGAGTTTGTGCTGCTGCTCACCCAGGCCGATGAAGCGGCGGCGCGGGCCGCGGCCGAGCAGATCCGCAAAGACTTTGAAACCGCCGTGTCCTTGCAGGACCAGATGGTGGACCTCAGTGCCAGCATCGGCATCGTCTTGGCGCCTCAGCATGGGCAAGAGGGCAAGCAGCTGCTGAGCCGTGCCGCGCTGGCCATGTATGCCGCCAAGAAGCGGCAAAGCGGCTGCGTGGTCTACACCGCGCAGCTCGATGTGGGCAGCCAGGAGTCGCTGTCTTTGCTGGGTGACTTGCGCCGCGCGGTGGAGGGCGGCCAGCTGCGCCTGTATCTGCAGCCCAAGGTGGATCTGCAAAGCGGCCGCGTCATCAGCGCCGAGGCCTTGGTGCGCTGGCAGCACCCCGAGCGCGGTCTGGTGCCGCCGATGCAGTTCATTCCCTTTGCTGAGCAGACAGGTTTCATTCGTGAGCTGAGCCGCTGGGTCATGGCCGAGTCGGTGCGGGCCTGGGCCGAGCTGCGGCAGCAAGAGCTGGCCCTGCGCATCAGCGTCAACCTGTCGACCCGCGATTTGATGGACATCGACCTGCCAGCCAAGATTGCCGCCTTGCTGGCCGAGCATCAAGCGCCAACCGAGGCGCTGTGCCTGGAGATCACCGAGAGCGCCATCATGGACGATCCGCAGCGCGCGCTCGACACGCTCAATGAGCTGCACGCCATGGGCTTCAAGCTGTCGATCGACGACTTCGGCACCGGCTACTCTTCGCTGGCCTATTTGAAGGGCCTGCCGGTCGATGAGCTGAAGATCGACAAGAGCTTTGTGCTGGCCATGGAGAGCGATGTGGGCGACGCCAAGATCGTGCGCTCCACCATCGAGCTTGCCCACAATATGGGCCTCAGCGTGGTGGCCGAGGGCGTGGAAACCGGCAAGGCCTGGAAGATGCTGGCCGAGCTGGGTTGCGATGAGGGGCAGGGTTACTTCATCGCCAAGCCGATGCCGCAAGAGCAGCTGGCCGCCTGGCTGCAGGCCTGGCGTGCGCCAGACCTGAGCCAGGAGTCGGTGGAGACCTTGTTGGGCGCCTTGGGTTGAAGTACGAGGCTGAGGCCAGCTCAGCCGTTCAGCCGTTCAGCCTAAGGATTAGGCCTTCTTACCCGGCGCCTTCAGCAAGCCCTCGCAGGTGGCGCGCTGCTTGTCGGCGGTGTCCACCTTGCTGCAGATGCCGTCCAGCTGGGTCTTCAGGCGAGCGATGGAGGCGTCATGCTTGCCATCGGCATTCCACTTCTGCAGCGAGCTGCCTACGCGTTGCAGCGAACGGGCGCTGCGCTCGTAGAAGCTGCCCTTGTCTTGCGCGGCTTCGTTGAAGAGCTGGGCGGCGGTCTTCTCGATACGGGCGGCGTCTTGCGGCGCCAGCTCGGTCAGCGCGGCCACATAGCCCGAGCCCCATTGCAAGCGCGTGGCCGGGCCTTCGCTCTTGTTGAAGCTGTCTTCATACCAGCGCAGAGCCTCGTCCTTGCGGCCTTGCTTCTTGGCGTTGCCGCCCAGCTGGCTCATCAGGTAGTAGGGCGAGTGGCTCTTGGCCAGGCTGCTCTTCAGCAGATCGTCGCTGTCCTTCCACTGACCGGCTTGGCCCAGCAGATAGGCCGCCGAGCTGATGACGGCCTGGCGCTCGTAGCCATCGGTGATCTCGCGGTCAGCCTTGGCGGCGGCGTCCTTCACTTCTTTGACCAGGGCTGGGTTCAGCTTCGGCGCCAGTTCGGTCTTGGCCACATCCAAACGTGCCAGATCAAGGCGGGCGCCCAGAGCCCCCAAACGGTCAGCGCGCGACAGGCTGGCGTCGCTTTCCAAGCGCTTCAGCGCCACTTCAAACTCGGCGATCAACTTGCTGCGCGCTGCGCCGGCTTCGGGCGTTAGCGTCTTGACGATATCGCCAGCGCCATTCGTCAGCACGTCCATCTGCGCCCGCGCTTCAGCCGGGTTGGCCAGCACCTGGTGCACCAGCTCGTTCAGCTTGGCATCGACCTTCAAGCCGCCCTTGCCTTCGTTGTTGGCGGCCACGGCCTTCAGCCACAAGCGGGTGGTGGTTTCGGCATCCACGCCTTGCGAAGCGCCGGCCAGCTGCGAGAGCAGGGCGGGCAGCTCGGCGGCAGGCACCAGCTGCGATTCGCCGGTTTCCCAGGAATAGAAGCCCAGCAAACGCCATTCATTGGCGCTCAGCTTTTTGCCGGCCTTGGCGTCGGCCAAGACATCGCCCACCGGGCGGCCACCGGCCAAGCCCAGCTGCAGCACCTTGATGACTTGAGGCGCATCGATCTCGCCCGGCAGGCGGGTGATCTCGCGGCCATCGGCGCTGAACAAAATCATCGTCGGGTAGCCGCGCACCTTGAAGCGGGTGCCCAGCTTTTGCGCGCCTGGCGAGTCACCGTCGATATGCACCGGCACGATGGCCTGGGTCTGCTCGATGAAGTCCTGGCGGTTGAACAGCGTGGCCTTCAACTGGTTGCAAGGCGGGCACCATTTGGCGCCCCAGTACAGCAGCACCGGCTTCTTCTCGGCCTTGGCCTGGGCAAAAGCTTTTTCGATGTCCGCATCGGCGCTGGCCGCCTGCCAAGCCACGCTGGCCGTGGCGCTGGCTGCAACAGCCGCATGCGGCAGGCCCATAGCAAAAGCGGCAGCCAGGCTCAGGGAGGCAATGGCGAAAGCAGTGCGGTTCGGTTTCTTCATATGGAGCATCGTTCCGGTATCGGTTCAGCCCGGGTGAGGCTGAACTTCAAAAAATGGCGGTGCCGCATTGTGCGGCCAAGTCAAAGGCGGCGATATGAGGAAGATAACTGAGCTTATGAGGGGAACCCTGGGGTCTGCTTGGGAGCGCTGAAACTGGCGGGAGTCGCAACACCTGAGCCCGTGATACCCATAGCGCTTTAGTTCTCAAGGCGCTGCTGTCGCACAAGCCTCCACCCTTGTGCGGTCTTGCGGTAGGTCTGGCGTTCACGAACCGCGGGCGAGTTACGAGCGATTTCGCGGTACTCCGCAGTGAAGGACAAGAAGTCACCTTCGTGCTGCCAATCATCTCCCTTCCAGAAAACAAAGCAATAACGCTTCAGGGAAGAGCGAGCTTTCATGTCGGCAGCGTTCCAATTCTCTGGCGGAAGCAATAGCGGCTCAGCAGAGTCCCATTTGAGTTTTGCAGATACCTCCTCGGCTGAGAGCGAGGAGTTCACCAATTGCAGCAAGGTCCATTCAACCGCGGACGCTGCGTCAGTGGCTGCTTCTTTGACTTTCGGGTCTGGAATCGATGACAGCCCGAGGCCGAGATAGACCTTGGAGACGCGATGACCAACCTTGTCGCTGGTGCATGCGGTGATGCTGGAGGTCAACAGGACGGTGCTTAAAGCTGCCCAGAAAATTGAGCAGCACTTCCTTCGGTAGTTCAAAAATTCTCTCTCCGCTGATCCTGCGTTTGGGGGCCTGAAAACTGACCCATCGAGGGATCTGAATCTATCCGAGTTTTCTTCGACTCGTACGAGTCTCGCGACTTTACGTTCAAGACCCAAGCTCTAGTCGCAGACGTTCATGGCTGTGAATGCCCTAAAGGCCGGGGGCAGATCGTCATGAACCTGGGGGTCAAAGCACCTACAGTCGCGAGATTCAAGATCTGAGCTTCTGTCCGACATTCGCAAGCAACTCCGCAGCTTTATATGCATCCCCAAATCCTGCTCATGTGTGCGGCCCTGTTGCTTTCTGGAGCAAGTGGCGCGCTGGCTCAAGCCACGGTCGCACACCGCACGGACGGCACGCAGATCTCAGCCAGGGTGGATCTCCCTGCGGGCAATGCGAAAGTGCCCGCTCTTGTGCTTGCGCCGGGTCAGGGTTATCACATGAGCTTGCCGGCCATGGAGGCAACGGCCCGAGCGCTCAGCGAGCGCGGTGTCGCGGTGTTCCGCTTCAACTGGACTTACTTCACTGCGGAACCCAAAGGCCAGCCGTCGCCAGATCTATCGCTTGAACTGCAGGATTTGCAGGCCGTTGTGGCGGCAGCACGGGCGCATCCGCGCGTGGACCCACAGAACATCACGGTCGGCGGCAAGTCGCTGGGCTCTGTCGTGGCGTGGCGCGCTTTTGTGGCTGATCAGAAACTGCGAAGCGCCTTGCTGCTGACGCCCCTCTGCAGCCGTGTGCCCAAGGGTGAAACCACGCCAAGGCCGGAAGGCCGAGAGAACTATCCTGGCCTGGAGGCTGAGCGTCGCCCGTCCTTGTGGATCGCGGGCGACGCGGACCCTCTGTGTGATCCCGTCGCTCTCTATGCCTTGGCTGCTGGCGGGCAAAAGGCATTGCGCGTGGCCATTGTTGGCGGCGATCACAGCTTTGAGAACCGCGCATTGGCTGCTGCCGAAGCAGACGAGTTTCGCGCTGGCAATTTGCGTGCGGTATCGGCGCTCGCCGCTGGTTTCGTCGACCCGGTCAGCCGTCCCCGGCCCTAGCGCCGTCGTCAGGGCCGAAGCCTCCTGCTAGCGGGGCCTGGCGATGCACCGGCTCAGCGCCTCTCCGACGAGCTCAGGCCCGCGCCGCCGGCCGTGTCCGATAAAAAGTCACCGGTTCCGCCTTCAGCTGCTTGAGCACGTTCTTGCGCATGGCGCCGACCACATGCATCTCGCAGGGCTTGCAGTCGAAGCGCAGGGTTAAACGGTCTTCGCCATGCTGCAGCACCAGGGGCTCGGCGCGTACCGTGCCTTGCACGCCGGTCACGCCTTTGGCCTGCTTGGGGCACAAGCTCAGGCTCCAGCGCACACAGTGCTTGGTGATCATGAGGCTGACTTCGCCCAGTTCCTCGTGGCTCTCGTAGGCCGCGCCGACGAGCTTGACGCCATGCTTGGCGTAGAAGGCGGCGGCCTGGCCGTTGTAGACATTGGCCAGGTAGCTGAGCGTGTCTTCGGGGTAGGGCACGGGCGGCTCCACCGGCGTGGCGCGGGGCAGGCGCTCCAACGCAGCGGCGCGGGCTTCTTCGAGCGCGCTGACGGCCTCGCGGCGCAGCTGATTGACCAAAGAGGCGGGCAGGAAACAGCTCTCGCGCCAGGCCAGGCGCACGCGCCGGGCTTCGAAGATGGTGGTGCCCAGCTTGCTCAGCTGGTCTTTGAGCGTGGCGTCGGCCTGCTTGGCATCGCGCGCGGGCTCGTGGGCATGCTGGACGCGGGCCACGCCGCGGTGGCCGTCTTCGTCTTTGAGGCTGAGCTCGAAGCCGGGTTGGCCGTCCACCCAGGTCTGGGCCAGGCTCAGGTCCACGGCGATGCGGCGCTCGGCCGAGGGCTTGGCGAGCAGGCGCTCCCAGGCCATGTCGCGGTTGCGGCTCAGGGCCAGATCGCGGCGCAGGTCTTTGAGATCGGCCACGCTTTGCGCGGCTTGGTTGCCGTGCAGATTGGGCGTCACGCGCCAACGGGTGCCGCCCAGGGGCTCGACCGTGTTGATGGGCACGCCTTGCAGCTCGCCCTGGCGGTCCCACCAGGTGAGGGCGTCGCCGTTGTTGAGCGCCAGGGTGGCGTCGCCGGTGTCCACATCGAAATGCTGCTCGGCCACGGCCACCACATGGCCGACCGGCAGGCCGGCGTGCTTGGGGCTGTCAAAAGCGCCGATGTCGATCTTGCGGCCGTTGACGAAGTAGTCGGTGCCGCCGCGGTTGAAGCCCTGCTCGGGCTGCGGCGTGAAGCTGAACTTGCAGCGCCCGCTGCTGCTGCGCCGGTAGTCGCTGCGGCGCGCCATCAGGCCGTCCAGCAGCAGGCGATAGTGCGCGGTGACGTTCTTGACCGTGGCCATGTCTTTGTAGCGGCCCTCGATCTTGAAGCTGCGGATGCCGGCATCGGCGAGCAGCTCCAGGTTGGCGCTCTGGTCGTTGTCCTTCAGGCTGAGCACATGCTTGTCATGCGCGATCACGCGGCCCTGCGCATCGGTCACGGTGTAGGGCAGGCGGCACTCTTGCGAGCAGTTGCCGCGGTTGGCGCTGCGGCCGCTGTGGGCATGGCTGATGAAGCACTGGCCGCTGTAGGCCACGCAGAGCGCGCCGTGGATGAAGAACTCCAGCGTGGCCTCTTGCACCTGGGCGCGGATGGCGCGGATCTGGCCCAGGTCCAGCTCGCGTGCCAGCACCATTTGCGAGAAGCCCACGTCTTGCAGAAAACGCGCCTTCTCGGGCGTGCGGATGTCGGTCTGCGTGCTGGCGTGCAACTGCAGCGGCGGCAGGTCCAGCTGCAGCAGGCCCATGTCTTGCACGATCAGCGCATCCACGCCGGCTTCGTACAGCTGCCAGGCCTGCTGGCGCGCACCGTCCAGCTCGTCGTCGCGCAAGATGGTATTCATGGTCACGAAGATGCGCGCGCCGAAGCGGTGGGCATGGGCGCACAGGCGCGCGATATCGGCCACGCTGTTGGGCGCCTTGTCGCGCGCGCCGAAACCGGGGCCGCCGATGTAGACGGCGTCGGCGCCATGGTTGATCGCTTCGATGCCGATGTCGGCATCACGGGCCGGAGCCAGGAGTTCGAGTGGGTGGCATTGCATGATGGAGCGCGATTTTAAAGAGGGCTGATTCAGTCGGGCGCACCAAGTGTTTTGGTGCACCTGGGGCGGCCCAGCGCGGTCTGGGACAATATCGTCCCCGCTCAGGCCAGGGCCGCGTGAGAGCGCCTTGGGTCTGTTTGAGTCTTTCTTTGTTCCTGCTGGTTCTTGTGTCTTTGTCCCGATTGATCCGCCCCATGCAGCCCGCCGATCTGGCCGAAGTGCTGCGCATCCAAGCCGCTTGCTTTACCGAGCTGGAGCCCGAGTCCGAGGCTTCGCTGGCGGCCAAGCTGCGGGCCGCGCCAGCGCACTGCTGGGTGGCAACGGCGAGCGTCGAGCCGGCCAGCCCCTTGGCGGCCTATCTGTTCGCCCTGCCTTGGCATGCCGAGTCCCCGCCGCTGCTGGATGCGCCGGACTGCAGCCTGCCCGCGCAACCCGACTGCCTGTATCTGCACGATCTGTCGGTTGATCCGCAAGCGCGGGGCCGTGGGCTCGCGCAGGCCTTGGTGCAGCGATTCTTGGAGCGCTTGGAAGCCAGCGGCCTGGACCGCGCCTGCCTGATCGCGGTGCAGAACTCCTCCGACTTTTGGGGGCGCTGGGGTTTCCAGCCCTCGCCACTGGCGGCCTCACTGTCGGACAAGCTGGGCAGTTATGGGCCCGATGTGGCCTATCTGGAGCGTCGCGCGCAAGCGCCCCAGGCCGTCTGAGAAAGAAGTTAGTCCACATTCACCCAAGACGATGTCTTGCCCGCAGAGGGGGCCAGGCCTTAAATTGGGGTCATGCGCTATTTGATTCTCGCCACCCTGCTGACCGGCCTTGCGGCCCCGCAGGCCCAAGCCATCGACCTCGCCCCCTTGTGGGACTTCTCTCGGCCTGAGCTGAGTGAGCAGCGTTTCCGAGCGGCACTTGAGACAGCCACCGGGGACGATGCCTTCATTCTGCGCACCCAGATCGCCAGAACCTACGGCCTAAGAAAAGACTTTGACGGGGCGCGCAAGCTTTTGCGCGACTTGGAACCGGGCTTGGCCTCGGTGGGCCCCGAAGCCCAGGTGCGTTTCCATCTGGAGCTGGGGCGGAGCTTTGCCTCGGCGGCGCATCCGGCAGCGCTGCTGACGGCAGACGCCAAAGCCAAGGCCCGGCAAGAGATTCAGCGCGCGCTGGACCTGGCGCGGGCGGCCCAACTCGATGGCCTGGCGATTGATGCGATTCATATGTTTGCCTTCATCGACACCGCGCCCGCCGATCAGCTGAAATGGGGCGAGGCGGCTTTGGCGCTGGCGGTGTCTTCTACGCAGCCGCAGGCCCAGCGCTGGGAGGCTTCGATCCGAAACAATGTGGGCTATGCCTTGCATCAACTGGGCCGCTATGAAGAGGCCTTGGCGCAGTTCCAGCAGGCGCTGTTGATTCGAGAACGCGGCAGCAATGCGGAGGCGACGCATGCCGCGCGCTGGATGGTGGCGCGGACGCTGCGCTACCTGGGTCGAGATGAAGAAGCACTGCAGATGCAGCTAGCGCTTGAAAGGGCCGCAGAGGCGGTGGGCAAGCCAGACCCCTTTGTGTTTCAGGAACTGGAGGCGCTGTACCGCAAGGCGGGCGATACCGCCAAGGCGGAGCATTATGCTCAGCGCACCTCCGCGGCCAGCGGTCAGTGAGCCCCGTCTTTTTTGAAGCCCCGCACTTGCGCGCAGAGCCCCGGTGCCACACTGGCGGGCGTGCTTACAAGGTACAGCATCACCTAGGAGCCTATCGTTCATGAGCGAAGAACAAGTATTGCCATCGGCTTCCGCCCCATCGCTTCAGGGCTCCTGCCACTGCGGCGCCGTTCGCTTGACGCTGCCGTCACGGCCCGAAACGAGCTTGCGCTGCAACTGCTCCATTTGCCGCAGGCTGGGTGCGCAGTGGGCGTATTACGCATTGGGCACCGTCGTGATTGAAGGGCACCCGGAGCACACGGTCGACTACATTCAAGGCGATAAAACGCTGCGCACCATTCGCTGCAAAGCCTGCGGCGTGGTCACGCATTGGGAGCCGCTGGATGGGCAAGCCGGTGCCAGACATGGGGTCAACCTGAATAACTTTGATCCGGAGTGGGTGCAGACGGTGCCGGTGCGCCGCTTTGATGGCGCGGACAGCTGGACTTATCTCGACTGAATGCTTGATTGATAGAGCGCACAGCAAGACATGGCTTGATCGCGCGCGACCCTGCGTCTTCAAGATCAATCCCCCAAGCTCAACAGATTCATGCCCAACAAAGTCGCCGAGTTCCTCCGTTTCAGTGCTGCCGACCCCGTGGCCATGCAGCGTGATATTGCCGAGATGCGGCTCAAGCTGGCGGTAGCGCTGCAGGGGGGCGATTCGTTGGCTATCGTGGATGCTGCGGCCGATCTGGGTAGCCTGCTCACCTCCGCGCGCATGGAGCTAGAAGCCGTGGATCTGCTCGAGCAGCAGCGGCCACAAGCTGAGCGCCATGTTGCTGATGAGCCGGCGGGCTGGTTCTGGAACGCCTATGCCACCGCGCTGCAATACAGCGGGCGCCGCGATCAGGCCGAAGCCTTCTTCATCCAAGCGATTGAATTGGCCAAGCAGAACGGCTGGCGTCGGCTGGAGGCGCTGGCCTCGCACCACTGGGGCCGCAGCCTCGCGGAACAGGGACGGCTGGTCGAGGCGCGCGCGTGTTTTTCAAACGCGCTGGCGATCCGTGAAGAACGCAAGGATGAGCCCGGTCAAGCGTCCTCGCGCCGGGCTTTGTTGGCGCTTGAGACCTGGCAAGCGGGTGCGGCAGCTGTTTCCGTCCAGAAGAGCCGCTGAAGCCCTTCAGCCTTTTGGCCTCAGCCCATGATGTTGGCCCCGCCGTCCACATAAACCGTGTTGCCGGACAGGTGGCGCGCAAAGGGCGTGGCCATATAGGCGCAGGTGTAGCCCACGTCCATGATGTCGACCAACTGGCCCAGCGGCGCGCGGGCCTCGGTTTCATGCAGCAGGGCGTCGAAGTCTTTCAGGCCGGAGGCGGCGCGGGTCTTCAGCGGGCCGGGCGAGATGGCGTGCACGCGGATGCCTTGGTGGCCCAGCTCATAGGCCAGGTAGCGGCAGCTGGCTTCCAACGCGGCCTTCACCGGGCCCATCACGTTGTAATTGGGCACGACCTTGTTGGCGCCGTAGTAGCTCATGGCGAACATCGAGCCGCCCTCAGCCATCAACGGCACGGCCAGACGGGCCATGCGGATGAAGGAGTGGCAAGACACATCCATGGCCTTGCCAAAACCTTCGGCAGAGCAGTTCAAGAGGCCGCCTTGCAAATCGTCCTTGGGGGCGAAGGCGATCGAGTGCACCAGCATGTCCAGGCTGCCCCAGCGCCGGGTGATCTGCTCAAACACCGCCTCCAGCTGGCCGGCTTGGCTCACGTCCAAGGGCAGCAGCAGGCTGGCTTCGATGCTTTTCGCCAGCGGCTCCACATGCGGCTTGGCCTTGTCGTTCAAGTAGGTGAGGGCGACTTCGGCGCCCAGCTCGTAGAAGGCCTTGGCGCAGCCCCAGGCGATGGAGGCTTCGTTGGCCACGCCGACGACCAGCGCCTTTTTGCCAATCAAGGGTTGGCCCACGGCCTTGTCGATCATGCTCATGCGAACTCCTGTTGGCGAGTGAGCAAGCCCAAGGTGTGGCTTGCAATCATCAGCTCTTCATTGGTGGGAATGACCCAGGCGGCGCAGCGGCTGCCCAGGCGACTGATCAGTGGGCCGCCGCTGGCGTTGGCCAGGCAGTCCAGTTCCACGCCGAGCCAGGCGGCGTTCTTGCAGATGGCCTCGCGGACCTTGACGCTGTGCTCGCCAATGCCGGCGGTGAAGACGATGGCATCGAGCCCACCCATGGCAGCGGCCAGCGAACCTAACTCGCGGCTGATACGGTAGACGAACAACTCGATGGCGGCTTGGGCGCGCGGGTCTTCGCTCTCGCTCAAGGCGCGCATATCGCTGGAGATGCCGGAGACACCGAGTAGGCCCGACTCTTTGTAGAGCAGCCGTTCGATGGCGCGGGCGTCCATCTTCAGCTCGTCCATCAGGTAGAGCACCACGCCGGGGTCCAGGTTGCCGCAGCGGGTGCCCATCATCAGGCCATCCACGGCGGTGAAGCCCATCGAGCTGGCGACACTCTTGCCCGCTTCAATCGCGCACATGCTGGCGCCGTTGCCCAGGTGCAGCACCACCGTTTTGCCGGCGGCGGCGTGGGCGTCAAAGGCCGGCAGCGCGCGGGCAATGTACTCGTAGCTCAGGCCATGGAAGCCATAGCGGCGCACGCCGCGCTCGGTGATGGCCTGGGGCAGTGCAAAGGCTTGCGAGAGCTCCGGTGCGTGGCGATGGAAGGCGGTGTCGAAGCAGGCCACCTGCGGCAGGCCGGGCAGGCGCTGCGCGATCAGGTCGATTGGCAAGAGGTTGTGCGGCTGGTGCAGTGGCGCCAGCGGGCTCAGCGCCTGTAACTCGCGCAGCAAGCCGGGGGTGATCAACTCCGGCTTGGCATGCTTGATGCCGCCATGCACCACCCGGTGGCCGACGCCGATCAGGCGCAGGCCGCCACCGTTGTGCTCGCGCAGCCACTGGGTCAAGAAGTCGATTGCGCCGCTGTGCCCGAGCGGGCCGCAGCCGCGCTCCGCATTCGGTTCGGGCCAAGCCCGTTCCTCCAAAACCTGACCCTGGCTGTTTTTGACATGGAAGTGCGCCGCGTGGCTCAGCTCCTCCAGCACGCCGCTCACCAGCAGCTGCAGCGGCGTGGCGCCCGGCCGGGCCTCGGGCGCCGCGACCCGATAGACGCTGAACTTCAGGCTCGATGAGCCCGCATTGAGCACCAGCAGCGCCTCATGGCTGGCGCCGGCGGCAAACAGGTCGGCCTGGGTGTTCATGCGTCGCTGCCGGCCAGGAGGGCCTTGCGGTGGTGGGCCAGCAGCACCGCCACCGCGCAAGAGGCCATGCGGGTGATGACCGAATCGGCGCGGCTGGTCAGGATGATGGGCACGCGCGCGCCCAGCACGATGCCGGCCGCATCGGCCTCGGCCAGGAAGGACAGGCTCTTGGCCAGCATATTGCCGGCTTCCAGATCGGGCACCACCAAGATGTCGGCTTGGCCGGCTACTGGTCCGCCGATCTTTTTAATCGCGGCCGCCTCGGGGCTGATGGCGTTGTCCAGGGCCAGCGGGCCGTCCAACACGCCGCCGGTGATCTGGCCGCGATCGGCCATCTTGCACAGGGCCGCCGCTTCCAGCGTCGAAGGCACTTTGGGGTTGACCGTTTCCATCGCCGACAGAATCGCCACCTTGGGGCAGGGGATGCCCAAGGCATGCGCCAGGCCGATGGCGTTCTGCACGATGTCGACCTTGTCTTCCAATGTCGGCAAGATGTTGATGGCCGCATCGGTGATGAACAGGGCGCTGGCGTGGTGCGGCACGTCCATGATGAAGCAGTGGCTCAGGCGCCGCTCGGTGCGCAGGCCGGTGTCGCGCTTGACCACGGCGGCCATCAGCTCGTCGGTGTGCAAGCTGCCCTTCATCAGCAACTCGGCGCGGCCGGCGCGCACCAGGGCCACGGCGGCTTCGGCTGCGGCGTGGCTGAAGGGGGCGTCGACGATCTCATAGGCCGAGATGTCCAGGTCGGCCTCGGCGGCCGCGGCCAAGATGCGGTCGCGTGGGCCGACAAAGATCGGCGTGATGATGCCCAATTGGGCCGCGTCCAAGGCGCCGGCCAGAGAGGCGGCATCGCAGGGGTGGGCCACGGCGGTCAGCGCCGGCGGCAGCTCCTTCACCGCCGCTACCAGGCGCTCGTACTTCTCGCGTTTCTTCGGGCTTGTGTTCATGGCGTGGGTCTCGGTTCGGTTCAGCGAGCGGGCTTGCTGGAGCTGCGGCTGCTGCTGCGTTTGGGGCTGGGCTTGGCCTGCGTTTGCGACGCTGTGTCGGCGGGCGCGTCGGCCGAATCGGCGAAATCGGACGATTCGGCCATCACCTGCAGGCCCAACACGGCGGCGATCTCGCACAAGCGTTCGGCTCTTTGCTCACTCAAAGGGCCTTGAGCGCGGGCGATCCGCTTCACCAGATCAAACGCGGCCCTGCGCGACCCGGCATCGGGCAGCAGCTTGGGCAAGGCGGCCAAGGCGCGCGGCCGATCCAGCAGCAGGGCCAGGTGTTGCGTCTTGGCGCTTTGCTTCAGGTCGGCCAGCGTCAATTGGCTTTGGCCGGCGGCATGCGCTTCCTTCAGCATGTGTTGGATCATGCGGAAGGGCCGCTCGTCCACGCCCTCGCCATCGGAGGCGATGTGAATCAGCATGCGCATGCCGGCGTCCAGCGGGCTGCCCTGCTCGATGCAGGCCTCGGCCTGGGCGCGCTTCAGGCGCAGCAGCTCCTCATGCTCCCAGCCGGTCTTTTGCTCGTTCGCTGCGTTTGGGCCGGCGGGGTCGGTGTCGCGCAAGCCCACGGCGGCCTTCAGCCAGGGCGAGCGGTACAAGCTCATGAAGAGCCGCTCTTGGGCGGCGTCACGTGCATCGCGGTACTGGTCCAGGCTTTGCACGATCCATTCGGAGGCGGCCTTTTCGGCCTGGACAAAGGGGTTGTCTTCGGCCACGGTGCGGCGCTTTTCGCGCACCCGGTCCGCCACGCTCCTGATCGGCCACAGGGCCGGGTTGGCGTCCGACACCAGCCAGCGTTCCATGCGCGCCGGGTTGAAGACGCGCGCCAATTGCGCGGCCGGTTCGTTGGCTACCGCCTTCACCAGCGGTGAGAGGAACTTGTCGTAATTGGCCTGGTTGATTTCGGCAACGCGGCGCGCCACCTCAAAGTCCTGCTCGTCCTCGCGGCCGTCGTCCAGCGCCAGGATGTCGGCCACCTCGCGTGGTTTGAAGCTCGACAGGTAGCGTCCGTCGGTCAACTCCAGATGGCTCATCTCGGGGTGGGTGTCCTCGATCACCATCTCGTACAGGCCGGGCGGCAGCAGGTCGATCAGGTCGAGCGCACCGGCGATCTCGGTGGTCTCTTTCTTGGCCACGCCGGCCGAGACAAAGATGCCCAGATGGCCGACGCTCTCGTGCAGGCAGTAGACGATGGTCTGCTCATTGGCGCGGATCTCGTCGGCGTTGTCGTACAGATCGGCCACCCAGTTCAAGGCCTGTTGCGGCGGGGTGATGTTGTCGCCCCAGGATGCGAACACGACGATGGGCGAGCGGATATTGCGCAGGTCGATCTGCACGCTGCCATCGGCGGTGTGCACGCCGCCGCGCGCGAGCTTGTTGCCGACGAACAGGTTCTGCACGATCCAGTCCATCTCGGCCTTGTTCATCAGGTAATGGCCGCCCCACCAGCGTTCAAACTCAAGAAAGCGCTCACGCTCGGTGTCGACCTTGGCGTACAAGTTGTAGAGCTTGCTCCAGTAGGTGTTGGAGGGGTTGAGGTTCTCGAAGTTGCTGACCAGATGGGCGCCGTCAAACTTGCCATTGCCCAGGTCGCCGGTCAGCGAGGCCAGCCAAGAGCCGCCCAGCAGGCCGCCCGAGTAGCGCATCGGGTTCTTGCCCTCCACGCCGGCCCAGTAAGACACCGGCGCGCCGGCCAGCAGAATCGGGCCGACCGACTCGGGCTGGGCGGCGGCAATCAGCATCAAGGCCCAGCCGCCCTGGCAATTGCCGATCACAAAGGGCCGGCCTTCGGCCTGCGGGTGCAAGTCATTGACCTTCTCCAAGAACTTCACCTCGGCGCGGGCCACCGCCTCGATGGTTTGGCCCGGCATCGGCTCGGGGAAGAAGGTGAAGAAATAGCAGGGGTGGCCGGCGGCCAGCGCAATGCCAATCTCGCTGTCGGGTTTGAAGCCGCCGATGCCGGGGCCGTGGCCGGCGCGCGGGTCGATCACCACAAAGGCGCGTTTGTGGGCATCGGTCGCTTGGCCGGCCGGCGGCTTGATGCGCACCAGCGCGTAGTTGGCCGGCAATTCAAACTCGCGCGCATCCAGCACGGTCTCAAACTCGAACACCAGCACCGGCGGCTTGCCCGATTGGGCATGCTGGGCGTAGACATTGCCCCGCTCGCGCAGCACATCCCAGAACAGCACCGAGCGCTGCGCCGCGTCGAGCCAGTAGTCCAGCGCCTGCTGGCCCAGCGTCGCGGCGGGCAAGGCCGGCCCGGCCACCGGGAAGAACGAAGAGACAGCGGACCCCGTGGGGTGGGGCAGATTGAACGGGAACATGGGCGTCTTTCGGTGCGAGGCCTGGGCCTCGATTCAGCAAAGATACTTGATTTGCTGCGGTGCAGCAAACTCATCATGTGCCGGTTTTGTTTCTTTTGTGTGACGCCAAAGCCGGGCGTTTGGCCCGTTCAGACGGGGCGCGTCGGGTGCAGCCGCGTCAGCGCGGCCAGGCTCAGCAGGCAAAAGGCCGCGCCTGCCAGAAAGGTCGAGGCGGCGCCGAAAGCGTCCCACAAGGCCCCGGCGCAGACGCTGGCCAACAGCATGGCCACGCCGCAAACCAGGTTGAAGACGCCGTATGCGGTGCCGCGCAACTGCGGCGGCGCGGTGTCGGCCACCATCGTGGCCAGCAGCCCCTGGGTCAGCCCCATGTGCAGGCCCCACAGCAACACACCGCCGAACAAGGCGGCAATATGGGGGCTGCTGGCCAGCAGCAGGTCGGCGCACAGCAGCACCAGCAGGCCGGCCGCCAGCAGTTGTTTGTGCGATAGGCGATCGGCCAATCTTCCAAAAGGGTAGGCACTGGCCGAATAGACCAGATTCATGGCCACCATCACCAGTGGAATCATCGCCAGGCTCAAGCCGCTTTGCTGCGCCCGCAGCACCAAAAAGGCCTCGCTGAAGCGGGCCAGCGTGAACAGGCCGCCCAAGCCGACCACGGCCCAATAGGCCGCCGACAACTGCCGCAAATTGGCGCGGCTGATCGGGTTGCTGCGCTTCTCGGCGCGTTCGGATTTGGGCTCATGCACGCCAAAGGCCAGCAAGGCCAGCGCCATCAGCCCAGGGATCACCGCCACCCAGAACACCGCCCGGAAGTCGTTCGCCCAACACAGCATCAGCCCCACGCCGAGCAAGGGGCCCAGCACCGCGCCGATCGAGTCCAGCGATTGGCGCAGACCGAAGGCCGCGCCTCGCAGCGCCGGTGGCGCCAGGTCGGCCACCAGCGCATCACGCGGGGCACCGCGAATGCCCTTGCCGAGCCGGTCACTCAGGCGTGCAAACAAGATCCAGCCGCTGCTGCTGGCGACAGCAAAGATCGGCTTGCTGGCCACGCCCAGTCCATAGCCCAGCAGCGCCAGGCCCTTGCGTCGCCCCAGGTAGTCGCTCAGCGCGCCGGAGAAAATCTTGACGATCAGGGCCGTGGCCTCGGCGGCGCCCTCGATCAAACCGACGGTGAAAGCCGAGGCGCCCAGCGACCCGACCATGAAGAGCGGCAACAGGCTGTGGATCATCTCGGACGAGACATCCATCAAGAGACTGACGAAGCCCAACACCCAAATGCCGGCAGGCAAGCGTGCCCGCTCGGGCGTGGCGCTGGGAGGCCTGGGTTCCATGGGGCAGGGTGACGCTGGGCTAAGGGCTAGCGGCTGGGCCAGAAGTCACTGGTAGGCGTGCCCTGATGAAAGATCATCTGCCAACCCTTGGGCGTCTTGCGCCAGACCGAGGATCGATGGGTCGGGCCGCTCAAGCGCCCGTCAGGCTGCCGATGGGCCGAGCGATAGGTCAGCAGCGCCGCCTCGTCGCCGAGGCGCTGCAATTCAAAGTCTTGGGCGTGCACCAAGGTCGGGTCGGTCGTATCTTCGGCCATCAGCAGAGCCAGCATGCTCTCCCGCGTGTAGCTTCGCCCCGAGCGACCGAACTCCCGAAACTGCGGATGCAGCAGCTGCGCCAAGACATCGGCATCGGTGCGCATGGCCGGTTGGTGCAATTGGCACTCCAAGGCCGTCAAGTGCTGCAGCAGCGTGGCGTCGTCGTCGGACCATTGGCTGGCGCTGCTGTTCATGGGGTGTTCAAGCCAACCCGGCCCGGTGCAGGGCCAAGCCGCCCTTGATCAGCACCGGCTCAACGATGCCAAAGCCGGCCTCGCGCAGCGCCGCAACTTGCTCCTCCACGGTCATATAAAGCTGATCGTTAGACATGCCGCCTGCACCGGCCCAGTGATCGCAGACCAGATAGTCGCCACCCGGCTTCAGCAGGGCCATGACCTGGCGGTGCAGCGCCGGCGCGTAGCGCTTGTGGCGCAATTCGTGCACCGCCTGGTGGGTCAGCACATGATCAAAACTACCCAGACCTTGGGCCCAGTCTGGGTCTTTGAAGCTGCGTTCGATGAATTGCACGCGCTGGCTCAAGTCGCCGAGGCGCTCGCGCGCCAAGCTATGCATGGCCGGCGAAAAATCCAAGGCCACATAGTCCAGTTCTGGCAAGGCCTGCAGCAGATGCTGGGCCAAAAAACCGGGCCCGGAGCCTAACTCCAGTACCCGACGGCGCCGGGCCGGCGTACCTTGGCGCAGCGCGCGCTCAAAGCTGGCAAAAAACTCCGGCCGGCCGGGGCGCTTGCTCAGTGCCGTGGACGCCCAGTCCCGCGCGTCCGGCATATGCCGCAGGTCGATCGGGCTTGGGACATCGGCTGGCACACCGCCTTCAAGCACCTTCAAGCGCTGGGCTCGACGTCCAGATTGACCGGCAGGGCTTGGCCGCGTGGGTCTTGCTTTTCGAGCGTGCCGGCGATGGACCGTTTGAGCTTGCGCATGGCGCCATCAATGGCTTGGTGGATATTGCCTGCTTGTTCTTTGACGATGATGGGTTCCAGCCCCTTCAAGCGCGCCTCCAGCGTGCACAGCACCTCGTCATCGGCGGACTTGGCGTGGCCCTTCACATCGGACAGGTGCGCTTCCACGCGGGTGATGCGGTCGCCAAAGCGATCCAGTGCATCCTTGGCGACGGCCGTCAAATGCTCGCTGGTCGATTGGGTGGCTGCGATATGTGTGTCGGAATGAAGAAGAACTTGCATGATGCGTACTTTCCTTTTCAAGTGAATCCATCGACCGACCCCATCGTTGGGGCCACTTCCAGGCGCTGCGCCACAACCCCACCTTAGCAGAGCTTTTGTTGCGGCCCGGCAACTTGTGCGCAGGGCCGCGGCAAACTGCTCAGATGCGGGTGCTCACCGCCTTGCTTGCGCTGATTCAACACTTGGTGCCGGCACGAGAAATTCCAAGAGCCGCGCCTCCACGCTACTCGGCGCCGCCAAACGCCCCCCCGGGTATCAAAAGCTGCGACTCCGCAAGCGCCGGGCCCTGGCTGCCCTTGCCCGCCCTACAGTGCGCCCCATCTTGGGGATCGAGACAGGGTGAGGACGACGATGAAGACAGAGTCACGAACAGGGAAGAGGGCATGGTTGCTGAGCGGCAGCCTGTCGCTCTTGGCTTGGTTGGGCGCTTGCAGCAGCACGCCGGTGGTGATGCAGGCGCCGGCCGGCTTTGAGGGCCAGAGCCTGACGCTGGCCGCGGCCAACCGCAGCCGCGCCACCGGCTTGCTGGTGGATGAGTCCTTCGATCTGGGCCCTTATCGCGTCACTGGCATCGAGGGCAAGAACAGCAGTTCGGGCGGTTCGTTCCAGATCGGCGGGGCCAAGGTGGAGAACAAGCGTGGTGGCTTCAGTTACCGCATGGTCGGCGGCAGTTCGGGCCGCACCGAGGTGTCCGCCCAATGCTCCAGCAAGTCGCACGAAACTTCGGTGCCGCTGTTCAGCGCCGTGACCCTGCAGCGCTACAAGGCCAATTTCGCCTGCGACTGCCGCACGCAAGATGGCCACAACTCGACCCTCAGCATTGCCAGCGATTCCGGCTGGCAGGGCGCCGCCGGCTCGAACCCGGTGCGCCTGCTGATCACCGTGGACGGTACCGAATATCCGCTCGGTCGCTACGACGTCAACGGGCGCCTTGTCGCGGATGACGAACCGTTCTATGGTTACCGTCTGGATGGCCCGTCAGGCCCGGTGGCCGCCTTGGGTCTGAGCTACCCCGGCACCGTCTGGCTGCATGAGCGCCTGCCAGCCGCCAAGCGCGAAGCGATGAGCTGCGCCCTGGCGGGTTTGATGTTGCATCGTGGGCCTTGAGCGAGCTGGGGTAACTCTCCCTTTAAGCTGCTTTTCAGCGACTTGCGTCACTTTGAAACAGATGGATCACCTGCTTGCACAGAGCTGACTGTGCTCGCTCGGTGTTTGCCCGAAATTCCCCTTGAATAGAGGGGTTCAAGCGAATCTGTATCCCATAAGCTAACTTTGAAATCATGCGTCAACGCCTTGCAAGCGGAGACATGCATTGTTTCCGCCTCCTGCGACAAGCTTGTTTTGAGGCGTTTACTTGCTATTGATCAAAGTCATGAATGAAGGGAAACAGAATATGAAGAGGTACAACTACGCCAGCTTGGCCTTGGGTCTGGCATTGGCTGCGGCCGGGGCTCAAGCCGCACCGACGCTGCTGGTCGATCGGGGCCTGCCGACCATCAATTTGAATAACGCAGCCGGTGCAGATCGGAGCAATGTGTCTTGGACCGAGCCCTTGGGCGATGCCGGCGAGCATTGGGTCGATGGTGACAGCTTCACCAACACGAGTGCGCAGACCTGGCGCTTGTCGTCGATTCGCGTGTGGGCCGTCGAGCCGAGCATCACTTCTGCTTCCTTGTGGGGCGGTGTCGCTGGATCGACTCTGTCGCTTCTGCCGGGTGCCGGCGCCATCACCAACGCCACTTATATCGACGGCTCGGGTTACCAGGGCTATTCCGGCAAGTTCTATTCGATTCAACAGATCGACTTCGCAGTTGACATCACCTTGGCCGCCGGTGAGACCTTCCAGTTCTTTTTGGATGGCACTGGTGGGCAGTATCCATCGCCGTTTTCGCATGCGTCCAACGCGGCGAAAAGTGGGTCTCCTCAAGACAGTGCTGACGGCAATCTGCTGTGGGCCACCATCAATGGTGGCAGCATGACCTATGGTGGTTCATGGAGCTCCGCGCAGTGGGGCTGGGACAAGGCCAGCGACATCAACGTTCAAGCCTTTGGCAATGCCGTTCCCGAGCCGGCCAGCTATGCGCTGACCGGTTTGGCACTGCTGGCCCTGGGCGTTGCACGTCGTCGGCGCGGTTAAAACGCCTTGCATGAAGGCTGGGCCAGTGACGGCCTAGCCACACAGCCTCCTCTCCGGGCTGCGATGTCAAACCGCAGCCTGGATGCGGCGCAAGCCATCTATGGCGGCTTCGCTCATCGCCAGCACCACATTGCTGTCCGACTCGATCAGTTCAATGATGGCTTGGCGCGGCCCGGTGCGCCAGGCGGTGCTGGCGTAGAAAGCGTCTTGCGAGGCCTGCAGATCGGCCAGGTCGGCGAAGGCCCGAATCAGGTAGTAGCCTTCGTCGCCGAGCAGCGAGGGCCCGAAGGCCAGCACGTCGATGCCGGCTGCCTCCATCAGCGGCAGGCTTTGCTGCATGACCAATGCGTGGAAGCGCGCGCTGCTGCCGGGCTGCAGGCGGTAGCTGCGGATCTCGACCACCCTCATGGCGTGGCCGTGGGTTCGAAGTCCATCACCCAGTTGCTCTCCCAGCTTTGCCCGCCGTCGACCGAGAAGGCTTGCTCCCAGCGTGGCTGGTCGGGCGCGGGCAAGGTCCATTGAAAGCGCACCCGGATGGCGCGGCCGTCCAGTTCATCGTCGGCGTAAAAACTGCCAACGCCTTCGCTGAAGCTACCCACCACCGGCACATCGAGCCGACCGGGCGAGCGGCCGTCCAGCCACCAGATCGACCATTGGCCGCTGGCCGGGTCGAAGCTGCGCAGCGTCACCGCGCGGTAGCTGCCGGCGGGCAACTCGAGCAGGTTGTCGTCCACATTGCCGAGGCCGCCGAGGGTCTTGCGCATCTCGCAGCGGCCCATGAATTCCTCCCAGTCCTGGCAGCTCTTGAGGCGCTCCTTGAGGCGGCGGTGCCGTACCTGCCAGGTGCCGACGAAGAAGTCGAAGTCTTGCGCCGAACCGAGCGCGTTGGTTGTGGTCATGGCTGTGTTCATGATGATCAATGGAGTCGCTGTGCTTGCCGGGCAGTCTAGGAAGTTACGGGCTCTTTGCTTGCTCTGTTTTTGCAAACCAGCATGTCAAAATTGCAAGCCATATCGACGCGAATTAAGGCAGGAATTGAATGAAGGCCCAAGCCGGCAGCTGGGATGATCTGCGCAGCTTTTTGCACATTGCCCGCGGCGGCTCGCTGACGGCGGCGGCGCAATCGCTGTCGCTCAGCCATGCCACCTTGTTTCGCCATCTGCAGCGTTTGGAGGCCGAGTTGGGGGTGCGGCTTTTCGAACGCTCCCGCGCTGGCTATGCGCTGACCGCCGCCGGCGATGAGTTGCTACAGGTGGCCAGCGCCCTTGAGTTGGAGTTGGGCGTGGTGACGCGCCGGCTCGGTAGCCGCGCCGCCTGGCCCGGCGGCGTGTTGCGGCTGACCACCACCGACACGCTGATGCATGCCGTGTTGCCGCCGCTGTTGACCGCCTATCAACAAAAGGCGCAGGTGCAATTGCAGATCAACACCAGCACCACCTTGCATGACCTCGGCAAGGGCGAGGCCGATGTGGCCATTCGCGCCGGTGGGCGCCCGCCCGACACCCTGGTGGCGCGGCGTTTGTGCCGCATCGAATCGACCGTCTACCGCTCGCGCAAGATTGGCGGCGCCACCCCGGACAACTTGGCCGACTACCCCTGGATTGCCGGAGATGACAGTTTTGCCCATCTGGACTCCGCCAAATGGCTGTTGAAACAGGGGCTGGATGCCTCGACAGTCTTGCGCAGCAACAGCCATGTCAATGTCTTGGGTCTGGTCAAGGCCGGCGCCGGCTTGGCGGTGCTGCCTTGCTACTTGGGGGACACCGAGCCGACGCTGTGTCGGGTGATTGCCACGCCGCCCAAGGCCTGGCGCAGCGATTTGTGGCTGCTGACGCGCCCGGAACTGCGCCAAGTCCCGCGCATCAAACAGTTGTTCGACGCGGTCTATGCCGGCACGCGCCCGCTGCAGCCGCTGTTTGAAGGCCAGCAGCCCTGGCCGGCTTGATGTGAATGAGCCTGGCCGCTGGCATCCCTTCGATCCCTTGCGGCCGGTGCCCAGAACTAGCGGGAGACTGCGGAGCTTTTTAACTGCTCGGGCATTGTCTCGGCCGCTTTTTCCGCGCTAAGCTAGATGCCATAGATCGGAGCCGGGTTTTCTCGGTGTTGGGCTCCCAAGCCCGGTATTGAGGATCGGCAAGACCGCCGCCTCCAGCGTCGAAGACCGGCGTTGGGTGTTTTCGTCTTTGTCTCAAGTCCATTCGCTTGAAAGCCAGCATGAACGCGAATTCACATAATGCCGCTTTGCCGACCCTCTTGCTGGTCGATGATTCGCCGGACATGTTGGAGCTGATGGAAGCCCTGCTGAGCGACCGTTACAACATCAAGACCGCGCCCGGCGGCGTTGAAGCGCTTGAAATCGTCGATGGCCCGACGCCGCCCGACCTGATCCTGCTGGACTGCCTGATGCCGGGCATGGACGGTTACGAGACCTGCCGCAAGCTGCGGTCCTCGGGTGCGGCCGGCACACCGGTGATTTTTCTGTCCGCTTTGACCTCCATCGAGGAGCGTTTGCTCGGCTATTCGGCCGGTGGTGATGACTACGTTTGCAAGCCCTTCGAGATGCCGGAGCTGATCGCCAAGATCGAGCGGCAACTGGCCGCCTCGGCCTCGCGGCGCGACCTGGGCCAGCAGCTCAACGAGGCCGTCAATGCGGTGATGAGCAGCGCCGACATGGTCGGCGAAGTCGGCGTCGTGCTGGACTTCCAGCGCAAGCTGAACGGCTGTGTCGACTACCCCAGCATTGCCGCCAATCTGTTCGAGTCGCTGGAGCGCTACGGGCTGGATGGCTGCATCCGCATCAAGGGCCAGCTGGGTGTGATCTCCTTGAACAGCAAGGTCGCCTGCACCGCGCTGGAGCAATCAATCCTCGACCACCTGGCCGCGCAGGGGCTGGACCCACACATCCGCCCGCTCGGCCCACATACCGGTTTCAACTTCGGCAGCATCATCCTGTTCCTGCGCGACTTGCCGATGACACGGCCGGCCGATATGGACCCGGACCTGTCCGAGCGCTATGGCCGTGCCATCGATAACGTGGCGCTGCTGATCGAGGGCGCCTGCACCAAGGTGATCGCCCTCGACAACGAGCGTGCCATCCGCGAACTGAACGACAAGGTCATCAAGATGGTTGGCATGACCCGGCTGACGCTGGCCGACATTTCAGAACGCAACCACGCACAGTCGCGCGAGGTGCAGGGTCTGTTTGAGTCGCTCGCCAAGGAGGTGGAGGACAGCTTTATCCACCTGGGCCTGATGCAGCAGCAGGAAGACTTCCTCAGCGGACTGGTCAGCAACTACAGAGACGCTGCCGTTCGCTCGCTGGACAAGGGCAAGGAAACCGAAGTCCGCCTGAGCCGGGTGATTGAGCAACTCGGGCAGCTGAAGTAAACCGCTGGCCCGTTCGAGAGGCCACGGCGGGGCGCGTGCCCCCAGGACAACACGGCTTGTGGAGAACGGCGTTTTCGGAGACAGTCGCGGCTTCTTAATATATTTACAAGCTTGCCGTGACCTCTACGACCTCTGACGCCGTTCGCGCCCGCAGCGACCGCGCCTTTCTTGGCCACCCGGCCGGCCTCGGCTGGCTGGCCTTTTGCGAACTCTGGGAGCGCTTCTCCTATTACGGCATGCAGGCGCTGCTGGTTATCTACCTCAGCAACTACCTGTTCCTGCCCGAGAACATCGGCAATGTGGCCGGCATGGACGCCTTGCGCGCCCAGATTGAGCGTCTGATCGGCCCACGCTCGCCGCAGCAACTGGCGTCGGTCGTGTTCGGCCTCTATGCCGGCCTGGTCTATCTGATGCCTTTGTTCGGGGGCCTGCTGGCCGACCGACTGCTGGGGCGCACCAAGACCGTGGTCATCGGCGCCAGCCTGATGGCGCTGGGTCACTTCTTGATGGCCTTTGAAGCCAGCTTCCTGGCCGCCTTGGCCTGCTTGTTGCTCGGCGTCGGTTGCTTCAAGGGCAATATTGCGGCCCAGGTCGGTGCCCTTTATGGGCCCGGCGACAAGCGTGCCGCCAGCGCCTTCCAGATTTTCATGCTGGCGGTACAGATCGCGGTGATCGCAGCGCCCATCGTCTGTGGCACCCTGGGCGAGAAGGTCGGTTGGCACTGGGGCTTTGGCTCGGCCGGCGTCGGCATGGTGATTGGCTTGGTGGTCTATCTGGCCGGCCGCCGCTACCTGCCGCCCGAGGCGCCGCGGCTCAACAAGGCCGAGGCGGCGAAAGCCGCCGAAGCCAAGCTGCCGATGAGCGCCCAGGAAAAGGGCCGCTTGGTGCTGCTGCTGGCGATGATCCCGGTGCTGATGCTGTCCATCGTCGGCAACCAGCAATACAACAACGCCTTCCCGCTCTGGTCGCAAAAGCATATGGACCTGCTGCTGTTTGGCTGGCAAGTCCCGGTGACCTGGCTGCAGGCGGTGGATGCGCTGACCAGCACCGGCACCATGCTCGGTTCGCTGGCCTTTTGGCGCTGGTGGGCGACGCGTCGGCGCGAGCCCGATGAGTTGACCAAGATGGCCGTGGGTTCGCTGGTCGCCGCCTCTGGACCGGCCTTGCTGGTGTTAGCGGCCGCGTCGATTGCCGGCACCGACCAGCGCGTCAGCTTCATCTGGACGATTGGCTACACCTTGCTGAACAACCTTGGCTTCGCCAACATCCTGCCGGTCGGCCTGGCGCTGTACGCACGCGCCGCGCCGCGCCAACTGGCCGGCCTGATGATCGGCGTCTATTACCTGCACCTGTTCCTGGGCAACTCCTTTGTCGGCTGGTTGGCCGGCCTGTTGGAAGAAATGCCGGGGACCCAGTTCTGGGGCCTGCACGCGGTCCTGGTGGCAGCGGCCGGCCTGTTGCTGCTGACGATCAAGTTCTTGTTTGGGCGGGTGCTGTTGCCGGATGCTGCGGCCGAGGCGCCAAGCGCTGCTGCTCAGCCGGCCGGCGCGGCGGCCTGAGTCAGCGTCGTGACCGAAACGCACCAGCCCAAGCGTGGACAGCATGGACCTTGAAAGCTACCTCAGGCTGAGCTCGCTCAGCCCCATGGGTCTGGTTTCCTGGGGCTTTTTCTTGGCCATGGCGGCCAAGATCGGCAGTACCGTGCTTGGTCTGCGAATGCGGCTCAAAGCGGGTGCGCAGGCGCGCATCCCAGCGGGACTTTGGTGGCTGTCCAAGGTCTCGGCGCTGCTGCTCTGCCTGATGGCCGTGCTTCTTTGTCACGATGCTGGCGACGAGAGAGGGCGGGCCGCTTTCTCCTGGCTGCTTGCCGCGGCGACCTTGTTGGTGCTGCTTTTGGCAAGGCGCCGTCGCTTGGAGCTCGAGCAGGCTAGTGCTCAGTCGGCCGTTTGACACCGGCGCATACACTGCGCAGCAAACCATTTGGAGGCCTCATGAAAATCACTGTTTCGACCCAGGTTGCTGCGCCCTTGGCCGAAGTCTGGCGGGCCTACAGCTCGCCGGCGGACATCATGGTTTGGAACACCGCCTCGCCGGACTGGCACACCACGGCCTCGACGGTCGATCTGCGGGTGGGCGGCAAGTTCTCTTCGCGCATGGAGGCCAAGGACGGCTCGTTTGGCTTTGACTTCGCGGGTGAGTACACAGACATCGTGCCGCTGCAGCGCATCGAATACAGCTTCGGCGGGCGCAACGCGCGTGTCGACTTTGTGGAGGCCTCCGGCGGCGTCACCGTGACGGTCAGCTTCGACGGCGAAGACACCCATACCGAAGAGCAGCAGCGCAGCGGCTGGCAAGCCATCCTCGATAACTTTGCCCGCCATGTAGCGGCCGCTCAGAGATGAATTCCGCGAAGTCGGTCTGAACACAATAGGGCGGCACGACCCTATGAAGCATCATCTGGTCTCGGCGCTGCTTGCCGGTGCGGTTGGCCTAGTATGGGGCTACTTTGAGGACCTGCAGCGGGGCGATGTCGGCTGGTTCTTTGGCCGGATTTTGTTTTGCGCCGTGCTGGGCTTCATGAGTTCCTACCTGCGCCGACGCGGCCACAAGGACACGCCGCATCCAGCCGCAAAGTAGGACTTCAGGGCCTGGGGCCGCGGCCAGATTCCATCGCTCGCTGACCGAACTCATCCGCGCTTTCGCCGGCTTCGTCGCAAGCCCAAGCGAGCCGGCAGCCCGCTTCGCAGAATGCGGGCATGAACACACCCCACATCCTGGCCTTATCGCTCCTTGGCCTGAGCACCCAAGCCTTCGCGGCGCCCACTTCTTATATCGAACCGCCCATGGTCCGCGTGCCGGGCGGCGAATTCCAAATGGGCGGTGGCAAAGCCTATGGCGGCGACGCGGCGCCCGCCCCCGAGGCCTTGCCCATCCACAAGGTCAAGCTCAAAGCCTTCAAGCTGGCCAAGTACGAGGTCACCGTGGCCGAGTTCAGACGCTTTGTTGAGGCCACCGGCTACAAGGCACCGGATCAATGCATCAACCAGCCGATCCAGGGTTGGTTTGGCTTGGGCCCAACGTCCGGCTCCTGGGACAAGAACGCCTTGACCGACAGTGAGTACCAACCGGCCGTGTGCATCGGCTGGGCCGGTGCCGACGCCTATGCCCAGTGGCTGTCAAAGCAAACGGGCAAAAGCTATCGTTTGCCGACCGAGGCCGAGTGGGAATACGCGGCCAGCGCCGGCCGCGGCAAGCCTGGCTTCCCCTTTGGCGAGGACCTCGACCAAAAGCGTGTTTGTGAATACGCCAATGTGTCCGACCAATCGGCCGAACACGCCGGCATGGCGCGATTTGGTGCCACTTACACCGACTTCATGGGCGGCATTTCGGACTGCGATGACGGCGCCGGCTTCGCCAGCATCGTCGGCATGTACAAGCCCAACCCCTTGGGTATTCACGACCTGATTGGCAATGCGGCCGAGTATCTGCAGGATTGCTGGGTCGACAACTACCAGGGCGCGCCGGCGGACGGCAGCGCGCGTCAGAGCGGCGACTGCAATATGCGCGCGATGCGCGGGGGTGCCTGGCATTGGCGCGGCAACTCCGTCACCATGCGCGGCGCGGCGCCGCTTGACTGGATCGGTGTGATCGAGGGCTTCCGTCTGGCCCAGAGCTTGGACAGCGCCGCCGACCGGAGCCCTGCACCCACGGCGCAGGCCTTCGAGAAGGAGCTGGCCCGCGCTCAGGCGGCGGAGCGGGCACGGCGCAAGAGTTTGCTGCCCTTCCCGCAGCCGCCACAGGGCTTGCAGCTGACGCAAGGCGTGGCTGCGGGGGCCAACAGCGGCGCGCCGCGTCTGTCTTGGACGGCCAGCGCCGACCCCAAGGTCTTGGGCTACCACCTCTACCGCAGTGACAGCCTGGGCGGCGACTACACGCGCATCGCCGCCGACCTCAAGGACCTGAGCTATGTTGACCAGAGCGCGCCGGCGCGCAAGCACAGCTATGTGCTGGTGGCCGTCAACCGCGATCGTTTCAGCGGCTTCAGCGCGCCGGTAGTCACGGCCGACCAGGTGCACCCGGTGCCGGGCCTGATCCAGGCGGAAGACTTCAACCAGATGCAGCTGCTTACCGTCGGCAAAGTGGCGCCCGGGGAAGACAAGGAAGATGCCAATGGCCAGGGCGGCCTGAACCTGACCGGCCCTGCCGGTATGGCCAAAGACGGCTGGACCGAATACAGCATCGAGGTCGCTCGCAGCGGCAGCTACCGAGTCTCCTACCGCGTGGCCAGCAAGGACGGCAGCAAGGGCCTGGCCTTGGCGGTCGATGGGGAGCCGGCCTTGACGCAGGCCGTGCCCAACACCGGCGGCACGAAGGTTTGGCAAACCCTGGTCGGGCCAGACTTGCTCAAGCTGGAGGCGGGTCGCCATCTGCTGCGCATCCGTGCCATCGACGAGGGTGCGAAGCTGAACTGGTTCTCCCTCTCCCTCGCGGATTGAGCGAAGGAGGAGCGGCCAACACGCGGCCAGCATGCGGCCTTTGTCCGCCTGGCCGCTGCGCCTACCAACCTCAGTGGTCGGTGGCGGCTCCGGCTCCGGCGCGCGCCAAGGCCGCCTTGGCGCCGGCCAAGCCCTGCAACCGTTCGCGCAGATAGTCGGCCAGGCGCGGTTGCTGGCTGAAGGCCGCGTTGAAACGGATGTGTGAATCAAAGGCGCGATCGGCCGAGAAGGTGGCTCCGCGCACCAGCAAGATCTTGTTGCGGTAGGCGTCCTGCACCAACAGGTTCAGATCCACCTCGGCCGGTACCGAGCCCCACAGAAACAGGCCGCCTTCGCCGGGGTGGTCGAGGGTGATGCCGGCCTCGCTCAGCTGCCTGGAGCTGCTGTGGCGCGCTGCCAGTAACTTGGCATTCAAGCGGTCCAGATGCTTGCGCCAGCGTCCGGCGGCCAGCACCTCGAGCATCACGTACTCCTGCAGCGCCGAGGTGGTCAGCACGGAGTAGATCTTCTCGCGCATCAGCGCTTTCAGCAGCGTCGGGTCGGCGGCCATATAGCCCAGCCGCAGTGCGGGGCTCAGCGCCTTGCAAAAGCTCGAGTAGTAGATCACCCGGTCCAGGCCCGATAGGCTGGCCAGGCGGGTCGCGTGGCCCGGGTGGAAGTGCCCTTGCACATCGTCCTCGGCGATCAGAAAACCATGTTGCTGGGCCAACACCAGCAGCTTGTGCAAATTGGCGGCGCTGCTGCTCCAGCCGGTCGGGTTGTGCAGCACCGTTTGCACGAACAGCAGACGCGGGCGGTGCGCCAGGCAGGCGGCCTCCAGCTCCTGCAGATCGAGCCCGTCGGGCCGGCGTTTGACCGGGACGATGCGAATGCCGTCCTTGCGCAGCCGGTCGAACATCAGGAAGTAGCCGGGGTCTTCCACCAGCACCGTGTCGCCGGGTTGCAAAAAAGCGCGGCAAATCAGATCGATGGCGTGGGTACCGCCATAGGTGGTGAGGATGCGGCCGGCATCGGTGGCGATGCCCATGCCGCGCAGAATCAGCGCTATGCGCTCGCGCAACTCGGGCAGGCCCTGCGGCGGGCAGCGTGAGGCCATGCCGGCGCTGGCCCGGGCCAGGCCGCGCTGCACGGCGGCGGCCGGCACCGCATCTTCCAGCCAGCTCGGCGGCAGCGCGCCGCTGCTGGCCAGCAAGACACCGGCGCGCTGGTCATTCGCCTGCTGGGCCAGCCAGACGCCTTCTTGCTCGTCGCCGGCCTCCAGCGCCGCCATATCGGGCAGGGCGCTGTGGCGCGCTTCGCTGACGAAGTAGCCGGCCGTCGCGCGCGACTCGATCATGCCCAGCGCGACCAGGCGGTCATAGGCGGTGACGACGGTATTCGGGCTGACCGCCAATTGCGTGGCCAGCTGCCGGATCGACATCAGGCGCGAGCCGGCAGGCAGGCGGCCGTCAGCCATCAGCTCGCGCAGGCGCAGCTCGATCTGGTCGGCCAGGGGGGTGGGGGAGTTGCGGTCAAGGGAGAACACAGGGCGAGATTAGCGCAAGAAGCTGATCGCCAGAACCAACAAGGTGCCACCCATCGTCAGGTTGAAGATGCGGCGCTTCAGCGGGTCTTTGAGAAAGCGGCGGATCGCCACGCCAAACAAGGCCCAGGTCGAGGAGACCGGCAGCCCGACCAAGACACCGGTCAGGGTCACCAAGACCGCGCCGACCGGGGCGCTCAGGCCCACCGGCATAAAGACCGAGGCCAGGGTGATGGCCTTGACCCAGCTCTTCGGGTTGACCGCCTGAAACAAGACCGCCTGCATCATCGTCATCGGCTTGGCCGCGTCGGCCACCGACATCGACCCCAGCTTCCAGGCCAGCCAGATCAGATAGAGCGCACCACTCACGCGCAGGACCTGGTGCAAGACCGGGAAGGCGGTGAACAGGCTGCCCAGGCCCAAACAGGTGATGAAGGTCAGCAAGGCGCCGCCGACCTGAATGCCCAAAATCAGCGGCAGCGCGCGGCGATAGCCGAAGTTGGCGCCCGAGCTGGCCAGCATCACATTGTTGGGCCCCGGCGTGCCCGACATCACAAAGCAATAGCTCATCAGTGGCAGCAATTCGGTCGGGGACAACAACATGGTCTGGGCTCCTACAGCGAGGCCTCTACTGTCTTCGCCGCGGTGCTGTTCGCCAAGGTACAGCACCGGCGCACAATGCCTGCGCTGTATCAGTGCGGCGAACCCTACAGTGCGGGGTCGCCGCCGTTGTCGTGGGTGAAAGAAAGGAGCGCAGATGGCGCTGTCATTGCCGGAAGTGCTGGGTCTGCTGCAGGCGCAAGCGCGCCCCGACCAATTGGACGCGATGGCTCGTTTCGGTTTGACCGGCGCCCAGCGCCTGGGCTTGTCGGTGCCCAACTTGCGCGCCTTGGGCAAGCAAATCGGCCCGGATCATGGTCTGGCCCTGGCCTTGTGGGACACGGCCATCCCCGATGCGCAAATCCTCGCCAGCCTGCTGGCCGAGCCGGCCCGCTTCACGTCGGCACAGATGGACCATTGGACCGAAGGCATGCAGGCCTGGGATGTCTGTGACCAAGCCTGCTTGAATGCCTTTCGGCGCAGCCCCTTGGCCTGGGCGCGCCTGCCGGTCTGGGCCGTGCAGCCGCAGGAGTTCGTCAAGCGTGCCGCGTTCTCGCTGCTGGCCGTCATGGCGGTGCATGACAAGCAGCGCCCCGACGCCGACTTCATCGCCATGCTGCCCTTGATTGCGGCGGCCGCCGATGATGAGCGCAACTTCGTCAAGAAGTCGGTCAACTGGGCGCTGCGGCAAATCGGCAAGCGCTCGGCGTTGCTGCGGCCCGAGTCGATTGCCCTGGCCGAGAAGCTGAGTCTGCGGCCTGAGAAAAGCGCCCGCTGGATTGCCGCCGACGCTTTGCGGGAACTGCGCCCTAAGCCCTAGCGAGGGACTGAGCCGGGCGACTCAAGGCAGCGGATGATCGCTGTGCGAGACCTCGTAGCCATCGGCCACATAGGCCGGCCCCTTCATCATCCAAACGATGACGCAGCCGCAGGTGACCGTCAGCGCCAGGGACCAGACGGTGAACACCAGCCCCCACATCGCGTAGTCGAACAGCTGCAGCTGGCGCAGTTGCGCGTTCAGGGCCAGCGCCGTGTCGGGGCTGGGTTGCAAGGCCTGCCAGCCATGCATGGTCAAGGCCGCCAGCAAAGGGCCCAAAGTCCCCGCCGCCAGCCAACGCGGCAAGGCCTTCAAGAGCCGCCACTCCAGACCGCTGGGAGAGCGCTGCTGATAACCGGGGAGTTTGCGAAGCCAGTCCATGGGGGTATTTTGCGCGAAGGGGGCTGGGTCTTGCGCTTGCTGAATGCAGAGCCGGGGTTGGGGATATGGGCAAGAGGCGCGTAACGGGCGGGAGGTTCTCGGGCCGGATCAGGAGTTGGGGCGTGCACATGCTCCAATGTCAGGCTGACACTGTCAGTCGCCCACACATCGCTCCTCACGCCACCTATGTCACCGATGCCATCGACAGAGGCTCGCCGCCGCCAAGAACTCATTGCGATCGTTGAAACTTCTCCCTGGTTCATGAAGGCGCTGGCCACCGTGGCATCGATGCATCTGGCGTCTTGGTGCATTGGCGCTGGTGCAGTGAGAAACCTTGTTTGGGATCGACTCCACGGGTACACAGAACCGTCGCCACTCACGGATGTTGATGTGGCCTACTTCGACGCAGACGACTTGAATCCGAAGACGGAGGCGAAACTGCAATCTGAACTGGAGGCAATAGCGCCTGGCACCCCTTGGGAAGTCACGAATGAAGCGGCCGTGCACCTCTGGTTCGAAAGCTACTTTGGACACCCGGTTCAGCCGCTGCGCTCTCTTCAGGAAGCCGTGGCCACTTGGCCGGAGTATGCGACTTCGGTGGGCATTGCCCTCGACGCCAAGTCGAAGATTCAGATCATTGCCCCGTGGGGCCTGGAGGATCTTTTCAGCATCAAGATCAGAAGGAATCCGACACGCGTGAGCCTTCAAACCTTTCAGCAGCGCACGGCGCAAAAGCAGTATTCCCGGCGTTGGCCAAAGGTCGTCGTGGAAGCCTGAGCCCGGCTCAGCCAGGCTTTGGTAACGCCCACCGTATCGTCTCTGGCGGCAGCTATGCGGCCGCCAACAAGGCCATGTACTTGGCCATGGCCAATTTTCAGGCCCTGCTCGTGTTCGATTACGACAGCAGCGGGCGCAACACCGGACGCCGCTTGGTGACGGAGGACGCCTTGATGACCAAGCAGGCCAGCCGAGATGTGGGAGCCCTATCCCGGCGTGTTGCGCTTGAACTGAGCGTTTGTTTGCCAGCCTGCCCCCGCCGCGACACTGGATGGCGGGGGGGGGGGGAACTTCAGGCTTTCTTGGGCAAACGCAGCGTGACCTGCAGACCGCCCAGCCGCTCGCTCCGGCTGGCCTGCAAGCTGGCCCCATGCAGCTCGGCAATGCGCTGGGCGATGGCCCAACCCAGACCGCTGCCGCTGGCCTCATGGCCCAGCACGCGGTAGAAGCGTTCGCCCAGTCGCTGCAGTTCTTCGTCGGACATGCCCGGGCCGCTGTCTTCCACCCGCAGCAGCCAGCCTTCATGTCCGGCAGCGGCGCCGCCGCCCTCGTTCAAGGCCTGCAAGCGCAGTTCCACGCGCGCACCGGCCGGGCTGTAGCGCAAGGCGTTGTCGACCAGATTGCGCAAGAGGGCGCTCAGCAAGGGCTCGTTGCCCTGTAGCTCGGCCGTCGCGGGCGCTTCATCCAGGCTCAGCGATTTCCGGCCTTGCAGGGCAGTGGGCGCCAGGTCGGCCAACACCTGGCGCAGCAGCCGGGCCAGGTCCAGCGTCTGGCGGGTCGGCCGTTCCCCGCCTTCCAGCCGCGCCAAGGTCAGCAATTGTTCGACCAGGCGCGTGGCGCGGTCGCAGCCGAGCAGTGTGGCTTGCAGCGCATGCCGGCGCAGTTCGGCGTCGCCTTCCGCCAGCGCCACCTGGGCCTGGGCGCGGATGGCGGCAATCGGCATGCGCAGCTCATGCGCGGCGTCGGCGGTGAAGCGTCGCTCGGCCAGCATCAGCGCGGTGATGCGCTCGAACAGGCCGTTCATGGCCTGCAGCATCGGCTTCATTTCGCTGGGGGCTTCGGTCAAGGTGAGCGGGGCCAGATCGAGCGCCGAGCGGCCGGCCAGACGCTCGCCCAGTTGGCGCAGAGGCGCCGTGCCACGCCGCACCGCCCACCACACCGCCAGGGCCAGCAGCGGCAGGCTCAGCAACAAGGGCCACAAGGCGCCGCGCAACACCGCCCACAGGATCGAGCGGCGCGAATCGATGCGCTCGCCCACATAGACCTGCACATCGCGCTCGGCCCCAAAGGCGGCAAAGACGCGCCAGCGCTGGCCTTCGATCACCGTGCTGCGCAAGCCTTCGTGAAAGCCTTCGTCAAAGCTCACCATCGGTGCGGCCGGCGCATTGGCCGACCGCTGCATCAACTGACCCTCGTGAAAGACCTGGAAGGCCACCTTGTTGGCGTAGCGGTGCAGGGTCGGCGCGTCGATCGGGCGCTCATCACTCTCGGTCTCGGCCGACTGTTGCGCCACCAGCAGCGCGGCGGCTTGGGCGAGGTGGCCGTCCAGCAGTTCATCGAGTTCGTGTCGCGTGTCGATCCAAACCGTCGCTGCAATGCTGAGCCAGACCAGCAGCACCAGGCTCAGCACGCCCGCAAGCAGGCGCCCTTGCAAAGAGGTGGGGGCCTTCATGGTTTGGCGGTCTCGCGCAGCAACAGGTAGCCGACACCGCGAATGGTCTGGATCAGCTCGGCCCCGAGCTTGCGGCGCAGGTGATGGACATGCACCTCAATGGCATTGCTGTCGACCTCCTGGCCCCAGCTGTAGAGCTGCTGCTCCAGCTGCTCGCGCGAGAGCACGCGGCCGGCGGCCAGCATCAAGACCTGCAGCAGGTCGAACTCCCGCGTCGACAGCGTGATCGGCGTGTCGCCGCGCCGCACCGTGCGCGCGGCCGGGTCCAGCACCACGTCTTGTGCGCGCAGCAATTCCTGCGCCTGACCGTGGGCTCGGCGGACCAGCGCTCGCAAGCGCGCGCCCAACTCGTGCAGGTCGATGGGCTTGATCACATAGTCATCGGCGCCAAGGTCGAGGCCGCGAATCCGGTCTGGCACCGCGTCGCGGGCGGTCAAGACCAGCACCGGCAGCGTGATCTGATCGCGTCGCAGGCCAGCCAAGACGTCCAATCCGTCCTTCAAGGGCAGCCCCAGGTCCAAGACGGCGGCGGCATAACGCGCGGTCTCGGCGCGCAACTCGCGCTCGGCCGCCAGACCGTCGCGCACCCAGTCGACCACAAAGCCCTGCTGGCGCAGGCCGGCGCGCAGGCCATCGCCCAGCAGGGCATCATCTTCGGCAAGCAGGATTCGCATGCGGTGATTATTGGCTCAGTCGTCCTCATCGTCCGCGCTATGATGGCGGGCGCCGATGCTCGGTCGATCATTGGGGCTGGCGGGCGGCTGTTGCCACTGCCAGTACCAGAAGCCCAACACCACGGCGATCAGCAGCCAGGCCAGTGGATTCATATTGCGTTTCACCAGATCGGGGCCCTTGCCCGGCATGCGGCCGTTCAGCATCGGCAAGGCGTGGTTCTGGCGGCGCAGCAGGCTGATCCCCAAGATCAGCCCCAGATGGGCCAGCACCACTGCCAAGCTCATATTGCCCAGCCATTCGTGCAGTTCTTCCAGCAGGTCTTCGACGCGCGCGCCGCCCCATTGCTGCTCCAAACCGAGCCCGCTCAGGGCGGCCGTCAAGGTGGCTAGCAACAGCGCCACCACGGCCAAGGTGTTCAGGCCCTGAAAGCTGGCGAGCGGATTGCCGCGCCCCTGCGGCCAGGCCAGCACCTGCTGCGGCAGGCCGCGCAGCTTGCTGCCCCAGCTGCCCAGGCTGACGCGCTTGGGCCCGAGCAGGCCCCAGACCAGCCGTGTCAGCACCAGGCCGAGCACGGTATAGCCCAGCGTGATGTGCAGCAAATGCCAGCGCTCGCTCTCGGCGCTCAGGTAGGCGCCGCTGAAACTGAGCGCCAGCAGCCAGTGCAGGGCGCGGGTGGGCGCGTCGATGACGCGGCGGCCGGCCGTGCTGCTCGCAGCCGATGGCGCGGAGTTACTTGGGGATGCGGACGCGGTGTTCATTGAAATCTCCTTGATTGGCTTGGGGATGACAGGCGGCGCAGTTGGCGGCGCTCTTGATGCTGGCGCGTCGCCAGGTCGCCGGGGCCACCTCATCGTGTTGGCGGACAAACCAGGACGAGCGGGTGATCCGGTCCTCGGGTGGCGCCTCCTTGCGTTCGCGCTTGGCGCTGCCTGCATTGGCCAACAACCAACGGTTCAGTTCGGCCACGCTGGCGGCGTCGAGCGAGGCGTCGGTGCCGAAATGCTTGGGCAAGGTGGCCATCAGCCGCTGCCAGGAGGCCGCCGGTAGCATGCCCGGTGGATAGGCCAGGTGGCAGGCCGCGCATTCCTGCTGGTATTTGGGGAGCAGGGGCAGGCGCGGACCACGCGGGCCATCGTCATCGCCCCGCGCGGCAGCGCTGGCGGCCAGCAGGCTCAAGGCCAGCCAGGGCCAAAGAGAGGTTTTCATGCGCGGTCTCCTCATTGTTTGAGTGATATCAACCAAGCCAGCACATCGGCCTTCTCGGCCGCGCTGCACTCCCGGCTCAGCACATCCTTGCAGTTACGCCGGAACCACTTCTCCACCTTGGCCGACGAGGAGAAGCGCTGCGGATTGAAGGCTGGAGCGAGGGGCTCCAGCGTCTTGCCGGTGCCGGCGTGGCGCCCGGCCGTGGTGGGGAGTGCCTGGTGGCAGGAGGCGCAGCTCCATTCGCCGCCATGGGTCAATGTGAAAAAACGCTGACCCTGTTGCGGGTTGGCGGGGCGACCGGCTTCGGCGCTGTACTCGGCCAACAAGTCAGCCGGCGCGGCGCTGCTTGCCAGGCTGGGCAGCCAGAGCAGCAGGGCGAAGAGGTGAAGTGCTTGTCTCATGAACGAGATCTTGCGAGCCGCAGCTTAGGGCGGTCTTAAGGACGTGTACGCGGCTCTTTGAGCCATGTCAGTGTCTTGACTTGGCACAAGCCGACAATGATTGACATGCAAGACGAAGCAAGGACTGACCCCGACGCCGGCCTGAGTCAAGCCCAGGCCGCGCAACGCTTGGCGGAACAGGGGCCGAACGAGCTGGGCCCGCCGCACAAACGGACGGTTTGGCACATCCTGGCCGATCTGGCGCGCGAACCGATGTTGCAACTGTTGCTGGCGGCTGGCGCGACCTACTTGCTCTTGGGTGATCGAGGCGAGGCCCTGATGCTGCTGGCCTTTGTGTTGCTGACGGTGGCCATCAGCGTCGGCCAGGAGCAGCGCACCGAGCGCGTGCTGGAGGCGCTGCGCGACCTGACCAGCCCGCGGGCTCTGGTGATTCGTGACGGCGAAACGGTGCGGATCGCCGGTCGGGAATTGGTGTGTGGAGATCTGCTGTTATTGAGCGAGGGCGACCGCGTCGCCGCCGACGCGCAGTTGCTGCAAGCCAATGATTTGCAGTGCGACGAGTCGCTGCTCAGCGGTGAATCCTTGCCGGTACCTAAGCGCAGTCTTGCGGCCGGGCAGCCGCCCGCTGAGCAGAACCAGGTGTTTGCCGGCGCCTTGGTGGTCGGCGGGCAGGGGCGGGCGAGGGTCACGGCGACCGGGCCACGCACCGAAATCGGCCGCATCGGCAAGTCTTTGGCCGAGATCGAGACGCCGCCCACCCCCTTGCACCAACAAACGCGACGGCTGGTGCGCATCTTCTCGGTCATCGGGCTGGGCTTGAGCCTGCTGCTGGTGCTGATCTATGGCCTGGCGCGTGGCGAGTGGCTGACCGGCCTGTTGGCGGGCATCACCCTGGCCATGTCGATGTTGCCGCAGGAGTTCTTGCTGATCCTGACCGTCTTCATGGCGATGGGCGCTTGGCGCCTGTCGCGCCAGCAGGTCTTGACCCGCCGCGCTGCGACCATCGAGACCTTGGGCTCGGCCACGGTGCTGTGCACCGACAAGACCGGCACGCTTACGCTCAACAAGATGGCCGTGGCGGCCTTGAGCGGCTGGGGCACGGGCGACAGCCAGGTGACCCTGCCAAGCTGGACACCGGCTGATCCTAAGCTGCCGCAAGCCTTGCATGCCTTGTTGGAATGGGCCGTCTTGGCCAGCGAGTGTGACCCCTTTGACCCGATGGAGCGCAGTTTGCTGGAGCTGGCTGAGGCTCAGCTACCGGCGGCCGCCTTGCATCCGACTTGGCAGCTGGTGCATGAGTACGCGCTCAGCCCCAGTCTGCCGGCGATGACGCATGTGTGGAAGACCGAGTCGGCCAAGCATGCGGTGGCCATCAAGGGCGGCGTTGAGTCGGTGCTGGCGCTGTGCCGGCTGTCGGCTGAGCAGGTGAGCGGCGTGGTGGCGCAGACCGAGGCCATGGCCGCACGTGGGCTGCGGGTGCTGGCGGTGGCGCAGGCGGAGTGGGGTGCTGAGTCGGTTCAAGCCGGTCAATCCGATCAGCCCGGCCAGGCCTGGCCGGCCGATCCGACGGGCTTTGCCTTCACCCTGCTCGGGCTGGTGGCCTTTGCCGACCCGCTGCGGCCCGAGGTGCCTGCGGCGATCGCTGAATGTCGGGCCGCCGGGCTGCGCGTCTTGATGGTCACTGGCGACCATCCGGCCACCGCCTTGGCCATCGCCGCGCAGGCGGGATTGGCCGTCCACGGTGGTGCGGCCCGCGCCCTGACCGGCACGGACATGGCGCAGCTGAGCGCGGTCGAACTGCAGCGGCAGGTGCAGGAACTGCAGGTTTTTGCCCGCATCAAACCGGCGCAGAAGTTGGCGCTGGTGGAGGCGCTGAAGGCACAAGGCGAGGTGGTGGCCATGACCGGCGACGGCGTCAACGACGCACCCTCGCTGAAGGCCGCCCACATCGGCATCGCCATGGGCGGGCGTGGCACCGATGTGGCGCGCGAAGCCGCCAGCCTGGTGCTGCTGGACGATAACTTTGCATCCATCGTGCATGCGGTGCGGCTGGGGCGGCGCATTTTCGACAATCTGCGCAAGGCGATGGCCTTTGTGCTGGCCGTGCATGTGCCGATTGCCGGCCTGTCGCTGCTGCCCTTGCTGCTGGGTTGGCCGGTGATTTTGTCGCCGGTGCACATTGCCTTTCTGGAGTTGCTGATCGACCCGGTGTGCTCGGTTGTTTTTGAGGCCGAACCGGAAGAGCCGGATGTCATGCAGCGGCCACCGCGAGACCCGGCCGCTCCTTTGTTCTCCCCTGGCCTGATGCTTTGGAGCTTTCTGCAGGGCGGTGTGTTGCTGCTGGCGGTGGGCGGCTGGTTTGCGGCCCTGCTGGCGGCGGACGTCGATGAAGCCCAGGCTCGCGCGCTGGCGTTCACCGCTTTGGTGGCCTGCAATATGGCCTTGATCCTGGCCAATCGTTCGACCACCGGCGGCATGGTGCGGGCTTGGTTGCGGCCGAATCGTCTGCTCTGGTTGATGTTGGGCGGCACGCTGGCGCTGCTTGCCCTGGCGCTGGGTATTGCGCCCTTGCGTGAGGTGTTTCGCTTCGCTTGGCCGGGGGCGGGTTTGCTGGCCGTGGCGCTGGCTTTAGGGGCCGTGGTGCTGCTGGCCTTGGAGGCCCTGAAGCGCCTGCTGCATGGCTGGATCGTGCCGTCTCGCGGCCCAGGAGTTGCCATTTGATTGTGCTAAAACTATCGGGCTTTGCCTCCGCGTCGGCTCGTTTGTGCGAATTCGGCGCGACAGGACGCAATATCTCCAGTTCGGTTTCAAAACAGGTGCTGAAGGTCGTGAGGGGCCGCTCGACGTGGCGGTGGGAAGACTATTCAGACTCGGTTCATGTGGCAGCGACGTAATCTTTGTGGGACCTTGGGCGCGGCGCTGTTGTCCGCGGTGGTGCCAGCCTGGGCGGCCGAGAAAAAGTCATTGCGCGTGCTGGCCTGGCCGGGCTATGCAGAGCCCGAGGTCGTCAAGAGTTTCGAGCGCCGCAGTGGCGTGCAAGTCGCCTTGACGGTGATCGACTCCGATGTCGATCTGTGGCAAAAAATGAATGCCAACAAGGGGCGGGACTTCGATGTCTTCGCCACCAGCACCGCTGAGTTGCGGCGCTATGTGCGGCAAGGTTTGGTGGCGGCGATAGACCCGACGCTGATTCCGAACCTGGGTCGCCAACTGCCGCGCTTTCGCAAGATCAGCGCGCTGCCGGGCCTCAGCCAGGAGGGCAAGCGCTACGGCGTTCCGTTTACCTTTGCCGAAATGGGCCTGATCTACGACCGCAGCCAAATGCCGCGCGCGCCGGACTCGATCGCCGCCTTGTGGGATGCACGCTACCGCGGCAAGGTCATTGCCTATAACGGCGGCACCCACAACTTCAGCTTGGCCGCGCAAAGCCTGGGCTTGCCGAATCCCTTCGCCCTGACCGCGCCGAACTGGGCGCCGGCGGTGGAGCAGTTGATCGCCCTGCGCCGCAATGCCGGCGGCTTCTACACCCAGCCGCAGGAGTCGGTGGCCTTGTTTAAGCGGCGCCAGGCGGCGCTGATGTTTGCCAACTTTGGTCGTCAGCAACTGCTGCAGTTACAGGCGGCCGGCGTCGATGCGGCCTATGCCATGCCCAAGGAAGGCGCGCTGGCCTGGCTGGATTGCTGGGTCGTCAGCCAAGCGGCTGCGGACTCCCAATTGGCCCATGCCTGGATCAACCATGTGCTGGAAGACGAAGCCAGCCGCTTGTTGGGCAGTCGCCAAGGCCTGGGCAGCACCATCTTGGCCTCGCCCGACCACAGTCCCGAGGACAAGCTCTTGTGGCTGGAGCCGGTGGAAAGCGAAGAGCGCCGCAACCAACTGTGGGCCCGCATTATTTCGGGTGACCGCGCCAGCAAGGTGCTGGAGCCATGAAGCCGCAGCGCCAAGGCATTGCCGTCAAGCTGGGTCTGCTGTTGGCCGCCGTGGGCGTGCTGGCGGCCGGCCTGACCGGCTTTTATGCCTATGAGGCCAGCCGTGACATGCTGGTCCACTCGGCCAAGCAGGAACTGCTGACCTCCACCCGCGTGTTGGCGCGGCGCCTCTCGGTGAGCCGGGAGGAAATCAGCCGCCATCTGCAGGTGATGAGCAGCCACCCGGCCGCCGTCGAGGCCTTGCTCAAGCCCGGCGACAAGGCCGCCGCCGAACAGGTCGCCACCTTGTTCACCCAGTTCATGGGCGCCAACCCGGCCTACTATCAGCTGCGCCTGGTGTCGGCCAGTGACTTTGGCCTGGAGCGGGTCAGGGTTGACCGCCAGGACCGCAGCCTGCTGCGCGTGCAGGGCGCGGACCTGCAGGAGAAGGGTCATTACGACTATGTGGCCGACACGCTGAAGCTGGCGGCCGGCGAAACCTATTTGTCCCGTGCCAGCATCAATCACGAGCGCGGCGTCAATGCCGGGCAGGAGCAGCCGACGCTGCAATTGGCCATGCCGGTGCGCGTGGCCGGGGCGCGTGGGCCGCAGACCGAGGCGGCCCTGGGCTTGGTGGTGGTCAATGTCGATCTGAATGGTTTGTTCGCCTTGCTGCAGGCCGATCTGCCGCCCAGCTATCAGGTGTTTCTGGCCAATACCGAAGGCGATATCCTGATTCACCCCGATGCGCGCAAAACCTTTGGTTTTGACCGTGGCCAGCGTCAGCTGATTCAGGACGAGATGGCGCCGGTGCAGGACCTGATCCTGGGCAAGGGCAAGCAAGTCGTGTTCGAGGCACACCCAAAATCAGCGGAGCCGGCGGCGCCCATCGTGGCCGCCTTCATCGCCCAGGACATCAAGGTCCGCTCGAATGAGGGCCGCATGGTGCTGGGGCTGGGCCAGCCGCTCGACGATGTCTTGGGCCGAAGCCGGCAGCTGGCCATGACGACGCTGCAGATCGTTGGAGTCTTGTGCCTGCTGTGCCTGCTGTTGGCGATGGTGCTGGCGCGCGCCTTCACCCGCCCCATCAATGCGGTCAGCGATGCCGCTCAGCGCTTTGCGCAGGGCTTACCGGTCGGCCCCTTGCCCTTGTCGCGCAAGGATGAGATCGGCAGCTTGGCGCGCAGCTTTGCGCAGATGCAAGAACAGATCAATCAGCAACTGGCTGACCTCAAGGGCAAGCAGCAGGCCCTGGAGCACCTGGCGCAGCATGACATGCTGACCGGCCTGCCGAACCGACGCCTGCTGGAAGACCGCCTCGACGCGGCTTGTGCGCACGCCCGGCGTCATGGTGGCGGCGTCTGCGTGCTCTTCATCGACCTGGACCGCTTCAAGCAGCTGAATGACCGCTTCGGTCACGATGCCGGCGATGCGGTGCTGAAAATCGTCGCTGAGCGGCTGCTGGGCATGATGCGCGAGGTCGATACCGTGGCGCGTCTGGGTGGCGACGAGTTTGTGGTGCTGCTGGATGCGCAGACCAGCATGGCGCATGTGGCGTCCATCGCCGACAAATTGCTCAATGGCCTGACCGCGCCGATTGCCTACGACGGTCACCAGTTGCAGCTGGGCGCCAGCATCGGCATCGGCCGCTTCCCGCAAGATGGCCAGACCCGCGCCGAAATCATGGCCAAGGCCGACAAGGCCATGTACGAGGCCAAGGCCGTGGGGCAGGGCGGCGTGCGCTTTTATTCGACGACGTAGATGTTCAAGCCAAGACCTGCAGCAGCCAGCGGTTCAAATCATTGACCTCGTCCATGCACATCGAGTGGGCCATCGGATAGTCCTGCCACTCAACCCGGTAGCCTAGGCTTGTGAGCGCGTCGCGGGCATTGCGGCCGCGTTCGATGCTGACCACATCATCCTGGCTGCCATGGGCCATGAACAGCGGCACCTCGGCATTGGCCGGGTGACGCTCGGCGGCGGTGCTGCCGATCAAGGGCAGATAACCCGACAGGCCGACCAAGCCGGCCAAGCGCTCCGGGTAGCGCAGTCCGGCCAATAGCGTCATCGCACAGCCTTGCGAGAAGCCGGCCAGCACGATGCGATGCGCCGGCACGCCGCGTTCGCGCTCGCGGTCGATCAGGCCGTGCACCTCGCGCATCGACTCGCGCAGACCGGCCTCGTCCTCGCGCCGATGGGTTTCCAGGCCGTAGAGGTCGTACCAGGCGCGCATCACATAGCCATTGTTCAGGCTGACCGGGCGCTCCTGAGCGCGCGGCATCACAAAACGCATCGGGCCAACGTCGGCCAGGTCCAGCGCATCGCACATGGTGATGAAGTCGGCGCCATCGGCCCCGAGGCCGTGCAGCACGATCAAGCTGGCGCGGGCCTCGCCGGCGGGGTTCATTTCAATGGTTTGCAGTGTCATGGCGAAAGGCCTCGGGGGCGTAAGCGGGTCTGGGCGTGATGGTAGTCGCTGGGGCCAGGCCAGCGACCTTGACGCTTCTGGGGTAGACGGCAGCTTGTTCGGGGTGGCGAACTATGACAGCATCTAAGCCCAAGCCCCGACGCATCGCGTAGGCGCAAAAAAGCAGAACAAAGGACGGGTCACGATGGGTGTCGGGCGTTGCTTGCTGTTGGCCTTCATGAGTTTGCAGGCCCAACTCAGCGTGGCGGGAGAAGCGGCGGTCAGCCTGTGCTTCGAAGACACCATGGTCTACCCCTGGATCACCGGCGATGACAAGGGGCTGGCCCTGCTGGAGATGGCCCTGGTTGAGAGGGACTTGGGCGTCAAGTTCGAGTTCCAGCGCCTGCCCTGGCGGCGCTGCCTGATGGAGGTTCAGCAGGGCCGCATCAAGGCGGCCATTGCCGCCAGTTTCAACAAGGAGCGGGCGGCCTGGGGCAGCTACCCGACGCAGGCCGATGGCAGCCTGAGCCGCGAGCTGCGCATGCACACCGACAGTTTTCACGTCTACCGACGCGTCGACAGTCCGGTGCGTTGGCAGAACCAGCGGTTTGACAATCTGGGGGCGCAGCCGGTCGGCGTGCAACTCGGCTACAGCGTCGGCAAGAACGTCGAGGAGTTGGGCTATCCGATCAAGTCGGCCCGCAGCTCCGAGGATCTGATGCGCATGCTGGAGTTCGGCGTGCTGCAGGTGGCGGTGCTGCAGAACTTTGAGGCGATGCGGCTGCTGAAGGGCTCGGCGAGCTTGCGCAAGCTGTTGGTGGAAGAGGGGCCGCCGGTCAAGGTGGCCGATCAGTACCTGCTCTTCAACACCGCCTTTTTCGAGGCCAACCCGGGCCTGGTGAAGGCGATCTGGTCGGCCGTCGAGCGGGCACGCAAGAGCAAACCGTATCAGGACGAGGAAGCGGCGATGCTGGGGCCTGAGCCGCAGCCACGCTGAGGTCCATCAGTCCAGGGGCAAGCTGGACTCCAGCGGTCTGGCGCCGATTTGAGGCGCAAACTGCGCCCAGGCCACGCCGGCCAGCGTCAGCGCCGCGCCGATCAGCTTGGGCGCGGTGAACTGCTCGCCGGTGCTGACCCATGCAGCCAGGCCGGCGATCGGCGGCATCAGGTAAATCAGCGGCGCCGTGCGCGCTACACCGCGCGCGGCGTTGACCCAGCCCCAGGCCAGCCAGGTCAAAAAACCAATGCCGACAATGGCCCAGACCGAACCCAGCCACAGCAACGGCGTCACGGCGGCCCAGTTCACCTGACGGGCCACCGGCCCCGCATAGGCCAGCACCGGCAACGTTGCGGCCAGGCTGGCGTAACACATCACCAGCACGGCGCCATGGCGCGCGATCAGCGGCTTGGCGGCCACCGTGTAATAGCTGAACATGGCCGCCGCCAGCAACAAGATTGTGTCGCCGCCGCTGGCGCGCCAATTGGCGGCCAAGAGCTTGTCCGACATGAAGAGCAGGGCGCCGCCGGCGGCCAAGGCGATGCCGCCCAACTGGGCCGGGCGCAGCTTCTCGATGCCAAAGGCGCGCAGGATCAGCAGCGTGAACACCGGCCCGCAAGCCAGCAGCACCGAGCTTGAAAACGGTGTTGAGAAATGAATGCCATAGCTGCTCAAGGCCAGATGCAGGCCCTGGCCCAGCAGGCCCAAGCGCGCCAGCGCCCAGGCGTCCGAGCGCGAGACGCGCGGCCAGCGCAGGCCATAGCGATGCAGCAGCAGGCCAATCACCAAGAATGGCATCAGCGCGAAGCGTAGAAACAAAAAGCCTTCGGGCTGCATGGCCGTCAGCAGCGCCTTTTGCAAGGGAAAGTTCAGCCCCCAGGCGATGACGATGGCCAAGCCTATGGTCAGGCTGTGGCGAGCTGCGGAGGAGGACGTGGTAGCGGTGGGCATGCCGGCATCTTGCCTCAGCCGAGACAAGCCTGTTGCTCAGGCTTGTCCGTTTTGCTGATTGCTCAGCGGTCGTCGCGCACCAGTTGACCGACCGGTGCGGCCGGGTCGCCCATCATGAAGAGGCTGAACACCGCGCCTTGCGGCACGACCAGGCCGCTGGCGCCGAACACCGGGGTCGAGACGCTGGGCGAGCTGACGGTCAGCAGGGAACTGCTGCTGGCCGGCACCTGGCTCAGCGCCGACACCGTGCCGGGCAGCACATTGCTGGCCAGGGTGCTGTAGTCCAGGGTCATATTGAGGCCGGCGGCGCCCGAGGCCAGCCCGTTGATCATGCGGATCTTGGCGACGCTGGAGCTGGTGGGCAGATGGTTGTCGTCGCTCAAGACGCTGAGCTGGGGGGCGCTGGGCGTGCCCCAGACCAGCAAGGTGTAGTCGCCGCCGGCCTTCAGCGCTGCGCTGCTGACACTGAGCGGAATGCCATTGACCTGCAGGCTCAGGTCTTGAGTGCCGGCGTTGTAGCCCAGGTATTGGCCGACCTGCGGGGCCACCAGGCTGGGCAAGACCGTGCCGGCGCCGAGCTTGGCGCTGACGCTGGCATTGCCCGACAAGGTTGCGGCCAGGCGCACCCGCGCCAGCGCATTCGGAATATGGGTGAGGGCGCCTTGCTGCTTCAGGTGCATGGCATTGACCAGATGCCCGCCGACCGTGGCGGTCACGATCAGTGAGGAAACGCCGGTGGAATCCAATGTCAGCGAGGGAATGTCGAGCCGAATGTCCTTGGGCTGACCGGCGCCGGTCAGGGTGACGCGGAAGTTGCCGCTGTTGAGTTTGTTGTAGCCGCTGCTGTAGCCGTCAGCGATATTGGCGGCCACCGGTGTGAAGTTGCTGAGGTCTTCGTTGTTGTTGGCGGTGCTGACATAAACATCCAGCGCACCGGCATCGGGCGCTAAATTCAGCACCAAGAGCTTGGACTTGCCGCTGTCGGCCGCGGCTTCGGCCTCTTGCAGCAAGCTGGTGTGGACCGCGCCGCTCCAGCCATAGGCGATCAGGGTGTAGTTGCTGCTGGCGCTCAGCGTCGGCGTGAGCGAGGCCACGACGGCGCCGACCCCATTGGTTTGAACCTCGCTGGCCGTGGCGCTGGTGTTCACCGAGCCATAGCTGCCCACCGTGCCATAGGCCACATTGGTGTTCAGGTTGGCGTTGTTGACGCTGAGGTCCAGCGCGCTGTAGGCGGCGCTGGCATTGAGCAGGCGCAGCTGCGTGGTCTTGCCGTCACTGCTGCCGCCGCCGCAGGCGCTCAGGCCCAGTGCAGTGGCCAGGATCAGGCCGGATGTCCAGAATTTGAAATGCATCGGGGGGGCTCCGTGGAGAAAAATGCGCAAGCTCGCGATTGGGCAGGGGGCGCTTTGCTGGCGGATGTGACGAGGTTTCCAGCGCATAAAGCTTTGTTGCTATGCAAACGCTGGGTCCGTCTATCGCCGCTGGCCGGCAAGAGGAGGCGTAAGTAGGGCGAGCTCTCCAAAGCAGGGCAAGCACGGGGGAGTGAGTCGGGATCGACTGCTAGCATCAAAAATTCATTTGTCCCGGAGCCGCCCCATGACCTACCCCCATCTGCTTGAACCGCTGGATCTGGGCTTCACCACCCTGAAAAATCGCGTCTTGATGGGCAGCATGCACACCGGGCTGGAAGACGGGCGCAAGCATTTCGATCGCATGGCCGAGTACTTCGCCGAGCGTGCGCGGGGCGAGGTTGGCCTGATCGTGACCGGCGGCTATGCGCCCAATATCGAAGGCTGGGCCAAGCCCTTTGCCGGCACCTTGGCCACTTCGGGCGCGGCGCGCCGCCACAGCGTCATCACCAAGGCCGTGCATGCGGAAGGCGGCAAGATCGCGCTGCAGATCTTGCACACCGGCCGCTATGGCTACCAACCGTTTTGCGTGGCGCCCTCGCGCATCCAATCGCCGATCTCGCCTTTCACGCCGCGTGAGTTGAGCGAGCGTGGCATCGAGCGGCAGATTCGTGCCTTCATCCGCTGCGCCAAGCTGGCCCGCGAGGCCGGCTATGACGGCGTCGAGGTGATGGGTTCGGAAGGCTATTTCATCAACCAGTTCCTCGTCAGCGCGACCAATCAGCGCAACGATGGCTGGGGTGGCAGCTATGCCAATCGCATGCGCTTGCCGATTGAAATTTTGACGCGCATGCGCGAGGCGGTGGGGCCGGACTTCATCATCATCTACCGGCTCTCGATGCTGGACCTGATCCCCAACGGCAGCTCCTGGGATGAGGTGCTGGAGCTGGCCCGCGGCGTGGTCAAGGCCGGTGCGACGCTGATCAACACCGGCATCGGCTGGCACGAGGCGCGCATCCCGACGATTGCCACCAGCGTGCCCCGAGCTGGCTTTGCCTGGGTGACGCAAAAGCTGCGCAGCCAGCTGCGTGCCGAAGGCATCATGACCCCGCTGATCACCAGCAACCGCATCAACAACCCCGAGGTGGCCGAGGGCGTGCTGGCCGATGGCTCGGCCGATATGGTCAGCATGGCGCGGCCCTTCCTGGCCGACCCGGAGTTCGTCAAGAAGGCCCGCCAAGGCCGTGCCGACGAGATCAACACCTGCATCGCCTGCAATCAGGCCTGTTTGGATCACACCTTCGCGCAGAAGATCTCGACCTGCTTGGTCAACCCGCGCGCGGCCTATGAGCAGGAGATTCGCGTCATTCCGCTGTCCGCCAGCAAGCAAGCGCGCAAGAAGATCGCGGTGGTCGGCGCTGGCCCGGCCGGTTTGGCGGCCTCCACCACCCTGGCCGAACGGGGCCACGAGGTGCATCTCTTTGATGCGGCCGCGGTGATCGGTGGTCAGTTCAATATGGCGCGGCAGATTCCGGGCAAGGAAGAGTTCTCCGAAACCTTGCGCTACTTCGCACGCCGCCTGGAGATCACCGGCGTGCAGCTGCATCTGAACCGCCGCGTGGCGGCCGCGGACTTGATGGCCTTTGACGAGGTCTTGCTGGCCACTGGCGTGACGCCGCGCAACCCGCGCATTCCGGGTCAAGACGAAGGCGCCGCGAGGGGTCAGGTCTTGAGCTATATCGACGTCTTGCTGCACAAGAAGCCGGTGGGCCAGACGGTGGCGCTGGTGGGCGCCGGAGGCATCGGTTTCGACGTGGCCGAATACCTGGCCGAGCCGGGCGCGGAGCAGGGCCACTCCTTGACCAAGGACGCGCCGGCTTGGCGGCGTGAATGGGGCATTGGCGATCCGAGCGAGGTGCGCGCCGGCTTGGTGCGGCCGCTGCCGGCCAGCCCGGCACGCGCGATCTATTTGCTGCAGCGCAAGGCGGGCAAGCTGGGGGCGGGCTTGGGCAAGACCACCGGCTGGATCCACCGCGCGGCGCTGAAGATGAAACAGGTGCAGATGTTGGCGGGTGTCAATTACGAGGCCATCACGCCAGAGGGGCTGTGGATCAGCTACGGCAAGGAGCGCACGGACCGCCAACTGCTGGCCTGCGACAGCATTGTCTTGTGCGCCGGGCAGGAGCCTTTGCGCGAGTTGGAAGCGCCGCTGAAGGCAGCCGGCCGCTCGGTGCATCTGCTCGGCGGCGCCCTGGAGGCCGGCGAATTAGACGCAAAACGTGCAATCCTGCAGGGAACGCGACTTGGTTGCTCCCTGTAAACCCTAGTCAGGCTCAAGTCGGCCACAGACACTACCGAAACGACGAGAACGAGGGGCCACCCGCGGCCGAGCAGGGCGCTGTGGGTGGACTTGACACGACATAAACGCGCGGCGGCGCCTACCGGATGAAGTGTTCGGGTGGGTGAACGCCAAAGCATGAGATTCGGTAGCCGATGACTCATTTATTTCACCGCTGGAAGGCGGCCATGGCCGCATGCATGGCGCTATGTGCCGGAGCACCGGTCCAGGCCCATGGCCTGGATACCAGCAGCGGCATCAATCCGTCCGATCCGGTGACCTGGCTGGTGGCTTTTAGCCTGCTCGGCGCCTTGGCCATGGGCCTGGTGCTGGCGCTGGTGCATTCGCAGCGCCTGCGCCTGCGGCAGCGCCGGACCGAGTTGGTGCGGGTGCGACGCGAGCGCAGCAAGCTCAGTGCCTTGCTGAATGCGATCCCCGACCCGGTCTATTTCAAGGACGCCAATGGCGCGTATGAAGGGGCCAACCCGGCGTTTGAGCGCTGTACCGGCCTGGTCGAGGCGCAGCTGCTGGGCCGTCGTGATGATCAACTCGAGCATCGTCCCGAGTGGAGTTCGGCCCTGCTGGGCAGCGGCAGTACGCAGCGCACTTTGGCTTGGGTCAATCAGCCCGGCGGCCAGCGCGCCTGCCTGGACGTGGTGCAGGCGCAGGTCTTCGATGAGGGCCATTGCCTGGGTTTGATCGGCGTGGCGCGCGATGTGACCGCCTTGCGTGAAGCCACCACCAAACTGCACCGTGCCGTCACCGTGTTCGAGCATTGCGGTGAGGGCATCATGATGATGGATGCCGACCTGCTGATCCGCGATGCCAATCCGGCGCTCAGCGCCATCACCGGCTATCCCTGCGAAGAGTTGCTGGGCACCATGCCCCATTACCTGCAGCTGGGTGAGCAAGACCCGGAAGTGTTGAAGCAGCTGTGGGCCGATGTCGGCGCCAAGGGCAAGTGGAGCGGCGAGCTGATCGACCGCCACAAGGACGGCCGCTGCATCCCGCTTTGGGTGACGCTGGTGTGTGTGCCGCCGGCCGAGCAGGGCGGCGAGCCGCATTACCTGGCGGTGCTGACCGATATCTCCCGCATCAAGCAGACCGAGGCCGAGCTCTTGCACCAGAAGCTGCACGACCGTCTGACCGGCCTGCCCAATCTGGCGCTGCTGCGCGACCGTATCGAGCAGCAGGTCAGCCAGGCCCAGCGTGACCACACTTGCGTGGCCGTGCTCTATGTCGATTTGGATGGCTTCCGCGAGATCAATGACATTGCCGGCCACAGCGCCGGCGATGCGGTGTTGAAGGCGGCGGCCGAGCGCTTCAATCGCTCGCTGCGCACCAGTGACACGGTGGCGCGAGTGGGGGCGGATGAGTTCGTCATCGTGCTGTCCGGCCTGGTCGACGAGGAAACCTCGATGCGCTTGGGCGAGCGCCTGATCGACGCGATGCGCGAACCGATCTTTGACGGCGCGGTCGAGATCAGCAAGCGCTTCAATCTGGGCGCCAGCATCGGGCTGGCGCTGTTCCCGACCGATGGCGAGAACGTCGATGACTTGCTGCGCAATGCCGAGGCGGCGATGGTGCGCGCCAAGGCCCATGCCCGCAACACGGTGCAGGCCTACCGTCCCGAGCTGACGCAGGCGGTCAAGCAGCGCTTTGAGTTGACCCATGCGCTGCGCCACGCCAATGAGGCGGCGCAGTTCAAACTCGAGTACCAGCCGCAGGTGCGCCTGAGCGATGGTGAGTTGATCGGCGCCGAGGCCTTGTTGCGCTGGCGTCATCCGACGCGCGGTCCGGTCTCACCGGCCGAGTTCATCCCGCTGGCCGAGGAGACCGGTTTGATCATCCCGATCGGCCGTTGGGTGCTGGAAACCGCTTGCGCCCAGGCCGCGCGTTGGCAGGGCGTGGCCGGCAAACCGCAGCAGGTGGCCGTCAATGTGTCGGCGCGGCAGCTGCGTCAGCCGGACTTCATCGCCTCGGTGGACCGTATCTTGGCCGAGACCGGCTGCCCGGCGCAGGCGCTGGAGCTGGAGGTGACCGAGAGCCTATTGCTGGAGGACGCCGAGGGCGCGATCGAACTGCTGGGCGCCTTGAAGGCGCGCGGCGTGCGGGTGGCCATCGATGACTTCGGCACCGGCTATTCCTCTCTGTCTTATCTGCGCCGCATGCCGGTCAACACGCTCAAGATCGACCGCAGCTTTGTGTCCGAGTTGGGCCAGGACGCCAACGTCGCGGCGATCGCCCGCACCGTCATCGTGTTGGCGCGCAGCCTGCATCTGGATGTGTTGGCTGAGGGCGTCGAGACGGCCGAGCAGGCCGCCTGGCTTCAGCGCGAGGGTTGCGACTGGGCGCAGGGCTGGCATTACGGCCGCCCGATGCCGGCCGAGGACTTTGTCTTCACGCCGCATGCCCTGCCCTTGGGCCCCAAGTTGGTGTCGGTGAAGCGCCTGCAACTGGCCTGAGGTTCGGTTTTCCGCATCGTCATCACCCTGTCACGGGTTTCTGTCAGGCTGGCCGAATCGCGTTTTCGCACCAGAACTGACCTTGCATGAGCAGCCCTAGAAGCACCCAAGAAGCCGACGAACATGCCGAGTTGATGCAGCGCATGCAGGCCGATTTGATCGACAGTTACGACGAAGAACTGGAGATGGAGATCGATGACCGCGCCTTTGACGAGAACGGTGAGCGCGGCATCGGCGGCTTCAGCGCCGAGCAACGCGCCCAGCGCCGCGCCTATTTCAAGGAGCTGTTTCGCCTGCAGGGCGAGTTGGTCAAGCTGCAAGACTGGGTCGTGCAGACCAAGCACAAGGCCGTCATCATCTTTGAAGGTCGCGATGCGGCCGGCAAGGGTGGCGTCATCAAGCGCATCACCCAGCGTCTGAATCCGCGCGTGTGCCGGGTCGCCGCGCTGCCGGCGCCGAATGACCGCGAGCGCACGCAGTGGTATTTCCAGCGCTATATCTCGCACCTGCCGGCCGGCGGCGAGATCGTCTTGTTTGACCGCAGCTGGTACAACCGCGCCGGCGTCGAGCGGGTGATGGGTTTTTGCTCCGACGACGAGTACGAAGAGTTCTTCCGCTCTGTGCCCGAGTTTGAAAAGATGCTGGTGCGCGCCGGCATTCAGGTCATCAAGTACTGGTTCTCGATCACCGATGAAGAGCAGCACACGCGCTTCCTGGGCCGCATCCATGACCCGCTGAAGCAGTGGAAGCTCAGCCCCATGGACCTGGAGTCGCGGCGCCGCTGGGAGGACTACACCAAGGTCAAGGAAACGATGATGGAGCGCACCCACATCCCCGAGGCGCCTTGGTGGGTGGTGCAGGCGGTCGACAAAAAGAAGGCGCGCCTGAATTGCATGGCCCATCTCTTGGCGCAGATGCCGTATCACGAGATCGAACATGCGCCGGTGACGCTGCCGCCGCGCGAGCGCCATGAGGACTATGAGCGCCAGCCGGTGCCGCCCGAGATGATCGTGCCCGAGGTGTACTGATCCGTACGGATTTCAGCGATACGCGGGTTTTCACGGGGAGCCGCTAGTATGGCAACGATGAATGCCGCCGCGACCCAGAACGCCCTCAACAACCTGAGCTACACCCACTTGGCCGCCGGTCCCTCGGACTTTTGGCTGCATCTGACACGCCTGGGTGAAATCCAGCTCTTGCTGCCGCTGGCGCTGTTGGCCGCTGTTTACCTGTGGCGCCGGTCGGTGCCAGCGAGTGATTGTCTGGGTCAGCGCCTTGCGCGGCGCTGGCTTGCGGGGCTTGGGCTGGCCGTGGCTCTGACGGCGGCCAGCAAGCTGGCATTTTTTGGCTGGGGGATAGGGAGCGCCGTGTGGGACTTCACCGGCATTTCGGGTCACGCCATGGCCTCGGCGGCCATCTTGCCTTGTTTGGCGTGGTGCGCGGCCCGGGGCCGGCCGGCCTTTACGCAGAGGCTTGCGGTCGGGTTGGCGATGAGTCTGGCGGCGCTGATTGCCTACTCCAGACTCAAGGTGGGCGCACACTCACCTTCCGAAGTAGTGGCTGGCTTTGTGCTCGGGATGGTGGTCAGCGTGCTCAGTCTGCGTGGCGCCTTGGCGCTGCCCGCGGTGGGCCTTGCGCCGCCCTTGGCCTTGCCGCTGGCCCTGGTCGCCGCACTCACGCTCTTGCCGCTCGGGGCGCCCAAATCGCGCACGCATGATGCCGTCATTCAACTTGCCTTGAAACTCTCGGGGCGCAGCGTGCCTTTTGTTCGGGCCGATCTGCAGCGCCGGCCCAGGCTGGAACAGGCGCCGCTCAATGCCGTGTCAACAAGCCGGTCTGGCTCGCGTCCAACACCCGGGCCCACAGTTGCAACAGCGATGGATCCAACTCCTCGGTGACCTGCAGTCCGCTGTTCAAGTCATAGCTGGAGTCATACCACCCGCAGCCGAAGTGGCCTTGCGTCTCCAAGTCGGCAGCAGCTTCTACGGGCATGGACGCCAGCCGGCTGGGGATGCTGGAGATTTGACGCTGGGCGGCAGGGCTGGCGTGGACTTGCATGATGGGCTCCGTAGGACGATCGGGAGAGTGGGGTGGCTTGGGGTGCCTGCTTGGGGCACGTCCTAACTTTCGGTGCCGGCCGGGGTGATTCCCATCACCCTGGAGGCGGAACGCTGGGGGGTGTGCTCACCCCCCGCATGGACTACCCCCGAAAGGAGGGGGTCAAAACGGCAGCGCCGTCGTGTTCTTGACCTCTTCCATGACAGCATAGGTGCGGGTTTCGCGCACGCCCGGCAGGGTCCAGATGACGCTGCCGATGAACTCGCGGTAGGCGCTCATGTCCGAAACCCGCGTCTTCAAGAGGTAGTCAAAGCCGCCGGCGACCAGATGGCACTCAAGTATTTCTGGCCGGGCTTGCACGGCGGCCTTGAAGTTGTCCATCACGTCTTGTACCGTGCGATCCAGCAAGATCTCAATGAAGACAAGCATGGCTGCACCCAGCTTCTCCGGGTTCAGCCGCGCCTCGTAGCCGAGGATGTAGTTTTCGCGGGTCAGGCGTTTGACGCGTTCCAGCACCGCCGTGGGAGACAGGTGCACCGCCTCGGCGAGCTTTAGATTGGAGATGCGCCCGTCACTCTGCAGCACCCGCAAGATGCGCATATCAATCTTGTCCAGGGTGGTCGATTCGTCGTTCATGCTGGATTTTCAACTGCCGAATTGGAAATCATCTGAATTTAATCCATCTGGATCATTTTTATAGTTCGAAACTTCGCTAGAAACCGCCCATCAAGGGGAATTCCATGACCGCTTTCGCTCTGCCACCCGAAGCCGCCCGCTTGCCCGACCCGTATCGCGAGGAGATCGCGGTGGTCCATGCGCTGGCCCAAACCATGGCCGAGCGCCTGGACTGGTCGGCCGTGCTGAGCCTGGCTGGCCCCTGGGTGCAGCAGGTGCGCGCCAACCCCGCGCCCTTCTGGGCCATGGAATCCTTGCTGCGCGAATATCCGATCAGCAGCGCCGAGGGCTTGGCCCTGATGCGCTTGGCCGAAGCGCTCTTGCGCGTGCCGGACGCGCCCACCGCCATCGCCCTGACGGCCGACCAACTCGGCCGTGCCGACTTTGCTGGCGCTTCGGACGGCCCGCACAAGATGCTGGCCAGCCTGTCGGCCTCGGCGATTTCTTTGTCGAAGAAGTTCCTGCCTGATGCCGAAGGCCAGGGCGGCTTGATGACTCGCCTGGGTTCGCAGACCGTGGTGGCCGCCACCGTGCGCGCCATCCAACTGCTGGGCCGGCAGTTCGTGCTGGGCCGCAATATCCAGGAGGCGATGGGCGAGGCCGCCAGCGCCCGCAAGGCCCAGCCGCAGCTGAGTTTCTCCTATGACATGTTGGGCGAAGGCGCCCGCACCGAGGCCGATGCGCGCCGCTACCACGCGGCCTATATCGGCGCCATCAAAGCCATCGCCAGCGGCGCCCGTGCTGATGCGCCTGAGAGCGCTGATGGCATCTCCATCAAGCTGAGCGCCTTGTTCTCGCGTTATGAAGTGCTGCAGCGCGAGCGTGTGTTCGCTGAGTTGCTGCCGCGTGTGTGGGAGCTGATCACCCTGGCGGCTCAGGCCAATATCAATCTGACCATCGACGCCGAAGAGGTCGACCGTCTGGAAATGTCGCTGGACGTGTTGGACGCGCTGGCCGCTCGCATCGCCACGCATTACCCGCAGTGGCGCGGTTTCGGTCTGGCGGTACAGGCCTACCAAACCCGCGCCTTGAGCGTCATCCATGAGGTCGCCGCCATCGCCAAAAAGCATGGCCTGCGCTTCATGGTTCGCCTGGTCAAGGGCGCGTATTGGGACGGCGAAATCAAGCGCGCCCAAGAGCAAGGCCTGGCCGCTTACCCGGTCTTCACCCACAAGCAGCACACCGATGTGTCCTACCTGGCCTGCGCCCAGGCCTTGATCGGCCACGCTGATGTGATCTATCCGCAATTCGCCAGCCACAACGCCGGCACCATCGCCGCCATCGTGCTGATGGCCCGCAAGGCCGGTGCCAAGTTTGAAATGCAGCGCCTGCACGGCATGGGCGAAGGCGTCTACCGCGAGGTGCTGCGCGACGGCACGATTCCTTGCCGCGTTTACGCCCCGGTCGGCGAGCACCGCGACCTCTTGGCCTATCTGGTGCGTCGCCTGCTGGAGAACGGCGCCAACTCGTCCTTCGTTCATCAATTGGCTGATGTGAATGTGCAAGTGCCCGAACTGCTGGGCTCACCGCTGGCTCAGATCGAAACGCTCGGCGCTCTGCCCTTGCCCAAGGCCTTGTATCTGGACCGTGTGGGCCATGGCCGCCTCAACTCCACCGGTGCCGACTTGACCGATATGGCGCAGCGCCAACCGCTGGCGCGCGCCCTGGCGGAAGTGCAGGTCCTGCCGGTGGCCGAAGCCACGCCCGGCTATGTGGCCTCCACCATGGCCGGTCTGCAAGCCGGTTTTGCCGGCTGGAACGGCACACCGGTGCAAGAGCGCGCCGCCATCTTGCGCCGCGCCGCCGATGCGCTGGACGCCCGCTTGGCCGAGTTCTGCGCCCTGCTGGTGAAGGAAGCCTTCAAGACTCAGGGCGATTGCGTTGCCGAGGTGCGCGAAGCCGTGGACTTCTTGCGCTACTACGCCGATCAGGCCGAGAGCGACGCCGCCCGCATGCAAGGCCGCGGTGTCTTCGTCTGTATCAGCCCCTGGAACTTCCCGCTGGCCATCTTCGCCGGCCAAGTGGTGGCGGCGCTGGTGGCCGGCAACACGGTGGCGGCCAAGCCCGCCGAGCAAACACCGTTTGTGGCGCTGAAGTTTGTGGAGTTCATGTACGCCGCCGGTGTGCCGCATGACGCTTTGCAACTGCTGCACGGCGCGGGTGAAACCGTTGGCGCCGGCCTGGTGGCCGATGAGCGTACCGCCGGCGTCTGCTTCACCGGCTCCACCATCGTCGCCCAAATCATCAACCGCACCCTGGCCGCCAAAGAGGGTCAGGTCGTGCCTTTGATCGCCGAAACCGGCGGCCTGAATGCGATGCTGGTCGATTCGACCGCGCTGCCCGAGCAGGTCATCGACGCGGTGGTGCAGTCGGCCTTCCGTTCGGCCGGCCAGCGTTGCTCGGCACTGCGTCTGCTCTGCGTGCATGAAAGCATTGCCGACGGCGTGATCGAAATGCTCAGCGGCGCGCTGCAAGAGCTGTGGGTCGGCCAACCGGCCGATCTGGCCACCGATGTGGGCCCGGTGATCGACGACGAGGCCTATGAAAACGTGGCCAAGAACGTCGAGCGCCTGAAGCGCGAAGCCAAGCTGATCGCTGAAGCGCCGGTACATGACCAACTGCCGCGCCTGATCCGCCCGGTGGCGTTTGAGCTGCCCAGCATTGCTGCTTTGCACCAGGAGATCTTTGGCCCGGTCTTGCATGTGGTGCGCTGGGGCGGTGATGCCGATGCGGTGATCGAGCAGATCAATGCACTCGGCTACGGCTTGACCTTGGGCATCCAGACCCGCATCGACAGCCGCGCCCTGCGCCTGGCCGACAAGGCCCGCATCGGTAACGTCTATATCAACCGCAACATCATCGGTGCCGTGGTGGGCGTGCAACCCTTCGGCGGCGAAGGCATGTCGGGCACCGGCCCGAAGGCGGGCGGTCCGAACTATCTGTACCGCTTCTGCGCTTTGGCCGAGGTGCCGGCGGTCGCGGCTGCGCCCGCTGCGGCAGCGCCCGCCTTGCCGGCGGTGGAGGTTCCGGCCGCCGTCGCGGCCCTGGCGGCCGGCCATGAGGTTTGGAGTACCAAGCCCTTGAGCGAGCGCGCTGCGGCGTTGGCGCGGGTCTTTGACGGCGCGGTGAGCCAACGCTTGGCCCAGGCCGAACGCCTATTGGCCGAGCAGCAACTGCCCGGCCCGACCGGCGAGAGCAATGCGCTGCGTCTGCATGGCCGTGGTGTGCTGGCGCTGCAAGCGGCCGGCGCGGGCCCAGAGGCCTTGGCGCTGGCGCTGGCGGCCGCCCTGGTGGCTGGCAATAGCGTGGCGCTGTTGGTCGATAGCACCTGCGCCGCTCAGGCCGAACAGTTGCAAAGCCGCCTGCGCGCTGTCGGCCTGCCGACCGAGGCCTTGCTTTTGTTGCCGGCCTCGGCGTCCAGCCTGAGCAGTTTGCTGGACGATGAGCGCGTCGCGGGGGTGTGTTTGTTGACTGCCAATGCCGGCGCCGAGCGGGCGCTGCTGCGTCAGCTGGCGGCCGATGACGGGGCGATCCGCCCCTTGATCACGGCCCGAGAGTTGTTCGATGTGCGCCAGCAGTACCGCTTCAGTGCCGAGCAAACGCTGACCATCAACACCGCGGCCGCGGGCGGCAACGCGGCCCTGTTGGCCGGACTGCACTGAGTTCCGAAGTTACGGCTACTTTAGAAATGGGGCGCTCGGCGCCCCATTTTTCTTTTGTGCAGATTTGTCAGCAGATATACACACGGACGCAGCGGAAGGGTAAATTGAGGGTTCAGCCCGATCTTTGAGGTAGTTCTTCACGGCACTTGCATCGGTGCCGACCGGGCGGCTCGATTAAAAGGGGGAGGCGATGCCGAATCCAGATCAGCGTTTGCAGCCGCCGCCGGGCAGCGGTGGCCTGCCTGCCGGAGGGCCTTGGCTGGAGGCTCTGGTCCGGCATGCGCCGGTCGGCGTGGCCGTGATCGAGGCCGATGGCATCTACCGGGCCGTCAATCCGGCCTACTGTGCGCTGTATGGCTATGTTGAAGCCGAGATGCTGGGGCGCAGCTTTTTGATGGTGTTTCCGCCCGAGCAACAAGCCCAGGTGATGCAGCGCCATCAGCAGTTTCTGCGCGAAGGCGGCGAGCTCAAGGGCGAATGGGATGTGCAGCGGCGTGATGGCAGGCAATTGCGCGTCTTGTCGGAGTCGGTCGCCGTCGTGGGCGAAGACGGGCAAATGAGCCGTCTGGTCTATGTGCTGGACATCACCGCTCGCACCCAACTGGAGCAGACGAAAGAAGACTCGCGCCGCATGATTTTGTCGGTGATGGACGCCTTGGCCGCCCACATCTGCGTGCTTGACGAGAACGCCACCATCATCAAGGTCAATCGGGCCTGGCGTGACTTTGCCGCGCGCCAGGGTGGGCAGCCCGACCAATGCTGCGAAGGCAGCAACTACCTCGCGGCCTGCGAGAGAGCCAGTCATCTGCCGATGGCCATCCTGCCTTCGCCCGATGCGGCGCCGTTTGCGGCACGTTTGAAGGAGGTCTTGGCCGGTCGGCTAGACAGTTTCCAGTTTGAATATCCCTGCCCCTCGGGCGATCAGCCGGCCTGGTATCTGGCGCGGGTGTCGCGGGTGCAAGGCGCCGAGCCGATGCGCATTGTGGTGGCGCATGACAATGTGACCGAGCTGAAGCTGGTGGAAGAAGTGCTGCGTCGCCACGAGGCGGAGTTGCGCGATCTGGCGGCTTCGGTACCCGGTGCCTTGTTCCGCATGCAGCGCGGCCCGAGCGGCAGGCCGCGGTTTTTTTACTTCAGCCCCGGCATTGAGGCCTTGTTCGGCCTCAGCCCCGCGCAGGCCTGCGGTGATGGCCGCAGCCTGTGGCGCTGCGCGCTGGAAGACGGCCGCGCCGAATGCAAAGAGGCCTTGCGTCGGGCCTTGCGCGGCGGCGAAAACTGGGAATGTGAGCTGCAAATCCGCAGCCAGGACGGCGTGCTGAAATGGGTGCACGCCAAGGCCAACTCAAAGGTGCAAGCCAATGGCGTCGTGCTGTGGACCGGCGTGCTGACCGATGTCAGCGTGCGCCGACAAGCCCAGATTGCGCTGAAGGCCAGCGAGGAGACCTTCCGAACATTTTTTGAAACCGTGCCGCTGGGCGTGGTGTACCACGACCGCAGCGCTCGCATCACCGCCGCCAACCCGGCCGCCGGCCGAATCCTGGGCCTTGAAGCGGCGCAGCTATTGGGCAAGACGCCGTTTGATCCCGGTTGGCATGCGATCCGCGAAGACGGCAGTGACTTCCCGCCCGAGCAGCATCCCGCCATGGAAGCCTTGCGTTTGGGCTTGCCGGTGCGCCAGGTGGTGATGGGTGTGCACACGCCCGACGGCAGCCTGGTCTGGCTGCAGGTGCATGCCACGCCCTTGTTCAAGCAGAGCGCCTTGACCGAGGTGCATGCCAGCTTTGAAGACATCACCGAGTTGGTCCGCACGCGCCAGGAGTTACGTCGCCAGGCCAGCACCGACCACCTGACCGGCGCGGCCAACCGTCGCCAGTTCATGGAACGCCTGCATGCCGAGTACGGCCGCATTCAGCGTAAGACCGAGATTTGCAGCTGCGTGGTGACCTTGGATCTGGACTTTTTCAAGCATGTCAACGACAGCCTGGGCCATGCCGCCGGGGACGCCGTGCTGCGCCATGTGACCCTGCTGATGCGCTTGGGGACGCGCCCCTTGGACGTGGTGGCGCGCATTGGCGGTGAGGAGTTTGCCCTGCTGCTGCCGGACACCAGCATCGAGGATGCGCTGGCGCTGGCCGAGCGCTTGCGCCAGCGCGTTGAACAAAACCCGGCCCAGTTCCGCAGTGCCATCATCCCGGTGACGGTGAGTGTGGGCGTTAGCGCCATGCGCTGGACCGATGGCAGCGCTGAAACCGCGCTGATCCGCGCCGACCGCGCCATGTACGCGGTCAAGAACGGCGGCCGCAATGGCGTTCAGGTGGGGACGGGCGACGACTGAGGCCGTCGCCCGATTCCGCATGATCTTGATCAATTCCTAGCCGCAGGGCCGCGCCACAATGATCACAAGCCATAGCACCCAGGAGGCATGCAAGATGAATTCCCAACAAGTCGCCTACCCCACCCATGGCCGTGAATCGGCGCTTCCTCGCGCGCTCCGCGGCGCGGCCGCGATAAGCACGCTGTTGGCCTTGCTGGTCAGCGGCTGTGCCATCGAGATTCAAAACAAGCAGGGTGCCAAGGAGATTGCCGAGGCGGCCAAGTTGCCGGGCTCGGTGGCCACTGGCTGGCGCGTGTTTCAAGAAAACTGTGCGGCCTGCCATGGTGCAGCTGCCACCGGCACGGTCAAGGCGCCCGACCTGCTGCCACGTGTGCGAGAGATGGGTTCCGATCGCTTTGCCAATTTGGTGCTGAAGCGCTATGACTGGGCCGCGTCCAAGGCAAGTGGCAATGCCGCTGGCTTGAGCACCCGTCCGATCGGCCAAGCCGTCATGCCGGCCTGGCAAAGTGATCCGGTGGTGAACGCCCATATCGTCGACCTGTACGCTTACCTGAGCGCACGCTCGGAGGGCACACAAGGGCCGGGTCAGCCTCTGCGCTAGCCGGCCGCCGGGCCGGACATCAGTTGTCGGCCCGCTGCTTGTAGTACTCCACCACCAAAGGGTCTGCGCCGGCCAGTTCGGCCGCCGTCAGCGGGCTCAAGCCTTCATGCTGAGTTTCCTTGAACATGGCCAGCCCCTCGGCCGTTTGGGGGAAGGCCAGCAGGCTTTGGGTTAGCGCGCCAACCTGCGAGCGCAGCCGCGGATGAGCCAGGTAGGCCATCGGAGTCAGCCCCTTGGGCGCGGCCGCCAAAACGCGAAAGCGGCTGCTCAAATCGTGCGGCAAGAGCGCCAAGGTCGAGGCTGAGCCGACGGCGGCCGCCGCGTCGCCCTTGAGCATGCGCTGCACGCCATTGCGCTGGGTGCCGGCGATCAGCAGCTTCACTTCGCGTCCCGGCACCAGACCCTGGTCGCGCAGATGGCGCAGGGCGATCAAGACATGCACGGCAAAGGGGTCGGCCACCAGCAGCGATTGGCCCGCCAAATCCTTCAACTGCTTGATCGGGCTGGCCAGCGGCACGATGAACAGCGGCTCCAGCGGCGCGGTGGCCCGTACCAGCGGCAAGAAGTTCGCTTCGCGGTGCAAGATGCGAGCTACATGCGGCGAGGCGCCGACCAGGTCGAATTCGCCGCCGCGGGCACGCTCAATGAACTGGGTGAAGTCGGTCGCCGAGCCGAGCCGGCAGGGCTTGTGGAGTTTCCTTGCGAACAGGCCGACGATGGGCTCATACAGTCGCACCAGCTGCTGCACCGGCAGGTAGGGCACCATGCCAAAGACCAGGCTGTTGCCAGGGAGGGAGGCTGCGCTGGGCCCGCCTTGTGCTTGCGCCCAGGCGGACGAGCCCGCCAAGCTGCTCAGCCATGCCAGCCAATGTCGGCGCGTCCATGCCTTGCGGTCTTGCATCTCAAGCATCCTGTTTGGCCATGATCAATTCAATGCGCCGGGGCCGGTGTCGGCAACCCGGCTTGGCGCCGTCAGGGGCAGGGTGATGATGAAGCAACTGCCCTGTCCCTCGCTGCTTTGTACCGTGATTTGGCCGCCCAACAAGCCGCAGATCAGATTGCGCACGATGGACAGGCCCAGGCCGGAGCCGCCCTGGCCCAGCTTGGTGGTGAAAAAGGGCTCGAAGATACGACTGACAGTTTCGTCGCTCATGCCGACACCATCATCCTGGATGCGCAGCTCGACCTGTTCGTCGGTGGCCGTGGCGCTGATCTTCAGCAGGCCGGCGTCGCGGCCGACAAAGGCATGGCGCTCGGCGTTTTGAATCAGGTTGCCGACCACCTGGTCCAAGGGGCCGGGGTAGCTGTCCATCAAGATGCCCTCGGGCACCTCCAGCTTGATCTGCCAGCTTTTTTGCTTCAGCAAAGGGCCATAGCTCAAGAGCAAATCTCGCAGCACGCCTTGCAGCTCAAACGAGCGGCGTTGATCGGAGCTGTCATCCACCGCCACGCGCTTGAAGCTGCTGATCAGCTCGGCCGCTCTTTGGGTGGCGCGCAAGACCAGGCTGGCCATTTGCTCGCCGTTCTCCAAAGCCTCGGTCAGGCCGCGGCGCGAGACTTGCTGGGCTTGCACCATGGCGCCGGTTTCGTGCAGCAGGTCTTGCAGGGTGGAGGCGGTCGTAACGGCGTTGCCGATCGGGGTATTGAGCTCATGGGAAATGCCGGCCACCAAGGCGCCCAGCGAGGCGAGCTTCTGCGCCTCGACCAGTTCGGCCTGGGTGCGGCGCAGCTTCCTGAGTGTGTCTTCCAGGTGTTGGGTGCGTTGCGCCACGCGTTGCTCCAGGGCTTCGTTGGCTTCCTGTAAAGACCGCTCGGCCACGCCCAGCGCATCAAAGCGCTCCGACAAGGTGGCGGACATTTGATTGAACGCGCGCGCCAAGCGCGCCAGTTCGTCGCGCCCCGTTGCCTCGATCTGCACACGGGGCTCGCCGGCTGCCATCCTGTCGGCGCCCCGCCGCAAGTCGCCCAAGCGCGCCGTCAACAACCGCGACAGATAGACCTGCAGGCCGGCAGCCAGCAGCAAGGTGCCCAGGCACACCGCCAATAGTTGCCAAAAGACCTGTTGCGCCGCCTGCCGCTCGCCGATGCGGGTGATGCCGAACTGGGCCTGCCCATAGCTGTGTGAGCCCAAGCGCAGGGCGCGCTCGAAGCCCTGCGCTTCGCTGTCCTGCAAGACCCCGGCGCTGGCGATTTGCACCCCCTGGGTGTCGCTGATGCGCAAATAGCTGAAGGCGCCGCGCTGGACCAAGGCTTGGGCCTGCTCGTCCACGGCCGCCAGGTCTGACTCGGCCAGCAAGGGCGCCAGCGCCGCCGAAAGCAAGGATGCGCTGCGCTCGCCAGCGCGCTGGGTTTCCTGGGCCATGGCGTCCGCCACGATCCAGCGGGTCGCCAAAAGAATCACCAGCGAAGCAACCGAGAAAACCAAGGCGGTGGCGAGCACCAGCCTTTGTTGGAGCGTGTACATGCCTTGTTATGTGGAGTCCCTGTCCGCGAGCATAGCCGACGCTGGTGGCACTCTTGATGTCTAAGGCAGCGCCGGTCTTGGCGCCGTTCGCTCTGCTGAGGCTAAAAAGCTTGTTCCACCCGGTTGCGGCCTTCGCGCTTGGCTTTGTAGAGCGCCGAGTCGGCCCGGCCCAGCAACTCGTCCAAGGCCTCGGCCTGTTGGCGCGGCATGGCGATGCCGATGCTGACCGTGGCGTGGATTGGCCCCACCGATGTGCTGAAGCTGCTGCTGTCCACGCTCTGGCGCAGGCGTTCGGCCAGTCCCAGTGCGGCTTCGGCATCCACGTCTTGCCAGACCACCGCGAATTCCTCGCCGCCCATGCGAACGGCCAGATCATTAGGCCGCACATGCGCCAGCAACAACTGCCCCAGGCCGCGCAGCACGGCGTCGCCGGCGGCATGGCCGTGGCGATCATTGATGGACTTGAAGTGGTCAAAGTCGATCATCGCCACCACCAAGCCCGCGTCTGCATCGGGTCGGCTGCTGTTGCGTTGGCGCAGGCGGCTGAGGCGGTTCTTCAGGCCGCGCCGGTTCAGCAGGCCGGTCAAGGGGTCAATCTCGATCAAGGCCCACAGGCTGCGCTGCAACTCGCTGTTGATCAGCAAGAGAATGGCCAGGGATTGCACCATCAGCAGTGCGATGAAGAGCAGCAGCCACTGTGCGTTGACGACCCGAGCTATTTCTTCCGAGCCGGCAAACCAGGGGGTCGAGGTCAGGCCGCGCATCGTAAAGGCCAGCACCCAGATGGCCATGTCCAGCAGCATCAGGAAGAGCGGGAAACCGCCATCATTGCGCCAGGCGCGCAGCAGGGGCGGCAAGGCCCACAGGCGCAGTGCCGCGCTGACCAACAAGGTCAGCGTGAGTGACACCCAGCCCGGCATGGCAAGCAGCGCGCAAATCAGCGAGGCCAGCGACGCAACGGCGACGATGATCAGCACCGGCGGCCGGCGCAGCGGCAGGCCGAGAAAAGCGCGCACGCCCAGCAGCACCAAGCCGCTGGAGACCACGCCGCCGATATGGCCGATGTTCCACATCGCTGTTGGCGCACCGGCGGCCAGGCCGATCGTGCGAATCAGTTGCGCCAGGGCGACGGCGGCGAATGCCCCGGCCCAGTACCAAAGTCCGTAGCGCCCCCGCGTCTGCCAGGCGCTGCCAATGGCAACGACCATCATCAAGGAAGCGACCATCTGGTAGACGATCAGCAACGTGGCTGTGTGCAGCGTGGGCAAGGGGACGAGGCTTGTCATGGTTGCCCCCATTGTCCACGTGCCGGATGACGCCGCCCTTTCGGCTGCGCTAGAGCGGCATGTCTAGCGTTGCGCTGAGACGCTCAGAGCCAGGTGCTGATGGCGCTCAGCGGTTTTTTGAGGCCACCATGCACCGGCACCTGGCAACCCGGCTTGGGATAGCCGACCACCAACAGAATCACCGGTTTCTCGGAGTCGGGGCGTCCGCACAGCTTGCTGAGAAATCCCATCGGGCTGGGCGTGTGGGTCAGTGTGGCCAGCCCGGCGTCGTGCAAGGCGCTGATCAGGAAGCCGGTGGCGATGCCGACCGACTCGGGCACGTAGTAATGGCTGAAGCGTTCGCCGTTCGCATCGATCCCATACTTCTGCGCAAAGATGGCGATCAGCAACGGCGCCTCTTCCAGAAAGGGCTTGTGCTGGTCGGTGCCCAGCGGTGCCAGGGCGCGCAACCATTCTTCCGGCGCCCGGCCGTTGTAGAAGCTGCGCTCCTCTTCCTCTGCGGCGGCACGAATTTGGGCCTTGCGCTCGGCGTCGCTGATGACGACGAAGTGCCAGGGTTGCTGGTTGGCCCCCGACGGTGCGGTGCCGGCCGCCAGCAGGCATTGTTCGATCACCGCGCGATCGACCGGGCGGCTGTCAAAGTCGCGCACGGTGCGGCGGCGCAACAAGTTCTCGTAGTTCGTGTGGGCGCGCTCCAGCATGGTCTCGCTGGGCAGTTCGCGGTAGCCGGTCAAGGGCTCCATGGCGGGGGCAGGCATTGTGTGCATATCGTGGCCTTGGCTGAAATAGGGCGGGGTGGCCGCTGGGTTGGGATGCCGGATTTGGGCGCCGAGAGAATAACTGCCCAAGATGACTCACTCAATTGGGGCACCACCCAGCCCCAGAGCGCGTGTTGGCAAACTTGTAACTTGAGACCGCCTTCATGTGTCCGACGCAAGCAGGCGTTAGAGTGGCGGCATCAGGGGCCTGTTTTGCCCGCTTGGCCCGCGCGCCGCGCGCGTTTTTTGCTTCACCGCTAGCCCAAGGAGAGTCGCCATGTCAGTCGAACCCAATTACCGCACCGGCCGCTGGTCCATGCATTTCGAGGAAATCGACAAAGAGATCGCTACGCTGGCCATGATGTGCGAGGCGCCGCTGATCACGCCGGGCGTGATCGAACGCATTCTGCGTGGCGACATCAGCGTCTGCGGCAAAGAGAAGCCGGCCTCCTTCGGCAAGCTGCGCGGCCTGTTGATGATGCATTACTCGGACCAGGCCAAGGCGATCGAGGTGCTGGGCCCGGAGCAGGCGCTGGCCATCGTCAGCCAGGTGGTGGAGCGCCTGCGCGAGCGCTTTGGCGACCGCCTCGGCGCCCCCGAGGCCTGAATCAACTATTGACCCCAACCCGTCCAGCAGGAGCCCTCATGGTGGCAAGTAAGAAGAGCAGCGCACACAGCAAGGCCAAGCCGTCGGCCACCGAGGGCGGCGTGGCGGCTGCCGGTCACAGCGGCGCAGCCACACTGACTTCGGGTGCGAACCCGGACCGCAAACCGGTCTCGGCCCGTGACTATGACAAGGCGCTTGAAAAGCTGCATGTCGAATTGGTGCTGCTGCAAGAATGGGTGCAACACCATGAGCTGAAGGTCTGCATCGTGTTCGAGGGGCGTGACGGCGCCGGCAAGGGCGGCACCATCAAGGCCCTGACCGAGCGGGTCAGCCCGCGCGTGTTCCGGGTGGTGGCCTTGCCCGCGCCGACCGAGCGCGAGAAGAGCCAGATGTATGTGCAGCGCTATGTCAAACACCTGCCGGCCGCCGGCGAAGTGGTGATCTTTGATCGCAGCTGGTACAACCGCGCCGGCGTCGAGCGGGTGATGGGGTTTTGCACCGATCAACAGGCCAAGGACTTTCTGGACATCGTGCCCGCCTTCGAGAAGGCCATCGTCGCCTCCGGGGTGATCCTGTTGAAGTACTGGCTGGAGGTCAGCCCCGAAGAGCAGACCCGGCGCCTGACCGACCGGATCGAAGACGGCCGCAAGCTCTGGAAGTTGTCGCCGATGGACTTGAAGTCCTACAGCCGCTGGTACGACTACTCGCGCGCCCGCGACGAAATGTTCAAGGCCAGCGACAGCTCCTGGGCACCCTGGTTTGCCGTGCATTCGGATGACAAGCGGCGCGCCCGCCTCAACATCATTCAGCACATCTTGCGCAGCATTCCCTACGAAACCCTGCCCCGCGAGAAGGTCAACCTGCCGAAGCGCCAGAAACGCGGCGACTACCAAGAGCCGGACTACCCCTTCCGATTCATCCCCGAGACCTATTGATGGGCGGGTCCTTGTACGCGGCACAGCTTGGCGTTCAGCCTGAGCCGCAGAAACGCTGCGCGTGCACAGGAGCGGCTGCATGACCTGGGTGGAACGTTTGGGCCGCGTGTTCTGGGGCTTGGCGGTGCTGCTGTGTGGTGGCTGGAGCTTGGCCGCCCTGTGGCTGAGCGGGTCCTTGAGCGTCGATCAGCGCTATGCCTGCCTGGCCGCCATGGGGCTGGCCAGTGTGCTGGCCTTGCTGGGCTTGTTGCCGCAGGTGCGGGTGTTTTGGCGGCGTTTGGCCTGGGCCGTGTTTGCGGCGCTGTTCCTGGCCACCGTGCTGCTGTACTTTCAGCAGCAGCCCTCCAATGAGCGCAACTGGCGTGATGAGGTCGCGGTTTCGCCTTCTGCCACGATCAACGGTCAGTTCGTCACCGTCCACAACATCCGCAATTTCGACTACCGCAGCGAGCTGGACTTCACGCCGGCCTATTACGACAAGCGCTTCGACCTGAGCAAGTTCGAGGGCATCGATCTGGTGACCTCTTACTGGATGGGCCCGCACATCGCGCATGTCTTCCTCAGCTTTGCGTTTTCGGATGGCAACCATCTGGCGATTTCGATCGAGACCCGCACCGAAAAGGGTGAGGGTTATTCGACGCTGAAGGGCTTCTTCCGCCAATACGAGTTGTTCTACGCGGTGGGGGACGAGCGTGACCTGATACGGGTGCGCACCAATTACCGCCGCGACCCGCCGGAGGATGTCTATGTCTACCGGATCAAGGTCAAGCCCGAAGCCGGGCGCCGGGTGTTTCTGGAGTACCTGCGGCAGATGAATGAGCTGCACCGGCAGCCGGCGTTCTACAACAGCCTGTTCACCAACTGCACTACCAATCTCTGGCTGAACGCACGCATCAACCCGGCCGATCTGCCGATGAGCTGGAAAATCATTGCCAGCGGCCATGTGCCCGAGTACTTGTACGAGCACGACCTGTTGGAGCTTGAGCCGGGCATGAGCCTGCCTGACTTGCAACGCCGCGTGCACATCAATGCCCGCGCGCAGGCGGCCGATCAGGCGGCCGATTTTTCGCTGCGCATACGGGCCCCCGCCAAGGAAGCGGTCGCGAGCGGCAACAATGGCAAGCCGAGCGCGGCGGCCTTGAAGCAATAGGTCGAATGTCTTTCCCCCCAGCCCCCTGGATGAACTCAGTCATGAAATTTCGCCTCAGCCCCGCCGCGCTTGCCGTGTCGCTGGCTTTGTCTCTGGCTTGGCCGCTTGGTGCCTATGCGGCCGAGGAGGAACCGGCGCCGCAAGTGGCCAAGCGCCCGAAGATCTGCCTGGTGCTGTCTGGCGGCGGCGCGCGTGGCGCTGCGCACACGGGGGTGTTGCGCGTGTTGGAAGACCTGCGGGTGCCGATCGACTGCATTGCTGGCACCAGCATGGGTGCGCTGGTGGGGGGCGCTTACGCCACCGGCATGAGCGTGGACGAGATGGACGCCGTCAATGCCGGCATCACGGTGGAAAAGCTCTTCAAGGAGAAGGCGCCTCGCCAAGAGCTGACCATGCGCCGCAAGCAAGACGATTTTTATAACTTCGTCGGCCCCGAGATCGGCCTGGGCGGCACCGAGGCCACCGTCACCAAGGGCTTTGTGTCGGGCGTGCAGTTGGAGACGGTGCTACGCCAGCTGACCAAGGTGCGTGGCTACCGGGACTTTGATCGTTTGCCCATTCCCTTCCGTGCGGTGGCCACCGATTTGGTCAGCGGCAAGCCGGTGGTTTTCAGCGAAGGGGATATCGCCAATGTGATGCGCGCCAGCATGGCGGTGCCGGGGGCGGTGGCGCCGGCCGAGATTGGTGGGCTGCTCTTGGTGGACGGCATGTTGACCAGCAATCTGCCGGTCGATGCGGCGCGCGCCATGGGCGCCGATGTGGTGATCGCCGTCAATGTGGGCACCCCCTTGCTGAAGCGCGAGCAGCTCAATGGCGTGCTGGGCGTGGCCAACCAGATGCTGAGCATCTTGACCGAGCAGAATGTGCAGGCCTCGCTGGCATCCTTGCGGCCCGGCGATGTCTTGATCTCGCCCGACCTGGGCGACTTCTCGACCGCTGACTTTGACCACTTGGCCCAGATTACCCCCAAGGGTGAGATCGCGGCGCGGCTGGTGGCCCAGCAGCTGAGCCGTTACTCGGTGTCGCCCGAAGAATATGCGGCCTTGCGCCAGCGGCAAATGGCCACGCTCTCGGCCGATTTGCGCCCGGTGGATGAGCTGCGCTTCGTCAATCTGAAGCGCGTCAATCCGGAGGCCGCCGCTTCGCTGATGGTGACTACAGCCAAGGCGCCGATCGACCAAGAGGTGCTGGATGCCGATATGCGCCGGCTCTATGGCAGCGGCGACTTCGAGCATGTCAACTACCGCGTCTTGTCCGAGAAGAACAAGCGTGTCTTGGCCATTGAAGCCATGGAGAAGAGCTGGGGCCCGAACTATCTGCGCTTTGGCCTGGGCATGAGCAGCGACTTTGGCAGCGAATCGCAGGCCAGCTTGTTTGCTTCCTACCGTCGCACCTGGATCAACTCCCTTGGCGCCGAGTGGCGCACCGATCTGCGCTTAGGCTACAACCACAGCTTGAACAGCGAGTTCTATCAACCCTTGGACGCGCGACAGGATTGGTTTGTCGCCCCCAGCTTGAATGTGGGTCGCAGCAGCGTCTCGGTCTACGCCGGCGATGCCCGCCAGTCGATCTTCACCCTGGTGTCGCGCCAGGTTGGGCTGGATCTGGGGCGGCACTTCTATCAGTACGGGGAGTTCCGCTTGGGCGCGCAGCGGGGTCGCGTGAGTGCGCGGCTCGACACCGGGGAAGGCATCGGTGTGCCCCGGTCGCTCCAAGTGGCCACCGGCGGCCTGAATGCGCGCCTGCAACTGGACCGGCTGGACAGCGTGCTGTTCCCGCGCTCCGGTTGGCTGACTGGTATCAATGTTTACCGATCCATGCCGAGCCTGGGCGCCGACGATGCCTACACCAAGTGGGACGGCACGGCGGCCGCGGCCTACACCTTCGGCGAGAACACCCTCAACCTGGCCCTGGTCGGTGCCGGCCCCATTGGCAACAATCACTTGCCCGGTCAAAGCTTGGTTCAGTGGGGCGGCTTTTTGCAGCAGTCGGGCTATGCCCAGGGTCAGCTCTTGGGCCAGCGCCTGGAATTCGCCCGCCTGATGTATTACCGCCGGGTGGCCCAAGGTCAGCTGCTGGAAGGCGCGTACGGCGGTTTGTCGCTGGAGCTGGGGCGGGTGACCGATCCTCTGTTGTGGGCCAACTCGGAAGCCTGGCGCAAGTCGGTGGCGGTCTATGTGGGCCTGGACACCTTCGTCGGCCCGCTCTATTTCGGCGCTGGCCGGGCGTCCGATGGGGCCACCAGCCTCTACTTGGTGCTGGGGAGCGTCTTAACGCCGGGGCGGTAACATCGCCCCCGACTGATTTTGTCGCCTTGAATGGCTGACGCTGCGCGCTCCCTCTGACCGAACCTTTTCGCCCACCATGACCCTCAAACGCGTTTTCCTGGCCTTGCTGGTGCTGGCCGTGCTGCTAACCGGCTACTTCTATGCCGCGTTGCATTGGAGCTACTCCTCGGGCGAGCGCGCCGGCTGGATTCAAAAACTCTCCAACAAGGGCTGGATCTGCAAAACCTGGGAGGGCGAGTTGGCCCTGGTCTCCATCCCCGGCAGTTCAACGGTGGAGAAGTTTGCGTTCACCGTCGCCAATGACGCGGTGGCCGCCGAGTTGACCGAGGTGATGGGGCGGCGCGTGACCCTGCACTATGAAGAGAAGGTGGGCTTGCCCACCTCTTGCTTCGGTGAGACGCGCCATTACGTGACCAAGGTGACGGTGGCGAACGACATCTCGCTCTCTCCGGGCGTGGTGGTGCATACCAATCCCGCCGAGCCGGCTTCGGCGCCGGCCAAGACCCCTGCGGCGTCGAACTGAGATGAGCTACCCCATGCTGGCTTTCATCGGCGGCGGCAATATGGCCAGCGCCATCCTTGGCGGTTTGCTGGAGGGCGGTCATCCGCGTGAGCGCCTGATCGTGGTCGAGCCCTATGCGCCGCAGCGCGCCAAGCTGGCGGCCGATTTCGGGCTGCAGGCCCTGGCCGCGGCCGACGCGTCGCTGGCTCAGGCCGAGCTGCTGATGTGGGCCGTCAAGCCGCAAATGTTTGTCGAGGCCGCCGCGCCTTGCGCACCCTTTGTGGCCCAGGCTCTGCATCTGTCGGTGATGGCCGGCATCCGCAGCGATGCCTTGGTGCAGGCCTGCGGCGCCCAACGCATCGTGCGCGCCATGCCCAACACGCCGGCGCTGATTGGCCGCGGTATTGCCGGGCTCTATGCCCGCCCCGAGGTCAGCGACAGCGACAAACGGCTGGTCGAGCGCGTGCTGGCGCCGACCGGCGAGCTGCTGTGGCTGGAGCGCGAGCAGGATTTGGACGCCGTGACGGCCTTGTCCGGCTCTGGCCCGGCCTATTTCTTTTACTTTGTCGAGGCAATGATGGCCGCCGCCGTGGAGATGGGTCTGAGCGCCGAGCAAGGGCGCCAACTCGCCCTGTCCACCTGCGCCGGCGCCGCCGCCTTGGCGCAGCAGTCGGACGAAACGCCGGCGACGCTGCGCGAGCGCGTCACCTCCAAGGGCGGCACCACCTATGCCGCGCTCAGCAGCATGCAGGCCGATGGGGTTGCTGCGTCGATCCAACGCGCGGTCAGGGCGGCGCAGCAGCGCGCCCGCGAGCTGGGCGACGAATTCGGCCAGGCCTGAAGCCGGAGTCCCTGCCTCGATGGGTCTCGCCAGTCGACTCAGCCTGCGTGCCTGGCTGCGCGCACCGGGGTCCTTGAGCCGCCGCCTGGCGCAGCTGGGAGATCGCTTCGAGGTGCAACTGCTGAGCCAGCGCACGGCGCCACTGCGTACGCGTGAGCTGGACGCACTCGGCCGCCCGCGGCGCGGCTGTACGCTGGTGCGGGAAGTGATTTTGCGCGTTGACGGCCGGCCGCTGGTCTGGGCCCGCTCAAGCTTGCATTCGAGCGCCCTGGCTGGACCTTGGCAGGCGCTGAAGGGCCTGGGTCGCAGGCCGCTGGCTGACCTGCTCTATGCCGACCCACGCGTGCACCGCAGCGTTTTGCAGCCCGTGCGGCTGGCGCGCTATGGCCATACCCGCCGTCAGATGGAAAAGCAATGGCTGGCCGCCACCGGAGAGCCGGCTTCCAAGCAGATGTTGTGGTCCCGCAACTCGGTATTCAGCCGCTGCAATGCCCAGTTACGTGTGATGGAGTTGTTTAATCCTGAATTGGCGGCCTATATGCCGACTATTGGACGCGTTAGGGGTCGCACAAAAATGAACAATAGGCCGTAGAATTACAAATTAGGGGGGTTCATCAGCCGTATTGAGGAATCTCATGAAAACACGTGACATTGTCATTTTTAGCGGTGAACAGTTTGCTGTTCCCCAGTGCATCCAGCGCATTGACCACCAGAGCACACATGGTTGGCAACTGCGATATGGCGGCACCAAGCTCTTCTCGGATCACTCGCAAGACGGCAGTGGTGCCGCACGAGCGCTGGCCCTCGCGACCAAAGAATTGTTGAGCCGAATTGCCAAGCTGCCTGCGCCTTCTCGGCTGCAGCGCAAGCCCAGTGGCAACAAGGGCAACGACTTGCCGGTCGGCATCTCCGGGCCTATCGTGCGTCAGCGTGCCAGCAGCCGCGTGCGCGACTGCAGCTTTGCCGTGTCTCTGCCTCGTTATGGTGCGGCACCGCGTGGACGTAGCGTCTACATCGGCACCGAGAACACCTACACGATCGAGAAGTACCAAGCCGCTCTGGCCAAGGCCGTCGAATTGCGCGCCAAGGCCGAAGAGTCTTACCAGCGCGCCGCCACCCGGGCCAAGCGCGCCGAGGGTAAGGCGCTGAAGGCGTCGCTCAAAGCCGCCTGATTGCGCCACCCCTCGGGGTGTTGTCTGGCGGCTGGCACTGCCTCGCGCAGTGCCGCCCTGACGACGGTTCGAGTTGATGGTCGGGGACGCTTTCTCGCCAATGGCAAATGGAGGCGATGCGCGGACCTGTGTGATCCTCACATCGCCTGACTTGCCAGCGCTGACGCTGCCAATGTCAAGTTGGCCGGCACCGGCACGCCGCAGGCGTTATGGATGGTCGAGTCGGTCAGTTGCGTTGGCGTGACAAGCGCGCGCGAAATGAAACTGACTGGGGCATTGCCCCTTCAGCGAAGCAGCAAGTCCAAGGCAGTACCGACGAAAACCGCAAAGCCTAACCAGTGGTTTTCACGGAAGGCCCTGAAGCAGCCATCGCGGCTGCGGTCCTTGATCAAGCGGTAGTGCCAGACGACTTGGGCCGCGGCCACGCCAATGCCGAGCAAAAAGACGAGCCCCAGGCCTAGGCGCAGCCCTAAGGCCGTCCAGAGGCCCAGATAGATCGCATAAAAGGCCATCACGCCGAGCACATCAAAGCGGCCCAGCGTCAGCGCCGAGGTTTTGATGCCGATGCGGATGTCGTCGTCGCGGTCGACCATGGCGTACTCGGTGTCATAGGCCAGCACCCAAAACAGATTCGCCACCAGCAGCGCCCAGGCCGACAGCGGCACCGCCGCTTTGATGGCGCCTAAGCTCCACTCCGTGCCGCCCAGTGCCGCCGAGAAAGCCATCGGGATACCGAAGCTAAAGGCCACACCCAGCACCGCCTGCGGCATGTTCACAACGCGTTTGGCATAGGGGTAGAGCAGGGTGACCGCGAGCGCCGCAACGGACAGCAAAATCGTCGGCGGATTGGTCGTCAGCACCAGGACAAAGGCCAGCAAGGCAAGACCTGCCCCCAGCAGCAGCGCCTCTTTCACTGAGACGGCACCGCTGGTGACCGGCCGATTGGCCGTGCGTTTGACGTGCTTGTCGAAGTCTCGATCGGCCACATCATTGACGCAGCAACCGGCCGAGCGCATCAAGACCGTGCCCAAGGTAAACACGATCAGCAGATGCCAACCGGGGAAGCCATCGGCGGCGATCCACAGCGCACACAAGGTCGGCCAGAGCAAAAGCAACCAGCCGGCGGGGCGGTCCCAGCGGATCAGGTTCAGATAGGAGGCGAGGCGGGGAGACGACATGGCGGCAGTTTAGCCAGCCTTTGCCGCCCGGGCCGCCCTACAAGCCGCGCCCAACCGGGCCATCGGATGGCCACAGCGCCTTCAGGCGCGCATCTTGGCGCAGCCGAACCAAGCGTCAGCCGCGGGAGCTTGGCTCAGTGCTTGCTGTCCGTGCTCACTTTGCGGCGCCGGCGCGTCGTCAGCACCAAACCAGCCAAGGCCGAACTGGCCAGCAACAAGGACGCCGGCTCGGGCACCGCGGCGGCTTTTTCCACCATCACGTCAAAGCTGATCGAGTTGAGCTTGAACTGCCCGGCCGTGGCCTGTACGTCGACCCCCAAGATCCCGTCGCCGCGCACGTCCAGCAAGGCCGCCGCATCGAAACTCAGGCTGGTGTCCAACGCGCCATAGATCGCGCTATAGGTGTCCCGCTGTTGGGCATATCTTTTGTCGTAGATGCAGTTGTTACGCGAGTCGCGGGCCTTGCAAAAAGTATTTTCATATTGCGCGCCGCCATAGTTTCCGACGGAGCTGCTGCGGCTCTCCGCGACATCGCTGGCGCTGCTGTCGCCGATCAATAGTTTCATGCTGTCCGCGACCAGATCCTCGTGTTTGATGTCTCGGTAATGGGTGGAAATAGTGTCCTGGATGCTGTACTGAGCAGTCCTAGATCCCGCGTCCCTGCAAGGCCCTTCACCTTGATAGGAGTTCCACCATGAACCGCAGTTGTTGGAGTCCGGCGCGTAATAGGAATACTGCACCTGGTGACTGGTTTGCCCTGTGACCTGATAGCCGCTGTACACCGTCGCTGTGGCCGCGCCATATTGGCTGTCCGAGAAACCATGCAGCGTGGCGTTGCCCGAGACGATGTCCTTGGATCCATAGCCCTTGCCGGACAAAAAGCTGCCCAAATCGAAGTTCAGGCTGACGCTATTGCGATCCAGCGCGTTGCTGAGTTGGAAGGTCTGACTGAGCAGCACCGGAGCGGCGAACACCGGCGTGCTCGCGATGCAGCCGGCGGCGACGAACGCCAGGCTGAGACGATTCTTGCGTTGCATGGGACTCTTCCTCTATCGGTTGGCGTCGCACGGCAAATGAGCGTGCAGATCGGCCTCGCAGTGTCAGTGCGGGGGCCACCCAATAGAGCTTTGTCATCCCTGGGGAATTTCCAATCGCGTGATATGCGCACGAGAAGTGCAGCATTTCTAAACCGTTATTTAGTTGGTGCAAGGCGAACCCACACCACAGCCGAGGCAAGACCTGCCTCCAAGGCCAAAGCATCTTTCACTTCGACCGCGCCACTGGCCCAGGGCGCCCGGCGAGTTGGCGGTGCGTTTGACGGGTATGTCAAAACATCGGTCGGCCGCCTCTTTGACGTAGCAGCCGGAGGCTAGGTGCCAGCGGGTCAGGTTCAGGTGGGAGTCGAAGCGGGAAGGCGACATGGCGGCATGTTTAGCAGCCTTTGCCGCTCGACTTCCAAGCTCCCAGCTCCACGTTCCACGACGGGCGCTCGCGCCCCTTCGCTCAGCGAATCCCCACCTTGACCGAGAAGGTGCCCGAGTCCACCCGGGGTTCGATGGCCGTGGCGACCTTGGTCCAGGTGCCGGTCCAAATCAGCCCGGTCAGCGTGCCGGTGAAGGTGTAGCCGTAGTCGTTCGGGCCGTCGATCAAACTGATGCTGTTGGCGCTGCCGGACTCACGCAGCAGTGGGCCGCCTTGCTGCACCTTGGGCGTGATGCTGCCGTTGGTGCCGAAGCAGGTGGCGGTATTGGCCTGCGACCAGGTACAGGGCTCCATGCTGCCGTTGACACCATGGAAGTCGAAGTCGCCGCCGGTGATCTTGCCTTGCGAGTCCAAGGTGAAGTTCACGCGCAAGGGGTACTTCTCACCCTTGACGCTGAGGAACTGGCCCACGCTGGCGGCGCCTCCGCTGCTGTTGGCACTGGTGTCGGTGTAGACCGCCACGCGCCAGGGAATGGTGATGCTGCCATTGCTCGCGGATTGTTGACTTTCCAGGACCGTCAAATTGGCACCTTGACGCGCCAGCAGCTTCCATTCGCGAATCGAAGAAGTACCGCGCAACATGCGCAGGTTTCCGTCAGGCTTGATGCTCCAACTGAGCGCTTGGTTGCTTTCAACTCCATTGAATACATTGAGGGTCAAGCCTGTACCGCCGGCTCGGAACTCGAAGCCGAATTTGTCTGAGCTACTGGGATTGAGGCGGCTGTACCAGCGCTTGTAAAGGCCCGCGTCTGCAATGAAGCCTTGTGGCGAATCCATGCGAGTAGCCAGCGTTGGGAGCGCACGTTGCGGCAGGCCCTTGCTGTAGTCGGTCGCCATTAGCAACACCAGATCGCCGGGCAGGTTCTCGCGCAGCATCGAGTAGCGGCGCTCGGCGCCGTTGGGGTAAAAGGTCACCAACTGGCCGTCAACAATCGACCAGGTCAAGTTCACGCCGCTGAGTAGCAGCGTTGCGGTGCCGGCGCCGTTGATGACCATGATGTCGGCCGTGTTGCCCTGGCCGTATTCCTTCAACTCCGACTCGACGAAGATGCCGGGAAATCGAGCACCCACCGGGAAGTCGGATGCCTGCGTCGGCGCGAGGCTGCGCAGGTCCTGACTGCTCGCCGGGTAGGCGAAGCTCCAGTCATCGCTCAGTACCTTGCCCTTGTTGCTGCCGCTGACGACTTCCTGCCGGTTGTGAAGACTCACCAAGACCTGGCCTTTTTGCGGGCCGCCGGCCAGTTGTTTGAAGCGGGCCCCCACAGTGTCGAGGCGAACTTCGTACTGTTGACCGGTGGCGTCGGGTTCGGCTGAGAAGCTGCTCTGGCTGAAGGGTGTCAGCAGGGTCAGCTCGATTTCTCCCGCCTTGGCGGTCCACTTGGCTTCGCGGGTGCCGCTGCTGTTGATGATGGTTGCGCTGCCGTCTGGACGGTAGTCCACCCGTTGCAGGGCGCTGCGGCCCAACTCGGCCACAAAATAGAGTTGGCTCTGCGCCTCCTTGGGCGCAAAGACTTGGCCTTGGTTGGTGCCGGGGCCTGCCAGTACTTCGCCACGCGTGGCCTCATAGACCGGCAGGGCCTGTTGCGTCTTCAAAAAGGCCGCCAGCGCCGCTGCCGAACCTGGGTTGGCCACCAGCGCTGCCGTGTCGGCCACGCCCGCTGGCAGGGCCACGCCCTTGTCCACCACCAATTTGATGGCCGTGGCCAGCTCAATCAAGCGATCGCCAGAAACCGCGGCGCTGAGCTCTTCGAGCTTGGCCAGGGTGGAGGGCGCTTGGCTGCCATTGTTTTCCTTGACCAAGGCTGCCAGCGCAGTGGAATAATGCGTCACTTGCGTGGAGGATGCCTGGGCCGGTGACAGCTGCCCGTCCTTGTCTGCCAACTTGCCCAGGGCTGCCATGTCCCCCAGCAGGCTGGTCAACTTGACCGCGCTTTGCGTGCCCACACCGCTGGCGCTGAGCTGAACGGAGTCGCTCAAGCTGTCGGTCTGCACCGGTAGTGAATAGGCGCCTTGCGCATCCGCCGTGGCGGTGAAGGTCTTGCTGCCGACGTTAGCGGTGACGACGGCGTTAGCAATCGGGCCGTCGCTGACCACGCCCTTCAAGAGCAGCGCTGCATTGATTTTCAGGTTCACCGCCGCCGTGGCTTTGCTGCCGTCTTCACCCTGGGCGGTGTAGGTAAAGGTGTCGCTGCCGACATAGCCCGCGGTTGGTGTGTATTCAATCTCACTGCCAATGATCTTGGCCGTGCCGTTGGCTGGTTTGCTAACCTCGGACAGGCTGAGTGCGCCACGACTGGCGCTGTCGTTGGCCAACACCTTCAGGCTGCTGGCTTTGTTCCAACTCAGGGTTGCCTCGTCAACCGCCAAGTTCAACACCACGGCGCCAGGCTTGGGTGGCTCGGGCGTGGACCCGCCTCCACCTCCGCATGCGGACAAGGCGAGGGCAAGTGGCAACAAAGGCCAACTCTTTGATTGACGGAACATGGCTCCCCTTTCGGATTCAGTGCTTGATGCCGAGGAAGAGCGAGCTGCGACAGATTTGTCAGGTCACTTCTTTGAGGGTTTTCGCGGGGGTATCTGGCTGAGCATGTCGGGCTCCCTTGACGTCAGTGCGGGGACTTGGTCATTAGGCGCCGTACAGCACGAAGCCGGCCCAATGGCGGGGCTGGCGTAGGCGCGGGTCGGGATGGCGCAGGAAGTAGCGCTTGGTTTCGGCCAGCGCTTGGGTGTGCGTTTCGCCGCGCCGTACACGTGAGAAAAAGTGACTGACGAAGAGGGCGGTTTCACGATCGGCCACCGGCCAGAGTGTGGCCAGCGTATTCGCATTGCCGGCCACAAAGAGCGCGTAAGACAGACCGACCAAACCATCGCCACTGACAACGCTGCCTCGCGCGGTCTCGCAGGCCGAGAGTGCAACGAGTTCGCTGTTCAGGCGCAGCGCCAACCATTCAGGCACTGAGACAAAGCCATCTCGCGCGGTCTCTGTTCCCTCGGGCTTGAGAACCAGGCTGGAGAACTCGGGCCGATTCGGGTCAAAGTAGCCATGCGCACTGAAAAGCAGGTAGCGATAGCGCTCCAACTCGCCGCTGGCCGACAGGCCGCGCAGCGAGGTTTCGGTGGCCGCATCGCCACTGATCTGGCGCACATCCTTGGGCAGGAACAAGGCGCTCACCCGGTCCATTTCCAGTTGCGCAAAGGGCAGGCGCGGCCAGTGCAGCGCGGTCAGCGCAGCGACACTGTCCTGCGCTGTTTGGCCGACGCGCAATGGGCTGTAGCGGCTGCGGCCGCGTGCGGCACTACCGTCTTCGGCCAGTGGATAGTTGGGCGCGCCAAAAGCCAGCAGACTGGAACTTTCGTCCTTGCTTGCAGCCCGCGCCGCCAGGCGTTGTTGGACTTTTTGCAAGACCGCCAGGCTGTGCACCTGCTGGGTTTGAATCTTCAAACCCCAAGGCTTGCCGTTTGGTCCCGGCAAAGCATCCCAGGGCAGTTGCCATAGCGGGCCGTCGGGTGATAGCAAGAGCTCGGCGTCTGGGGGAAGGTGGGGGTTCAAAGGCTGGATCAAACGCTGCGCCAATGCAGCCGCTTGCTTGCGAGCGGCCGCATGGTTGCGTAACTCGCCGGCCGCGGTCATCCGCATGGCCTCGACGTCGTTATCCAAGTTCTCGATCACGCCCAAGTCGAGCCAAAGCAACTCACCCGAAGGCGCCAGCAGGGCGGCTCGCACATGGTGCTGTCCATCCACCATGAAACTCACGTAGCGCTGCTTGGGCCCCAGCAGACGTGCGCCCGCCTGGGCGTCCACAAGCACCGGATGGGTCAGCTGGGCAAAACGTGAAAACTGAGTCGCAAATTTTTCTCGTAGTTGATGCAGCTCGCGGCTGAGCGCGTTGGCGCGGTTCAATAGCTGTGAGCGCTCTTCAGTGGCAGCGCCGCGAGCCAGCATGGCGCTGACTTCAGCCAGCTGCGCCTGCTTTTGGCGTAGCGACTCGGCATCGGCGGGCGGCAGCTCGGCCAAGGCTGCGGCATCGCCTTGGGCCATTTGATCCACCAACACGCGTGCCTTCACAGTCTCGCTCAGCCTGAAGGCTTCTTGGGCATGCTGGGTTTTGTTGCTGCTCAACAGCAGGCCGATCAACTGCTGATAGCCATCCAGGACGCTTCGCAACCAGTCTCGCTTGTGCGCGGCCGTCAGTTCATTGACATGCAGGCCTTGGGTCTCCAGCAGTTGGACCAAGCCGCGCAAGGTGTCAATGGCGGCGGCGTGATCGCCGAGGCCGGCCTGCGATTGGGCTAAGCCGATCAGGCTTGCTCGGCCATTCTTCGCACCCGACATGCCCAAGGCCGCGTGGCCTTGGCTGGCGGTCAACCAATGCGCTTGGGCTTGCGCCCAAGCCCCCTGTTTGGCGAGCGCCTGGCCCCACAGAATATGGGCCCGCAAGGCATAGGGGTTGAGTTGCTGGCCAATGCTGTCGAAATCCGCAATCAGCTGCGCCAGCAGCTCAAGGCCTTGCTCAGTCTTGCCTGTGTCGATCAGACCGGCCGCAAAGTTCACACGGGTCAGCTGCGCGTGGGGGTGGCGCGGGCCGAGCGTGCGTTGCGCGCTCGCGTCGGCTTGTTCGAAGCTCAGCAATGCGGCAGCCATGTCACCGCGCTCGCGTTGCATGGTGGCGTAGCTGGACAAGGCCAAGGCGGTGTCTCCGTGTTCGGCCCCCAAGGTTTGCAAGCGGCCCTGCCAAGCGCCTCGTGCCATCGGCTCGGCTTCATCCAATCGACCCACTTCCAACAAGGCCACCGAGTAATTGGCTTGGGCGCTTAGCGTGTTGGCATGCAAAGGACCTTGCACCTTCGCTTGGGTGCGGTAGGCGAGCTCGTGGATGCGCAGCGCTTCTTGCCATTCGCCCAGCCAAGCCAAGGTCGCCCCCAAGGTCATCATGGTGCTGAGCGTGATCGGGTTCTGCGGCCCCAGCACGCGCTCCTGGCGGGCCAGCAAAGCCAGGCCCTCGGTCTTAGTCAGCTGCAACTGGCCGAGGTAAGCCAGGGAGACCAGTCGCATCGCGCCATCTTCTAGCGTGCGCGGATCATCCGCTCCATGCACGGCGGTACGCAGGGCCAAGGCTTGATCGCGCAAGGCCAGGGCTTCGGCCGGCAGGCCCAACTCGGTGAGCGTCCCGCTGTGCAGCGCGAGTAGTTCAATGCTGCGCGGGTCGCGTTCCCCCCAGTCCTTTAAGGCCTGCGCGTGCGCACGCTGGGCCAGCGCGCGCGCTTCGGCCGGCTTGCCGATGTCCATCAGCCGGATGATCTCTGTCTCGTCGCCCGGGGCGGGCTCTGGGGTCTGCGTCGTTTGTGGCGGGCTCTGCGAGCTTGTGGGCTGCTCTGTGCCCTGTGCTTGCGCCAGGTTCGTGCCGCAGACCATGGCGGCTGCCAGTGCACAGCCCCATGCCACGGGGCCGAGGCTCCATCTTGTTGGATCGTTTGTCCGCTGCTTTTTCATTCTTCCCCCTGCTTGAAGCGGCAGGAATGATGCCACGCGGGGCGCGAGGACTTGCAGGGCTAAATTCTGTTGTCGCTGATGTCCTGTGGAAGCTGCCTGTGCAAGCAAGGGAACCGGCACAGCAAGACGGGTTGGCACCCGCCGCATCAGGCATGTCCCGATGCCAAAGTCGCTATGTCGAGGCCAGAATCCGGCACCCAGCGCAGAGGAGCCTGTCGTGCCTGTTGAAAAGATGAAAAAGAAAAAAACCGTGAATGCCCGCGTCAGACAGATCGCTTGGGGCGTGGCCGGGCTGGTGTCGCTGCTGGTGGGTGGGCAGAGTGCTGCGGCTGAGCTAGCGGCGGCGGCAGCAGCAACGGCAATGCCGGCGCCGGACTCGGCATCGCTGTCCGACGAGGACCGCATCAACCTCCTCCTTGACGAAGGCAAGCCCGAGGAAGCTTTGCTGCTGAATCAACAAGCGCTGAACCGGGCCCGGCAGGACTGGGGTGAACGCGATGTGCGCACGCTGGAACTGTTGAGCTTGCTGGGCTCGGTTTACAGCGATTTGGGGCGTTATGCCGAAAGCCTTGACGTGCGCGAGCGCTTGCTGGGCTTGCGCATTGAAGTCCAAGGCCCCGAGCATCTCAAGACCCTGACGGATGCGGGCAATCGGTTGGTTTCCTTGATGTACCTGGGCCGCTTTCATGAAGCGAAACGGGAGGGCGCGAAGCTGTTGGAGGTTCAGCTACGGGTCTTGGGCGAGCGTCATCCTTTAACGCTGGTGGGTTTGCAGAACCAGGCGGTGCTGCTCTCGAGGCTGGCCGAGTGGTCACAGGCCATGCGTTTGTATGAACAGGTTCTGCGTTTGCAAACGGAGCTCTTGGGCCCCAAGCATCCCGACAGGATCACGGTGCTGGCCAACTATGCGATCAGCCTGATGGAAGTCGGGCGGGTTGAAGAGGCTGAAGTGTTGGCGAGGCAGGTCTTGCAGTTGCGTACAGAGGTGCTTGGCCCGGCCCATGCCGATACGGCCATGGCGATGAGCAACCTAGCTGTTGTTTTGCGCCTCATGGGCCGCACGGAGGAGTCCGAGCAGCGCTTTGTCGAGTCGGCGCAACTGACCCGGCGGGCCTTGGGCGACGACCATCCCTTGTCGCTGCGCCAAACCAGCAAGGAGGCGGCCAGCCTGGTTGAGATGGGCAAGACCGATGCGGCGATCCGACTGCTGACCGAGGTGATCGCCGCTTTCGAGCACAAGGGTCAAGCCGAGCATGTCCATTGTCTGAATGCCCGGCAAATGTTGGGCCGCGCGCTGGGAGCAGCGGGGCGATGGGCCGAGGCCGAGGCTGCGTTTCGCCGCGCCAGCCAAGGCTTTGACCGCTTGGGAGACAAGGCCAGCAGCGAGGCCGTGGCCAGCCACTTTGGCTGGGCGCAGGCGCAAGCCAAGCTGGGCGATGTGGCTGGCGCCATCGCTCGCTTGCAAGCGCTGAGTGCGACCTTGGAGTCGCAGCGCGAGCAAATGGTCGAGCTGAGTGAGAGTGCGCGTCGCCAGTGGTTGTTGCGTTATGTGGGCATTCATCAAGAACTGCTCAGCCAAATGCTGGCCACCGGTCAGGTCGAGGCCGCTTTCAACCTCAGCGAGGCCGCCAAGGCGCGCGTCTTGTTGGAGCAGATGGCGCAGGGCGAGGCGGCGGCTCGGGCCGACTTGCCGCCGCAACAGGCGACCGAGTTGCTGGCCTTGCAAGAGCAGTTGGCGCAGGCTGCCGCGCCCTTGGCCAACCTGGGCGAAGCCGGCGAACGCCAGGCCTTGCAGGCGCGCGTCAACGCGCTCAGCCGCGAGTTGGCGCAACTGCAGACGCGGCTTGCCACCGAGTCGCCCCGTTATGCGCAGCTGGCCCGCCCGGTGCTGGCGCGTGCTGCTGACGCGCAGCGGCTGCTTCAAGCAGGCTCGGTGTTCCTCAGCTATGTGCGGATGCCGGGTCAGCGGGTGCGCGCGGTCACGGTCGACGCCAATGCCCAGGTGCGCTGGCACGATCTTGGTGTGCTGCCCGGCCTGGAGCACAGCATCGATGCCTTGCGGGCGGCGCTGGTCGGCGCGCCCGAGGGGCAAGCGATCTGGCGTTGGCAGCAGGCGGGGCAGCCGCGCTGGCGCAGCATCAGCGGCACGGCCATTTGCAGCGCCGCAGACATGCGCATCCTTGCGGGGGAATCGCTCGCGGCGGCCCAGTCGGTGGCGAACTTGGGCCTGGCCAGCGCCGCGGCCGCCCCTGAGTGTGTGCCGCCCGGCGCGGTGCGGGTGGCGCCGCGCGAGGCGCGGCAAGACATCGTGGCTGCCTTGTCAGACTTTCTGCTCGCGCCTTTGCGCAAGCAGGGCGGCGAGCCCAAGACCCGTCGCTTGCTGATCGCACCCGATGGGCCGCTTTGGTTGCTGCCCTGGGATCTGCTGAAACTGGACGGCAGGCCTTTGGCCCAGGCCGTGCAGGTGCAACAGGTGCACAGCTTATCGGTGCTGCAAATGGTGCAGCAGCGGTTGGCCGCTCGCAGCGGCGCCGATTCCGCGCGACTGCTGGCCTTTGGCAACCCGAGCTACCCACAAACTGCGCAGGCAAGCGGGGCCGACGCCGGCACGCCGCGCTCCGGCCGCCCTTACGCTTTGCGCAGCAGCCCCTTGCGTGCCGGGCAGAGCCCGCAGGAAGCCGGTGTGGCCTTGAGCAGCCTGAGCTGGCCGCGGCTGCCCTTTGCCCAGTTCGAAATGGACCAGGTCGGTCGCCTGTTCAAACCCGCGCAGGTGACTCAGGTCAGCGGCGACGCCGCCACCGAAACGCGCTTGCGTGAGCTATCGGCCAGCGGTGAGCTGGCGAAGTACCGCTATCTGCTCTTCAGTGCCCACGGCTACTTCGATCCTGTGCGGCCCGAGTTCTCCAGCCTGGTGCTCAAGCCCGATGGCGAGGACGTGCGGCACGACGGCTTCGTCTCGCTCGCCGAGTGGTTGCCGCTGCGTCTGAACAGTGATCTGGTGGTGCTTTCAGCCTGCGAAACCGCGCGTGGCCGCGAGCTCAATGGCGAGGGCTTGTTGGGTCTGTCCTACGCCCTCTTTGTGGCTGGCAACGCCAACACGGTCGCCACCTTGTGGCCGGTGGCCGACCGCGAAACCGCGCTCTTGGTCAGCCGCTTCTTTGCCCATGTGCATCGCGGCCTGAAGCCAGCGCAGGCCTTGGCTCGCACCAAGCGAGAGTTCATCAGCCACCCGAATGCCCGCCTGCGGGACCCTCGGCATTGGGCGGCGTTTGTGCTTTATGGGGCTTGAGCGCCGGTGGCTGGTGGCACTATCCAGCGGCTGACCATAGCAGCGGCGAGTATGGCCGCTGACACACTCACGTCCCAATAAATGAACCTGCCCCCGTTTTCTTCCGAGTTAGCTGCCAGCCTGTTGGAAGACATAGCTCACGCCACTATGGCCCTATCTTGTATTGCAGGGACGGTTCAGGCTGCCCGCGCAAAGCCGGTCATTGGTCGCGAACCAAGCGCAAACGAAGCGCCGTGCTTCGGTTCATGGTTTGAAGCTTCCATTCCCTCAAGCCCACCGCGTAGCTATAGCCTTCGAAGCCCAAGCCGATGGCCGGCGTGCTGGCCCAACCGTAGCTGAAGGGAGGAGTTGCCGGAAAGGCAGCCGAAAATGCTGGCACGTCCTGCACTGCGGGGTCCTGCAGGCTTTGCAGTTCCTTCACGTTGGGAACGCGCCATGCCCCCTGATTCCGAGCCCGCGCGAAAGCCTGCTCGTGGGTAAAGGTGCTGGCACTGCCAGTGCAGGTCGAGCCGTTCCAGTTCATGCCCTCGACACAGCGCTTCCACACCAACCCGGTGGCACGGTCGAGCACCTCGTCACCGCTGCTTGTGAAACCCGATGGCTTGGACCCACTGACGAGTCGAAGCCACAGGCTGCCGGACTTTCCTGCCTCGTTCACGGTGATGTTGAACGTGCCCACCTGGACGCCGAAGTCCACAGCAGTCGGCCAGGTACCTTGCGCCCAGTAATCCGATGCCGAGTTCGGCAGAAACTCGCTGTTGTGGAAACCGCCGGGTGTTGATTTGCCCAGATCAATCAACGAGAAGAGCTCGGTCGTCGTGGGCATGCGCCAATCCGTTGTGCCACAGAGTTGCAGGCCCCGTACGACGTTCAGGTATTCGCTGGCGTCGCCCGCACGGCCGTCACCGACATTGGAATAGCGGTTCAAGCCTGAACGCGCGCCAGCCGCCTCCTTACCCTCCCATTGCAGGCCCGAGACGTTGTCCCTGACGCAATCGGTCTTGGCGAACAGGCCTCCAGATGCACGGTCCACCTGCGAGTAGCTCAAACTGTTGCGGTCACGGTACATCCCGTCTTGCTTGCCGGCCCCGCTCAGGTTCAAGGCTTCAGCACTGGTGCAACTGACCAGCACATTGCTGCCGGCCTTGAAGCAAGCAGCCGCAGACGTGCCCGTGTGGGAAACCATGCTTTGGGCCAACAAGCGGGCAGCCGTTTCAACCGGCACCAGCCAGCCACCGAACAACACCTGCCCGCTGGGGGCATCTTTTACCACCCCCGGCATCTGCCCGGCCACCGCGCCGGCTTCATTGTTGAAGTTGCAGACAAAACTGCGGGCGATGCTGCTGGGGCTGCCGGTTTCGGTGTTGGAGACGCCGCACAACTGCACCGCAAAGCCCATCTGCGGGTCGGCCAACAAGTTGACACCCGCCACGGTGAAGGTGACGGTTTCGCCAAACTTGACGGTGCCGGAGCTGTTGGTGCTGGGGGAGGTCCAGGTCACGGCCCTGACGTTGCTTTGAACCTTGACCTCTGCCCGGCCCACCAAGGTGCTGCCGTAACGCACCTCCAGCGTTTGCGGCCCGACGTTGAACAGCGTGCACAGTGCAGCAAAGCCCGTGGTGGACACGTTCACCGACCTGCAGCTTGCCCGAGCGTCCCCTACCAGGCTGACCACCGGTGTTCCGCTGGGCAAGGACTGACCCGAGAACTGCAGAGAGGTCTCCACCGTACGCACCACCTCGTCAGGCCCGACCAGCGCGACCGAACCGCCGGACGCCGCCACATTCACGCTGAAACGCTGGTATGGCGAGCTGCCGAACGGGCTGTCGCTCGATGACACCGAGCCTTCGTAAGCACCAGCTGTCGCAGAACGGTCAAAGGTGCAGCTGAATTGACGCTGCGTGCCGGCGCCGGCGCCATTGGTGGGCGACAGTTCAGCCACGCCTTCACAGCCCGGCAGCATGAAGCGCAGTCGCGGCGGCAGGTTGGTGCCGCTGACCGTGTACACCTGTTGCACGCCCGCGGTGGCCGCCAGTGGTGCCACGGCAAACACGGGGGCTGCCACGTCCACTGTGAAGGCAGCCGTGCTGGTCAGGGCTTGGTTGGTGGCATCGCGCAGCGTCAGGTTCACGAGGTAGCTGCCAGCCTGCTGGAAGACAATGCTCACACGTTCGCTGATGTTATTGGCCACGGCCGCCACCGCCTGCGCGCCGGCGCTGACGAATTCGAACAGCACGCTCCAGGCCGAAGACCAGGTGTTGGCCAGCCACAGCTGGGCTGTCTGCCCGGCCACCACCAGCCCCGGGTCTGTGGTCAACCGACCAACCGGCGTGCAGTTGCCGCGCCACAGGGCCTGGCCCGGCGCGCAGGTGTAGCCGGTGATGGCAAAAAGCGTGGGATAGCCTTCCACCGACGCCACCAGGTCGCTCCCCGCAGCCGTGGTCTCGCAGCTGAATTCCCGGTAGTCGGTGGCCCAGTTGCCCATGCGCACATTGCCTTCGCTGCGCTTTTCCTGGATGTTTCGGCAGTTGGGCACCTGCACGTTCACCGCCTGCTTGAGGCCTCGGCCGCTGGCCTTCAGGTTGAGGATGTCGAACAGGCTCACGTTGGCGGGCGACAGCTCGAGCCGGTCGATGGCGGTGACCTGCGAATAGCTTATGGGCAGCACCTGCCCCACGCCTTCCTTGGACGCCACCGAGTACAGCACCAGTTGCACCGGCCGGGTCGGCGTGTCGGTGCAGTCGTGTTGGTACCAGGCGCAGTAGTTCTGCATGCGTGTGGCCTGGGTCTGCCACTGGCCGTCCTTTTGCTCCAGCGGATCCTTGTGGCCGTCGTCATAGAGCACGTAGCCGCCTTTCACGCGGCTGGCGGTTTCGCCGCGGTAGACGAATTCGGTGCTCACGTATTCAGTGCCGTCGGTGGACACCACGTCGCGGTAGTAGGGCGCAGCCTCCAGCCGCGGTTCGAACTTCAGCGCCACGATGCGGCTCACTTCGGTGGCGGCTCGGTTGCCGGGCACGTAGGCGCTGATCTTTAGCTTCAGCGTGTCGCCGTAGCTGTTGCTGCCCGGGTTGACGACCAGGTACGCGCCGTCTGCAGGCCCAGCACTGGCCGAGGGAAACAGGTTCACGAACGACTGCTTGCTGTCGTCCAGCAGCGTGGCGTCGAAGACGATGGTCTTGCCGGTGGGTGCGCGGCTGCCGGCCAGGTCGATGCGCAGCGTCTTGGGCACCAGCGGGTCCACGCGCTGGATCAGCGCATATTGCGCGTTATACAGGTCGGTGTCGGCGGTGCTGTTGGTCTGGTCGTAGCTGTACAAGGACTTGCCTGCCACCACGTACGACAGGAACACCTTGCCGTTGATGGGCGTGCAGTTCTCAGGCATGGTCGCTTCGCCGGCGGATTGCTTGAAGGTCAGGTCAATGGGGTCCCAGCCGTTCCACCAGCGCGACCTGCCTACGGTCACTTTCACGCCGCCTTGCGCTCCCTTGTCCAGCCGCGCGCAGGGCGGCACCAGCTCGATGGCGCCAGCCGCATAGGCACCCAGGTCCACCTGCGTCTGCACGACCGAGAACAGACCGCTTTCGCCCACGCCAGCAGCCACGAAGACGCCGAAAAAGACGTCGACCTTGCCCTGTGCCTGTGTGGTGAGTTCCGGGCCTACGCGTTCGGCAGGCGGGTTGTAGTTGACCTTTTCACCTTCGATATAGCCGGTGCGCAAGGTCTTCTTGGTGGTGTAGGTCAGCCGCACTTCACCCGTGGCGCTGACCTCGACCTTGAAGGTCAGCCCGACGGTGAAATACATCGGCACCATGATGCCACCGATCACGGGCTTGATGACCACGGGGTCGAATAAGGTGCGGGCCACTTCGATGGTGGTGGCGCCGTTGTCGGCTTTGACTTCGCAATAGTTCTGCGCCGAGTCGGCATTCTTGAACTTCTGGCAAATGCCGCTGAGGCGCTGGCGCATCGCCGGTGTGATCTCGGCGCTGACCAGCACCTTCAGGTTGCCGGTGGTGGTGACGTGCTTCTCCTGATACTGCGTCTTGCGGGTTTGGTCGAAGTAGTGATCGATGGTGCCGGTGTGGATGAGCGTGCCGCCAAAACGCAGGCCGGCGTTGGAGTCGTCTTCGCCCAGCAGCTTCTCGATCGAGCAGTCGATTTCAAATTCGTAGCCGAACTCGGAGCCTTGTTCGCGACTGGATTCGTTCTTGATTTCACCTTTGGGCGTCAGGCAGGGAATCAAGCCCTGCAGGCCCTGCTTGCCGCTCTGGCCCTGACCCAACGCCCGGCGGCGGTCGCCCTGCACGAGTTGGGCGCTGGACAAGGGCTTGCCCGCGCTGTCGTAAGCTACTGTGTTCATCGAGACCTTGAACTTTAGATCGCTGAACACGTCTTCAGCATCTGCGGGCTCGGTCTGCAGCACCACGCCCTGGGCGGTGCTGCCCGCAGCCGCCGGCGTGACGGCCGTCACCTTGAAGGGCATCTGACCGTACACAAACACGGTGCCCACAGGCCAGGCACCCGAAAGCACCTGGAAGCGCGAATCACTGCCGTTGGCTCGCAGCAATAGACCATCTGCATCGCGCACACCGGGTCGCTGCGTGGCGCTGCTGACCGTCACTGCGGGGCTGGGCAGCTCGGGTGAGGTAACGCGCACCGGCGCTGCCTGGCTTTGCACCGCGCCACCGGCGTCCGTGACGGAAACGGCATAGCTGGCGCCGTTGTCGGCGTGGAAGGCTTTGAACCGGTATTCAGCTGCGGTGGCGCCCGCCACCGGGCTGCCGTTGCGCAGCCACTGGTAGGCAAGGCTCCCGGTGCCGGAAGCAGCCACGCGCAGCACGGCCTCGGTGCCGGCCTCGACAGTCAGGGCCTGGGGTTGAGACGTGATCGAGGGTGCGCCCAATGCAGGTGCAATGGGCGCGCCGCTCCCCCCCCCACCACCACCGCCACCGCCACAGGCAGCCAGTACGGTCAACAACGACATCGCTGCCGCGGCCAAAAGGCGGCGCACCGCGGTTTGAGAATTGAATTTCATGTCAATAGGCCTGCAACAACGGATAGGAAATTCAACTGCACCGCCGTCAAGTTCGACTCGCATGGAACGGTTGACCGATTCAGATTCGCCCTTGACGAGGCCAGCATGTCTATGGCGTTGGTGGCACCGGTGGCCCAGCCATAGGGGCCCTTACCGAGTGGCGCTCCTTCACCCAACTCAACTGCCAAGATGCGTTTGCGGTCCCCGGAGTCGGCGGCGGCTTGAGAACGCCCCGCTGCCGCCCGCTGCAACAGCGACTGCGCCGAGACCCGACCCGTGGCGACCGAAGCGGCCACCGGCTGCCTATTGCCTGTGCTGTTCAGGCCAAGCTGCTTGTAGACCTCGTTGACTGAGGCGCGCTTGGTGCTCAGCACCGTCTTGCCGCCCTTTAGCGTCACCGCTGTGACGCGGCGCACATAGTCATCACCGGCGCTGCTTGCAATGACTTCGCCTGCGTTGACCGGCGAGGCTTGGGCGCTGTCAAACACCAAGGAATCGCCAGCTTTGCTGACCGCCTGGTAGGCACTGCCGGCCTGCAAGCCGGTGATCTGGGCGCTGGTGCTGCCCACCGAGCTGGCCTTGAGCGTGCTGGCCGAGACTTCAAAGTCTGGGCGGGCGCCGGGCGCCGAGACGTGCAGTTCGTACTTCAGCTGCCCGCTGGCGGTTTGTGCATCCTGAGCCGGCAGCCAGACGGCGCTCAGGCTGACGCTGTCCTGAGCCGTTATGGCGACCAAGCTGACATTGCTGGGGGCGGTGTTGGCGGGAGCCGGCGGAATGACGGGGTCTGGCGTGGATGGCGTGGATGAGCCTCCACCGCCGCCACAGGCCGCCAAGGCCAGCGCCAAGCCGAATGACAAGCCCAGATGCTTGCTCGTCTGATGATTTCGGTGCACGGATGTCTCCCCAATGAATGCTGTTGCTTGGGGGAGAGTGCGGGCCGGACGATTTGTCAGGGTTCCCAGGGAAAACACCAAGAATCCGAGAGGCCAGGGCCTGCGTCTGGGCGCTGTGATTCAGTTGGGTTTGGGCGGCTTAGCCGCTGTAGGACGGCTCTCTGGCATGCCCTCAATCACCAAGAACAGTCGCCCATGCTCCGGCAGGCTGATGCCTCTTGCTTGCAGTGCTTGCTTCAGTTGAGCATCGTCCGCTGGGAGCTTGGCGTGCAGTTGGATCTGCTGAGGGGACTGACCGGCAGGGGGCAGTCCATCCTTGCGCCATACCGGCACTTGCCGGGCTTTCAGCAGGGCCTGCACTTCGTCGGCAAAGGCCTGGGGATTCGCCACCCGCAGGTGTTGAGCCTGTTCGTTACCGCGCATCACTTCGAGGCCATCATCCGTTGCCTGGGGATCGAGTCCAGAAGTCGGTACCGGCCGTACCAGCATGAATATGGCCATGCCCGCCAAGGACAGCAGACCCGCAGCGGCCGGCAGGCTCAGCCACGTGGGCAGACCTTGCTGCAACAGGCGCGGCAGCCAGCGCGGGCCGCCTCGGTCGATCGGCTTGCCCGAAAAGGCATCGGCGGCGCGCAGGCGGGCCATCAAGCGTTGGTTGGCGGCCTCGGTCGGGTGGGCGACCACGGTGACGACGCCGGCGTGAGCCTGGCGTTCCAGCAGCAGGCGGCGCATCAGGCGACCGGCGCGGGTGCTGGGGTCTTGGTGTTGGGTCGCTTGGCCGCTCAGCGCATGCAGGCAGCGTTCGAAATCAAACTCGGTGCTCATGCTTCGCTCCTGGCGCGACCGGCGGCCCCGCGTTTCTTTCCTTGGGCCGACTCATCGCCGAGGCATGGTTTGAAATAGCCCAGCAAGGCGGCGCAGCATTCACTCATGAACTGCCTTGTGGCACCGTAGCTGCGGCCGATCAGCTCCGCAATTTCGCGCGCGTCAAAGCCCTGAGCAATGAGGTCGATGCAGGCATAACGCGGGCCTTGCTCGCGTTCAAACCGGGCCATCTGCCCCTCCAGACACAGGCGCAAACCGTGGTCCGAGGCGCCCTCGTCGGGCATGCGCTGCAACAGGGACAAGGTGGCATCCACTTCGTTGTCGGCATCACCGTCTTCGCGCGCCGACACATCGAAAAACATCTGCCGTTCACGGCTGAGCTGCCGCCAGTGCGCCTTGATCTCGTTGTCTGCAATCGTCATCAGCCAGCTGTGAAAGGCGGGCGCTGCGCGCAATTTGTGGGCGCCGGTCACCACCTTGAAGAGGATGTCGCTGCTCAAGTCTTCGAATGCGTTGGCGGCCACGCCGGCCAGCTGCAGCCGCGCGCGCAGAAAGGGCCGGTAATGCTGCAGCAAGACCAGGGTGGCGCGCTCAGCGGCCGGGCCGCCCTGGGCGAGCGCCTTCAGAAAGGCATCGGCATCGAAATGGCGTGGGTTCATGGCGTGGATGCAGTGCGTCCGTTTGTGGGTTTAGCTGTAAAGAGTCGCTGCGGGGCGAATTGTCAGGCCAGCCGCTTACCGCTCCGGTAAGCCCCAATGGCTGGGGCTTGCAGCGCATGGCAAGATATGCCGAAACAGGGATCAAGCAAAAATTCAAAGATGCAAAGCCTAGAACAAGAAATGGCCGTCATCGGGGTTTCAGGCACACCGGGCTCGGTGCCGTGGTGAGGGGCTTCTTGCGCAAGCTCTTGTCAGGAAGCGTGGGCGGGCTGCTGGTCAGCTTGGCCTTGCACGGGGTGGCACAGGCCGACAGCCGCGCCTTGCTGGTGGGGGTCAGCCATTACCCAGGCTTGTCGGGTCGAGACCTTGTTGGACCCGCCAACGACGTTCGCTTGATGACAAAGACGCTGCGTGGTTTGGGCTTCGAGTCCGAGCGCTTGCATGTCTTGTCTGAAGACTCCGGCGCCTTGCCCACACGCGCCAATATCTTGAATGGTTTGTCTGCATTAGCGGACAGCGCCAAACCCGGCGATTGGGTCTTGGTCTATTTCTCCGGTCATGGCGCACAAGTGCCGCGGCCTCCGCGTCGCTCGGATGGCCCCGGCGAGGCACGCGGGTTGGACGAGGTGTTCTTGCCGCGCGACACCCAGCTTTGGAACCCGCAGACCCAGCAGGTGCAAGGCGCCATCCGGGACCAAGAGCTGGGGGCTGCTGTCCGCCGCATCCTGAACAAGGGCGCCAATGTCTGGGCAATTTTGGACACCTGCCATGCGGCCGATATGTTGCGCAAACCATCGCGCGCCCTGGACTGGCGCTTCGTCAGCCCGGAGGTCTTGAACATACCGATGCAGCTCTGGGCAGAGCGGTTCGCCGGTAGCTGGCGCAGGGCCGCAGAGCCACGCGGCGCCGCGCCCTTGCGCAGCACGCCGGTGTTGCAGGGCGGGCGGACGGGCACCGTCAAGCCTGGGCTTTATGTGGCCTTCTTTTCGGCGCAAAAGGACGAGGGTAGTTTGGAAGAGCTTTTGCCCGACCCTGAAGAGCCTCAGAACCTGCGGCGCTTTGGCCTGTTCACCTACAAGTTCGCGCAGGCGGCGCAAAGCTGGGGTGGCCATCTGGCTGAGCTGGCGCGTCGGCTTGAGCGGGCGTATCAGGATCGGCCGTTCCCGTCGCCGCAGTTTGTTGGCGCCTTGGAGAGCACATTTCCGGTGTCTGCCGCGCCCTGAGTTGGTGCGAGGGGGCTACTGGTTGAGGTTGAAACGCGTGCGTCTGTTGTCGAAGCCTTGGCCATGCGCTACCCTGCCAGCACCACAGGCCACCTCGCAGCCTAGGTTCAGGAGACTTTGCTCATGACGAAGAAAAAAATTCTCATCGTTGACGACAACACCGACATCCTCGCGTTGCTGCATGCGACCTTGGATCTGGCCGATGCTTTTGAGGTGTTTGAGGCCCGTGACGGCAGCGCCGCGGTCGAGGCGGCGGCCAGTGTGAAGCCGGAGATCGTGTTGATGGACATCATGATGCCCGGCCCGATCGATGGCGTGGAGGCTTGCCGCCAGATCAAGGCGGCCGGCGGGGACGAGGCGCCCAAGGTGGTGCTGATCAGTGCCAAGCCGGTGGATCAGATCAAGGAAAGTGCCAAGGCCTGTGGCGCCGACTTGTTCATCGCCAAGCCTTTTGGTCCGGTGCAACTGGTGGCCAGCTTGACGGCGCTGTACCGCAGCTAGCCGGCTTGGGCGGGCAGGCAGGCGCCCGCCGAGCCGGCGCTTTTTCTCGAACCCGGTCTATTTGCTCCGCGCCTTGTCCAGCAAGGCCAGGGCCTCGCCGACCAAGCCGCGCCGGAAGGCCAGCACGCAGACGATGAAGATCAGGCCGGTCACCAGGCTGACCGATTCACCCAGGCCATTGAACCAGTTGATGCCGCTGAGTTCGGCCAGGGCCTTGCCCAGATCGCCGATCTTGTTTTCCAGCGCGATGATGATCAGCGCGCCGACCATGGGCCCGACCAGGGTGCCCATGCCGCCGACCAGGGTCATCAGGATGACCAGGCCGGAGGTGGTCCAGAGCGCGTCGGTCAGCGTGGCAAAACCCAGCACCAGGGTCTTGGTGGCCCCGGCCAGGCCCGCCAGCGTGGCCGACAGCACAAAGGCCAGCAGCTTGAAGCGCTCAACGTCATAGCCGAGCGAAATCGCGCGCGGTTCGTTCTCGCGGATTGAGGTCAAAACCTGGCCGAAGGGCGAATTCACCGTGCGGTAAATCAGCCAGAAGGCGGCCATGAAGATTGCCAGCACGACGTAATACAGGGTCAGGTCTTGCGTCAGATCGAGACCCAGAAAACTACCGCGTGGCACCGATTGCAGGCCGTCTTCACCGCCGGTGAAAGGCGCCTGTAGGAAGAAGAAATAGAGCATTTGGCTGAGCGCCAGCGTGATCATCGAGAAGTAAATGCCGGTTCGGCGAATCGCCAGCAGGCCGATGGCCAGCCCAACGCCGCCGGCCGCCAGCGCGCCGAAGATCAAACCCAGTGGTGCCGGCAGGCCCCAGACTTTCAAGGCATGGCCGGCGCCATAGGCAGCCGTACCCAGAAAGGCGGCATGGCCAAAGCTGAGCAAGCCGGTGAAGCCGATCAAGAGGTTGAAGGCGCAGGCGAACAGCGCAAAGCACAGCACCTTCATGACGAAGATGGGATACACGCCCAGCGCCGGCAGCAGGGCAATGGCGCCGAACAAGGCGGCGTAGCCGTAGAGGGGGTTCTTTTGGAGGCTCATTTCTCTTTACCAAAAAGACCCGCGGGACGGACCAGCAGCACGATGGCCATCACAACGAATACGACCGTGCTCGAGGCCTCGGGATAGAACACCTTGGTCAGCCCTTCGACGATGCCAAGGCCCAGGCCGGTCAGGATGGAGCCGAGGATGGAACCCATGCCGCCGATCACCACCACCGCAAACACGACGATGATCAGATTGCTGCCCATCAGCGCGCTGACCTGCAGTATCGGCGCCGCCAACACGCCGGCAAAGGCGGCCAGGGCCACGCCGCCGGCGTAGGTCAGCGTGATCATGCGCGGCACATTGATGCCGAAGGCCTGCACCAGCTTGGCGTTCTCGGTGCCGGCGCGCAGCGTAGCGCCCAGCGAGGTTTTCTCGATCAAGGCCCAGACCGCCATGCAGACGGTGATCGACGCCACCACCACCCAGGCGCGGTAGTTTGGCAACACCATGAAGCCGAGGTTGGTGGCGCCCTGCAATGCCTCAGGCACCGAGTACTGCTGACCCGAGACACCGTAGAAGCTGCGGAACACGCCTTCCATCACCAGTGTGATGCCAAAGGTCAGCAGCAGGCCGTAGATGTGATCCAGCTTGTAGAGCCACTGCAGCATGGTGCGCTCAATGATGATGCCCAGCACGCCGACGATGGCCGGCGCCAGCAGCAACATCACCCAGTAGTTCAGCCCCAGGTACTCCAGCCCCATCCAGGCCAAGAAGGCGCCCATCATGTAGAGCGCGCCGTGAGCGAAATTGATGATGTTGAGCATGCCGAAGATGACGGCCAGCCCCAGCGACAGCATCGCGTAGAACGAGCCGTTCACCAGGCCCAGCAGCAGCTGGCCCAAGAGGGCGGGCAAGGGGATGCCGAAGAAATCCGTCATGTTCAGGGCCTGCTCAACAAGTGCGTCGCTTGATTACTTCTTCACCAGAGGGCACTTGGAATCGGCCAGCTTGGTGAAGGCATCCTCGCCAGGGATGCGGGTCACGACCTTGAAGTAGTCCCAAGGTTCGGTGGAGTCTTTTTGCGCCTTCACCTGCAGCAGGAACATATCGTGCATGCCGCGGCCGTCTTCCTTGCGGATCGTGCCCTTGGTGTAAAAGTCGTTGATCGGCGTGTCCTTCATCTTGGCCATCACCTTGTCGGCGTCGTCGCTCTTCAGCGCCTCAACGGCCTTCAGGTAATGCATGGTGGACGAGTAGTCGGCGGCCTGCAGCGAGGAAGGCATGCGTTTCATCTTCTCGAAGAAGCGACGGCTCCAGGTGCGCGCCTCGGGGCTTTGGTTCCAGTACCAGCTGTCGGTCAGGTACATGCCCTCGGTGGTCTTCAGACCCAACGAGTGCACGTCGTTGATGAACATCAGCAGACCGGCCAGCTTCATGGTCTTGGTGACGCCGAACTCATTGGCCGCCTTGATGGCGTTGATGGTGTCGCCGCCGGCATTGGCCAGGCCGAGGATCTGCGCACCGCTGCCCTGGGCCTGCAGCAAGAAGGACGAGAAGTCGCTGGCATTGAGCGGGTGCTTGACGCTGCCGACCACCTTGCCGCCGCTCTTGCCCACCACGGCCGCGGTGTCGCTTTGCAGCGAGGCGCCGAAGGCATAGTCGGCGGTCAGGAAGTACCAGCTCTTGCCGCCGCCCTTGGTGACGGCCGCGCCGGTGCCATTGGCCAGGGCCACCGTGTCGTAGGCGTAGTGGATGGTGTAAGGCGAGCAGTCCTCATTGGTCAGGCGGGCCGAGCCCGCGCCAATGACGATGAAGGGGCGCTTCTTCTCGGCCGCAATCTTGGCCATGGCCAGATTGGCGCCGGAGTTGGTGCCGCCGATCAACATGTCCAGGCCCTGGGTGTCGATCCACTCGCGGGCCTTGCTGGCGGCCACGTCGGCCTTGTTCTGGTGGTCGGCGAAGATCAGCTCGATCTTCTTGCCGGCGACCATGCCCTTCATGTCGGCGATGGCCATCTTGATGGCTTCAACGCCGCCGGCGCCGTCGATGTCGGCGTAGACGCTGGACATGTCGGTGATGATGCCGATCTTGACGACATCACCGGAGATCTGTGCCTGGGCGGCGCTGCCGATGAGGCCGCAGGCGGCGAGGCTGGCGAGGGCAATGCGCTTGAAACTCGAGTTCATGGTTTTGTCTCCTTCAAGGGGTCAATCAAACACTGAGCAATTCATCGAGCTTCGCCTGTTTGGCGGGCAACTCGGCGGCGGGGAAAGACTCCACCACTTCGCCATGCTCGATCACCATGAAGTGGTCGGCCAGCGGGGCGGCAAAGCGGAAGTTCTGTTCCACCATCACGATGGTGAAACCCTGGCTCTTGAGTGTGAGGATCATGCGCGCCAAGGTCTGCACGATCACCGGGGCCAGGCCCTCGGAGATTTCGTCCAGCAGCAAGATGTCGGCGCCGGTGCGCAGAATGCGCGCCACGGCCAACATTTGTTGCTCGCCGCCCGACAAGCGCGTGCCCGGGCTGTGGCGGCGTTCGGCCAAGTTCGGGAACATGGCGTAGATCTGCGCGTCGCTCATCGGCGTGGCGCGGCCACCGCTCAGGCGCGGCGGCAGATGCAGGTTTTCCTCGGTCGTCAGCGAGGCAAAAATACCGCGCTCCTCCGGGCAGTAGCCCAGGCCCAGATGGGCGATGCGGTGCGTCGGCATGCCAATCGCCTCGACCCCGTGCACCTTGATCGAGCCCTTGCGGCTGCCGGTCAGGCCCATGATGGCGCGCAGCGTGGTGGTGCGACCGGCGCCGTTACGCCCCAAGAGGGTCAAGACTTGACCCTTGTTGACGCTCAGATTGATGCCGTGAAGGATGTGACTTTCACCGTACCAGGCATGCAGGTCGGTGATCTGTAGCGCAACTTCAGCCATGCTCAATGCGCCCCTTGAAGTTCGGCGGCTTCGCTGCCCATATAGGCTTCGAGCACGGCCGGATGCTTGGACACCTCAGCGTAATTGCCCTCGGCCAGTACGGCGCCACGCGCCAGCACCGTGATGCGGTCAGCGATCTTGGCCACCACCTTCATATTGTGTTCAACCATCAGCACGGTGCGGCCCTCGGCCACGCGCTTGATCAGGTCGGTGACGCGGTCCACGTCTTCATGGCCCATGCCTTGGGTGGGCTCGTCCAACAGCATCAGCGTCGGCTCCATCGCCATGGTGGTGGCAATCTCCAGCGCGCGCTTGCGGCCGTAAGGCAGGTCGCCGGCCTTCAGCTGCGCCATATCGCGCAGGTCCACCAGTTCCAGCAGGGCCAGCACGCGGGCGTCCAGTTGCTTCAGCCCGGTCAACCCTTTCCAGAAGTGGAAGCTGGTGCCGGTGAAGCGTTGCAGGCCGATGCGCACGTTTTCCAACACCGTCAGATGCGGAAACACCGCGGAGATCTGGAACGAACGGATCACGCCGCGGCGGGCGATTTCGGCCGGCTTCTCGGCGGTGATGTCCACGCCATTGAAATGGATGCTGCCGCGGGTCGGCTCCAAAAACTTGGTCAGCAGATTGAAGCAAGTCGTCTTGCCGGCGCCGTTCGGCCCCAGCAAGGCATGAATGGCGCCGCGCTGCACCCGCAAGTCCACGCCATCAACGGCGGTGAAGCCCTTGAAGTCCTTGCTGAGTCCGCGTGTTTCGAGGATGAGTTCGCTCACAGTGGCCGGGCCGCACCGATCGAGGGCACGGCATGAGTTGAGACGCCAATGTAGGGCGTTCCGCACCGCGCTGGCACAGGAATTACCTGTGCGTAGCATTGCGCCAGGGTTTACACCTAGGTAACGCCTTAATCAGGCGGACGGCGCGAGCAGGCGACCGAGCAGACCGGCGGCGTTGTGCACGCCATAGCGCTGGCGCAGCTTGGCGCGCAGCTTCTCCACCGTGCGGGGTGACAGGCCCAGTTGCTGGGCGCATTCCTTGGCGGTCTGGCCGGCCGCCATGGCCGTCAGCACCTCGCGTTCACGCGGGCTCAGGGTGTCGGCGTCGCCGCCACCGGGAATCGGCTCAAAGGTCCAAGCGGCCTCCAGAAACGGCGCGTTCAGGTCGCGCGCCTGGCCGTGTACGCGGAACCAACGCATGCCGCCATCGCGGTGCCGCATCAGTCGTTCATCGCGGTAGCTGCCGCTGCCCAGCATGGCGGCCTGGATGCGCGGGCCGATGCGACGGAACTCCAGCTCGGTGGGGAAGAGCAAGGCGAAACTCTGTCCGCAGAGTTCCTCTGGCGTGTAGCCAAACATGCTGGCAAAACCGTCATTAACCCAGGTCAGCACCCGTTCGCTGGACAGCGCAAGCCCGAGCGGACACAGGGCCGCGAACGATTCGGCCGGGGAAAATCCAGGGGTCATTTTGGGGCGTGCTGCGGCGCTCATGGCTGCGTAGGCTAACCGAATTTCGCCGCGCCTTTGGTGACACGCCCGCCAGTGGTGAGTGCATGCCTTGATGCACGCGTTTGCGTCGGCATGAGCGGCCGACGCCGCCGCACATCAATGCGCGCCGAGATAACAGCTGCGACCGGTGTCGCCGCGCTCGCCGCCGTCTTCGTTCTCTTCGCTGCAGAGCGCTTCAATGAAGGCCGCATCCACCGTTTGACCGGGCAGCAGCAGCTCCTCATTGGTCCAGCGCTTGACCAGGTGACCGTTGGCCACGCCGCCGCTGTGCTTGTGCTGGTAGGCGCGGCGGTGCTGCATGGTCATGCCGGCGTTGGCATTGGCGATGAAGCGGCTTTCGCCCAGTTGCCAGGGTTCGAAATAGGCGTCGGCGGCCCGGTCCACCGCGCGGAAGTAGGCGCGCGCGCCTTCAGCGTCGAGCTTGCGGCGCACGGTGCGGGTGATCAGGCCTTGCAGATGGTCCAGCGCCTCATAGCTCATGCGCGCCACCCCGGCCGGGGACAGGTCTTGCCCTGCCATCGCCTCGGCCAGCGCCGGCGCGGCCGCCAGTTCGGCCGGCAGCACCTCCACCATGGCCGCCACCACCGCATGGTGAGGGGCCACGGCGGTCGCGATCGAGCGGGTCTGCGGTTGAATCGGGCAGCGGATCTCGACAAAGCGCGGCTTGGTCGGGCCCGAGCAACCATCGTGGTGGTAGTACTCGCCTTGGCTCAGTCGACCCTTGCTGGAGCGGCCCCGCACATCACGGTAGGTCGGGTGATTGCTGGCCACGTTCAGGCACACCACCAGCCCGGTGGCATCGACCAGCTTGTAGAAGTCTTCGCGGCAGGCTGGCGCCAGCAGCTTGTCGTGCAGATAGTCGCAGGGGGTCGCGGCAGGGCTGTCGCTACTGAGCTCTTCGCCTTCAATCACCAACACATAGGGCTTGGGCCGGCGCACGCGCCAGCGGCTGCCGGCGAATTCCAGCACCCCTGTCGGACCGGGGGCTACTGCTGAGTGTTCTTGCGTTGATTGGGTCGAGGGCATGATGAAACCGATTTTAATTGCCCTGAGGCTGCCCAGGCCCTGGGTATTCAGGCACAGTTGAGATTCGCACCCGCAAAGGAATCAGTGCCCATGCAATCTGCCCCACTGCGCGATGATGAAGCCGCCAGCATGGCCGCCCTCCGGAATTTGGAGGTTTTGGACACCGGCCCCGAGGCTGAATTTGACGCCTTGGTGCGCGCCGCCTCGGTGGTGTGCGGGGTGCCCATCTCGTTGATCAGCCTGATCGATACCGAGCGGCAATGGTTCAAGGCCAATATCGGCCTGCCAGGCGTCAGCGAAACGCCACGTGACCTGGCCTTTTGCGCCCATGTGGTCTTGGGCGATGAGTTGTTTGAGGTGCCGGATGCTATGCAGGATCCGCGTTTTGCCGACAACCCCTTGGTCGCCAGCCAACCCGACATCCGCTTTTACGCCGGCGCGCCGGTCAAATTGAGCGATGGCTCGCGCATTGGCACCTTGTGTGTGATCGATCGGCAGCCCAAGTCCTTGAATGAGAGCCAGCGCCAGGTCTTGCGTGAGCTGGCCACCGCTGCGGCGCAAGCGCTGGAGGGGCGCCGGGCCTTGCGCGAGGTGAAGCGCATCTCTCAAGAGATGGCCGAGAGTGAAGCGAGGCTGCGTGCGCTGAGCGAAAGCGTGCCCATTGGTGTGTTTGAGATCGACACCCACGGGGTCTTCACCTTTGCGAACGAACGTTTGCTGGCCATTTTTGGGCGGCGCCGCGGGCAAAGCATGGACTGGACCGAGCTGGTGCACGCCGATGACCGGGCTGCCGTTGCCGCGCAATGGACCGAGGCTCTGGCCCAGCAGCGCGATATGGATGGGCAGTTTCGCGTCCATCTGCAAACCGGCGGACTGCGCCATGTGCGTGCCCGCGCCCGGCGGCGTTTGGACGCGGCCGGTGAACTTGTGGCTTATGTGGGGACGGTGGAGGACATCACCGAAACGCTGACCCAGCAACAAGCCCTGCGCACCAGCCAGGCCTTTCTGGACCGCACCGGTCGACTCGCCGGCATCGGCGGCTGGGAATTGGATTTGGCCCAACAACGACTGTTTTGGTCCGATGAGACCTGCCGCATCCATGGCTTGCCGGCAGGCTACCAGCCCAGCCTCGACGAGGCTATTGCCTTCTACACACCCGAGGCACGCCCCAAGATTCAACAAGCGGTAGAGCGCGCGATTCAGACCGGCCAGGGCTTCGACCTTGAGTTGCCGCAGATGCTGCGCGACGGGCGCCAAATCTGGGTGCGGGCCGTGGGCTCCTGTGACTTGGAGAACGGACAGGTGGTCCGCGTGGTGGGTGCCTTTCAAGACATCACCGAACGCGTCAAGGAACGGCTGGCTTTAGAGGAGGCGCATTCCTTGGTGCAGCTGGCCACCGACAGCGGCGGCATCGGCATCTGGGACTATGACCTGGTGCAGGGCAGTCTGAAGTGGGATGCCTGGATGTACCGGCTCTATGGCCTGACCCCGACAGAAGCTTTAGGGCCCTACGATTTGTGGGCACGTCATCTGCATCCAGATGATCGGGTTGAAGCCGAGGCTTCCCTTCAAGAGGCCTTGGACGGGCGTCGGCATTTTTCGACCGAGTTCCGCATCGTCTGGTCGGATGGCAGCGTGCACCATATCCGCGGCTCGGCCCTGATCAAGCGCGACGAGGCCGGCCAAGCGCTGCGCATGGTCGGCGTCAACTGGGACACCACCGAGCATCACCGCGCGCAGGCCGCTTTGCTCGAGGCCAAGCAGGCCGCCGAGGCTGCCAGCCAAGCCAAGAGTCAGTTTCTGGCCAATATGAGCCATGAAATCCGTACGCCGATGAATGCCATCCTGGGCATGCTGACGCTGCTGCGCAAGACCAGTTTGAGTGAGCGCCAGGCCGATTACGCGGCGAAAACAGAAGGGGCGGCGCGCGCCTTGCTGGGCCTGCTCAATGAAATTCTGGACTTCTCCAAGGTGGAAGCCGGCAAGATGAGCCTGGACCCGCAGCCGATGCGACTGGACCAGTTGCTGCGCGATCTGGCCGTTATTCTTGCCGCCAATGTCGGCGCCAAGAAGCTGGAGTTGTTGTTCGATATCGACCCCGCGTTGCCGAATGAATGGCTGGCCGACTCGATGCGCCTGCAACAGGTGCTGATCAATCTGACCGGCAATGCGATCAAGTTCACCGAAAAGGGCGAGGTGCTGCTGTCGATCCGGCTCGTGGAGCAAGATGCTGATTCTGTACACGTGCATTTCGCCGTGCGCGATACCGGCATCGGGATCGCGCCGGAGAACCAGGCGCGCATCTTCGCCGGCTTCACCCAGGCCGAGGCCTCCACCACGCGCCGTTTTGGCGGTACCGGCTTGGGCGTGGCCATCAGCCAGCGGCTGGTCGCCTTGATGGGGGGTGAATTGAGCCTGCAAAGCGAGCTGGGGCGCGGCAGCTGTTTTGAATTCAAGCTGCGCCTGCCGAAGCTGGCGGCGCAGCCGCAAGTCATGGTCCCGCGCACCGCGCCGGGCTTGCGCCGCGCCCTGGTGGTCGATGACAACGCCCTGTGCCGCGAGGTGCTGGGGCGGCTTTGCCAGTCGCAAGGCTGGGCCGTGGACCTGGCGGCCAGCGGCGAAGAGGCCATCGCCTTGCTGCAGGCCCAGGCTGCGCCCGGGAAATCTGCTGGGCCCGCCTACCAGGCCTTGTTTGTGGATTGGCAGATGCCGGGCATGGATGGCTGGCAGACCATCGGGCGCATCCGCGAGCTCGGGCTGGCTGGCGCCACGCCGCTGATCGTGATGGTGACGGCCCATGACCGCGAACATATGGCGCAACGCAGCCCGAGCGAGCAGGCCATGTTGGACGGCTATTTGGTCAAGCCGATCACCGCCTCCATGCTGTTTGACGCGGTGGCCCAGGCCGGCCTGTCGCCGAATCAGCCCAAGCCCAAGCCCAAGTCCATGTCAGCGCCCGGCGCCGGCTTGCAGGCCGAGCAGCGCCTGGCGGGGCTGCGCCTGCTCTTGGTGGAAGATAACCCCAACAATCAGCAGGTCGCCAGCGAGCTTCTGCAAGACGAAGGGGCGCAGGTTCAAATTGCCGCCGATGGGCAGCAGGCGGTGGACGCCATTGCGCTTGACCCGAAGGCCTTTGATGTGGTCTTGATGGACCTGCAAATGCCGGTCATGGATGGCTTGAGCGCCACACGGCATCTGCGTCAGGTCATGGGCCTGCGGGATCTGCCCATCGTGGCCATGACAGCCAACGCCATGCGTTCCGACCGTCAGGCCTGCCTGGACGCCGGCATGAACGACCATGTCGGCAAGCCCTTCGATCTGGACGAGTTGGTGCGGGTGCTGCGCAAGCAGTCGGGTCGCGACTTCAGCTCCAGCCAGGGCACACGCCCGCCCGACGGTGGCGAAGCGATACAGGCCGCATGGCTGGAGGCCGCCGCGGCGGCCGAGGTGGAGTTGGCCGCGGCGCTGGGCCGCATGGGCGGCAAGCCCGCCGTGTATCAGCGCATGCTGCGCAACTTCGTCGCCGACTTGCCGGCGATGCAGACGCAGCTGGGGCAGCAAGCAGCCTCGGGCGATCAGGCGGCCGCCTTGGGGCTGTTGCACACGCTCAAAGGGCTTGCGGCCACTCTGGGCGCAAAGCCGCTGGCCGCCGAGGCCAGCCGCTGCGAGAGCGCGATGCCTACAGACGCAGACTGGCGCGACGGCGTGGACGCTGTGCTTCAGGCGATGCGCCAGGCCGGCCCCGGTTTAGCGCGACTGGCGCAGCAGATGCAAACACAGGCGAGCGAGGCCGAGTCTGCTCCGGCTGGAGCACAGCCCGGGGCCCTGCCCGACTCGGAGCGAGAGGTGCTGCGCGCCGAACTCCAAGACTTGCTGCAGCTGCTGCGCGACTCCGACATGGACGCGCTACAGCGCTTGCAGTTCTTGCAGTCTCGGTTTGGCGCGTTCTTGGGTCAGCGGCTTGAGCCGCTGGATGAAGCGCTGAGCCGCTTGGAGTTCGACACGGCCGTCGCGCTGAGCCAGCAACTGATCGCTGATCTGGGCTGACGGCGGCGCAGCCGCCTCCCCGGGTTCGCCTCCGGCCTAGTTCGACAGGCTGGGCTTGGCGTGGGTGAACACCGTCAGCGCGTCCGGTGGCGGCTGCACGCCGGCCTGGAACAGGATGCGGCCAACTGCGCCGCGGTGGTAGCTGCCGTGGGTGAGCAGGTGCAGCAGCATTTCGGCGCGGCTCATGCAGCCAGGCTTGCCGTCCACAAACGTGAAGTCCAGCGCCTCGGCCAAAGCCGCGTCACTCAAGGCTTGGACATAGTGGCTCAGCCATTGGTCGGCGGCCTGCTGTGCCGCAAACAGATCGGCCAAGTCCGGGGTTTCCGGTGTGTTCAGGCCGGTATAGCCATGCGCCAGGCCTTGCAGATTGCCCTGGAAGATTTTGTCCACCACATAGATATGGTTCAGCAGACGGGTGGCGTTATGCCGTTCCTGGTGCTGGGTTTCGGCAGATAGCGTCATCACCAGAGGAAACAAGTCCCGGTTGGCCCAGGCCTTGAAGGCAATCAGTTGCAGCAATAGCGGTTTCGCGTCCATCGTCTCGAGGCTCCGGATGTTTGGGGGTGATTCAGCGACTTCGTCGTTTCAAAAGCTCAGCAAGTCTTTCAACTCCAGCGCTTGGCGGCGCGAGATCTCCAACTTTTTATGATCGCTCATCGTGATCTCATAACCTTCGCGAATCGTTTCGGCGATGCCGCTGATGGCCTGCAGATTGACGATGTACTGGCGGCTGGCGCGGAAGAAATGCTGGCTCGGCAGGCGTTGTTCGATTTGCCCGAGAGCCTTTTTCACATAGGCGCTCTTGCCGGCGCCAAAGAACACCCGCACATAGTTTTTGCAGCTTTCCAGATAGAGGATGTCTTCAAGCGCGATCAGGTGGCAGTGCTCGCCGTCCTTGATGAAGATCTTGCTGCCCGGCTCCAGGCGGGGCTTGGGCGTCGGGTCGAGTCCTTCGTCTTCCTCCTCCGCACCGGCTTCTGGGGCAGGCCTTGCGGTCGCCAGCTTGGCAATCGCTTGCGCCAGGCGTTGCGGGCTGATGGGCTTGAGCAGGTAGTCGACGGTGTTGAAGTCAAAGGATCGGATCGCGTAGTCGGAATACGCGGTGGTGAAGATGATGCGCGGCATCGGTCGGTCCGGCGGCAGTTGTTCCAGCAAGGCCAGGCCGCTGTCGCCGGGCATGTGGATGTCCAGAAAAAGCAGATCGGGCTGCAACTGGTCTATCAGCAATAGCGCCTGGGCCGCGTTTTCGGCTTGGCCCATGACCTCGATGGTGTCTTCAAATTGACCGAGCATGCGCACCAGGCCCTGGCGCGCCAGCCGCGAGTCTTCGATCACCAAGGCTTTCAGCTTCATTTGCTTCATCACTCCTTGGGCAAGCGCATTTCGACCTGGAAGAACTGCGCACCGTCCTCCACTTTGAGGCTGGCGCGCGGGCCGTACAAAAGTTGCAAGCGCTTCTCGATATTGGGCAGGCCCAGGCCCAAACCTCTTCGTGCCTTGCCAGGCCGGGCGGCGGGTTTGTCATTGCCAACGCGCAGCAGCAAATCCGGGCCCTCATCCTGCACCGCCAAGATCAGCCGGCCACCTTGGGGCAGAGGCTCGATGCCGTGCTTGATGGCGTTCTCCACCAGCAGTTGCAGGGCCATCGGCGGCATCTTGCAGGCCTGCAGGCCGGGCGCCAGCTGCAGCTGAAAGTCCAGCCGGTCCTCCAGCTGCGAGCGCATCAGCGAGATGTACGCCTCGATCACCTCCAGCTCCTCGCGCAGCGTGCTGCTGCCGCGCTGGCTGCTTTCCAGCGAGTAGCGCAGGATCTCGGACAGCGAGACGATCATCGCGTCGGCTCGCGCACCGTCTTCATGAATCATGAAGCGGATATTGTTCAGCGCATTGAACAGAAAGTGCGGGTTCAGCTGCTCGGCCAGCTGGCTCAGTTGCGCGGCCTTCAAGCTCATTTGCAGACGCAGGTTTTGCAGCTCGCCCTCGCGCGCCCGCTCGGCGGCCGCGGCGCTCAGATAGACAAAAGCCCAGGCGCTGATGAAGAGTTGGGCTTGCAAGCCCTGGCTGAGGATTTGCTTTGACAAAAATGCCCAGGCTGCGGCCCCGCTTTGGCCGCCACTGAGCTGCGGCCAGAAGAAGGGCGCCATCAAGGCGCTAACGCCCAGCATCACCGCCATGCCGCTGGCCAGGCTGTAGACCACCACCAGCGAGATCAAATGCCGCATGCTGAAGCGGGCCCAGGCCTGCCGCAGGTAAAGCCAGCGAAAGCCCAAGACCGCCAGCGTGTAGGGCAGCATCCAGATCAAGGTGGCGGTGCCGTTGAAGGCGTCGAGCTTGCCGAACAGCAGGATGCTGGCCAGCGTCACGCCCACCACAAAAGCCATGGCCGCCAGGTGGTAGCGCCAGAACTGCGGCTGGCGGGGAAAGAAGGGTGGGGCTTGCGTGACCATCAGGCTTGCATTGTGGCTGGGCTTACCAAAGCTGGATACGCGAGGTGGCCGGCTTGAACAAGGCGTCGCCTGGCGCGGTCTTGAAGGCCTCGTGGAAGGCATCCAAGTTCATGGCCGGCGCATTGGCGCGGAACTCGTTGGGTGCATGCGGGTCCGAGCTGAGCAGTTGCAGCGTGCGCTGCTCGCTGCGCTTGACGCGCCAACTCTGCGCAAAGCTCATGAAGAAGCGTTGTTCGCCGCTGAAGCCGTCGATGACCGGCGCCGGCTTGCCGCCCAGGCTGCGCTGGTAGGCCTTGTAGGCAATCTGCAGGCCGAGCAGATCGGCCATGTTCTCGGGCAAAGTCAGCTCGCCATTCACGTGCTTGCCGGGCAGGGCTTCGAAGGCATTGAACTGCGCGATCAGCTGTGCGCTCTTGTCGGCAAAGGTTTTGCGGTCTTCGTCCGTCCACCAGTTGCGCATCGCACCCTGGCCGTCGAACTGGGCGCCCATGCTGTCGAAGCCGTGGCTGATTTCGTGGCCGATCTGCGCGCCGATGCCGCCGAAGTTGGCCGCATCGTCGGCGGCCATGTCGAACAGCGGTGCTTGCAGAATGGCGGCGGTCAGATTGATCTCATTGCCCATGGGGTCGTAGAAGGCGTTGACCACCAGGGGCGACATGGCCCAGGCCTGACGGTCCATGGGCTTGCCGGCCGCGGCGGCCTTGACGGCCCAGTCGAAACGCTGCGCGCGCTGTTGGTTGCCAAGCGCGTCGCCGGCGCGCACCTGCAGGGCCGCGTAGTCACGCCATTGATCCGGGTGGCCGATCTTGGCCTTGTAGCGGTCCAGCTTGTCGAGCGCGGCGGCGCGCGTGGCCGGCGCCATCCAGCTGTTGGCGGCCATCAGCTCGCGGTAGGCGGCCAAGACCTGCTCATAAATTTGCTGTACCCGCTGCTTGTGCGCCGGCGGAAAGTGGCGCGCCACGTATTGCTGGGCCAGCGCTTCGCTCAAGGCCTCGCTGACCTGCTCCAGCGCGCGCTGCTCACGCGCTCTCTCGGCCGTGGCGCCGCCCATGGCTGCGCCGTGGAAGGCGAAATGCGCTTGGCGAAAGGCTTTGGGCAGCACTTGCGCGTTGGCGTCCAGGCTGCGCAGGCGGAAGTAGGCCTTCCAGTCGGCCAGCGGCAGCTCGGCAAACAGCCGGGCGGTGGCGATGGCGGTGCCGAGCTGGGTGACGTTGACCTTGTCTCCAGCGCTCAGTTGAGCCGCCTCAAAGAAGGTCGGCCAGTCGAAGCCCGGCGCCTGGGCGAGCAGCTCCGCAGGCGTCAAGGGATTGACCATCTTGCTGGGATCGCGGGCCTCGCTCAAGGGCACATGAACCGCAGCCAGCCGGGTTTCCAGGGCCAGCACGCGCTGGGCCGTGCGGGCGGCGTCGCGGTCGCCGGCCAGGGTGGCCAGGCGGCTCAGGTAGGCCAGATAAGCGCTGCGGGCCTTGGCGAAGGCGGGCTCATCCAGCTTCAAGTAGTAGTCGCGGTCCGGCAGGCCCAGGCCACCTTGCCAGGCCATCACGCGGTTCAGGCCGGGGTCCATGAAGTCGGCAAAGCCGCCCCAGAACCAGATCGGCGTTTGCAGCTGCCCTTGGGCGCGGCCTTGCCAACGGGCCAGCTCGGCGGGGCTGCGGATTGCGTCGATCTCGGCCAAGAGCGGCTTGATCGGCGCCAGGCCGGCGCGCTCGATGGCGGCGGTGTCCAGATAGCTGCGGTAGTAGTCGCCGATCTTTTGCTCGACGCTGCCGGCTGGGTGTTGGCGCGCGGCCAGCGCTTGCAAGATGGCGCGCACACGACCGTCCACCACGGCCGGCATGTCCACGCCGTGCACCTCCACCCGGTCGGCCGGGATGGCGGTGTTGCGCAGCCACCTGCCATTGACGGCGCGGTACAGATCGTCCTGCGGCCGCACTTGGGGATCAAAGCCCGACAAGTCGAGGCCGGAGGCGCTGGCGGGCTTGGCTTGAGCCTGGGCCATGGCTGGGCTGGCGAGGCCAGCTAACTGCAGCGCCAAGAGCAGAGCGGGCAGGGGGCGGAGGAGCGTTTTCATAAGGGTCCTTCTCAGACGTTGAAGGCCTGGGTTCAAGGCCGTATGGCGTCAGTCTCGGCGCGTCAGGTCGGGCGAAGTAAAAAAGGTGCCGAGCGGCGCTAACCGGGGATGAGCGGTGCGGAATCGAAAGGTCAAACGGCTTGTCTCTTCGCCCGGCAGCGGCGGGTTTCCTCGCCTGCTGTGGGGCCAGGGGCGCCGCTATGATTTCGCCGCTTGTTGCTTGTCTATGCCTGCTGCTACTCCTTGCGCAGCGGCGCGCCCTGCCCATTCCTGGAGCCATCTTGTCCACCGCAAAACCCTCTCTGACCTCCGTCCCACAAGGCGCGGGCGTGCTCTTCTTCATTCAGATCTTTGCCACGCTGGCTTATGCGGTGCTGTATTCCAGCCTGGTGCTGTATGTGACCAAGCATCTGGGCTTCGCCTCGGAGAAGGCCTCGATGATGATGGGCGTGTTCGGCGCCTTCAACTACGGACTGCACCTGTTCGGCGGCTATCTGGGCGGGCGTTTCTTAAGCAACCGCAATCTCTTTGTCGGCGGCATGGTGCTGCAAGTGCTGGGTTGCGCGGCGATTGCCGGCGGCACGTCTGACTTGCTCTATTGGGGCTTGGCCCTGTTCTTGGTCGGCAGCGGCCTGAATGTGACCTGCCTGAACATGATGCTGACCCAGCGCTATGCGCCGGAAGACAGTCGCCGCGAGAGCGCCTTTCTGTGGAACTACGCCGGTATGAACATCGGCTTCTTCGTCGGCTTCACGATGGCGGGCCACTACCAGCTGAGCGAGAGCTACAACAGCCTGTTCCTGTTCGCCACACTCGGCGGCGCCTTGTCCATCGTCTTGTCGCTGGTTTTTTGGAAGACCTTGGCCGATCTGGATACGCCCTTGATGCAGGCCAGCCCGGCGCAGTTCCGCCTGCGCTTTGCGGCCGGCGTGGCCATCTTGATCGGCTTGGTGCCGGTGCTGTGGATGCTCTTGCAAAACCCCAAGGACACCGGTGCGATGCTGAAGTGGGTGTGCGCGCTGGTGGCTGCCGCCTTGCTTTACATCACCATCAAGCACCCCGATGCGGCCGAGAAAAAGCGCATGTGGGCCTATTTGATCCTGACCCTGGGCTCGCTGATGTTCTGGTCGCTGTACCAGATGGCACCCAGCGGCCTGCAGCTGTTTGCGGTGGGCAATGTGAAGCTGGAGCTGTGGGGCGTGAAGGTGGCGCCGCAATGGGTGCAGAACATCAACACGGTGGTGATCGTGATCGGCGGGCCGCTGTTGGCCGCTTGGTTTGCGCGCTTGCGGGCGCGCGGTTGGCCGGTGGATGTGCCGCAGCAGTTCTCGGCCTCGCTGGTGCTGATGGGCCTGGGCTTTTTGGCCTTGCCGCTGGGCATTTCGCTGGCCGATGCCAACGGTCAGGTGGCGTTTGTCTGGCTGTTCACCAGCTATGTGCTGCAAAGCGTGGGCGAACTGCTGATTTCACCGGTGGGCTACGCCATGATCGGCCGCCTGGCGCCGCGCAAATACCAGGGCGTCATGATGGGCAGCTGGATGCTGGTGACAGGTCTTGCCTCGCTGTTCGCCGCCGACTTCTCCGGCATGGTGGCCCAGCCACCCGAGACCACCGCCTTGGTCAGCAACCCGGCCTACAGCTTGCTGTTCACCCAACTGGGCGTGGGCAGCGTGGCGGTGGGCGTGGTGCTGGCGCTGTTGATTCCGTTCTTGCGCCGCTTGATCACCGAGCCGGAGGCGACTGCCAAGGCTTGAGGCGCCCGAAAAGGGTGGCGCGGTCAAGGGTCTAGTGAACGTCAATTTACTCTGTTAGGCTAAGGGGCAAAGAGCACCGTCGAAGCACTGCGGTGCTTCGCGTTCATCTGGACCTGACCCATATGCAAAGCAACTTCCGACTCTCGACCCTGGCCCTGTTGTGCAGCCTGGCTGCCCCGCTGCCAGCACTGGCCCAGGTCAAGACCGAACCGTACGCGGATCAGCGGATTGAGTCGGTCCAGGTGACGATAGTCAACCCGAGTGCAGACAACGCGCTGAATTCGCGCATTGAAGATCAGGTCCGCCGTACGCTGGCGGCCTACCCGAGCAGCAGTTTTTCTGAAGACCGTTTGGTTGCTGCGTTAGCGCGTTTGTCGCGCGTGCCCGAGATCCAGTCGGTCGCGCACGAGGTGCGCAATGGCGCCACCGGCGGCGTGGTCTTGCAGCTGGACGTTACGCTCAAACAAGTCGGCACTGCAGCGGCCTCGGTGGCGGCAGCCCCGCAGTTTCCCAATCTGTACCAAGCCAATGGCAGCTTGCTGCGTGCCAAGCTGGAAACCTTGGGCATGTACTACGGCAATAACAATGCCTGGTTCGGCCGCGACGACCTGATGCTGAATGGCAACCCTTTTGCGGTGGGTAAGCCCGCCGGCAAGGGCTATAGCCAATGGCTGGAAGGTTTTGTGCAGGCCGGGCTTTATGGCATCACGCCGCTGAGCGACACGGTCTACGCCTACGGCGGCGCCAGCGTCATCGCCAGCGGCTCGGTGGGGCAGGAGTTGTTCACCGACAAGACCCGCAGCCATGTGGCAATGGAAGACGCTTTCGTCGGCCTGGTCGGCGGCAGCACCTCCGCACAAGGGGATCGTTTTGTTTACAACCTGTCGGGCGGGCGCCAGCGTTTCAGCATCGGCGAGGGCATGTTGCTGGTCAACACCGCCAGCAATGGCTTGAACCGCGCGGCGCTGCAGTCCAACCCGCGCTGGGCTGGCGATCAGGTGTGGTTGGCGCGCTTCGCCTACAACGACTGGAAGTTCGAAGCCTTCCATGTCGACCCCGACGAAATCCCCGAGGTGGACTCCAAGACGCAGATTCAGGGCATCAATGTTGAAACCACGGCGCTGAACGACTTCAGCCTGGGCTTCACCGCTTTGCATGTACCCAAGTCGCAAGGCTCTTACTACACCACCACCAGCCAGCTGCAGCGCGAAGGCCTGCGGGCGCTGGACTTCCGCGTGCGTTGGCAGCCGGCGCCGACCGGCGGTGCAGGGCCTTTTGTGGCTGCTGAGTTTGCGCGTCAGACCCACAGCAAGTTTGATATGGAAGCCTTGGGCTATTCCACCGAGCTGGGCTATGTGTTTGCCAAGGCGGCTTGGTCGCCCACCATCAGCTACCGCTATGCCCGCTTCACCGGCGACAAGGCCGACACCACGCGCTTCGAGCGCTGGGACCCCTTGCTCTCGGGCGGCAATGGCGAGACCTGGGTGCAGGGCATCAACCACTTCAAGATCTTTCAGGACTCCAACCTGATTGCCCACCGCCTGCAGGCGCGCTTGAAGCCGCAAGCCAATATCGAGCTGGTGCCGCAGTACTGGGTCTTCCAGGCCGATTCCTTGACCAATTTGGGCGGCAACCCGGCCTTGTCGATGCTGCAGTCCAAGCAACTCGCCACCGAGCTGAACCTGACGGCCAAGTACTTCTTGAACCGCAACATCATGTTCCAAGGCCATGTGGCCGCCACCTACGCCGGCAGGGCGATTGATCAAGGGCTGGGCAGTCATTCCAGCCCCTGGATCAGCACCATGTTCTTTGTCCGCATCGGCTATTGATGACGGCGACTGATTCGTTTTTTGTCCACACCCAAGGGAGTTTGAGATGGAACGTCGTGACTTGATGAAGAGCGTGGCCGTGATGGCCGCCGCGAGCGCCGCCGCCACTGGGGCTTCGGCCCAATTTCAGGGCAAGCCACAGGCCGGTGTTGGCATCAAAGATGTGGAGCCGGTGCCCAAGGACCAGTTCACGCCGGACCGCTTCAAGGGCAAGACCATCCTGATCACCGGCTGTGCCCGTGGCATGGGTGAGGCCGCGGCGATTCGCGCCGCACGTGAAGGCGCCAATGTCGTGGGCGTCGACTGGATCCCCGAACTGGGCGCCAAAGTGATTGAGCGCATCCGGGCTGCCGGTGGCCGCGCCGTCTTTGTGCCGGGCCATGTGGGTGAAACCAAGACCTGCGATTTGATGGTCAAGACTGCCGTTGATACCTTCGGCGGCCTGGATATGGCCATCAACAATGCGGGCGTGATGGACGGCGTCTACTCGGGCGATCCGATCGAGTTTGACAAGCAAAAGTCGCTGATCTTCGCGCCCATCCATGAGGCCTCGGATGAGTATTGGGACCGTGTCTTCCTGAGCAACTCGGCCGGCGTGTTCCGCAGCATGCGGGCGGAACTCAAGCAAATGGTGGCCCAAGGCCGTGGCGGCGCCATCGTCAATGTGGGCTCCATCGCCGGCCTGACCGGCTTGGCGGGCAACCCAGCCTATGTGGCCAGCAAGCATGCGGTGACCGGCCTGACACGCAATGCGGCGATTGACTACGCGCCCTATGGCATTCGCGTCAACTCGGTCAATATGGCCGCAACTGACACGCCGATGGTTGCGCGCGCCACCGAGCTGGTGATGGCTGCGAGCAAGGCCGCAAAAGGCCCCGGCATGGGCAGCATCAAGACGCAAAGCATCATGGCTTATGCCGATTCCAAACGTCGTCCAGCTACGGTGGGTGAGCAGGTCGCGGTGATGCTTTTCTTGCTGTCGAACGAAGCCTCCAACTTGACCGGCGCCACTTACGCGACCGACGGGGGCTGGACGGCTTACTGATCCCCTGACGCTGCGAGACCTTCGATGAACCCTACAGCCCCAACCAGGGGCTGCGGGTCATCGAGACACCCATCATGTAGGCCAGCGAGAGCAAGGCCAGCAGGTAGCTGGGCAGGTGGAAGTCGTTGCGGCTCATGGACCAGTGGGCGAAAAAGGCGTAGCAGGCCAGGGCGATCAGCTTGGCCATCAGCCAGCCGTCGTACATGGGGTTGAGCCGTTGCAGCGCCCACAGGCTCAGGCCGGTGATGGTGAGGACAAAGTCGATGCCAAAGACCAGCACGCTCAGGCGGCTGTCCAGCTCCCACTCGGCGCCGAACTGGTAGGCCAGCCCGCGCACCAAAAAAATGGTGACGCTGAACCACGCCAGCAGGGCGTGGATCTGGCCCATCTGAAAGTCGAATGAATATTCCATGCCGCTTGATTGTCGCCCGGTGCCGCCTTCTTGGCCTGTTAGGGTGAAAGCTTCGCCAGTGGCGCGAAGCCTGTCAAGGGCGGGCTTTCCTGTGGCGACGCAGGCTTAGGCTTGGGGTCGTTGGCTCCATTGCACCGCCAACACGCTCAGTAAGACCACTGCCAAGCCAAGCAGCGCTTGGCCGCGCAGCGTCTGGTTCAGCAGCGCCCAACCCAGCAGTACGGCGGCCAGCGGGCTCAGTAGCCCAAGCGATGACACCGCCACCGGGCTCAGGCGTTTGACGCCCCGGAACCACAGGCCATAGGCCAAGAGGCTGCCGAACAGGCTCAGGTAGGCATAGGCCGCCCATTGCGTGGCGCTCAGATGTGGCAGCGGCGGGTCCAGCAAAAAGACCAAGGGTGTCAGCATCAAACCGCCCAGCAGCAACTGCCAACCGGTCAGACTCAGCACCGACAGCGACAAGCGCCAGCGCCGCGTCAGATAAGTGCCGCAACCCATGCACAGCGCGCCGGCCGCCGCGGCCGCCACTCCGGTGGCATCAAAGCGCAGGCCCGGCGCCAGCAGCAGCGCGGCCATGCCGCCCACCCCGATGAGGCTGGCCGCCACGCCGGACAGAGCCGGCACCTGCTTGCCGATGCCCCAGGCCAAGCCCATCACCAGCAGCGGTTGGGTGGCGCCGATCACCGCCGCCAAGCCACCGGGCAGGCGGTAGGCCGCCACAAAGAGCAGAGCTTGGAAGGCGCCGATATTCAGCAAGGCCAGGATCAGCAGGCGCAGCCATTCAGTCCGCGCCGGCAGCTGGCGGCACAGCAGCACCAGCAGTACGCCGGCAGGCAAGGTGCGCATACAGGCCGCCGTCATCGGCAGTCCGGGCGGCAGCAACTCGGTGGTGACGATATAGGTTGAGCCCCAGATCAGCGGGGCGAGGGCGGTCAGGGCGGTGTCGGTGATGCGTTGGGCAGGCGCGCGGCTCATGTTGGCAAACTATCTTGAATTAAAGATAAATTGTCGGATGAGATAATCTTGAAGTCAAGACAAAAGACGAGACCCTGATCATGACAAAGGCCAAGACGGGCAGCGGCGATGCGGTGGACAAGATCCTCGGCCAATGGGCGCGCGAGCGTCCCGACCTGGACGCCAGCCCGATGGGGCCGATCGGGCGGCTGCGCCGTTGTTCGGCCTTGATGCAGCGCCGCCTGGAGGACACCTTCAGCCAGTTTGGTCTGAGCGCCTGGGAGTTCGACGTCTTGGCCACCCTACGCCGCTCCGGCGCGCCCTATTGCCTGGCGCCGACGGCGCTGTTCTCGACGCTGATGGTCAGCTCCGGCACGATGACGCATCGCATGCGTGGCCTGGAAACCCGCGACCTGGTGTTGCGCTTACCTAACCCGGAAGATGCGCGCAGCGTGCTGGTGCAGCTGACGGCAGAAGGCCTGGCCTTGATCGACCAGGCCGTGGAGGCGCATCTTGCCAATGAGCGCCAAATCTTGGCCGACTTGAGTGCCGCCGAGCTGGCGACCTTGGACCGCAGCTTGGCGATCTTGTTGGCGCGCTTGGAGCCCGACACGGGCGGGCTCTCAAGCAACTAGGTTTCAGGCTTCAGCGACCCGGCTCATAGGCTTCATAACGCGGTAGCTGCGCGTCAAGATCCTCCCAGCAGGCCTTGGAGGTGACGAAGTTGTGCGACATCGGCCGCTCGGTGATTTCAGAATCCAAGATGCCCAGACGCAAGCGCAGCCGGCTGGGGTCCGCACTGTTCTCGCTGAACAGCGGCGAGCCGCATTGGCCGCAGAAATGCCGATAGCGGCCAGGCGAACTCTCAAAGCGCCGAATCAATTCCTCGCCCTGAGTGATTCGAAAACCACTGCGCTGGACAAAGCCATTGGTGGCGAAGGCCGTGCCGCTGGCCTTGCGGCATTTGGAGCAATGGCAATGGATGATGGACGTGATGCCGCCTTCCACCTCCAGGGCCACGGCTCCGCAAAGACAAGTTCCGAGATAAGGACTCATGGCTGCTGCTTGCTTTCTAAAAATTCGATGGGCTTGAGTATCAATTACGCCGGCTCGGCGTTTGTCGCCGAGGCCGCGCTTTCGTACAACTCCAAGGGGAGTCCATCCGGGTCGGCGAAGAAGGTAAAGCGTCGTTGGGTGAACTCATCCAAACGAATCTCCTCGACGGCAATGCCTCTTGAAGCCAGCGTCTGGCAACAGGCCTCGATGTCTGCGACCTCAAAGGCTAAATGCCGCAAGCCCTGCGCCTCCGGGTGGGAGGGGCGCGTCGGCGCATCTGGGAAAGAAAACAGCTCGATCCGCGAGCCGTCGGGCAGCGCCAGATCGAGCTTGTAAGACTGGCGCTCAGCGCGGTAGTGCTCTGCAATCACCCGCAAGCCCAGGCACTCCGTGTAGAAGCGCTTCGAGACAGCGTAGTCGGAGCAGATGATGGCGGCGTGATGAATGCGCTTGAGCATGGGTTCTGCCGAGGGCCTTAAATGGCTCCGTGTGCTTGGCGGTGAATGAGCGATCTTGATTGCAGAGACTTACTTTGCCACGAGCGTGTTTTGGTCGTGAACCAAGCGCCAGCCACCCCGCTCTTTGCTGAAGACCAAGCTGAGCAGATAGTGCAGCTTGTATTCGATGCCGGCTGCATTCTTGTCGGTGTATTGGACATCCAGCACCGCGACACCGGTGTTGGCATTCGAACTCGCGCTGACGACCTGATAGGACCATGACCAGTCAGAGTCTGCGAGCCAGTCTTGCGTTGCCTTCTTGAAGTCGGGTCTTGTCTTGAAGAGTTTTCCGTTGGCCAAGACGAAGGTCAAGGTATCAGACTCCGTCAGAGTCGACTCGAATCCAGTCCAGTCCCTTTTCTCGATGGCCTGCAAATGGGTTTTGAGCGCAGCATCAAAAGTGCTCGTGTCCGCCAGGGCCGGCATTTGCCAGGCGAGAGCCGAGCCCCATGCGAGCGCGAGAGTTCTGACTTGAATCTTCATCGGATGCTCCTGAAACATTGGTCCGCCCTGGGCACTATTTTGTTTCGCGTCGATTGTGGATCGCCATGAGTAGCGAAGCGCCGCGCAACTTTGAAAGCCAGCCCTGAGAGTAACGGTTGAACTCAACGTATGCTGGCGTTTTGTACCAGCCGAGGAGTTCGAGAGTGTCGCCGACAAAATCCCTGCTGCTAGCCGCCATGCTGGCCTTGTCCGTCCAGTCCGTGTCCGCCAGTGAGCCAATGACAAATGGTCTGAAATCTCCAGCCCCGATCGACTTCAGCCAAGCCAGTCAAGTGGTGATTTTGTGGCGGAATGCGACCAGCAATATCGAGCACAGAGATGCAGTGATTCAGCCCCTGATCAAGCAAGGCTTCGAAGTCGCCGTCAAGATTGAGCTGAACGAAACCACCGGTCAGCAGCGGGTGAGCTACACCTTGACGCGTAGCAAGATTCAAAGCCAGGAGGAGATTCAGGAACTTCTCTCGGGACTTGTAAAGGCAACTCGCGGCAAAGGCAAAGTGTCGGTGAACGTCTTGCAGTCGATGCGACTATGAGAATGTCTTGATCTAGCCGATCAAACTGAGCTACTGGACGTGTTTTCGCCAAGATACCTCTTCCGGTGCAGCACTACTGCTTTCGCGTGGCAGAAGAGGAGTTCCACGCCGTGCTAGGGCGCATCAAGGCTGCCGGAATTCCGTTCCAATGACTGGGCGCGCGTAGGTTTTTTGATCGTTTCAATCAAACCCAAAAGCCAGCACATCGGGCAGCCACGCATCAAGAGCACGGCACCGAGGACAGCGAGCACCGAAGCCACGGTGCCAAGGCTTTGAGAAAACAACAAGACGCAGGCCAGCAAGGCCAGGGCGGCGGCGCCGCGCAGCAGATGGATGGACACAGAGGTACTGCAAAACATTGGAGACTCCGGGTTCTTAGTTGCAGCTAGATTCGGGGGCTTCCAGCGCCCCGTCCTTCATCCAATAGCCGCTGGCCAGCAGTTGCTCGCGGACCTGGGCGCGGGCGCGGTGCAAGCGGCTTTTCACCGCCTCTAGGCTGAGCCCGAGCTGGGCGGCCACCTCGGGCGCCGTCAGCTCATGCACATCGCGCAAGATCAGAACCTCGCGGTAGGGCGGGGTCAGGCGCTCCATGGCGCGTACCAGGTCCATGCGCAGATCGGTGGGCAGCTCGGGTGCATGGGGCATGTCTTGCGGCGCCAGTTCGTCCAGGTCTTCGGCCTTGCTGCGCAGGCGCAAGAGTCGGTAGCACTCGCGTTCGACGATGCGAAACATCCAGGTCGCAAAGGTGGCCACGGTGCGCAGCGCGCCGATCTTGCGATAAAGCTGCCACAGCGCGATTTGCACCGCGTCTTCGGCATCTTCGGTGCTGGAGCAGGTGCGCCGCGCGAAGCGCTTCAGGTCGGGTTGGCAAACGCTGAGCAAGCGCTGCACGGCGCCGGCCTCGCCGCGCGAGGCGGCCTCGATCAAATGCGCTTCGGCACGGATCATTTTTCATTTCTCCAAGTAGCGGCGGCCGGCCATGGCGCAGGCCGGGCAGAAGCCGACAAAGGCGGTCAGCACCAGGGTAGCTGCGGTGGCCAGGGCCAAGTAGCTGATCAGGCCGGCGCTGAACGCGCCCTTGTACATGGCGGCCCCGATGGCCACACCGGCGGCGATACGAAGCGCGCGTTCCCACGTGGGCAGATTGCGTTTCAGGAAGAACATGATGAGCGACTCCTAAGTTGAGGTGAGTGACTTAGGCCTAGAGGCGCGGTGCAGCAAAAAGGATTCAGGGAAAACGAAAAAATATTTTTTAAGTTTTCGGAACCCTTTTCACCTGCCTTCGCCTCTATGCCATGGGGAGCGCATGCAATGCACAGCAGGGCAGCCCCCGTCCCTAGGTTTCAACTTATTCAGAACCATCATGACATCGACTCCGTCAACTCGTTTTTCCACCCGCCTCAGCTTCAGTCGCATGGCTATTGCCGGCAGCTTGGCCATGGTCGCCTTGCTTGGCAGCGGCATCGCCAGCGCGGGTGAGATCCGCAAGGCCGATATGGAGGCCTATATGCAAGCGGCCACGCAGAACAAGCCCATCATCATGCATGTCCATGCTGCTTGGTGCCCGGTCTGCAGCAAGCAGGGCCCCATCATCGAGGAACTGATGAAGGAGCCTGAATTCAAGGACGTGATCGTCTTCAAGATCGACTTCGATGCCGACAAGCCCTTGGTTGATCAGTTGGGTGTCAAGTTTCAATCGACCTTGATCGCCGCCAAGGGTTCGACCGAAGTCGGCCGCAGCGCCGGTGCGACCGACAAAGACAAGTTGCGCGATTTCATCCGCAAGGCCTTGTAATCAGCGACACCGGGGCCGGTGTTCGATCAGTCACACCGGCCAAATGTTGAGTTAGCTAGAGCGAAAGTCATCATGAACTTGATCACCATTGCCGTCGAGGCAGACCCAGACAGACTGGCTAAGAACGCCATACAAAGCGGGCTCTTCGATGCCAATGTCGCGTACACCGGGGACGGGCATTTGGACGCGGTTTTGGTGGTGGCACGAGATGACCATTCAAACGTGATCGGTGGCGTTGTCGGCGAAGCCTATTGGGGCTGGGTCAACTTGACCGCGGTTTGGGTGCACCCCGAGCAGCGAAGAAAAGGCCTGGCCAGTCAACTGCTTCAGGCGGCCGAAGCCGAGGCAGTCCGCTTGGGCTACACGCAGGCCTACCTGGATACCTTTTCCTTTCAGGCGCCGGAGCTGTATTTGCGCGCGGGCTATGAGATTTTTGGGGCTTTGGACAACTTTCCCGTCGGTGCCAAGCGCTTGTTCCTGCGCAAAGCCATCGGGGGAATTGACGCGTCTTGACGCCTAGCCGGCGCCCTGAATGGCCCCGCCCTCCCTCTTGATCAGGAAGACCGAACCTTGCTTGCTCTACTTTTCAGCCTGCTCGCGGGCGCCTTGTCCACGCTCTCGCCTTGTGTGTTGCCGATCGTGCCCATCGTCATGTCCAGCGCCTTGCAGGTGGCGAGATTCGGGCCGATCGCCTTGTTGATCGGCCTGGCCCTGTCCTACACCCTGGTGGGCACCGCGCTGGCGCTGTTTGGCAGCAGCCTCGGCGTGGACGGCCCTTGGCTGCGCCACATCAGTGCCGGTCTGATGATTCTGTTCGGGGCGATGTTTCTGCTGCCTGTTCTGCAGCAGGCCTTTGTCAAATTCTTGACGCCGCTGAGCGACGGCGCTAGCGCCCGACTGTCGGGTTTCAAGGCCGACAGTGTTTGGGCTCAAGGCCTACTCGGCTTGATGCTGGGCCTGGTGTGGTCGCCCTGTGTCGGGCCGACGTTGGGGGCGGCCGTGACGCTGGCTTCGCAAGGCGGCAGTGCTTTGCAAGCCATGCTGACCATGTTTGTATTTGGCCTCGGGGCCGCCTTGCCGATGGGCTTGTTGGCCTATGGTTCCAGAGCGGCCATGGCAGGCCGACGCAAGGCCATGGGTGAGTTCGGGCTTTGGGGCAAACGGATCATGGGGCTGGGCCTGGTTTTGGTCGGATTCTTGGTGCTCAGTGGTGCGGATCACAGGCTGGAGGCCTTGTTGACCGGCTTGATGCCGCCCTGGCTGGTCGATTTGACGACTCGGTTTTGACGGCTGTCTCATGCTCAAACCCACTCGCGCTTTACGCCTCAATCTGCTGCTGACAGACCTGGGCTTTGTCGCCTACTGGTTCGTCTCTGCGACCGGGTTGCTGCCCTCTGCTTGGCTGTTCAAGGACCATGACAACGCCATCTTGGTGGCGTGGAACTGGTCCTTCGCACCGCTCGATTTGTTGGCCAGTGCCTTGGGTTTGTGGGCTCTATCCCGTGCCCGCCAAGGTGGGCCTTGGCGCCTGCCGGCACTGCTGTCGCTCGTTCTGACTTTTTGCGCAGGCCTGCTGGCATTGTCTTTTTGGACGCTGCGAGCTGACTTCAACCTCGGCTGGTGGCTGCCCAATCTCTATTTGCTGCTTTGGCCCTTGTGGCTGGGTCCGCCATTGATGCGTGATTGAGCGCGCGATCTTTTCTTGCTTGGGGGCTGGTGATTGTTCGCTGCGCCGCTGCTTTAGTGGGCCTGCTCGGTGCGCAGGCGCGGCAAGCGCCCTGGCGCTCGCCAGGGCCTTCAGTACAGTGTGCAAACACGCTGCCCGAACGAGCCTTGACCATGTCCCCATTCGAAATCTGCAGTGAGCTGCCCACGGCCGACGCCTTCAAAGCGCTTTACGACACCACCGCTTGGGGCCCAGCCTCGCGCGACGCCGCCTTTTACCAAGCGGCATTGGCTGGCTCTTGGCGCGTGCGGGCGGCCTATGCAGAGGGCCGCTTGCTGGGCTTTGCGCGTGTCATCTCCGACGGTCACTTGCACGCCTTCATCACCGAGATGATCGTGCATCCCGAGCATCATGGCCGCGGTATCGGCTCCGCTTTGTTGAAGGGTTTGCTGGAGGAGTGCCGGGCTGCGGGCGTCACCGACATTCAGCTGTTCTGCGCCAAGGGCAAGTCAGCCTTCTATGCCCGCCATGGCTTTGTCGCCCGGCCCGGCGAGGCGCCCGGCATGCAGTACTGCCCGCCCACCTGAGTCGAGTTCGTGCGCGCTCGCGGCTGTGGGGGCCTTGCTCTTGAACCCTCGTCGAAGTGTCGCAATGGGCAGATAAAGTCGCTCCGCAGCGATGAGAGGGTCCGCATCCGAGCGATCCGGTCGCTGCGCTTTGGAAAACTGCAACGTTCTTTTTGCCCCGCCGGCAGCCGCTGGGCCGCCACCGCGAACTCATGAATTCAACTGATGCAGGCGGCAGCGCGCCGTCGACAACAACCCCCGGCAAGACCTGGCCCCAAAGGGCTTCGGCCTGGGGTACGGTCGTCGGCGCCGCCCTGGCCCATGCACCCGAGAGCGCCGCTTACGGCCTGATCGCTTTGGCCCCGCTGGGGCCAAGCCTGGCGCCACAGGCCATGGCCTTGGCCTTGCTGGGAGCGGGCGTGGCCAATTTGATCGCCAGCCTGTGCGGCGCCGGTCGCTTGGTCAGCGGGCCGCGGGCGTCACTGGCGCTGTTGACGGCCGGGCTGTTGGGCGGCTTGCTTGCACTGCAGCCGCAGCAGGGGCCGCGTGATGTGCTGCAAGTGCTGGTCCTGCTTGGATTGGGTTTGATGGCGGCCGGGGCAGTGCAAGCGTTCTTCGGCCTGCTGCGCCTGGGCAGCATCGTCAAGTTCACGCCGCATCCGGTGCGCCTGGGTTTGCTCAGCGGCATTGGCTTGCTGTTGGTGGCCAATGCACTGCCGGTCTTGTTTGGCCATGGCTTTGGCACCAAGCTGCTGGCCGGGCTGCAGGGCATCTCGCTCGGCGCCACGGCCTTGGGGCTGACCGCGATGGCGGGCAGCTGGTGGGCCACGCGGGCGCGCTGGCCGGTGCCGCCGGTCTTGGTTGGCCTCGGTCTGGCCTCGGCCTTGTTTGCCAGCCTGCAGGCGCTCGGCGTGGATGGGGCCATGCTCGGCGGCCGGGTGGCGGCGCCGTCTTTGCCCGCGCCCTGGCTGACACAAGGCCCGGCGGTCTGGCCGGCCAGCAGCGACCTGCTGCGCTGGCCGGTGCTGGCCTTGTTGGCTACCTATGCCTTGACGGTGGCGACACTGAGTTCGCTCGACACCTTGTTGGCCGCCTCGGTGTTGGACGGACGCTTGCGCACCTCGCGCGACGCCAACCGCGAACTGCGCGCCCAGGGCTTCGCCAATATGGTCGCCGGCCTGGCCGGTGGGCAGGCCAATTCGCCCTCGATCCCACGTTCACTGGCCTTGGTGCTGCCGGATGGCGGTACACGCCACAGCACCTTGGGGTATGGCGTGGCGGTGCTGGTTTTGATGCTGCTGGGTTCGGGCCTGCTGGGTGTGTTGCCGGTGGCGGCCGTGGGCGGCGTGTTGGTCTTGCAAGGGGCGCAGATGGTGGCGCCCTCGTTGTGGCGCACGCCGCTGGCTTTGTGGGGCGCCTCGCTGGCCCGCAAGTCGGTGGGCTATGACCGCGCCCAGCGCCGTACCTTGCTCGACAACTGGGGGGTCGCGGCCGCCGTGGCCTTGAACACCGTGGTGCTGGGTCTGGGCCCGGCGGTGTTGATCGGCGCCAGCATCGCGATTCTGCTGTTCGTGCGCGCCAATATGCGCGATGTGGTGCGCCAAGTGCGCAGCGCCGAGAAGCGCCGTTCGCTGAAGATGCGCGCGCCGGAGGCCGAAGCGTTGCTGAGCCGTGAAGGCCGCCGTATTGTGATTTTGGAGCTCGAAGGGGCGCTCTTCTTCGGCACCGCCGACGCGCTGCGCAGCAGACTGGAGAGCCTGGCCGACGGGGTCGATACGGCCGTGCTGGACTTGCACCAGGTGCCCGAGATCGATGCCACCGGCGCACGGATCTTGCTCGAAACCGGCGAGGACTGGGCGCGCCGCGGCAAGGTCTTGGTGGCGGCCGAATGGGCGAGCGGCGATGCACGCCGCCGCACCATTGAGGCGATGGTGGCGCCAGGGCAGGCCAAGAGCAATGCGGGCTTGCAGTTTTACGCCGATACCGACAGCGCCCTGGAGGATGCCGAAGACAGGCTCTTGAACGCGCTGGGTTTGCGCCCCGATGCCGACCGGCTGCTGAGCCTGGGCGAGACCTTGCTGGGCCAAGGCCTGAGCGAAAAGGAACTGGCCGCCCTGGCCGCGCAGATGACGACCCATCACTACCCGGCTCAGCAAACCCTGTTCCGTGCCGGCGACCCGGGTGACGCGATGTATGTGAGCCTGCGCGGCCATATCGGCCTGCGCCTGCCGGGCACGCTGCGCCGGCTGGCCTCTTTCGCGCCCGGCGTCAGCCTCGGCGAGATGGCGGTGCTGGCGCATCGTCAGCGCTCTGCCGAGGCAGTGGCCGAGGACGATTTAACGGTGATGCGCTTGTCGGTCGAAGCCTTTGACCGCATGCGCGCCGAGCAGCCGGCGTTGGCGGCCCAGGTGCTCAACAATATTTCGCTGCACCTGGCCGACCGCGTGCGCGTGCTGACGAGCGAGTTGTCGGGCTGGGTGGCGCGCTCAAGCGCCCGCGGTTCCGCGACCGCCCCTGAGCTGTCCGATGAGCTGGCGCGTTTGAGTCGCGAGTACGGGGAGGACTGAAATCCAAGCTGGGCTGCGCCCCTAAGCCGCTTCACCCACACACCCGGATAAGCGAGTAGGCACAACGGGGGGCCGCCCTTGAAGGTTTGGATCGGCACCGTCAACTCATGGGCGAGGCGGAGGCCGATGCAGCTGCTTGCGCAACAAGGCGCGTTTTAAGAAGGGGCAATGGCGGCTTTCGACGCCTAACAAGATTCCTAAGCGGCCTCAGGAGGGTGCGGACTGCGCGCCCAAGCCTTCTAGCCGGCGCGCCGATTCGGCCATCTCCGCATGCAGCCAATCGCACAAGGTGCGTAGCGCCGGTTCATCGCGCAAGGCCGGCGGATAGACGATGTGATAGCGGCGTTCGTGGTTGCCCTCCAGCGGCGGGCCGGGCAGTCGTACCAAGCGGCCGTCCAGCAGCGCATCGGCACACAGCAGCTCGCGCGCCAGCGCCACGCCCATGCCTTGTTCGGCCGCCTGCACCAGCAAGCCGCCGTCATTGAAGCTGGCGCTGGGCATGATGCGGCAGGCCAGGCCTGAGCTGGCGAACCACTGCGTCCATTGCTCGGCATCACCCAATAGCGATTCGCCGGCCAAGGTCTCCAGCGAGCTGCCTTGGAGCCGCTTCGCCAAGGCCGGGGCCGCCACCACGATCTGGCGTGAGGCCATCAAGACTTCGTGGTCCAGGCCGGGCCATGGACCCTTGCCCTGGCGCAGGGCGAGATGAAAGCCTTCTTGCTCGAGGTCGATGACGCGCTGCAGCGTGAACAGCTTGAGCGTGATGTCTGGGTGCAAGGCCTGCCAGCGGCCCAGCCTTGGCAACAACCAGCGCTGGGCAAACGAGGGCGTGCAGGTGATGTTGAGACTTTGAATCGCGCTGCCGTCGGCGGCGCTGGCGGCGCGCACGCCCAGTTCTAGCTCGGCCCAGGCTCGCTCCACCGCGGACTGCAGGGCGCGGCCTGCCGCGTTCAGCTGTATGCCGCGGCCGGCGCGGTTGAACAGGTCAAAGCCCAGCTGTGCTTCCAAGGCCCGGACCTGTTGGCTGACGGCGCTGTGCGTCAGGTGCAATTGCTCGGCCGCGGCGCGCACGTTTTCGCCCCGGGCGACGGCCCGGAAGGCGGCGATGTACTGCAAGGGCAGGCGCGGTGTTTTGCTCATTTGGAAAGTTTAACTGCCCAAACAGGCCAGAAATAGCCGCTTTTCGACCGGGGTTTGAAAACCTAACATGCCCAGCATCGCAAACAAACCCCGAGCGCCACCGAGGCGAAGGCTACCGACATGAACCCCAAACGACCCCTGTTGATGGCGACCCTGCTGACCCTGTCCTTGGCATTTGGGGCACAGTTGTTGCCGGTTTCGGCGCGGGGCCTGCAGGCCGAAGCGCGCCCGCTGGACCTGGAGCTGGGCGCGGCCACGGCACGCGCCGCGGAGCAGCTGAGGGCCAAGGCCGGCAAGCCGGTGCAAGCCGAATGGTCCGAACACAGCTTCGCGACGCCGGATGGTCAGCTGGCCTACACCCGTCTTGGCCATGGCCCCTTGCTGGTGGTGATTCCCGGTGGCCCGGGCGGCAGTGGCCACAAACTCAGGGAGGCCTTCAGGCCGCTGGCGAGCGAGTTCAGCATCGTGGTGCTGGACAACATCGGCCGAGGCCGCTCGGCCCGCCTGGCCGATGCCAGCCGCTATACCGTGGACCGCGATGCCGATGACATCGAGCGTTTGCGTCGCTTCCTCGGCGTCGAGACACTGGCGCTGTATGGTCACTCCTATGGCGGCCTGGTGGTGCAGGCCTACGCGGCCCAACATCCCCGCTCGGTTGACCACCTGATTCTGGGCAACACCCTGCACGGTGCGCGCAGCTGGCAGGAGCAGATTGATGGCTTCAAGGAATGGCTGCGGCGCAATCATCCGGAACGCTGGCAGCGCCTGCTCGAGCTGCGGGCGCAGGGCCAGCTGAGCGGCAGCGCCGAGGCCCAGGCTTTATTTGGCGAGCCCGTGATGCCAATGTATTGGGCCGACCGGGCGGCGCCGCATGGCGCATCGACCGCCAGCGCCGACCCCCGCGACGCGATGAACAAGGCTGTTTACCTGGCCATGCTGGGGCCTGACCCCGAGTGGTGCGTTGGCGGTACGCTGCAGGATGTGGAGATGCTGCCGCGCTTGAAGAAGGTGAGCGCGCCGACGCTGTTGCTGACTGGCCGCTTTGACCCGGTGGCACCGCCCAGTGTGATGAATGAGATGCAGCGCGCGCTGCTGCCGAGTCTGAAGCCGCAAGCGCTGGTTTTTGAGCGCTCCGGGCACCGGCCCTTCATCGAAGAACCCGAGGCTTGGGCGAAGGCCGTCAGCAGTTTTCTGTTGCGCTGAATTGAACCCCGACCCAATCCGAAACCTTGCAAGACGAAAGCCTGCCCACCATGTCGACAGCCCCCAACCCGATTGGCTTGATTCAAGCCCAGCTGGATGCCTACAACGCCCGTGATGTGGCCGCCTGGTTGGCCACCTATGCGGCCGATGCTCGCCAATATGCCTATCCCGGCACGCTGCTGGCGCAGGGCCACGCCGAGATCGGCGAGCGCATTCAGGCCCGTTTCGCCGAACCGAATCTGCATGCCCGCTTGCTCAGCCGCTCGGTCATGGCCACGGCCACCGGGCACACGGTGATTGATCATGAAACCATCACCCGCACCTTCCCCGAAGGCACCGGCGAGCTTGACATGATGGCGATCTACGAAGTGAGCGGCGGCCTGATCCAGTCAGGCATGTTCATCAGCGGCGAGCCGCGGCTGCACGCGCGCTAGCCGCTGTGGATAGACGCAGCATGTTCCGTCTGGCTGTTAGGCTATGGACCATCGTCACTTCCATTGCTAGCGATGTGTCCCATGCGTCTTGTTTCGCACGCTGCCGTTTTGGCCGTCATGATCTTGGGGATGGCCTCGGCCCCGAGCTCCGCCGCCGAGGCTCAGTCCTTAGCTTGCTCCGCCTCCCAGCGCTTGCAGATCGAGTTTCACAGCGCCTTCTTGCCCAATCTGCATCACTTTCTGTTGGACAGCGCCAAGCGCAAGCAGACCTTGGATCAGGTCGCGTGGTCTGCGCCCCCCAGTGCCGCTGAGCTGCAGGCCTTGGGCGAGGCTCTGGCCTTCTATACCGAGCACTACGCGCAGCGCGATCCCTTGTTTGATGAGGAAATGGCGACCATTCGGCGGGGACTGGCGGTGGAGGATGAACGACACAGCGCGAGCGGCCTGAAGTTGCCGCCGGCGCTGATCGATCAGCTCAATCGAGCTGCCCCAGCCTACGAGCGCTTGCTATGGGCCGAGCACAACAGACTCAACCAAACGTGGATTCATCGTGCGCGCGCGCTGGACGCCGTTTACGGCGCTGAAATCCAGTCGGGCATCGAGCGCCACCTGGCTGGCCGCTTCAGCTGCCAGGTCATTCGTAACGACGTTGTTGCACGCACCGGCACTCGCCAAGGGGCCTACACCGCGACACGTCCACCTCATACCGTCTTGCCGAGCGCGCGCGCTGACTATCAAGGGCTGGCCACCTTGGAGATGCTGTATCACGAGGCTTCGCATGTGCGGGTCGTCGATGCTCTCATTGATGCTCTGGATCAGCGACTCGGGTCGACTGGGCGAGCCCGAGACAGCCAGCTCTGGCATGCCGTGCAGTTCTATACGGTGGGCGAGGCCGTAAGAGCGGTGCTACACCAACGCAGTGGGATCGACTACCTGCCTTACGCCGAACAAGGTGGGCTGTACGCCCGCGCTTGGCCTGAGTTTTTGCCCTTGCTGGAAGGCCCTTGGCGGCAGTGGATGCAGGGCAAGCTGACTCAGCAGCAAGCCATTGATGCCATGGTCGAGGCCTTGCCGCTCGCTGCGCCGACGCATTGACTCAAATGGCGGGCCGAGGTGGCCAAACCAGCAAGAACTCGCGTTCGTTTTCGCCATCGTCAACAAAGCCCAGGCGGCGATAAAAAGCCTGGGCCGGGTTGTTTTTCAGCACGCCCAGGCTCAGGCTGACCCCGGCCGCGGCGGCCTCGGACATCAGCTCACGCAGCAGCGTGCTGCCCAAGCCTCGGCCTTGCAGGCTGGGGCTGAGCTGCAACTGGTGGATACGCCAGTCACCGTCGTCGCGGCTCATCTTGATCAGGCCCACGATTTGCCCGCCCAGCAGCAAGACGCTGGCGTTCTCTAACTGAAAACGCACACGCATCAGGTCGGTCTCGGCGTCGATGGGCAAGCCGGCTTCGGCCATATAGCGGTGAAAAGTCTGCCGGCGCAATTCGAGCAAGACCGGGATATCGGCCTCGCAGGCCGGCCGTCGCGCCAGCGGCTGATCCGGCAGCAGCGCTAACTCGAACGCTGCGCGGGCATGGATCAAGCTGGTGTTGATATAGCTGAGCCCCTGCCATTCGAAGCAGGCCAAGTCCAGTTGCGCCGGGAAGGCCAGGGGCAACTCGGTGCAGGCCAGGCCGACAGCACGCCGCCCTTGCGTGGGCAGTTCCGCGGCGGCAAAGGCGCGCTCGGCCAGCGCTGCGATTTGTTCGGCCGCATTCGCCGCGCGGCCGGCTTGCAAGTCGGCAATCAGCTCGGCCAGCAAGGCGCGGTCGGCGGCATCGACGGGCACGCAACTGCCGATGCCATGCTGACTCAAGACCTCGGGCAAGGCCTGGCCCTGCATCGTTGGCTCGGTGCCCAGGATCAGCAATTGCGACACGCCGGCCGCTGCGCAGGCTTGGGCGACCACCTCAAAAATGCTCAGTACTGGGATATCGACGCCGCGCCGAATCGCCTCGAGCCGGTTGTGCGGCGTGTTGCTGGCGATCAGCGCAAAGTCCGCGCCGCTGGCTTGCAGGCGCAGCAAAGCGGCGAGGAAGTAGGCGTCAAAGCGGGCCCAAGACGCCTCATCGCCGGCCACGCCGCGCCGCCCGTGCGACTCGGCGATGTTCACCGACTCGATGGTGAACTCGGGCATCTCTGGCGTCCCGCTGCGGCCCAACTCCAGATGGCGCAGGTGGCTCCATTGGCAGATCTGGCGGTAGTACTCCACCGTCGAGGCCCAGGCCACGCCACCGACGATGCCGATTTTTTTGTATTGCTTGCTCATCGCAGGTTGCCACTCGCGTTCGGCATGGTCGTGAGTACCGTGTCTGCGTGGTCGAACAGATGGCATTGAATGTTCTGCAAGGTGGATATCCGTTAGGTGAGGGGCTGGGCGGATTGTGCAAGCTGTTGGCGGACGCAACTGGTGCGGCGGGCCGCTACAGCTTCGTCCGCTGCAAAGAAAGCTGTCTCATGACAGTTTCATCGGCCGGATGGAGCGGCGCTGGTGTTTGCTGTCCGATTGGGTCAAACTCCTCCTCATCTGGGGGACTACTCCCCCATTGCCAGAGGGGAGCGTGTGTGATGCGAAGCTCGTCGGGCCTGAAGGGCAGAGCTGTTGCTTGGGGGCTGAGCTTGCTTCTGGGCGTTAGTCTGGGGCAGGCACCCGCATCTGCGCTTGAGCTGACCGGCTATAGCGAGGATTTGCCACCCTTTGCCTATCTGGAAAACGGCGAGCACCGGGGTTTGGCTAACGAACTGATGGATCGGATCAGCCAGCGCACCGGTTTGGCCATCAAACGCCTCAATATGCCTTGGGCGCGCTCGCTGCGCGATGCCGCGAACGATCCCAATAGCGTGCTTTACATCACCGTGCGCACGCCCGAGCGCGAACCTCAATACTTGTGGATTGGGCCGGTGGATGCTTGTGATGTCGTCCTGATGAAGCTGCGCCGCCGCGCCGACCTCAAATTTGACCCGCAGCACAGCGGGCCTCCGATTCAGATCGGCGCCAGCCGGGGGGCGCCAGCGGTGCAGATGCTGCGCGACGCCGGTGTCGTCGATGCCGATATCTACCAGACCCCGCGTAGCGAAATTTCGGTGCGCATGCTGTACGCCGACCGCTTGGATATGCTGGCCGGCTTGCAATTGCCCAGCGCCTTCACGGCCCAGCGCAATGGCTTCGACCCGGCCGAGTTGCAGGTCATCCATGTGTTGAAGCCGGGCTTGGGCTGCTACTTCGCCTTCAATCCCAAGGTTGACCCGCAGTTGCTGGCTCAGTTCCGCAAGGGCTTCGAAGAGATTCGCAGCTCGGGCGAGTTGCAAATGCTGCGCGAGATGTATCTGCGCAATCCGGGCCTGGTGCATCGCTAACTTGGCGCCGCATGGGGTGCGGCATGGCGAAAGTTTCAGGCCACCTGCCGGCCAGACTCGTGGTGGCGGTCGATCACATAACCTACGTTTCGTACGGTGCGAACATAGCCATCGCCGAGCTTCTTGCGTAGATTGGAGATTTGCGCGTCCAGCACATTGCTGGCGCGACCGGTCACGCTGGAGCCCATATGCTCCTCCAGGACGCGACGCGGCTGCACCCGGTCGGCGCGCGTCACCAACGCGCTCAGCAGCAGGTATTCGCTGCGCGACAGGTCCAGCGGACGGCCATCAATGCTGGCGCGTTGTGCGCTCAGGTTCAAACGCAAGCCGCGCAATTCCAGCCTTTCGGTGTCGACCCCACAAGCTCGCCGAGCCAGCGCCCGCAAGCGCGCGCGCAACTCCGGGGTTTCAAAGGGCTTGAGCATGAAGTCGCAGCTGGCGGTGCTGTCGATCCCGATCAAGCGTTCGTCTTCCAGCGCTTCCAGCGTGCTCAGGCTCAACACGGGCATCTTGGGCCAGTCGCGCCGAATGCGCTGCAGCAGCGTGAAGCCGGCGTCATCGGCCAGGCTCAGGTCCAGCAGGACCAGATCGATGCAGCCGCTTTCCAGTTGCGAGAGCGCACCGCTGAGGACACGCACCCACGTCGTTCGATAACCGCACTCCGCCAAATCGGTGCGCAGGCGCTGAGCCAAGTCGAGATGATCTTCAAACAGCAAGACATTCATGCGCACATTCAATACCAGGCCGTCGCTTGAATCCGAAAGTCATGAGCTTTTGCGCCTATTGCCTTGGGCGCAAGCCAGGGCCGCCGGAGCCGCTGTGACGCGCTCGGCTAGCCGCTCAAGCGGAGGGTTTGGCGTGTTCTTGTTGGTCAGTGGCCACGTTTCAGGGACGAAGGGCCCGCGAATTTAGCTGCCGTTTAGATCGCGTGAAGGCGCTGTTTAGATTGGCGTGGAAGAGTGAATTCACTGCCGAAGACAGCGGCAACGCAGGCCAAGAGCCTGTTGCAGTGCCGCCACGCAGCGGCCGGCCGGGCGGAGGTGCCCGGTCTGCCCCAGCGGCCCAGAGCCACGACCGGTGGCTTTCGGGTCAACCTTGTATTTCAGTGAGTGAGGAGACTCTTGTGAAGAAAACCCATATCAGCTTGGCCGTGGCCTTGTTGGCCGCCTTTGGCGCCCAGGCCCAACAGCAGCAGTTGGAGCGCGTCGAAGTGACCGGCTCCGCCATCAAACGCCTGGATGCCGAGACCGCCAACCCGGTCACCGTCATCAAGATGACCGACATGAAGAGCGAGGGCGTGACCTCGGTCGAACAAATCCTGAGCCGCATTTCGGCCAGCCAGACCACCCAAAGCGGCAGCCAGGCCGTCGGTAGCGCCACCGGTGGCGCCACCTTCGCCAATCTGCGTGGCTTGGGTCAAGACAAGACGCTGGTGCTGTTGAACGGCCGCCGCATTGCCAACAATGCGCTGGACGCGACCGCACCCGACCTGAACATGATTCCCTTCGGCGCGATTGAGCGTATCGAAGTGCTGCGTGATGGCGCCTCGGCGCTGTATGGCACCGATGCGATCGGCGGCGTGATCAACTTCATCACCAAGAAGAGCTATACCGGTGGTGCCATCACCCTGGGCTATGACTCGCCCAAGGAAGCCGGCGCCAAGGCCAAGAACTTCAATATCGGCGGTGGCTTCGGTGACCTGGCCAAGGACCGCTTCAACGTCTTCGCCGTGCTGGACTACAGCCAGCAAGACAAATTGATGGCCGGCCAGCGCCCCTATGTGGACCGCGGCACGCCCAAGACTTCGCCGACCCCGTTCCCGGCCAACTACTACCAAGACGGCGACAGCGCCAACCCGGCCGCCCCGGGCTGCGCCTCACCGATGCTGGTGTCCGACGGCGCCACTGGTTGTAAGTACCTGTTCTCGCGCGTGGTGGAACTGGTGCCCGAGACCAAGAAGATCTCCGGCCTGGCCAAGGCCAGCGTGCAGCTGAGCAATGACCATCTGCTCAGCTTCGAGTACTTCCGCGCCGAGAACACCAACAAGACCGTCATCGCCGGCGTGCCTTATGGCGCCTTGACGATGGACCCGGGCACCAAGTACTACCCCGGCAATGGCATCACGCCTGCCGCCCCGGCCTCGGCCAAGATCGATGCCAAGCTGCCGATCACCGTCAAGATGCGTGACGAGATCAGCGGCGGCCGTGCCGACTCCAGCGTCAACACGCAGCAGCGTTTTGTGGCCGCCCTGGAAGGCAGCTTGGCGGGCTGGGACTACCAGACCGGCCTGGCTTACAACGAGAACAAGATTGAAAACAACTTGATCGGCGGCTACACCGACGGCGCGCAGATCAAGGCCGGCGTCAAGACCGGCGTGATCAACCCCTTTGGCGCACAAGATGCGGCCGGCGCCGCAGCGGTGCAGAAGGCGGCCGTGAATGGCCTGCTCTACACCGGCTTGGGCAAGGTCACCTCGCTGGACATGCGCGCCAGCCGTGAGTTGGGCAACTGGCTGGGTGCCGGCAATGCCGGTCTGGCGCTGGGCGCCGAGTACCGCAAGGAAGACTTCACCAACAAGGCCAATACCGAATTCGCCGAGAAGGTGGTGGCCAGCACTGGTTATGACCCGACGGTCAACAACCACGGTTCGCGCAATGTCAGCGCCGTCTACGCCGAAGTGTCGGTGCCGGTGCTGACGTCGCTGGAGCTGGGTGGTGCATTGCGCCACGACCGTTACAGCGATTCGGGCAGCACCACCAATCCGAAGTTCACCTTCCGCTTCCAGCCGAATAAGCAGGTGCTGGTGCGCGGCTCCTACTCGACCGGCTTCCGCGCCCCTTCGCTGTATGAGCTGAATGCGCCGCAGACCTACACCAACACCGGCAACAACCACGACGATCCGGTCCGTTGCCCGAATGGTGTGCCGATTCCTGGCGCGCCGAAGGCGGCCAACTGCGACCAGCAGTTCCAGTCGCTGGGTGGCGGCAATCCGAATCTGAAGCCCGAAACATCGGTCAACAAGACCTTGGGCTTTGTCTTCGAACCGATGGCCGACGCCAGCATCGGCTTTGACTTCTGGTGGGTCAGCTACAAGCACAAGATCGACGTGCTGCCTGAGAACGCCGTGTTTGCCGATCCGGCCAAGTACGCGGCGCTGTTCAAGCGCGCTTCCGATGGCACCTTGGCCACCGACGGCTCGCTCTGCCCCGGTGTGAAGTGCGGTTATGTTGAGCTGCTGACCCAGAACTTGGGCGGCGTGAACAGCAATGGTGTCGACCTGAGCGCCAACTACCGTCTGCGCACCAGCTCGCTGGGCACCTTCACCACCAGCTTGAACGGCACCTACGTCAGCAAGTACGAGTACCAGAACGAAGAGGGCGGCGCCTGGATTCAGCGCACCGGCGTCTACAGCGGCAACAACGGCCCCATCTTCCGTTGGACCCATGCCCTGAGCGTGTCGTGGAAGCAAGGTGACTTCGGCCTCGGCTTGGTGAACCGCTACAAGACCGGCTACACCGACGAAACGCCTTCGCACAAGGTGGACAGCTACTCCGTCTGGGACATCTACGGCAACTGGGCTCCGATCAAGGCTGTGGGCCTGACCGTGGGCGTGCGCAACCTGCTCAACCAGGACCCGCCGTTCTCCAACCAGACGCGTACCTTCCAGACCGGCTATGACCCGCGCTTCGCCGATGCAGTGGGCCGTACCTATTACGTGCGCGGCACTTACAGCTTCTGATCCAGCAGTGAGGAGGCGAATCAGCCGGGTGAGGGTCTGAACGACCTGCCCCGGGTTTGATTCAAACGACGGGCGGGCCGGCTGAGTTCAGTACGGCCCGCTCTTTTTTCTTGTCAACAGCAAAGGGAGATGGCAAATGCAAAGAATTCAAACAGATCGACTGCCGACACGGGTTTCGCACGCCGCCTGGGCCGCTGTGCTGGCCTTGAGCCTAGCGGCAGTGGGCTGCGCCGCGCCGAGCGAGCAAGCGGCCACCAAGCCGCTCTACGAGGCGCCGGAGACCGTCACGGGCAGCATGCTGAAGCGAAGCAACGCCAAGGCGCCGACCGATCCAGCGGAAATCGAGCAGGCGCGCCGTGACGCCATGCAGCAAAACGCGGTCGGCATCGACAAGGGCAACGCGCCGCGCTGAGCCCCATCAAGCAACAAGCCCGCGCTCGGCGGGCTTGTCTTTGTCTCACCGGGCGTCAGCCTTCCAGGCGCTGCTGGAACACCAGACCCGCGTGCTCACGCAGCGCATGGAACTTGATCTTGGGCCAGTTGGCTTCGATGGCGCGCAGCTCGGGCGCGTATTCGACCAGCACGGTTGGCGCGTCCACCGCGTCATAGGCCATGCGGTGGTCATTGGCATCGATGAAGCGCTTCAGCTCCTTCTCGCCGCCGTCCTCGGGCGCACAGGTCACCCAGCGTGCCACCTGGAAGCGGCTGCCGCTGATGCGGGCCTTGCAGCCGTATTCATGCTCCAGGCGATGCGCCACCACTTCAAACTGCAGCTGACCGACGGCGCCCAGCAAGAGCACGCTGCCGGCTATCGGGCGGAAGACCTGGATCGCGCCTTCTTCGCCCAGCTGTTGCAGGCCGGCCTTCAGTTGCTTGGTCTTGAGCGGGTCGGCCACTTCGACCGAGCGGAACATTTCCGGCGCGAAGAAGGGCAGACCGGTGAACTGCAGGGCCTCGCCTTCGGTGATGGTGTCGCCCAGCTGCAGCACGCCGTGGTTGGGGATACCGATGATGTCGCCGGCAAAGGCCTCGTCCAGCAATTCGCGGCGCTGGCTCAAAAAGCTCACCACCGTGTTAGGACGTAACTCTTTGCCCGAACGCACCACCTTCAAACGCATGCCGCGCTCGAAGTGGCCGCTGGCCACGCGCAAGAAGGCGATGCGGTCGCGGTGCGAGGGGTCCATATTGGCCTGAATCTTGAAGACCACGCCGGTGAACTTGGGCTCTTCGGGTTTGACCACGCGCTGCATCGCGGCGCGGTCAGAAGGGGCCGGGGCCAGCTGCACCAGGGCGTCCAGAATTTCTTGCACGCCGAAGTTGTTGACGGCCGAGCCGAAGAACATCGGCGTTTGCTTGCCGACCAGGAATTGGTCCAGGTCGAACTCGGCGGCGGCGTCTCGCACCAGCTCAATCTCGCCCTCGGCCTGCTCGTACTGCATGCCGAAGCGCTCGGCGTAGGCGGGGTTGTTCAAGCCTTCAAGCACTTCTTCATCGCCGGCGACGCGGTCCTCACCGGGCGAGAACACGCGCATGCGCTCTTCGCGCAGGTCCATCACGCCGTGGAAATGCTTGCCCATGCCGACCGGCCAAGTGAAGGGCACGACGGTCATGCCCAGCTCGGCCTCGATCTCGTCCATCAGGGCCAGCGGGTCTTTCACCTCGCGGTCCATCTTGTTGACGAAGGTCAGGATGGGCGTGTTGCGGGCGCGGCAGACCTGCAGCAGGCGGCGGGTTTGTGGCTCCACGCCGTTGGCCGCGTCAATCACCATCAGCGCCGCGTCCACCGCGGTCAGCACGCGGTAGGTGTCTTCCGAGAAGTCTTGGTGGCCCGGGGTGTCGAGCAGATTGATGACGCAGTCGCGGTATTCCATCTGCATGACCGAGGAGGCCACCGAGATGCCGCGTTGCTTTTCAATTTCCATCCAGTCAGACGTGGCATGGCGCGAAGCCTTGCGTGCCTTCACCGAGCCGGCGATCTGGATCGCGCCCGAAAACAGCAGCAGCTTTTCGGTCAGCGTGGTCTTGCCCGCGTCCGGGTGGGAAATGATGGCGAAGGTGCGGCGACGCTTGACTTCGGTTTGGATACGGCTGGGCAGGTCGGCGGACATGGCGCGTGGCGCGCCAGGCTCAAAAAGCCTTCGCGCGGTCAGTAGTGGTGAAAAGGGGAAGTGCGGGATTATCGCAGCAGCGCCTCCGGCGGCGGCTTGCTATTCTTCGCCCTTAAAAATGCCAGCACAGGGAGAACAGATTGCTGCAGACGACGAGGAAACAAGGCTGGCTTCGGCATGGCCGCAGGGTGGTGGCTGGGCTGACTGTGCCGCTGGCCTTGATGGCCGTGGCGCCAGTGCAGGCGCAGACGTCGCAGGCTTCAACGCTACCGGCCGCCGCCGCGGCGGCCAGCTCACCGGCCGCGATTCCGGCCGAGCGTTTTTTCCAGTACCCGTCCATCCTCGAGGCCAAGCTGTCGCCCTCGGGCAAGAAGCTGGCGCTGACCACCTCCAAGGGTGGCACCCGCATTGGGCTGGTGGTGCTGGACCTGGCCGATGGCTACAAGGCCATGCGCACCGGCGGCTTCACCGACGCCGACATCATTGAATTCGACTGGGTCGGCGACGACCGCTTGGTCTTCAGCGTGCTGGATCTGGCCGCCGGCGGCGGCGAGGACCGTCGGCTGGCACCGGGCTTGTTCTCCGCCAAGCCCGATGGCAGCGAGCTGCGTTTCCTGGTGCAGCGGCATGGCAAGTCTTTTGTCTCCAATGGCGGCTCTTTTGACCGCACGCTGGAGTGGAACCATCGCCTGATGAAGGTGCCCATGCCGCAGGCCGGCGTGCTGCCGGATGAGGTGGTGATCGGTCGCATGGAGTTCGGGTCCAAGAGCCTCGAGTCGATCACGCCGCTGTGGCTGAACGTTCGCACCGGCCGGACCCGTTCGATGGAGATCCGTGGCGCGCCGGCACATGCGGTGGATTGGTTGTTTGACAGCAAGGGTGAGCCGCGGGTGGCCATGACTCATCACGACGGCCTGGCCGGCGCGCACTGGCGGGGCCCGGGTGAAACGGCCTGGCGCCAGCTCAACAAGGGCGATGTGCTGAAGATGCCGTTCATGCCGAAATCGGTCGATGACGCCGGCAATCTCTTCGTCACCTTCAGCGACGGGCCGCAAGGCTATGGGGTGCTCAGCCGCTTCGACTTTGACAAGATGCAGCCGCAAAAGCCGGCCCTGGTCAGCGCGCCCGGCTTTGATTTCAACGGCGGTCTGCTGCTGGACCGCGCCGGCACGCGCGCCTTGGGTGTGCGCATTGATACCGACGGCGAGCAGACGGTTTGGTTTGACGAAGGCATGAAGCGCACCCAGGCCATGCTTGATGAGCGTCTGCCCGGCCGCATCAACCAGCTCAGCTGCCGCCGCTGTGGCGCCGAGGACATGGTGGTGCTGGTGCGTTCCTATGCCGATACCGACCCGGGCCACTTTTTTCTGTACGAAGCCGCCAGCAAGCGCTTGCAGCCGATCAGCTCGGTGATGGAGGGGATTGACCCGCGCCAGATGGCCCAGGTGGACCTGCAGCGCATCAAGGCCCGCGATGGCCGCGATCTGCCGGTCTGGCTGACCCAGCCGCGCGGCCTCAAGGCCGGCCAGCCCGTGCCGGCGGTGGTGTTGGTGCACGGTGGCCCCTGGGTGCGCATCGGGCATTGGAAGTGGCAGCCGATGGAGCAGTTCTTGGCCTCGCGCGGCTACCTGGTGATTTCACCCGAGTTCCGCGGCAGCACCGGCTATGGCGATGAACACTACAAGGCGGGCTGGAAGCAATGGGGCCAGTCCATGCAAGACGATGTGGCCGACGCCTTGCTGTGGGCGCAGAAAGAGGGCCTGGCCAGCAGCCAGGCCTGTATCGCCGGTGCCAGCTATGGCGGCTACAGCACGCTGATGGGCCTGATCAAGCACCCCGAGCTGTACCGCTGCGGCGTGGCCTGGGTGGCAGTGACCGATCCCTTCCTGCTTCTGAAGGGTTCCTGGTGGGTCGAAGATGACCTGAGCGACAGCGGCCGCAGCCACATGCTGCCGCAGATGGTGGGCGATGTGGAAAAGGACGCCGCCATGCTGACGGCCAACTCGCCGTTGGCCCAGGCCAAGCAGATCAAGGCACCCTTGCTGCTGGCCTTTGGCGAGAGCGATCTGCGCGTGCCGATTGCCCATGGTGAGCGCCTGCGCGCCGCCTTGCGCGATGCCGGCCGCCCGCCCGAGTGGGTCAGCTATGCGAATGAAGCGCATGGCTGGCGTATGCAAAGCACCCAGGTCGATTTTGCGAAGCGGGTGGAGAAATTTCTGGGTCAGCACCTGAAGGCGCAGCCCTGAGCTGAGCGCAAGCCTTCAGGCAATGAGGGGGCGCACTGTCGCCAGCAGACGTTCGGCGTAGCTGGTTTTCTCACCCACCGGGGCGACGTCATGCAGCGCCGCGGCGGTGGTGGCCTCACCGGCGCGCTTCAGCATCACCCAGGTGGCCAGGTATTGCGCGGCCAGGCAGCCGCCGGCGGTAGCAATCGGCCCCTGGGCATGGAAGGGCTCGTCGTCGAGCACCCGCACGCCGGCCTCTTGCACAAAAGGCTTGCTGCTCAAGTCAGTGCAAGCCGGCCGCTCGCCCAACAAACCCAGCCGGGCCAGCAACAAAACGCCCGAGCTTTGCGCGCCGATCAACTGCCGCACCGGGTCCAGCTGCAAGCGGTCGAGCAGGGCCGAGTTCTCGGCAATGGCGCGGGCATAAAGATTGGAGCCAAACAGCACCACCTCAGCCTCGTTGGCCCATTCCAAGGGGCGCTGCAGTTGAACGGTCACGCCATGCATTGACGTCAGCGCATGGCCGGGACCGCACAGCTCGGCCGACCAGCCGAGCGGGCGCAAGCAGTTCAGCAAGCCCAGGGCGATGAAGCTGTCCAGTTCGTTGAAGCCATCAAAGCTGACAATGGCGACACGGATGGGGCCAACAGTGTTCATGGCTGAATTGTGAACCGCTCCGGCCCAGAAAAGTTCGGTGTTCGTGTCCTGCTGAAGGAAAGAAGATTTGTCGATGAAGCTGCCCATTCGCCTGGAGTCACCGCGCCTGATCCTGCGCCCGTTCGAGCATGCCGACTGGCCGGCCCTGCACGCCCATTACGCCGACCCGGCCTGCACCCGCTTCACCTTTGGGCGCAGCCTGAGCGAAGGCGAAAGCTGGCGTGCCATGGCCAGCATGGCCGGCCACTGGGCCCTGCGTGGTTACGGGCCCTATGCGCTGCAAGACAAGGCCAGCGACGCGGTGATTGGCGCGGCCGGGCTGTGGTACCCGAATGATTGGCCCGAGCCCGAGATCAAATGGGCGCTGAGCCGCGCTTACTGGGGTCAGGGCTATGCCAGCGAAGCGGTGCGGGCGGTGCAAGCGATGGCCTTGGCGGCGGCGCCCGAGCAGCCCTTGATCAGCTTCATCAATGCGGACAACGCCGCCTCGATTCGGCTGGCGCAGGCGGTCGGCGCCCATCTGGAGGAGGCGCGTGAGTTTCGCGGCAGGCCTTGGCAGCTGTACCGCCATCCCGGTTACGGCCCGCGCTTGGAGATCGCGCCGCTGGACCCGTTTTCGGCCGGGGCGCAAGCGCTGTTGGCGGCGTCGGACGCCTTGATGCAGTCGCTCTATCCGGCCGTCAGCAATCATCTGGCCAGCGCCGAAGCGCTGAGCGCAGCGAATGTGTACTTCATCGGCATTCATGCCGATGGGCAGCTGGTCGCCTGTGGTGCGGTGACGCGCCTGCAGCAAGCGGATGGCCTGGCTTACGGCGAGATCAAGCGCATCTTTGTGCGGCCCGAGTCACGCGGTCAGGGCCTGTCAAAGCGCCTGATGCAAAGCCTGGAGTGGCATTTGCGAACGCGGGGGATTGCACTGGCTCGCCTGGAAACCGGTATTCACCAGCCCGAGGCGCTGGCGCTGTACGCCGGCCTGGGCTATCAGCGCCGCGGGCCGTTTGGCGACTATGTGGCGGACGCCACCGGCGTTTTCATGGAGAAGGTGCTGCCTTAGCACGCAGCTTTAGGCCGCAGCTTTAGCCCGCCTCCGCAGCGCCCAGGCCGCCAGCAAGCTAAACCCCAAGGCTTGCAAGAGCAGCAACTGGGTGTAGGGCTGCACCTCGGCCAGCGTGGCGCCCATCTGGTTCAGGCGCACAAAGGCCTGAATGCCAACCACGGCGGGGATGAAGTCCCCCAGCGCAAACAGCGCCGGCGGCAGCGCCTCGCGAGGCCAGGAAAAGCCACTCAAGAAAGCCATGGGCAGCGAGGTGCAGAGCAGCGCCTGCATGGCGCGCTCGCGGTCGGCCAGCAAGGCACCTATGGCCACGCCCAAGGCCGCAATCGCCCAGCAAAAAGGCAGCAGCAATAAAGCGGCGGCGCCCACATTGGCGGCATAGCCATAGTCGAAGAAGCGAAACACCGGGCCGAAGAACCAGGCGGCGGACAGCAGGCCCAAGGCGGCAAAGGCGACGGTGCGTGCGCTCCACACGCCCAGCAGCGACTCGCGAGCGCGCCGGGTCTCAAACCAGGTGCCAACCCACATCGCCGTGCCAATCAACAGCAGTTGTTGAATGATCAGCACCGCCACCGCAGGCACCACATAACTGCCATAGCCCTCGGTCTTGTTGTAGAGCGGCACCAGGCTCAGGTTCAAAGGGCTGCGGCTCAAGGCGGCCTGGTGTTTGGAGGCACCCTTGGCCTGCAGCTGGCGCAGCTCGGCCCCGGCCGAAACGGTGCCGACCACCTCGCCAAAGCCGCTCAGCACCACTTTGTTGATCAGGAAGTAAGCGCCATCGGCCAGCACCGGCACCACCACGCCCTGGCCGCGCAGCACATCACGCTTCAAGTCCTTGGGGAGCAGCACATAACCTTCAATCTCACGCCGCGCCATCGCACGCCGGGCTTCGGCTTCGCTGCTGGTGACAAAGCGCAGGTCCAGGCGCGGGCTGGCCTGGGCGAAGCGGCCGATCTGGCGGGCCAGGCTGCTGTGGTCCTGGTCGACGATGGCCACCGGCACGCGGCGCAGCTCTTGCGTCGTGTAAGGCCAGGGGTAGAAAAAGGCATAAAGAATCGGCGCGATGACGAACATCAGCAGCGTGCCCTTGTCCGTCAAGGCGGCGCGCCAGGTTTGCGCCAGGGTGCTGAACCAGAGTCGCATCAACGCTTCCCCCAGCATGTCGGCGTGACGGCGGCGCGCTTCAACAAGGCGGCGCTGATCAATAGCAGGGCGGTGCCAGCCAGGCTGAGCCAGCCCGCCAGCGGCAACAGTTCAGCGGCGGCGCGGCCTTGCTGCAGCAGGCCAACTTGAGCCTCCAAGACCCAGGTCAGCGGCAGTGATTCGGCCCACATGCGGGCGCCGGGCGGCATGGCCATCAGCGGAAAAGCCAGGCCCGAGTAGGCAAAGGCCGGCGCGGTGATGAAGCCCGCCGCCGACAGCGCCATGCGCAGCGAGCTGCTGGCCAAGGCGGCAAACGCTCCGAGCGCCAAGTACACCGCCAGCAGCAAGCCGTGCAAGCCCAGCAGCGCGGGCAGGCTGTGGTCGGGCACCAGGCCCAACTGCTGCATCAGCAGCCACAAGAGCGCGTTGACCGCATTCAGCAAGAGCCAGGCCGGCGCCAGTTTCAGCAACAAGGCTTGCAGGGGGCGACCGTCGCCACTGGCCAACCAAGCGGGTACCGTGGCGCCGCGCAGCTCGGTACCTGCGCTCCAGGCGCCGGCCACCATGGCCAACATATGCAACAAGGCCGGCAGCAAGACCGCGGCCAGGAACTGCTGGTAGTTCAGGGATGGGTTGTAAACCGCTTGCAAGCTGGCGCGCATCGGCTCAAAGCCGGTCTTGGCCGCTAGCGGGCTTTGGCCGCGCTTCTCGCGGGTGGCGATCTCGATGCCGGCCGAGAGCGTGCCCACCACCGTGCGCACATCTTTTTGCAGCAAGCCCGAGTGGGTGGCGAATTGGGCGTTATGCAGCAGGGCCAGTTGCGCGGGGTGGGCCGGGTGCCCGCGCTTGATATGGGCGGCCATGCCGGCCGGAATCACCAGCGCCGCATAGACATGGCCGGCGCGCAGATCGCGCTGCATCTCGGCCTCGTCGCTGTATTGAGCATTCAGGCGCAGGCCGGGCGCCGCGTCCAGCATGCGCAGCAACTGGCGCGACAAGCCGCTGTGGTCAGCATCCAGCACGCCCAGCGGCAGCCGCGTCGGCAGGCCGGTCGCAAAGGTCCAGACCAGCAGCAAGCCCATCAAGAGCGGCAGCCAGGACAGCATGGCCAGATCGAAAGGGCTGGCCCGCAGCCGGGCCCATTCCCGCTGCCAAGTCCCCGCAGCACGCATGCTTTACTTGACCAGCACGCTCATGCCCGGCCGCGCGCCCGCAATCGGCTTCAGCGGCTGCGCCTTCACCTCGAAGGTGCGCAAGTCATAGCCCTGGTTGCTGCGGGTGCTGCGCCAGGTGGCGAAGTCGGGCAGCACTTGTGAGGCGGTCACCTTGAAACGAACCTTAGCGCCGCTCTTGTCGGCCAGCGCGGGCAGGGTGGCGTCAAACTCTTGGCCGATGGCGAAGCGCTTGAGCTGGTCTTCGCGCACATTCAGCAGCACCCATTGATCGTTCAGGTCCACCACGGTGACGACCGGCACGCCGGCTGGCGACAACTCTCCCGCCTTGGCCAGCAACTTGGCGACCTCACCGGCCACCGGGCTCTTCAACTCGGTTTCAGCGCGGGCGGCTTCCACTTCTTGCACCGCGCCGGCCACTTGGCGAGCTTGGGCGGCGGCGGCGGCCTGGTCTTCGCTGCGGGCGCCGGCGCGGGCCATATCGGCCTGGGCCTTGGCGGCATCGGCCAGGCCTTGAGAAGCGCGCCAATTGGCCTCGGCCTCATCGCGTTTCTGCGCAGCCACCAAGCCTTCTTTGAAGAGCCCGTCGACGCGCTCAAAACTCTTGCGTGCCAAATCGGCGCCGACCTTGGCGCGCTCGTAATTGGCTTGCGCCATGCGGATCTCTTCGGGCCGGGCGCCGTTCCGCGCCTTCAAGGCCACGGCCGAGGCGGCGGCTTCGGCATTGCTGGCCTGCGCCAACTTGGCCGCGACCTCGGGGCTGTCGATGCGCAGGATCAATGCGCCTTTTTCAATGCGCTGGCCTTCTTGCACCAGCAGCTCGGCGATGCGGCCGGTCAGCTTGGGCGCGATATCGGTTTCGCGCGCTTCCATCATGCCTTGCAGCTGTTCGGGCGCGGGCGGCTGGTGATGCCACATGGCGTAGACGCCCGCGCCAAGCGCCGTCAGGGCCAGCGCGGGAACGAGCAGTTTTGGGAGTTTCATGACAGCAGCTTCTTCTTCGTTTTGTGCAGAGGCGCGATTCATTCCAAGCGCAAATCGGCGCGCGCCAGATAGTCGCCCAGGCTTTCGATCTGCCCGCAGGCCTGCAGCAGGCCGACCAAGGCCATCACATGCTCATAAGCGACCTGGGCGCGCTCGGTGCGCAGCTTGGCCAGGTTCAGCTCGGCGTCGATCAGGTCCAGCGCGGTGCTGGTGCCTTGCTTGAGCCCCACTTGGCGCAGGCGCAGCAGTTCCCGGCCCAACTCGTCTTGCGCTGCCAGGCTCAGGTACTGGCTGCGCGCTTGCTCGGCGCTGCGCCATTGGCGCTCCACCAAGAGAGCGATGTCATTGCGGGCCTGGGCGTCGGCGGCTTCGGCCTGGGTGATCAGGCTTTGGTGCGAGCGCTCCAGCGCGGCATGGTCCAGCGAGTCCCATAAATTGACTCTGACCCCAATACCGGCGAGCCAGTCGCCGTTGTGGGTGAGCGAGCGTTGACCGAAGGCGAACACCTGCGGTTTGTTGAGTGCCTTGGAGCCGGCCTTGAGTTGCTCGGCCTGGGCCTTTTTGGCGGCCACCTTGGCCAGGCCGGGGTGCAGGGTCAGGGCGCTGCCGATGAAGTCTTGCAGCGGCGGCAGCGGCTGCGAGCTGACCGCCAAGGGCGTGCTGGGTGCCGGGGTGCCGTCGAGCTTGAGGGTTCGGCCCAGGGCGACGGCAATCAGCTCGGCATCGCTGCGTGCTTTGCGGGCCTGGTACTGTGCGTCTTGCAGCGCGGCGCGGGCCTGCAGGCGCTCCAGTTGCGAAGCCACGCCGGCCTTCAGCATCTTGTCCACGGCGGCGTCATGCTCGGCCACGCCGGCGGCGGCAGCCTCGCGCAGAGCGGCGGCGCGGCGCGCCATCTGGGTCTGGAAGTAACGCTGCGCCAGCACGGCCAGTGCTTCTTCTTCGCTGTGCTGCAAATCGGCTTGCGCTTCGGCGCCTTGGGCTGCAGCCACGCCGCGCAAGGCATCGGTGGCGCCGCCCAAATAGATCGGCCACACCGCATTCACCAGGGCGGTGTGGCTGCTGTTGCGCCGCTCGATGGTGTAGTTAGAGGGCAGCGGTGGCAAGGGCGGCAGCATGCCGGCAATGGCTGGCGGCAGCAGATTGATGGCGTTGCCTATGCCTTGCTTGAGCGGGTCCAGATCCAGGTCCAGGCTGGCTTTGTAGCTGTAGGCCGCGCCGTAGACGCTGACGATGGGCCCGCCCGCCTGGGCGATGCCCTCGGCCTGGGCCTGGCGTTGCGCCACCTGGGCGCGTGCGCCGGCCAGTTGATCGGAACCCTGCTGCAGGCGATGGACGGCGTCGTGCCAACTCAGGCTGTTGGCCGGGTCTGCGCTAACGCTGCCCACCCACAGCAAGGGCAGGCTCAGCAATAGCTTGGGGAAGACGTTCATGCGCGACGCTGCATTCGAATGAAAACAAAAGGGCTCTAGGGTAGCCGATTTGAAAAACAGGTCCTTGAAGCCTTGCGCAAGGCCGTGATGGCTCAGTCTTCCAACAGACTCCGGAGCATCCACGCCGTCTGCTCGTGAACCGTCAGGCGTTGGGTCAGCAGGTCGGCGGTGGGTTCGTCCGAGGCCTGGTCGGCAATCGGGAACAGGGCGCGGGCGGTGCGGGCCACGCCTTCGTGGCCTTCAACCAAGATGCGCACCATCTCCAGCGCCTTGGGCGGCGTGGCGGGCGCGTCCTTCAAGGAGCTGAGTTTGGCGAACTGTGCATAGGAGCCCGGGGCCACATGGCCCAGCGAGCGGATGCGCTCGGCGATTGGGTCCACCGCATTCCACAGCTCGGTGTACTGCACCATGAACATCTGGTGCAAGGTGTTGAACATCGGCCCGGTCACGTTCCAGTGGAAGTTGTTCCGAGCTGTTGCACCCTAAAACCTACTGAATCGAAGTAACAAACTAACGGTCCCTAGTGGAGTGCGCCCACTAAGTTTGAGACGAAACCGGTATGCCTCCCGATTCTGCATACCGATCCGCCTCGCACCTTACTCTTCTAGCAAGCTTCGCAGCATCCAGGCAGTTTGCTCATGAACGGTGAGGCGCTGGGTGAGCAAATCGGCTGTAGGTTCGTCAGCGGCCCTTTCAACCAGTGGAAACAGCTCCCGGGCCGAACGGGCAACTGCCTCGTGCCCCTGAACCAGAATTTTGACCATCTGCATCGCCTTGGGAGGAGCTTCGGGCACATCGTCCAGAGTGGTCAACCTACTCATTTGGGAGTACGAGCCTTGCGCAAAGTGCCCGAGCGCTCGAACCCGCTCAGCAATTGGATCCACAGCGTTCCACAGTTCTGTGTACTGCAGCATGAACATCTGATGAAGCGTATTGAACATTGGACCAGTCACGTTCCAATGAAAATTGTGAGTCGTCAAATACAAGGTGTATGTGTTGGCTAATAGCTTGTTAAGACCAGCTGCAATCTGAGCTCGGTCTTTGTCGTTAATGCCAATGTTGATTTCAGATGCAGTCGACTTTTTTGCCATTTGGGGGCTCCTAGGACGTGGGTGATTTGACAAACCATGAGTCGTATTTTGGCCTCAAGCGGGCCTTCGCCCCCACCATGGCAGCTATGCGCTATTGCGATGCAGCCAAGAGAGTACGCGGTGGGCGCGGAACGCCGTTGCGATCTGAAAGCAATTTAACCCCTCGGCATCCGGCTGTAGCGGATCCCCGCGGTTGGCAACCATCAGTTCGAAAACTGTCGGGACATCAAGCTCTGCGGCCAACATCAGGGGTGTGCGTCCTGGCGTCGGGTACCTGTGGCCGCGATTGGGACTGGCGCCGAAGCGCAGGAGCAACTCCACGATTTGCCTTAGTTTCTCCACTGAATACCGCCGCACATGCTCTGCGACCATGGCTTTGGCCGTCCCAAGTGCAATTAATGGTGCAGCTTTCATGAGTGAACTGTCGTCACCGAACACGCCTGCAGAAGCAACACCAAATCTCCTGAGCGCGTCTCTACCGACGGAATCCGGCTCTCTCAGCAATGCAAACGACAAGTGATCGAGCATCCGGTTCGGGTAAATTCGCCCGGCGATCTTTGAGACCGTGTAGTAAAGCGGAGACTGTTGGTCAGTAAGTGCAAGTTGATCAGCATCGCCACCCATCTCCAGTAACCTCATAACAACGTCTGGCTCTCCGAGATCGATCGCACACATCAGCGGAGTCAGCTGCTTCCTTTCTGTACGAGCGTTCACAGTCGGGGTCTGATGCCTGACGCGCAGCAATAGGTCGAGCACATTGCGCTCGCCCCTGTCATGTGCAGACTGAAGGGCGCAAAGTAGGGCGGACGCTCCGGAGCTGTCTAGAGAGTCAACCGAAGCCCCGGCACTAAGCAAAGCCTCGACCTTGGTGGCCTCGCCGAACGACGCAAAGAGTCTTAGCTGTGGGTGGCGCCTGACGACGCCGTTACTGAACTGAACCGCACGGACTCTCTCAGGATTTCTGAGATCCGGCTGGATCGCAGCGACTTCGGACAAAGAGATCATCATGAACCCAGGGGAGAGTGATTCCGAAATATCGGGCTCACTCCCCACAAACCGGCCATGCGATGGAAAACGGACTAACAGTTGCTGGGAAAACTGCTCCAACTCCCAAGGCTCAGTTACCTCTGATTTGGCAGGGCGTAGAAACAGTCCAAACACGATTCCGACCTGCTTCAATTGCTTGACGAAAACCTTGTCGGCAAGGAAGGAGGCGATACATAGTGCGTCCTCGACGATGTCCTTGAGTTGATGTCCAGCTCGATAGTAGGCCAACTGGAAGGCCCGCTTGTAGTGAGGAAGAGCCTCTTCGTATCTACCCGAAAGCGCGAACCAACGGCCCTCCATCCAGGCTAGGTGGTATGCGGTTTTGCCGTCCGGGTCTAGTCTTGAAGATAGTTCCTTCAGTGCCTCGATTCGTTGCTGGGTGTCGAACTGATCTCCTAGGGATTTCGGCGATGTCCGCAACAAGTCCCGCCATATGAGGCTGCCCAGTTCAGCCATTTCGGGCCAATCGGATGCGCCTACGTCAACAAGACGCTGAAGGCGCAAACGTAGGCTTCCATCAGGCAAAGTGGATTCAAGCCGAGCCCGCAATAGCGGGCGAACTGGCGTAGCACCTAGCTGGTCGAAATAGTAGAGAGCTCGTGCCGCTAGAAGCCACGCCGCCGCCGCGTCGGCATGGTCGCGAATGCTCGGTTCTGCCCGGATATCTTTCAGCAGCAGCTTAAGGCTCTGACCAGTAGGCAAGTCGACGCCGCTGCGCCACTTGCCCATTTTGTCCCGCAACGACTTGTGGTCGTTCGTGGTTCCCGGATACAGGAATTTTTCTAGCTTGCCGTCCGACGATCCGTCACAGGCCTTTTCTTCGAGCCATTCGAAAACCGTCGCGATTGGAAGGAGTCCGTCATTGAGAAGCTTGCCGAGATCCGGGCCTGGTCGATGCACCTGCAATTGGACGAGCAATCTGAGTGCATGAGGTGCGAAGAACTCTTCGATTAGCGCTGGCAGGGTTTGACTTCGATCCACGCTATCAAGCGGTACGTCCAAAAGAAGTTGGCTGTAGTCTTCCCGCACAGCCTTGAGCCACGGAGCGAGCAAATCTTCCGCGACCGGACCTAGAAATTGTCTTGCGCCGTCGATCAGAAGATCGTTGATCACACTGTCGAGTTTGGCCCAGTCAAAGTCGCCTTCACGGGCCAGCCTATCGACGTCCCGGTTGCTGGCCTTTGTATCCAGGGAGATGCACATTGCTCGAACGCACTCGCCGAACCGAAGGTATGGAGGGTTAGTCATGGATAGAGTGATCGAGAAATCCGATGGACATCGTGCTCAAAATTGAGGCCAGCTCGCCAGTCGCTTGGTGTTCTTGGAATTGATAGTTGTCGTCCATTTGGCACGACGAGCTTGCCATGCTTCCGACTCGGCAGATATCGCCATCCCTCCGCCACCAAATTTCTGACCAAACTAGCGATCCGCTTTTCTTTGCTGAATTGCATGTTGGTACTAGGGGGCGGCGCCGGGCAGGAGCCGCCCCAAGCTCGTTACTTGGAAGTCTTGCCAGCTTCCTGGTTCAGGGCGGCTGCGCGCTGAGCCCTCGCAGCAAATGAGTCCGCTGGTACCTGACCGTCCCCACGTTTCGCAGTCTGTGACTGAATACGACTGGCCGCTTTACCGGTCATGGGAGTGGATTTGGCAATTGATTTGGTAGCCATGGGTGTTATTCCTTTCTGTTGACGTTGCACGAATTTGCAACGTAAGCAGCTTAGGAATTCTGGTCGCGGTAGTCTCCAGCGCAATTGGTCAGAAAAAATGAAAATCCGCAGCGCACCTCGGGAGACGTGCCCGCCAGGCAACAATGAGCAAGAAGAAGCTGGTTTGACAGTCGCTATGCGCCGGAGTGGTCGAGTGACTTTGTTGCGACATAGGTCGCGCCTGGTTCTACGTGGCCATTTTTGAGGTGGTCGATGGCCGAAAACCAGCCTGTGCTTTACTGGAGGCAGCGACCCGTCAGAAACTGAACCTGCACGGAAAGGCCTTTATGCAGAGGCTGCGATCCCTCACTTCGTCAAACTCGGCGCCCGTAAGCGGTCGTTCAATTGCGCCATAGACTCTCCCTTTGTTGGTCGCGCAGGATCGCACCACCAGTTTTCCATGGTGCTTGGGCAGTCCCGAACTGCCCTCTGCTATCAGCGATAGTCCTCTGCTTCTCCTAGCCATGGCGGGGCGATCGACGCCACTGGTATCACCATATTCGACCGGACGCATCAACAGTTGGTACCACGCGTCTCGCAGCATTCCCTATTGCGCAGCTCCTGGCGGCAGCGTCAGTATCAGCCATGGGGTGCTAACTAGCAAAGCGGCTGCAGCACGCCCAATAGTCACTACAACTTGCCACGAAGCAAACCCAAGGCAAGCTGCTAAGGGGGAGGCGATAACTCCAGTTAAAGCGCCATCGCTTGACGTGTGACACCGAGTTGCCGCGTAAGCGGGCGGCCAAACCGATGGGGAGCGTATGAGAGCACTTATGTTTGTTTATGTACTGGGGTTGCTGCCTTCTTTATCGCTGGCCGCTGGCGACGCGAACGTTGAGCTCTACGTCGAGAGTGGCATTCGGCACAGCGCCCGCGGCGTCGCCTATTCGCTGGATGGTCGGCTGATCGCAGCAGGAAGCCTCGATCGCACCATCATCGTGTGGGACACCGTTAGCGGCCGCGAGGTGGCCTCTTTGCCGAATCGCACCCAGTCAACTTCGCTCGCCTTCTTACCAGGATCCTACGTTGTTGCTGCAAATGGCGAAGAAGGTCAGGTGCAGTTTTGGGACATATCCCGAAGGGCAAAGGCTTTCCCGGACTTCCAGTGCGCCGAACGTCCTTCCCCTTCTATTGCGGTCAGCCTGGGCCGCTCAGAACTACTCTGCGTAGATGGAGTACGCCAGGCCGTCCGTCGCTGGGACTTGAACACGCACGTAGAGATTCATCCAGCCTACAGTACTCCCGGACTTGAAACGTCGTCACGCTTGAGCAGCGACGGCAGCGCAGTGACCGTAGTCGGCACGGACCGCAAGCCAAGACTGATTGAGCTGCCATCGCTGCAGACACTTGGTGATCTTCCAACTGCCTTTGGCAACCTTGGCGCGTTCGCCTTCCAACCCAAGCTGGGCTTGATCGGTGCGATAGAGGAAGGGCATGGAGAGGTGACCCTATGGACCTGGCGCGTTGATGGCACGGCGGGGGAGTCGAGGAATCTGGGAGGAGCGCAGGCCAATGCAATCGCTTTTAACCCGACCGAGCCACATCTTGCTGTGGCGCAGGAGAACGGCGAGATCGTCATCGTTAATCCGGCACTGCCCAAGCCGTTCTCCCGCCCGGTCGTTCGCCTGTCTAGCTTGGGAAATCGGATAGAGGCCGCAGGTATGGCTCCGGACTCGACGGTCATGGCAGTGCAGGCCTGGTACGACACCCAGCTGACCTATGACGTCAAGCGCGGCACCCTGGTCAGAGCCGTTGTTCCGAGACTCTCTGCGGCCAACGGTGAGTTTCAAGACACGGGCACTCTAGAGAACCGGCCATTCCGGGTCAAGCGATTGGAGGACCGTGTCGAACTGCTCGGAGCGGACGGACGGCTCATCGCCACGATGGTGTTCCTAGACAAAACGGGAGCCTGGGTAGCGGTGGATCCGTCAGGCCGGTTTGATACGAACATGGACCTGAGCAATGTCAACGGAGTCCACTGGGTTGTAGACGGGAAGCCGCTCTCGCCGCTCCCGCTCGAGATCCTCATGAGGGACTACTTTGAGCCACGCCTAATCCCTCGACTCCTTTCCGGATCAACCTTTGCGACTGCGCGATCTCTGAACCAGCTCAATCGAATGCAGCCGGACATTCAAATTGAGAGCATCTCTGCAGGGCCGACACCTGATCAAGTCAGGGTCCGCGTAAAGGCTACTGGCCGTGGCGATACAGCAGGACGCGGAGGAAGAACGGCGCCCCAGGCGTTCGATCTGCGCCTTTTCCGCAATGGCCAACTCGTCAAGCGCTGGCCGGGTGGGCCGGAGGTGGCGGACGATTGGGACGGTTGGCGCAAACGGTCGCTCGTTCCTGAAGGCACGCATGAAGCCCTCGTGACGCTACCGACCGCCAGTGCGGGAGGCCCTGTGAGCTTCACTGCGTATGCATTCAATGAAGATCGAGTCAAAAGCGCGACGGCCAGAAAAGATCATCCAGTTCCAGCCGACATTCGAAAACGCAATCGACGCGCCTACGTCCTGACCATTGGCGTCGATTCCTATCAAGACGCGGGCCGCCAGTTGCAGTTCGCGGTCAATGACGCCAAGGCGATGCATCAAGCTTTGTCTGCCTTAGACGGGTACGAGGTCATCGGCATCAGCCTCACCTCGCAGGGGCGAATACCCAAGGAGTGGCAAGCGACGAAGGCAAACATACGGGCCGTCCTAGCCCGACTGGCGGGGCAACCCGTTTCCAATTCGTTGGCGGCTGTGAAAGGCTACGAGCGTCTCGCACCGGCAAACCCGGACGATCTAGTGATCATGACCTTTGCAGGGCATGGATATACGACCCCGGAGGGGCGCTTCTACCTGTTGGCATCGGACACCGGACAGATAGAGCAGCCCCCAAGCACAAAGGCTCTGGCTCAGTTCATCTCCAGCGATGAGCTGAGCGATTGGCTGCGGCCCATCGATGCGGGACAGATGGCGCTGATCATTGACGCCTGCCACTCGGCGGCTCTCGTCGATCAGCCTGGCTTCAAGCCAGGACCAATGGGCGACAGAGGCTTGGGCCAGCTGGCCTACGATAAGGCAATGCGGATCCTCTCGGGCAGCCAGGCCGACGCGGTTGCCCTTGAGAGCGCGAACCTCAAGCACGGCCTCCTCACCTATGCGCTAGTGCATGACGGATTCGTCGTCAAGGATGGCAAGCTCGCCGCCGATGAGGACCGCAACGGTCAGCTCACGTTAGCCGAATGGCTCAGGTGGGGCGAACAGCAAACACCCCGGCTGTACGCAGACATTCAGGCAAAGCGCCGTGATGCAGTCTCAGGGACGCGTGACGGTGCCGTAGATGCCCGGTTTCGAACCCCATCGACAGGCAAGGTTCAAACCCCCGCTCTCTTCGACTTTGCGAGGGCCGCCAACGATGTTCCGATCCACTAGATTTTTCGCAGCGGCTGTCTGCACAATGGTTGCCGCCTGCTGGATGCACTGCTTCGCCGGACCGGTACCTGAACCCGCCAAGGTCATTTTGGTGACGTCGCTCACGAGCAACCAAAACTTCTTCGGAACGGCAATCTCACCTAGCGGACGTTTTGGCGCCGTGGCAATGATGGCAAGCATCGCGATCATCGACATGAATACCGGACTGGAGATCGCACGTCCTGCCGTGGGTTCAAGTTGGTCGTATGGAGTCGCCATCGATCCTAAAGAACGCTACGTTGCAGTAGGCGCGGCCGACGGCCTGCACATCTTTGAAGTATCTGGTTTCGGCAAAGTCCACTTCATCCCATCGGGTAGTGCGACGGAGGTGAAGTTCTCAAGTAGCGGTGACCGGCTGGCGGTAGGGTATGACAACGGGCGCCTCCTAGTCCTTGACGTGTCGCAGTCTTGGAAGCCGGTTGCCGAGTTTCGGATGGACGGGCCGATAGCGGCGATGGCCTTTTCTGCCGACGGCCGAAAGATCGCTGCTGGCCAAGGCAATATTGATGATCGTGGGGTCACGCGACCGAAGGACCAACCGGAGTGGCCTGTCCACGCCTGGTCCGTGGACAACGGCTCGCTTCTTTGGACAGCCAAGGCTCACAGCAACGACGTGTCTGCCATCCAGTTTTTGGACAATGGCAAACGACTGCTGACCGGTGCCGGAGGTGCACGCCTCAACTCCATGATCGGACCGACGCTCCGTCTCTGGGATTGGGAAACCGGCAAGCTCCTTTCGGATTTCGATGGCTACCGGCAGAGGGTCACCGGGATACAGCCCGCGACGGTCGAGGGTACAGAAGCCTATGTAGTTGCCCACGTCGATCACCCCGAGAACTCGACCAGTTCGACGAACTTGGTCCGCACCAAGCTCGATCCACAGCGCGTAGAGGAAGTCTGCAGCAACCTCACCTCCAATATCGACCGACTCCAAACGTCGGCAAACGGGCGGGTTGCGATCGGCATCTCGCGCTGGGATTCCGGCCCATCCATATGGCAACGCTTCCCTACCTGTGACGCAGTTCAGGCGCGCGGATTCAAGTCCGATTTTGAGCAAGGCTCGGTCACGCTCCGAGGCGACGGAGCCATGGTCTTTGGGCTGCGCAAGGGCATCGTGGGGTACGACGTCGCGCAAGGTCGGTTCCTGTTCCGAATTCCACGACCGCCTAGCGAGAACTTCCTCGTCAAGCTGGGTCCAAAGCAGGACCAGTTCAGCTCCATGGCCGCATGGTCGTCCCGTTCATCGCTTGTCACGCGCAATGTCTCGACAGGAGATGTAGAGCGCACGCTTCCCCTTGCAGGGGCGTTCCCCTGGCTGGAGAGCTTCACATTCACCGACGATGAGGAACTCATCGCCGCCGCGTTCGACTCGTCGAAAGTACGCTCCCCGGATACTGGGGTGCTAGTGAGATTCAGCCTCAGAACCGGCGAGATCCTGGCCCGATCAAAAACTCACTTGGACTCCGTGCGGCACATCGTCGCCGTCCCCAAGCGAACGTTCGTGCTCACCGCGTCCTGGGACGGGCGAATCTACGCGGTCGACAAGAAGACGCTCCAAATCGTGCGAACCTACATCCAACATGGCGGCCAGGTGCAAGAGCTCGCGCTGTCCCCGGACGGAAAGCGCTTCGCAGCGTCGTTCTCCCCGCAAGGCATCACCTTGGGGGTCTGGAGCGTCGATCAGGAGCAGCCGGTCTGGAGCATCAACGAAGGCACGTCTAGCGCCGTGGCCTGGACAGCCGATGGGGCCACCATAGTGGCGGGCCGCGACAAGCTCCGGGAGTACAGCGCATCCACAGGAGACCTGATTCGCGCCTTCGGGGGTATGCCCCCCAATCGAAGGATCGAGAGGATCGGACTCCTTCAGGGCGACCGAATGCTTGTTGCGAACACGCAAGGCGGCCACTTCTATACGTGGGATCGAAACGCGCCGCAGGCTCTTGCATCTGAGACCTTCATCTCCGCCACCGGCATTACGGTACTCGCCAACGACAGGTTTGACACATCTGCCATCGAAGAACTGGAGGCGATCGGCTGGCTTCTTCCGGACGACCCAATGCGTCCACTACGCGCCGAAGTGTTCATGCGGGATTTCTTCGAGCCTCGCCTGGGCCAGCGAGTAGCCGCTTGCATGAAGACCAATCCGACAGACTGCCGCACTGACTCAGGTCCGGCCGTCAACATTGCCACGCTGAATCGAATCCAACCGCGAGTGGAGTTAGAGAGCGTGCTGCCAGGCCCGACGGCCGACACCGCGCGCGTGCGCGTCAGGGCCTTCCCGGTCAACGACGACACACAGCTGAACAACAAGACATCAACTCAAGCATTTGATCTCCGCCTTTTTCGTGACGGCCAACTCGTCGCGCGCTGGCCTGGAGGTGCCGAAGCAGGAGATGACCGTGCAGTGTGGCGCAAGCGCTCCTTGGTGCCGCGAGAGACCCAGGAAGTTGTCGTGTCGCTTCCCACAACCAAGCCCGGGCAGGTCGTGAAGTTCACCGCCTATGCGTTCAACGAGGATCGGGTCAAGAGCGCCTCGGTCGAGCAGACCTTCACTGTTCCCTCGCAAGTCCAGTCTCGGGTTCCTCGCGCCTACATCGTTGCCGTGGGTGTGGATTCCTATGAGGAGCCCGGCAGGAAGCTGCATTTCGCGGTCAAGGATGCACGGGCCATGACTAACGTCCTCTCACGCCTGGATGGCTACAAGGTGATCAACGTCAGCCTGACATCCGAAGGGAACGACCGCAAACGCTGGATGGCGACCAAGACAAACATCCGGGACGTCCTCGCTCGCCTTGCCGGCAAGCCAGCCCAGGGCTCTTTGCGCGGTGTAGTCGGGGCAGACCAGCTCATCAAGGCGACGCCAGACGATCTCGTGATCATGACCTTCTCCGGACATGGTCACACCACGCCTCAGGGCCGCTTCTACCTGCTTGCCTCGGACTCTGGCAAAGCCGAGCCCGTGCCCAGCAGGGCATCACTGTCACGATTCATGTCCAGCGAAGAGCTCAGCGAATGGCTACGCCCGATCGATGTAGGGCAGATGGCCCTGATCATCGACGCATGCCACTCTGCGGCCAGCGTTGAACGACCAGGGTTCAAGCCCGGTCCGATGGGGGACAGAGGCCTCGGCCAACTGGCCTATGACAAGGCGATGCGAATCCTCGCGGCCAGCCAGGTCGATGCCTTTGCCCTGGAGAGCGACAAGCTCAAGCACGGACTCCTCACCTACGCCCTCATACATGACGGCATGGAGCTGCGAGACGGAAAGCGGTTCGCAGACGCCAATCGAAACGGCCAGCTCACATTGGGCGAGTGGTTGCAATGGGGGGAGCGGCAGACTCCAAGACTCTATGCAGACATCAAGGCGGGACGCCGGGGCGCAGTCAACGCGTCGCGAGACGGCGCGATCGATGGTCGCCTGCGGTCGCAGGCAATCGACCGCGCGCAGACCCCAGCCCTCTTCGACTTCGCGAGACCCAGCCAATCGGATGCCATCCTGAAGTGAAGTTTGCTCTACGGCTTTGGCTTCTCGCCGATCCCGACGTCGATCTTGGACATGTCGTCATCCTGGCTCGGCAACTGCCTCGACTTAACTTGGCCCGCGAACAGAACTGACTCTGCTTTGCGCCGCGTGACAAGCCCGGGAAACTGCTTGCCATTTGCCATTTGCCATCGTCCAACGGCCCAGCTGGGCCGGGACATCATCAAACCTGCTTTCGTTTAAACGCTTGAGCAGGGTTGAGGTTCGGAAATTAAGGCCTCCGACATTGAAAACAAAGTCGACGATGGCAGCGTACTGGTTGTCTGAAAGCTGAGGCACCACCTCCAACATCACAGTGATTTCCGCAAGCCTCATGTCCTTTGCGAGGATTTCGGCTCCTCGCAGCTTGGTGATGCCTCGTAGGAACTCAGAAAGTTCGCTGCCATCGCAACGCGCCTTCTTGATGAGGTGCCCATAGCCGATCGTGCAATAGCCTGCAGCATCGTCATACAGCTTGGCGGACCACCCTTCCGAATCCTTCGTCAGCTTCATGCCCGCTTCGTTGACGCGTCGTAGCGGAACGTCAGCCGGGAGCCCGCCCTTGACTGGTCTTCCTCTACCAGGATCCCGGGAGGAAGCCTGTCTGGACGCGACGGGAAAAGCTTATGCGCCTCGGCAAGCAGCGATGTTGTGAGTGCGCCGGTTGCGATCATTCAGACCAGGCTTTGCTTGAGTCCGACGCGTAGCTTCATTTCCCAATTCCTTGAGTAGCGGGCAGAACTTGGACGTTCTCCTGGACGGTTACCCACTCACTGAGCGGGACACCCTTGGCGGTACTGCCATCCCGGGAACCAGTTGACGAGGCAGAAGCAAGGAATCGCTCAAGGGGCGACCAAACGGCCCTCGCTCGATCTGGCGACTCGAGAACGGAGAAGTCCACGTTTGAGTTCGTCGTCGCTATGACCTTGTAGGTATCGAGTCCCAAAGGGAGCCCGGCGAGGATCGGAGCATTGAAGGTCATCGACTTTCCCGCCTTTACCAGTTCACCATTCGGCGCCTCGCTCAGCCGTTCAACGGTTCCACTCGCGTTCAGCACAACGAGAGCAGCGTAGACGTCCTTGTTCGAGTCGTTGGTCAGCTTGAAGGTGAACCGATCACCAACTCGCACTGACAGGGGCTTGGTAGGCCTGCTGACCGGCCTGATCGCACCCAAGACCAGCTCTCCTGCCGCAGTCTCGGATACGTCGACCTGCATCATCTCGAGCGATAGCCTCAGAGCAGAGTTCTGGTTGCTTAGTGCTCGCAGTGCAGAGACCTTCGCAAGCTGGCTGAATGCTTGCACAAGGCGGTCGGCGGCGTCCACTGAACCGATCGGCACGTACTTCGCGACAATGGCATCCTGTGCCTGGCGGCCACCAATGAAGTAAACGGGCGTACAGCCCGTTGGGGCGTCTGCAACATGCAGCCGCTCGCCCGCCAGGCAGCCCTTCTGGACCGCAGCCATCCAGTTCTCGCCTGCTGGCACAGCTTTAAGAGCCGCCCCTTCAGCAAACGCGGTGCGCAAGGACTGAAGAAGCGCCATGTCCTTGGCATCGGCCTGCTGGTCCGGCATTTTGTCCAGCAGGATCAGCATGGGATCAGTGCCGTAGAACGGCGTCACGATCGTCACCTTCGCATCCGCTGGCAACCCTTTCTTTTGGCCATCGATGATGACCGCCCGAGAGAGTCCGATCCCAACCTCCGTGACCTGTGCTGTGGCGATCTTCCCACCGTCACCGACCAATCTTCTAGTGTCAGGTGAGTAGATCGCCAGCGTCCCACCTTTGGCCACCCCTTGAGCCACTCCCGCAGCCACCTGGATGCCTCCATTGCCGTCTTGCGAGCTCAAGCGCACGTACGGCGTCCCAGTCTCTCCGGGCAGGCCAAAAGCGACCCTGTCGATTGACCCCTCGACCAACGGGTGCTGCACCAAAGTCACGGATCCCACGCCGCGCTGAATCTCGTTCATCGCCTGCCGCCAGGTCAACTGCGGACGACGATCCAGAGTCTGTGTCAGGAACCAGGTCAAGTATCCATGGACCTTTCCACCCGCTTCGGCGATCTGACTCTCGTACGAGTACTCATGTGCCATCGCGGCAGAGATGCCTACGTAGGTGTCCTTTCGAAGGAGGTGTGGCGTCGGGTTGCCCTCGAGGCCCCTTGAAGCCGGAGGCTGTGGCATGTTCGGATTCGGCGGAAGGTTCCGCGCGGTTTCCAGCCCCCGGGCGGCACTTCCAGAGTGACAGCTGTCAAAGATCACCGTGATGTTCGGTGTGTGCTGGCGCAGCTGGTTCAGCCACCCGTCCACCTCGTCATCGATGATGTCCTTGCCGTTCGGTCCTCGGCTGTCGTACGCCACCAATGTCTCGTCGATGCCGTCCCCCTCATCCGCGTTGACGTCGGCTGTCTTAGAGCCATGCCCGGAGAAGTAGAAGACAACCACCGCACCAGGACTCTTCTTGGCATTGCCGACCAAGTGCGACTTGAAGGCGTCCTCGATGCCTGCTCGCGTAGCCGCCGCCCCGGTTAGCACCTTGATATGTCCGTCATCCTTGAACTTGTAGTGCCTGGTGAGCAGAGCCTTCATGGCAGCCACATCGTTACCCGGTCCCTTCAAGGCCGTCACCGTGTAGTCCTTCGGTTGGAGGTAGTCAGTGACCCCTACCAGCAAGGCGAACCGTTCTGGTTCAGCAGCGCGGGTGGGAGAAATCAAAATCCCCACAAGCGCGCAGGCGGCCGCAAGACGTTGAATCAGTCCATTCATCTCACCAGCTCCATCAGCCGAGACCCTTAGGCCAGCTATTTAGTAGGTTTCCGTACCCAAGAGATCGGGACGGCCGACAGTGAACGCTTGTCTATTCCTCAAGCCACCCTCCATCAAGTGAACATAACCTGATAACGGAGCGCAAGGTCGACCAGACTAGCGGCGCTTTGATTTCAAGCACCCGCACCCGCACCCTGCGACCGAACGCGCAGAGAGATCGCGGCACAAGCTGTTCGCACCTGCTCAGACTCGGACGGCAAAGGAACGAGTTCGATGATCGCAGAAAGAATAAGCCTTGCATCGACACCAGAGAAGCCAAGCTCTGATGCTTCAGAGACCACCTGCTTGCAGAAACCCGTAATCACCGGCGTTCGCAGCGTGGGCGCAGCGGCTGCCCAGTCTCGCGTGGTGGTTGCCCACCATTCCGTTTGCCTCATGTGGGACTTCACCGTTCGCTGAACATCCCCGGAGCCCCCCACCGGATACGACAGTACCGATGCGAGATTTGCTGTCTGCCCGACGGCCGTTTCGACGTCCGCCGCGCTCAGACAGCCAGTGCTGGATGTGGCGGGACAGATCACCTTGTCTACGAAAATTGAGGGCCTGGGTGGTTCGAAGTACACATGCCAGGTTCCCACAGTCCGCAGGTTGCCCTCCTGCATGTCCGTACCTTCAAGGTCCTTGGGCACACGGAAGGAAAGTGACAGCCCCTTCCCTTTTTCTGTACCCCAGCCGATCAACGACCGATCCGCCTCAACTTTCTCCGTGATAGAGGTCGCCAAGAGCCGGGAGATTGCCGAATCAAGTTCTGTGGCGAGGTTCCGAACGCTGTCCTTATTCAGCGCTGTGATCAACGGAGGATTCACGCCCGCGGTGGAGGCTAGCTTGCTAAGCGCACTCACTCCCAGTGCCAACCCGCGAGAGGCAAAGCTATCCGAGGCCTTGGCCTCAAACACGACCGACACGGAACTGTTCGAACCATCGTCCTTCACCAGAAAATGCGGCGTCGCCCTTTTTTCTAGCACCAGCTCGCGCGTCCAGGATTCACCATCAGAATTGCTTAACCGAGAGAGACTTACGAGCGGTGCCACTGTTTTAAGGGTCCCCGGCACCGAGACATGAGCGACCAGGGATATACCGCTCGCTTTGGACAGCAGGAACCTAGCAACAGCGTCGCGCTTGTTGTAGGCCGCAACCTCAGCAGTTTTGTCAACAACTGAACCACCCGCAAGTACCGGCAACTCACCCACCAAAACCAGCCGCGTGTACTTGCCAGCAAACACCGCCTGGCAAGTCCCCGTGCAATCCGAGCTCGCGTCTTGGAGATGCATTAAAGGCGTAACCTTGATAGGTGCCGGCGAAGCGTTCCGGGCGATGACAGCGGGGCTCGGCTGAGCAACCTCTGGTGAGTCTTGATCAGGCAGGTCACGGCTCGTCGTTGGCCCAACAACGGCCTGGACTGGCGCCGGCAGAACAGACGGCGATGTGGCGCAGCCCTGCAGGAACGCTGCAACGCAAACGATGAGTACCGAGGTCTTAATCATGTCCCCCCCTTCCTTAAGCCGATCATTCTGTGCGGATGTCACCATTCGCAGGCACCACATTCACAAGGTAGCCCGAATCTTCAGAGCCGACAGCAGCCGAAAATACTACATGCTGCGCATACTTGACACGGAGCGCTTCATCACTTTTGATGGTGGTTCATAGATGTGTCGTGCTAAGACTGCAAAAGCGACCGCAGAACAGATGACTGGCACGCCGATCAAGATCGAACAGTTCCACTTTGCGACGAACCTGCTGCAAGGCGGGAGCAACAACCAAACACTGAAGTACCGCCAAGTAGACATTCGTGAACTTCGGCTGTCAGCCTAGTAGCGACATAACTAAAGATGACATCGGCTGTGCCGCAGATGCCGGGACGCCATAAAGCCGAGTGACTATCAGCAAGCTGGCGTAGATTCGCCGGTGCGAGGTTGTGCAAACCGAGCTTCACTATTCCGCAAGCCTTGTGCTGCTCTGATCGAGGGCTGTGGCAACGCCGCGAGCCCATTCCCGCCAAGCGTCAAAGCCCTCGCTGACGTTGCCAGATACGTCTCGAAGCCGGTCCAAGTGCGCCACGTAGCTTAGGATCAGCTGCGAGTTCTGCCAGTTCAGCGCCTCGCTAAGCAGTGCATCTCGCCGCGCGGTCTCCTCGGCCGCCATTCGTTGAGCAATTTCTCTGAGCCGTTGCTCATCGGCGCGCCGGCGAGTTGCCTCCTCTTGCTCATCGCGTTGTCGCTTCCATCGAGCTACAGCCTCCAGGGAGCCACGGTGCCGGAGTTCGGCGGCAGAAAGAACCGCGTCCCACTTGGTTTCCAAAGATGTAGTGGACGTGTCGCTCACGATCGTCTCACCAAAGCCCATCTCCTCGATGCCGAGGCTGAGGCGTCCTGTAGGCGTCAACGTCTTCACAGACTCCTTCTCGCGCGTGTACGAGTTGATCCGGTCAAACCGTGTGCCGGCGTCAAGCTTCTCGGTTAGCCTGATGCTGATGTGGGCTTCGCCTCGCTTGGCGATCAATCGTTGCCTATGTTCGGAGAACATAAGCTGGAAGCCCAACTTCTCGAGCGATGCGACCAGAGAGCTCATTAAGTGCAGCGCTCTCTTGTAGGTCATCAGAGAGACCCGGATCGCTGACTTCTTGTGGGTCGGCGCAAGAATCTGTCCGCGGTCACAGAAATACTGCCAGCTGTAGTGTGGCGGCGCTACGCCCCGGTATGGTCGCCCAGGATTTATCTCTTCCCACTCATGCTTCGCCTTTCGCTGAAGTGCTTCAGTAGCCTCCTTGTCGTAAAGAGGAAGCAGTGCTCGGATCAAAGGATGTAGTTCCAAGGGTGGCATCTCATCAGATTGCTCTAATGATGGCTGCTGCGGATCACTTCGAGCAGATCTTGGATCGTTTTCAGCCGATGCTTGTTGGGAAGGCCGCCCACCCTTCCGACGTTGACGACCACTGGTGTCCACCTCCAAGGCGAGGGCAAGTGGTGGCAGGGTAGGTCTCGGAACTTCGTGACCAGCGGCAAGCTTGGCCCAGTGGCCTCTGCCGGGTACGGGAATCCCAAGCTTCTCGCAAAACTGCCGAAGCCCGGGGCCTGACAGGCCGTAGCGCTTGCTGAGATGAATCATGGGAACAGCCCAGATCTCGGCGTACAGCTTTTCTCGCTCCGGCAACTCACTCATCGCGCTCTCCAAAGAGTCTTCCAAGTTTTCCCCTGTCGCACAACGGGAACGGCTGGATCAGAGCAGCGCAAGGAATCCTGATTAGTGTCGTCAAGATAGCCATGAAAACTGGCTGATGCTTGCCTCAGATGATTTGAAGCAATAGTTGCAACTGCAATCGTCTGGCCATCGTTCGTTATGAACTCCACCTCGTAAGCCTCGCCCGCACCGTGTATGTAGACCACGACTCCAAGCGCTCCTGGCTTCAATTGAAGCTGGGGTAGCGCCACCGACAACATGACCAGGCTGTAGATCTCAAACATGACGGCCTCCATCCCACCCGATCAACCAGGAAGACCACCGCGCATCCGTTCGAGAAGCGTCTCTACTTCGAGGCGACCATCCTCGCGAGCAAGTACTAGCGCCGGCGTAACGCCTCCAAGTTCTAGGCAAGGTTCAGCCAGCCAAGTCTCCAGCCAAGATAAGAGGGCATCCATGTCCCGCGATCCGCCACTGTCATCACCCATTTGGCCAAGCTTGTTCAAGAGTGCGGCCTTGGCCCGTGCAATCTCAAAGTCAGACAACTTCAATACTGGTTTGCTCAGCGCGGCCCTGAACTTCTCCAGTTGATTGAGTCCGGCATCTGGCCCATCGTCCCCGGTCCAGCCGGGATCCGCCGCTGACTTGCTGTAAGCCACTGGCAGGCCATGCTCGTAATACACCTCGTGGATTGCAAACCATGCCTCCTCCTCGGACGGGAACTCGAGTACTCGGCAGTTCCAATGCCTTGGTGGAGTCTTGATCTCGCCAGAATCTGGCGGGTTACGTTCAGCCTCTACGCGCGCGGCGATGGCTTTCTGCCAGTCGTCAATGCGACCAAACCGAACGACGGCATCGAGCCCCAGGTTTTCCAGCAAACCGGCCAGCAGGGCGGACCTTTCAGTTTCACTGGCACACAGCTTGCCACCCAACAGTTCGAGACGCCCAGGCAATCGGTCAAGTTTGGCTAGGCCGTCCTTGCCTGTCCACTGTCGGCCCGCGCGTCCAATATCCCATTCCATTTGCAAAGCCCCCAGGTTCAGCCTTGAGACGTCCTGATACCTATTCAAGTCCTGGATGGTCTCGGCCAACTCGCGCAGCATCCGCCACTCTTCATTGCAATTCTTCTGCGCCAGCGATTTCATTGCTTATGCCCTGTAGTCAGCATCAGTTACCCGCCAAATCAACTCTTACTCCAACCCCTGTTGTCAGAACTCACCAATAGGTGCTTCTTGCGAAGGTGCCTGGAGTGAGATCGTTTGGGGCCGGCCTGAATGAGCAAGTCCGTCACATGCACTCCTGGTTGCCGGGCCCATCCCCCTCTGAATCCGGGGCGGAAAACGACGCGCCACACGGATCCAGTATCAGATCAATACCGGCCCCATAGCGACAAATGTTACGTAACTCATTGATTTATAAAGACATTATGATGGATGCGGGCGTCTGAGCCACCAGCGTCCGACCAAAACCCATCAGCCGTCGGAGCTTTCATGCAGATCAAGGACGTACGCCCCGAATCCTTTGTCAAACAGATCCGCTGCGATCGCTGTGGCCGTCTGGCAGACGTGAGCGAGGGCGAGTTTCAGGAATTCGTCAGCATCGACTTGAAGGCCGGCTATGCCTCGATCTTTGGTGATGGCCGCGACGTCCAACTCGACCTGTGCCAGCACTGTTTGAAGACCGCCCTGGGCGTTTGGCTGCGGGTGAGCGATGCCGACGACCGGCAGCGACAGCTTGAGGATCGGCTGAAGCAGTTCGATCCGGACAGGCACGGCGGAGAATTCCCGACGGTGGCAGATTTCTCACTGCAAGAACCCGAGGACTTGCCGACACAAGATCGTCGATCCTTGAACTCGCCACTTGAGCGCCGACGTCGCATCGCCCAAGTGCGTCGAATCATGCGAAACAGCATGCAGTTGTTCTTCACACCGACGACCGGTTCGATTCGTAGCTGTCGGCAGCAGTGCCAACGCTCGGCTTGTCTTGACCGGGCTCGCCAGCGCAGGCAAGTCGAGTTCGTACGCCGTCGCCAGGCATCCGACAAGCAGAGCGCCGAATCGCCATCTGGCGCTGGCACATCCCACCATTCAGAGGAATAGCCATGGCCGATATCGCGAAGCTGCTTCTATGGGCATGCCTGATCGGACTCAGCGCGGTCGTGCCTGCCTGGGCCGACGAGATGATCCGCGGCCAGGTTGTCAGCGTTTCAGGTGGCGATGTCCTCAAACTGGTCGACGCGAATGGTCGTGAGTACAGATTGAGGCTGGCGTTCATTGACGCGCCGGAATCCGGGCAACCCTTTGGGGATGAAGCGCAATCAGCTCTCTCGGCCATGGTGCTCGGCCGACAAGTGACTGCTCAGCTTCACGGCCAGGGCGCAAACGGTTTCACCTTGGCCGAAGTGGTCGACCCCAATGGGCATCTGGTGAACCTGGAACTGGTGCAACGGGGGCTGGCTTGGCGCGATTACTTCGAGATGCAACTCAAGTCAGAGCAAGGCAAGTACCAGGGGGCAGCAGCCGCCGCTCAACAAGCTCGCCAGGGCATCTGGGCCCTGGATCACCTTGAGCGCCCCCGAGATTACCGAGCCCGCGCTGGGCAGGCCTTGCGATGGTGGCTCTACGCTGTAGGTGCACTGTCGAGCGTTACTTTGTTGGGACTCATTTTTTCAAGATACGACCCGCGCATTTCGGCCTGGCTCGCAAGGCAAGATGAACTGACAAAGTCATCTGCGGAAGCCCATCGCCTCTCACGTATCCAATCCGAGGCCGAGGCGGAAGAGAAAGACAGGATTCGAGAAATTGCGAATCTGGAGATGGATCGTCTTGCGGCTATCCGACGTGCATCTGGGGAGCTATGCAAAGAGACAAGTTTGCGGGAGACGACAGGTCGGTTTCAAAGCTCCTTGAGCATACCCATGGACGTCTTCATTTGATTTGAAAGCTATTTGTGATGGTCTTCCTTGACACTGAATTCACCAACCTCGAGGAACCCGCTCTGCTGAGCTTCTCGATGGTTTCGATCGACGGCTTCGAGATCTATGCAGAGCTTGATTTGGCGCTGGACCCGACAGGCCAGGCTAGGCTTGCTGCCTCCAGCGAGTTCACCCGCAAGACCGTGATTCCTCAGTTTGGCAGAGTGCCTCAATCGAAGTGTTCCGGCAGGGAGTTGGGCAATAAAGCTGGGCAGTGGTTGCTCGCACGAGCCGGTGGGGCTAGTGGAAAAATCACCTTGGCATACGACTACGAAGATGACTTTGCTCTTTTGCGCAGCGCGATGTTGGAGGCCAAGATTTGGGATCAAGTTCACACCGTTCTGGCGCCGGAAAACATCGACGACATCACCAGCTGCGTTGACGGTGTACGCGCCGCTGAAGCAAGTTGGCTTGAGTCCTTTTTGTATCGAGGAATTGAGCGCCATCATTCGTTGGCAGATGCATTGGCGCTGCGGGCAGCGTGGAGAGCCGTTAGTGGTGCGTGATGCTCAGCCAAGTATGCAAAATGCCCAGGGCAAAACGAACACACCGAGCATCACTGAAAGTTCTTCGTAGCGGTCACACTCGCCCAAGCGTGTCATGCCTCACCGCTTCCGAGGCGAAGCTACCCGCCATAGAAGCTCCATTTCCGCGTGACCGACTGGCTCCAGGATTGGGTTGGCGTCAAACTTTTCGCCAGTTGGGTCGACAAGCACAGCGTGGTCTCCCCTGAGCCAGACTTCCCGGATTTCACGCGCCGACCATTGACCGGTTTCCGACTGCCACGCCGGGAGCATGCAGACAAGCCCTTTGACCCGGGAGCAGTCAAGGTTTCGCAATGTCTCGACAAGGTCGAACTCCCACCCGATGCACAGCGTACGCACGAAGGTCTCGTCGGGTTCGTCGGGAGCAACATGCTCCACCGAGAGCAAGAACCATGGCGCATGAAGGTTGAGCGCCATCACGCGCCAGTACTGGGCGCCAGGTTCTTCAAATAGCAGTGGATATGAAAGCTCGTACTGAGGGAGAGAAACGAACATGGCGCTGTCGTGCCTGGCGCGGTGATGCGTCGGCAAAGTTTTGATGGTGGCAAATTTTTGATGCAGGCCTGCCGTATGCAAATTCTTGATATGGCGCTACCTGCGATACGGTGCGAAGCTGAGAGAGTTCAATGTCCAAATACCAATACAGCCGCCAAAACGAAGTCTTCTTGAAGAAGCTCAAGAGCCTGCGCGAGTCACGCCAGCTGCGCCAAGCCGACCTTGGCGACTTGCTGGGCCGTAGCCAGGGCTGGGTCAGCTACGTCGAGAGCGGCGCCACCACCCTAAACGTTATCGAGTTGCGCGAGTGGGTCGAAGCCCTGGACTACAGCTTCATGGAGTTTCTACAAGACCTGGACGATGAATTACGGTGGCTAAGCAGCGTCGGTTTGCGCACGCTGCCACGTAAGCGCGCTGGCGGTGCTGCGAACGGAGGGAGGGCTTCCGGTGAAAAATGAAACCGCCACTCAATGGTGATCCGAGGTCTTGGCCAAGAGGCGCTGGCCTATGCGTTCGACAAAGACATCGAGTGAGGATCCGCAGGCTTTGCACCATTGGAATAGCTCGACCACGTCCACGCGACGCAGTCCCGCCTCGCTGAGGTCGACGTCGCTTGGCTCGATGCCCACCTGTTCGGCAAGCGCGTGCCGGCTCAGTCCCATTTGCAGCCGGAGCTGCGCCAGTTCTGCAACAAAGGCGGCTTCGGCCGCCCGGAACTTCCAGTTCATCCGCTCCGGCGCTGCCGGTCACGCGAGCCCAGCCGAAGGTTCTCAAATGAGGCTATCTCATCGCGGACAGTAGCGAGGACCTTGTCGATCTCGGCGGCTGTGCCCTTGTTGCAGAACGATAGCGTCAGCAGCGTCAACGGGTGGACGCCCATTGTCTGGGCCAGCTGGGCAACCTTGTTGAGCGAAGGGCTTGCACCTTGGTTCTCGAGGCGACTGAGGTGGGTGCGGCCGGAGACCTCATAAAAGTCTTCTTGCGTTAGCCCGCGCTCGATCCGCACGGCGCGTAGCGCCTGGCCGAATTTGGGTGCTGCTGATTTGAGGCTCATTGCGGGTGGATTCCGGTCCGCATTGGCTCATTTCTCACCTTTAAGGACTACACCATATAAGGTGCGTTTTCATGGGGCTGGACCTACCTGACCCCATCTGAAACCTCTATCGGACAATTCCAGGCGCGACCACCACCAACCCGGCTAGCGAGCTTTGCGCCGGATCCGGCCGCTGCTACGGTAGCTCCTACGAAAGCTGTAGGCATCTTTCTGCCGATGTCGCTGACCAGCGCGACCGCCTGCAGTGCTGAACGGTCCGCTCGGCTGCCGGTCAGCGATGCCGCGGCGCGGCCGCAGGGGCTGGTTAAGGCCAAGGCGGCCGGCGCGACTTGCTGGACTGCGGTCACTGGCTTGACCTGACCGCACATGCTGGCCGCCATTAACCCTGGCGCCGGGTTGAACTCTTCCGGACGACGGCTGTGCAGCGCTTGTGTGAATTCAAGGAAACCGTGCGAAGACTGGTAACGGGCACATTGCCGAAGTTCAATTTTGGCGTTCCGAAGGGCCGAAACCGCCAGCTTGCTAAGCCAACCGCTCCGGAAGTGTGGCGGCTTGGGCACCCAGCACGGACAGCGCCACTCATCCATCGCCAGAATGCGAGCATCCCAACATGCAGTCGGCCAGTTGCGTCAACTAGCACCCGCCAGTCGCAACTGGTGCGGCGGCTGACGCTAGTCGCCATCCTGACCTGTTGGAGCCTCCATGGATCTCGGTGCTGTTCATTGGGGTCGATGCAGACCTACTCGTGGGGAGGGGGCTGCGGGCGCAACCACTCGTGGCCGCGGGTTACCTCCGATTTAGCCCTGCTCAATCGCATTCAACCGGAGTTAACCCAACCAAACCAGGCTGAAACCCCGTTTGGCCGGTCTCAGATCGCGTAGACTGTGTTCAGTTGCCGCCATTTTGGCGGCGCATTTCTGTTTGGATGCAGACATGGAAGACCGCTGGCTCTCTGTCGATGAAATCGCCGACTACCTCGGCGTAGCCAAAGACACCATCTATACCTGGGTGACCTCCAAAGGCATGCCGGGGCACAAGGTTGGGCGCTTCTGGAAGTTCAAGAAGGAAGACGTAGACGCCTGGGTGCGAGAGGGCGGTGCCGCTGCCAGCAGTGATGATTTTGATGACAAGGAGCCCCGCAATGCCTAAGCAGCGCTCCGCACAGGACAACAACGATATGAGCGACCTTGATCAAGCGGCCCAAGTGGCTGAGAGCGCACTCGAAGAGGGCAAGGTCTTTGACTACATTACCGGCAACCCGGTAAAGGACAGCGACAAGGAGCAAGTCCGCCAACGCATTGCCCGCGCCATCATCCATGAGTACGGCATTGCCGCAGAAGACATGGAGCCTGACTTCAAGGTCAAGGTGCTCGGCAAGAACCGCAAACTTGACATCGCCATCTTCAAGCCCGGCCAAGCGCATACGGTAGATAACCTCTACCGCGCCGTGGCGGTCGAGAAGGAGCCCAAAGTCGGCACCAAGGGTGCCTATCGAATGCGCGACCCGGAAGAGGCGCGCAAAGAGTTTGAGCTGCTGGAAACCGTGATGGCCGAAGTCGAAAGCTGCGACTACGGCTTGTGGACCAACGGCCTGGAGTTCTTCTTCTTCAAAAAGGAAGTCACCCGCTTCGACACCAAGTTCAAGCCGATCGGTGACTGGCCCTTGGGTGACGACACCTTCAGCGTTGAAGGCCGCTCCATGGGGCGCCTGCGCCGTGCCGATCCGGTTATGTTGCGCACGGCCTTCCGCCGCTGCCACAACTACATCCACGGCAACGAAGGCATGCCCAAAGACGCTGCCTTCTGGCAGTTCCTGTATCTCATCTTTTGCAAGATGTACGACGAGCAGCAGCCCAACGATGCCCGCCGTTTCTGGGTGGGTCCGTTCGAGCCGTTTGAACCAACTGGACGCGAGCAAATCCGCCTGCGCATCAAGCCTCTGTTTGAGGCGGTGAAGAAAAAGTACAGCGGGCTGTTCAAAGGCAACGAAGAGATCACCTTGTCCGATCGAGCCCTTGCCTTCATCGTGTCTGAACTTGCTCGTTACGACTTTGGTCGCACCGACGTGGACGCCAAGGGCACGGCCTACCAAGAAATCGTCGGCACCAACCTGCGGGGGGACCGCGGCCAGTACTTCACGCCGCGTGGCGCCATCAGCTTGGTGGTCAAGATGTTGGCGCCCAAAGAGCATGAGTGCGTACTGGATTCGTCTTGCGGCACGGGCGGCTTTTTGGTCGAGACCCTGAACTACCTGAACAAAGCCTTCCACGAAGAAAAGCGCATCAAAGCAGGCGACGAGAACACCGAAGAGTTCATCTCTATCCGTGATCGGCTGGCCAACTACGCCGCCAAGAACCTGTTTGGCGCCGACTTCGACCCTTTCCTGGTTCGTGCCGCGCAAATGAACGTGATGATGGCGGGCAATTCACTGGGTAGCCTCTACCACATGAACTCTTTGGAGTTTCCAGCAGGTCACCTGCCTGGCGTCCAAGCTGCCAAAGAGGCCATACCTCTCGGCACCATCGATGTCTTGATGACCAACCCACCATTCGGCTCAGACATCCCCGTTACCGAAAAGACCATCCTGGAGCAGTACGAACTAGCCCGCCGTTGGGAGCGGCAAGGTGATGGCTTTGTGATGACCAACGCCATCAAGCCTGCGGTATCACCCGAGGTGCTGTTCATCGAACGTTGTGTCAAATGGCTCAAGCCGGGCGGCCGTGCGGGCATCGTTTTGCCCGATGGCATCTTGGGCAATCCTGGTGATGAGTACATCCGCTATTGGATTCTTCGCCACTGCTGGGTGCTGGCCAGCATCGACCTGCCCGTGGAGTCCTTCATCGTCGAGGCCAATGTCAACATCTTGACCAGCTTGCTCTTCCTGAAGCGCAAGCCTGAAGAGGTGATCAAGGCAGAAGACCTGGGTCAAAAGAAGGACTACCCCGTCTTCATGGCTGTCGCCGAGAAGGTGGGCTTCGACCGCCGTGGCAATACGCTCTACAAGCGTCACCCTGACGGTGAAGAGATCCTGGTGGATGTCAGCCACGAAGAGAAGGTCCGCATTGGCGGCGGCCTGCAAGTGCGCACTCTGCACCGCAAGGAGCGCATCCTCGACGACGACCTGCCCGAAATCGCCAAGGCCTATGCCGAGTTCCGCGCCCAACATCCGGAGCCCAGCAAATGATCACGCGACTTGAAGCCACACGTTATCGCTGTTTCGAACGCCTGGGCGTCGATGTCGGCGACTTTCGCGTTCTTGTCGGTGCCAACGGCTCTGGCAAAACCACCTTGCTGGACCTTCCCGTTCTCTTGGGTGACTTGCTGCGTGCCAACAATGTCTCCGCGCCGTTCATGGAGCGTCGGCCTGAATTGCCGCCGCGTGCTGGCAGCCTGAACGAACTGGTGTTCGCCGGGCGCGGCAGCGACTTCTCGCTGGCTGTCGAAGCCCGCCTGCCCGAGGCTGTGCAATCAAAGGTGCTTGAAGGCTTGTTTGCCAGCAAACGCACGGAGCGCTCGCGCCAGGCCTTGCAGGAAGATCGCCGTCAATGGCCGACCCACATCCGCTACGAGATCGGCTTGCGCATCGGTGCTGATCAATCACTGCTGGTGGCCTACGAGTACCTCTTCCTCTTCCCGGAAGCTGATGGACCAGACCGCCGACAAGCGGGCTTTCACGGTGCAACGGCAGCGAGCAAGAAACTTTGGCACCTCACGCTCAAGCGTGAGATTGGCTACGAATCGGAATTCAAGCCAGAAACACCGCACGCCAAAGCCGTCAAGGTCGGCCTGCCCGAGACGCTGCTGGCCATGCCGCGCGTGCTGTTCGAGTCAGAGGCGGGCTATCCCGCTGCGCGGTGGCTGCACACCTTGCTGACTACCGATGCGGTGTTTCTTGAGCCCAACTGGTCGGCCATGCGTCAAGCTAGCCCACCGGGCCAGCCCAAAGTCATCACCGCCAACGGTCGCAACATCCCCTGGCTCGCACTGGAGCTTAAGCGCGAGGGAGCCCCCGACGGTGCGCCTGCGGACTACCGCAGTGAGCGCTATGCCGACTGGATTGCCCACGTGCAAACCGCACTGCCGCAGGTCATGGACATCGAAGTGCGTGAACGTGAGGACGACCACCACGCTTATTTCGTGGTCAGCTACAAGGGCGATTTCAAAGTGCCGTCCCCCGGATTGTCGGATGGCACCCTGCGCATCCTCACGCTGACGCTGCTGCCCTACCTCAGCAAGCAGCCGGCCATCTTGGTGACCGAGGAGCCAGAGAACGGGATCCATCCACGCGCGATCGAGGCGGTTTTGCAATCGCTGTCCTCCATGTACGACTGCCAGGTATGGGTGTCCTCGCATTCGCCGGTTGTCTTGGCACAAGCAAAGCTTGAGCATCTTGTCTGTGCTCGCCCGAGTGAGGGGGGCGGCGTGCAAATGGTTGGAGGCAAAGAGCACCCGCGACTTATGGAGTGGCGTGGCGAAATCGATTTGGGCAGCTTGTTTGCCGCTGGGGTGCTTGGATGATGAGCAAGCGACCTTGCGTGATTTTGGTGGCCGACAACATGATGGTCGGTGCGGTTAAAGGCTTCTTCAGCAACCCGCATTGGCACATGAAAATGGGCTGCTCTCCGTTTGACTTCGACCCAAGAATCGACTTGATTTGTGACTCTCTTGGGAATGACCAAGGTGTCTACACCCGAGCGCATGAACTGCTTCGCCCGTACATCGCGTCGCATGCCAAGGCCATCGTGATCTTGGACTGCGATTGGAACGGCGAGTACCGGAAGCAGCGGGCTGAGATTACCGCGCACATTTCAGGCAATCTCGCGGTGAACGGCTGGGAGCAAGGCAGGCACAGAGTGATTGCCATCGATCCTGAGCTGGAGAACTGGCTCTGGCAGGGTGACAACCCTAACGTTGCAAGTGCCCTTGGATACAAAGGCAACGGCTCACTGCGCGAATTGCTGAAACAAAAAGGTTTCTGGCCTGATGGGGCCGCCAAACCGACGGATCCCAAAGCGGCAGCGCTCTGGTTGCTCCGGCAGACTCGGCAGCCGTTGTCTTCGTCAGTTTACGAGCGGCTCTGCGCCAGGGTTGGCCTTGGCGCTTGTGTTGATCCGGCGTTTCTGGACCTCAGGAACGCATTGCTTGAGTGGTTCCCTGTATGAGCTTCGCAAGCTTCAAGAATGCACGAATTGTTCGGTCCGGCTGGCTTCAGGAAGGTGGTCGGCGACTGGATTGCAACCCGTACATGTCTGGCGCCCTAGAGGCCCGTGACACTCTCAAGCAGCTCAAAGCGCGCAAGGATGCATTGAGCACTTTGACTACGGGGCATACGGGGGGCATCTACAACGGCCCCGTGTTCGCACGTATCTGGGTTGATGACCCACTTTACGGTGTTCCGTTCCTCAGCAACAGCGGCATGCTCAATGCGGACCTCGCTAACTTGCCACTGTTGCAGCGGCGCTATGCGGAGTCCAAAAAGCTGGCTCATCTGGAGCTGAGCCCTGGCACCACCTTGATCACTTGCTCGGGGACGATTGGGCGGATGACCTATGTCCGCCCTGACATGGCGGGTATGTGGTCTTCACAGCACATCATGAAGGTCGTACCGGACCCAGAGTGTGTTCCGGCGGGCTACCTGTACGCCTACCTGTCCAGCCGCTATGGCGTGCCACTGGTAGTTTCGGGAACATATGGCGCGATCATCCAGCACATTGAGCCTGAGCACATCGCCGAACTGCCTGTGCCGAGGTTCGGGCCAGTCTTCGAGCAAGAGGTGGCGCAACTCATTGACGCGGCCGCAGCTGAGCGCGTTGCAGCATCCAAACATCGTCGAGCGGCGCTTGAGCTATTCCAGGCAAAGATTGGTTGGAGCCATCATTCTGACTCCATCGCTCGTGCCCCCATGGCATCAGCACTTCTCGGGCGAATGGATGCATTTCACTACTCACCGCGAGTCGAAACGGGTCGAGCCTCACTGGCCGCCAATTGCGGAATTCGGCTGGGTGATCAAGTGGAACGAGTTTTCGAGCCCAATCGAGGCTCACGTTTGAAGGTCACCGACCCGGCTTTCGGTGTGCCCTTCTTGTCGTCGTCGTCCGTGTTCGAGCTGAACCCCAGCGCGGAGTATTTGGTCTCGCGATCACTAACACCGCATCTGGAAGGGCTCTTGGTCTCGGATTGCGATGTCTTGATTCCTCGCAGTGGCCAATTGGGCGGGATCATTGGTCGTGCAGTGCTGCCCCTGCCCATGAACGTTGGCCAGGCTGGCAGTGAGCATCTGGTTCGCGTGCGGTGTCATTCGCCGCAAGATGCGGCGTACTTGTGGGCCGTTTTGGCATCCGAGGCTGGGTACTGGGCGCTGGTGGGTACGGCATTCGGATCGTCGATTCCCAGCCTCGATTCGTCGTTGATCAGCGGCCTCACGATTCCGTGGTTGTCCGATCTGGATCGCCAGGAGATTGGTGCATTGGCTGAAAAAGCAGTTGTGACGCAGAACAAGGGCAACGTACTGGAAGCAACAGCGGTTGCGTTGCTAGAAGAAAAAATTAGGAAGGAAAGCTGATGGCGAAAGTGATCCCAGTAGGCCAGCCGGTCAACGATGCAGAGCGCAGCGCCATCGCTTACCTGCGGGATCGCTTGCCGGATAGTTTCGTCTTGCTTCACAACTTCGAGATTGAGCGCCAAGGCGAGCGCTTCGAGATCGACATCGCATTGCTGACGCCGCACGCCCTTTACTTGATCGACGTGAAGGGCACGCGCGGCACCATCGATGTGTACGGCAACAGGTGGTACCCCGAGGGGCGCGCACCCTATCCATCGCCGCTCGGCAAGTTGCGCGGCCACGCCCGCACGGTGAAAGGTTTGGTGACCCAAGCCAATCCCGGTCGAAATGAGCTGGACGGTATCTATGTCGATGCGGCCATCCTGCTCACCGCGCCCGATGCACACCTGAACGACCGCGAGCAGCTGGATGCAGACCGGGTAGTGAAGCTGAAGGACGCAGAGCGCTACTTCAAAGATGCCACGCGCATTCCGACACGCTTCTCCAAGAACATCCTGCAGCAGCAGGCATTGATCCTGCATGCCTTGAAGGTGGTGAAGCCAGCTTCCGCCGTGCAGCGCTTTGGGCACTGGCAGGTGAAAGAAAAGCTCGGGGCAGCGGAGGCCTACACCGAGTTCCGTGCCGAGAACGTGTTCGCGGGTGGCACTGCCCGCCTGCGGGTGTACCAGGCTGACCCCTATCAACCGGAAGATGTGCGCAAGGCACAGGTCAACCGCATTGCCAATGCCTACCGGGCGCTATCCAAGCTGCCACTGCACCCTAACATCGTGGCTGCGCGGGACTTCTTCCCGACAGATGATGACAAGTCTTTCATCCTGATCCTGGACGATGCACCGGGTCAGGCGCTGACGGTGCATATGGCACGGGCTCAGTTGGCGCTGACGCTGGACCAAAAGTGGCGCGTGGCCAAAGACCTGCTGGCGGCCTTGGCCCACGCCCACCATCACGGCGTGGTGCATCGCAACCTCACGCCCGGTGCGATTTTGATTGGGCAGGATGGCACTACGCGCATCACCGACTTCGATTTCGCCAAGCCTGGCGTGGATCGCACCCGGACGATAGCGGCGGAGATTGTTGACCTGGTAGAGAAGGCCTATGTGGCGCCGGAGGCATTCCGTGAGCCAGGCGCTGCGTCAACGGCGTCAGACATTTTTTCCGCTGGCGTCATCCTCTATGAGCTGTTCACTGGGGAGCGTCCGTTTGCAGGTGAGCCTACCAAGGTGTGGGACCGAGCGGGCGAGTTTTTGAACAAGCCATCCGCGCTGCGGCCTGACCTGAACGAGACCTTTGACGATTGGCTGCAGAGCCTGTGCGCATTCGACGAACACACGCGCTTGACCGCCCCGGCTGCACTGGCGGCATTGAATGCTTTGTTGCAACCAGCACCCCAACCGCATTCCGGGCCAGTCGAAGCGCGGAAACCCGAACTGGTTGAAGCGGAGGAAGAAGCCCCAGCCGACTACTTGAACCTTGCAGCGGGCTACCGGCTGACCCACAAGTTCATTGTCGAGAAAAAGTTGGGTCGGGGCAGCTTTGGCGTGGTCTACAAGGTGATCGATACCTTGGGCGATGTGGCGCGCGCAGTAAAGCTCATCGTCAGCGACCGGCACTCGACTCTGGAGCGATTGAAGAAGGAGTACCGTCATCTGGTGCAAATTCCAGAGCACCCCCACGTGGTACGGGTTCTGGATGCAGATGTAATCCCTGGCCGCGACATTCCCTTCCTGGTGTTTGAGTACGTGGAAGGCTCCGACGTTGGCGACATGATCCAGGATCGCTTGCTGTCACCCGAGGACGCACTGGAGTTGGGCAAGCAGGTGATGGAAGGGCTGGTGCACCTGCATGCACACGGATTTCATCACTGCGACATCAAGCCGCGCAACCTGCTGTGGACCCAGAAGGGCGCCAAGATCATCGACTTCAATGTCTCGGTTCGAGCCGACGACAAGGAGTCACGCGGCGGCGGCTCGCGGCGCTATTTGCCGCCCGACTTCGATCCCGAGGTCATTCCTCACAATAACGAGCGCGCCGACCGTGATCTGTATGCCTTGGGCTTGACCCTGTATGAGGCACTGACCGCCCGCTACCCCTGGGATACGACCGAGCCGCCCATCAACAAGCCTGCGCCAGACCCGCGCGAACTATCGGGCTTCGCCGACCTCGCCCCAGAGTTGGTGACCGTGGTGTTGAAGGCCATTGCTCCCCGTCGGACCGAGCGTTATCACACCGCCATTGATTTCCGGGATGCGCTGGCCGAGGTGCGCCAAGCGCGGCGCGTTCAAACCATCAGCCTGACGGCTGTTGCGACGGCGGTCAGAAGTGGTCAAGCCGTTCTCGCCGAGTCGGCGTTGAACAGCAATGCCTTTGTTTCGCACCTGTTGACGCTCTACAGCCAGAGCCGTCGCAGTAACGCGGGCACACGGGGCATGGATGCGCTGGGCTTCTCTGCCTACGTGGATACGGCGCTTGATCGGGCCTTGTTGCCTGCGGTGCTGCAAGGCGAGTTCCGGTTGGTGCTGATCTCGGGCAATGCTGGTGATGGCAAGACAGCCTTCTTGCAGCGCTTGGAGAAAGAGGTTGAAGCCCGAGGCGGTTCTGCAAATCGCGACCTGCCCAATGGCAGCGAGCTGAGCTTGGCGGGCAAACGCTATCTGATCAACTATGACGGTAGCCAGGACGAGGGCAACAAAGACAACAACAAGGTTTTGCTGGATTTCCTGGCTCCGTTCAAAGGGCGCGACGCAAAGCTGTGGAAGCCGCAAGAGACCCGGCTGATCGCGATCAACGAAGGCCGTTTGGTGGACTTCCTCGCAACCCATGAGGGAGACTTTTCTGCATTGGCCGCACTGGTTCGGCGCGCGTTTTCGAGCGGCGAAGCTGAGTCTGGCGTGGCGGTGGTGAACCTGAACCTGCGAAGTGTCGTTGCCGACGCTGAAGGCGGTTCGATTCTGGAGCGCACGCTGCAAAGCATCGTGCAGCCCAAGAATTGGTCAGCTTGCGAACAGTGCGACTTGAAGAGCAGTTGCTACGCTTTGCACAACGCCCGCAGCTTCCAAGATGAGATTGCTGGGCCGCGCCTGCTGGAACGCCTCAAGACGCTTTACACCATGGCACACCTGCGCGGGCGTCTGCACATCACGATGCGCGATCTGCGCTCAGCGCTTTCCTTCATGTTGATCGGTAACCGCGACTGTGCCGAGATTCACGCGCTGTACGCGGCCGGAAAACATGATGAAGTAGCACGCAGCTTTTACTTCAACAGCTGGATGGGTGGTGGGCAAGTTACCTCAGACAGGTTGTTGACCTTGCTGAGCGGTCTTGATGTCGGCAAGCAAGAAGACCCGCGCTTCGATCGTGGGTTGGACTTTGTACAGCCGGATGACCGAGCCTTGTTCCGTTTTGAGCGCCGGGGGCAGTTCGCCTTCGAGGTGTTGAAGAGGTTGTTCGGGGATCTTCCGCGTGGGCTGTCAGATTCAACGGTGCATCAGCGGGCGCGCAAACACCGGGAGTACGTGGCCATGGCTCGCCGCAAGCACTTCTTTGAGCGGCGCGACACGAGCTGGGAAAAGATGCTGCCCTATCGTTCTGCTAAGCGCATGGTTGAGATCGTTCGCGGGGCAACGCCCATCGAACAACTCACCAGCGAAATCCTGCATGCGATCAACCGTGGCGAAGGGTTGCAGCGACCTGAGCGCCTGGGGGCCAGCCTGGCCTTGCAGTTGCGCCAGGTCGAGCACGGCACGGTCCGCAGTTACCGACTCTTCCCATTGGAGGGATTTGGGCTGCAGGTGCAAGACTTTGCGGCCAAGGCGCGCTTCGTTGAACACCTGCCAACGGGCCTGCTGCTGAAATTCGAGGGGCAAGGCGAAGGCGCAATCACCAGCGAGTTGATCATCAACTTGGATGTGTTCGAGATGTTGGTGCGCCTGAATGAAGGCTACCGACCGAGCGTCGAAGAGATGCAGGGCTTCTATCTCTGCCTGGGTGTCTTCAAGAACAGCCTCAACGCCCAGCCTTACCGAGAGATCCTGCTGACCACCACGGGCCACGACTTCTACCGCTTGGCGCGCCATGACGATGGTCGGGTAGAGATGCGATTGCTGCAGGGGCCGGCGACGGGAGCACGCCAAGAAGAAGCCGCTGAGAGCGGCGCCAGGGGGAACTGATGGCATTGCAGAAGAAGGACAGGGAGTTCCGACTCCCAAAGATCAGCTATCTCGACTTCAAAACCATCGAGATGGACCGGGTGCTCACGGGCCTGTTCGAGCGCCTGGAGCATGGCGGCTATCCGAGTGTCTTCCGCGACAAGCGTGAGTTGACCGTGGACAAGTTCGTCGATGACATCCTGGAAGCCAGTAACAAGTTCCTGGGCTTCACGCAGCACCGAGACATGGTGGAGCGTTGGGTGGAAACCCATTTGATGGACATCGTGAATCGTGGGAAGAAGAACGCGGCCGTGGCTGGCCCCCGCCCGCTGCATGGCTACACCTATCGCTTTCGCAACCCGAAGCATTCACGTGACTACGGCGCTGCCCAGCATCTCTATCAGATGCTCCATCACGCACGGCACCTTGCGGGCCACAAGGCCATCGAACACCTGAAGGGTTTCTTCTTCGATGGCTTTGACAAGGTCACGCGTGAGTTGAACGAAAAGGCGCTGACCGACATCGAGACGGCCACGCTGTTGCACTTCTTGTCTCAGCGGAAAGATACGGCTGATACGCGTGCTGGCGGCGACCGCTTCGCGCCGGTATGCATAGGCTCGGCCGACCTGATGGCCGAGGACGTTCAGCGGCTGCTGTTTTACAAGCCGTTCATGCCACGCTCGGTGATGGTGGAGTACCTGAAGGTGCTGCTGTCGTTCCACTTGGCGCTGTATCACCTGCGCCTGCTGAAGCTGCTGCCCGCCTGGCAGAAGTTGGAGGGTGCAAATTCGCTGTGCGCTGAATCGGCCTGCCCAATGAAGCCCCGCGAACAGCGTGAACCGCAGGGTGACTGCCCATACAAGCTGGGCTTGTATGTTGATCTGTCTGGCAGCGCGGATTCGGCAACGGCGACGCTGGCCGAGCGAAGTGCTGACGGGTACTACCGGCGCATTCCAAATTTTGTACGCGCCTACTTTGTGGCCAAGAAGCTGGACGAGTTTTCAGAGCATCTCGTAAGGCGCGGCAAGCTGATACGGCCCTTGAATTCGGTGTTCTCTGTGGGAGAGCTGTACGGGTTGCAGGGTGAACCCTTCGCGGAAGAGCGGGACAAGTTCTTTGGTGAACGCTTAGCCGGGCTTTTGGAATCTCTGGCGGAAGGCGATGCGGGCTTGGACTCGGAGGTCGAGGCCATTACCAAGATGGGGCTCTCGGATTTCGAGACTTACATTGAGATTCTGGTTGCCCTGCGCGGCGCCTTTCACCGCAAGTACATCATCGAGTCGCTGGACGCGACGATGCTGAAAAACAAGTCGGGTGCACTGCTCGCGCAAACCCGGGCGCGCCATGCGCCTCGGCGATTTGCGCTGGAAAGCCGCTTGCTGGAGGTACTTTTGCAGATTGCTGTGCTGCGACCCGGCGGTGACCAGGGCTACTTTACGGGTGAAATGCGGATCGATGACCTGCTGTCCTTTTTGCGTGAGCGCTACGGCATTTACATCGACCAATTGCCGCCCGGGGAGGGCTTCGGCACGCCGACCATCGATGAGCGCAAAGCGCTGCGGAGCAATGTGCAGGCCTTTACCGGACGCCTCCGCGAGATCGGTTTCTATCGAGACCTTTCAGATGCCTATGTGACACAAACCGTTGTGCCGCGCTACACGATTGCAGAACGAGCCGAGGGAGCGCGCACATGAGCCAAGGATTGCGTGAACTCACCAGTCAAGAGCTGAACGCCGCGCTGGAAACAGTCCTGCTGCCGAAGCTTTCCAAGCTCTTGGCGGCCCGCGGTCTCGGGCATTGCATGCGGGTCACGGACTTGGACCGTGAGCTGATGATTCGCTTGGCGGGCGGCCTTCGTGCTGCGGTTCCTTCTGCCAATGTTGTGGTGCTGGCAGATGACAGCCTCCGTGCGCTGGCGCCGGATTTGGCTGTTAGCAGTACCAAGCTGGTGGAACTTAGAAATCCGCTGCCGAACGAGGAGCTGCGGCCGCCACTGCTCGTGTTTGTGCCGAATGACATGCGGGCATCGGCGGAGGACTCCTTTGGGGTTGCAACGTTTGAAGAGGTGTCGATTGATCGGGCCTATGCAGAGCTAAATGCCCAGCTGGTTGCGCAGGTTCCAGCCAATCTGCGTGTTGCCGTCGAAGCTTGCCTAACTGAGCTGCGCCGAGGTGAGGGCCGATGGCGATATGCCGACGATGCCGCAGTTGCACGGTATCTGCTGACCTGCCAAGTCAATGATTTTGACCAGGATGCGATGGGCGCAGCGCTGTGCGAGTTGGCCTTGGTTCCTGACTTTGAGCTGTACAAGCAGGCAGAGCGCGCCCCCGCTCGGATGGCGCGCAATCGCGAGTGCGTTGAACGCATCACGTGGTCCACCAAGACAGAGCGCGTTCGCGCTCTGGAGCTGGGTTTGCTTGATCCCTTGTTCTGCAAGCAGCTGGGCGAGTTTTTTTCGCGGGTCGGCGTTGCGAATCCAAGGGAGTGGACGCAGCTGATCGTCCGCGACCGCGTGCATTGGCCTCTCGCGTTCAACAAGTGGCTTTTTGAGGATGGTGGCGTCAATCCGGACTCTATCTACATTGGTGATGTCGTCTTGCCAGATTTGCCTGTGGTGAAGGATGACAACGAAGACCCGCGCTTGGCTGAACTGATTGGGCACCGGGTGTTGCCCATCTCCAAGACTGGGCTGAAGAAGTTCAGCGTGTCGTTCCGCGTTGACCCTGTGCCGTCCAAGGTGGAGGGCCTGTCCCGCTTTGTGGCAGAGGTGGTTTCGCGCGACAACGGACCAACTGGGCTGCGCCGCCGCAAAGCGCCATGGGCCAAAGGTACGGATTCCGGGGTGATTGCGTTTTCGTCGATTGGCAAGATCGACTGGGAAGAGGGCTGGCATTTCGTTCGGGTGTACGCAGAAACGGAGGACGGTGACCGCATTCCACTCGCTGACGGCGAGGGCAATCCGGTGCGCTTCAACAGCGATGCAGCGGAAACGCATGCCAACGCCAACGAAAGCGATCTCTTCTATGTGGTGACCGATGAGGAGGTCGAGGTAGAGCCTCCTCAACGTGCGGTGCCGCGTGAGCCGAGTTTGATGCATGCCTTGCTGCGAGCACGCTTCGCTGCAGTGACTCAGGACCGAGACCCAAGTTCTGTTTCGATCACAGGCTGTGTGTGGGTGGAGCGGAGCAGCAAGACTGCGACCAGCGGTGAGACCCTAGAGATTCGGCTGGGCAAAGAAGGGAAAGCGAACGTCTTGGTGTCTGGTGTATTGGCCAGCCTTGAGCGTGCATTTCTTGATGATCCCGAGGGCCTCAACCGATTGAGGTTGTCGGTCAGCGCATCCGGTGTCGCTACGCGTTCGACGACATCCTTCAAATGGCCCACTTCTGACGAGGTGGAGCGTTTCAGAGAAACTCGGACGACGCTCTTTGGAGCCGTCCTTCAGGGCGACCAGCGCCTTATCATGCAAGCGAGTGACCTTCTGCAACTGCAGGAGCCCGTGCAAAACTACGCCGCTGCTTACTTGGCGTGGATCGACGCCGTGCTGGTCCGATCCAGCTCGACCGATGCGGCTGTGGCGCGCCAAGCAATGGATGAGCTGCGTTTCGCGCTGACCATCGATTCGGTGGCTTTGGTGATGGAAGACTATCAAGGCAGACGGCGAGACGCGGTGCTGCTGGGGCCAACGCATCCGCTGCGTGCAAACTGGCATGCCGCTTGGAGCCAGCTCGGACAAACCTGGATGGAGCGGAGTCGGGCGAGTAGTCGAGAGTTCGTGGTTCCGACACGGGACGCAGTGATCAAGCAGCTTGCGCCCGCAGCTTTTCCTCCAGTGCTGCCTTTCGGTGAGGAGTTGGGCCGCACGGCGATGGCCGTGGACAACATCAATCCGTTCTGGTCGCTGTATGCCGCGACCGATGAGAAAGACCCTCGGGGGTTGGTTGGGGAGGTGTGTGCCGCGCTAGGTCTGCAGGAGCCTGCCATTGGAGGCGCAACCATCGACAGTGCTTATCTGGCGGCGCGGGTCCAGCGCTATTTGATTCAGCACCCGTATGTTGAGACCCTGACCATCAACGCTTTCAACGCCGGGCGTGCTGGGGCCTTGGCTGAAGTTTTGTTGGCACTGCAACGGCATCCCCAGTTTGCTGATCTTCGGTACGACATCCGGCTGTTTGTACTTGATCCAGCGGCGCCATCGACTGGAGAGGCTTTGTTGGAACTCTTGGCGCCAGACTCGGGCACCAGTGCGAAGGAGGCCGACGCGTTTTCGACGCCGACAGACAGCCACTTGCACCCCAAGTTGCGATTGGCGATTCGGGCGATCAAGGAGTTCCGCGACGACCCGGACCTGCATGCTGCGCATCTGTCGTTTTTGTTTGATTTGTTCCCCGCTGAGGAAATTCGCGCTGTCGATGTTCGAGACTCGGATGACTCCTCCTTCGTTCACGGCCTGGTTCAGCCCTTTGAGGTGAGCTACCTGGAGGATGAACAGTCCATCACGTGGCTTCGTCGTCCGCTGCATGGCGCAGCGCAGCCGCTGGATGGGGCGGAAGCGCTGTCTGACTTGATGGGCGGTATCTCCCGCGCAGTGTCGGTTGCAGTGGCTACTGTCGCCCGCAGCCAATACCTGCCGCACGCGCGCCCCGTAGTGGCACTGAGCTTGTCAGCTGACGAGCGTGCGATGCTTCATCAGGTGCACGAAGTCAGCGATTGGGTGCTCACGATTGATCGGAATCTCGGCATTGAGTTCTTTGATCATCGGAGGCACTCGACGCGGCCGGATTATCTGATCGATCATTCTCCCGACATGGCCAATGCGATGAGTCATCGCTTGGCAATCACATCGCGCTCGGTCGCGGAGTTGGAGGCGCTGCTGGTGCCCATCCTGGGCGACTACGGTTTGCCAAATACTGGCCGCCATGCCCTTGTGATGCTGGATCAGTTGCGCTCACTGTCCGGCCGCCTGGCCCTAAAGTTATTGTCCTCGTCGTCGCAGCGAGCTGAAGCGATGGGTCTGGCGCTTTCTCGTTTGTTCCTTGAACATCAAGGTGTCTTTCAGAACCAAGTCGTGGTCCCGTTGGATGCACATTTGGAGCTGTACAAGGCACTCCGGCAGAACGCCGAAGAGATGGGTGACGAGGTCAATTTCCGTCGAACTGACCTGGCACTTTTTGATCTCGATCCGTCCAGCCGCGTGGTGACTTGCCGGTTGGTCGAGGTCAAGTGCTATAGCCAAGTTGGCGATGTGGCCGCCTACGCCCAACTGAAGGCATCGATTGCTGAGCAAATTGCGCAGACAGAACAAGTTATCGCTTACCACTTCGACCCGAAGCGCGCCGATATGGATCGTCCTGATCGGCCGATCAAGAATCGAGATCTTGCGGCACTTTTGGGTTTCTATTTGGATCGTTCGGAGCGGTACGGCGTCGTTTTGCCCGAGGCTGCTGAAGAAGCTCACTACTTCTTGCGGCGCCTGGATGAGCGCGCCTACACACTGAAGTTCACGCGAAGCGCCGTGGTTTTTGACTTCAGCAAGCCAGGAACTGAACCGGCTGAGCACGAGAGTGGGGTCGAGTATTACCGAATCGGCAGCGACCTAATTCGACAGCTGGTTGAGTCGGCTGTGACCGACACCGAGACCCTAGCCAGCTTGCAGGCCGTGAGGTCAGCAGATCCAGCCATGGAGGTCACGCAGGAACTGCTGCGGCGCAGAGAGTTGGCGCCGGCGGTCCCAACCTTCGAGACGGCCGCCTTCCTGAGCCCGCCTCGCGACCGAACGCTGGCTTGGGATGATCGCCCTCGCCCTACTTATCGTCCCGTCGAAGCTATTCCCGTAACTAAAGCGCGTGAACCAGAGCCCGACGTGTTGGTAGCGCCTATGGTGATTGCTACTGTTCAGTCGCCAATTGTCGAACAAGAACCGACAACGCCCGCCGCCGGTACACAGAAGGCGAGTCCGGCGCCGGAGGTGCGCGAAGCTTCAGCCGAGAACGTTGTTGATGTTGTACCGGCAATTCCGGCAGGCGTGGCAGCCGATAGTCGGGTTGCCTACGACATCATGCTCGGGGCGACGGGGGTAACGCCGCAGTACGGTCTATTGGGCGAAGTGTCCGGGCGCAAGGTTGCGCTGGACCTCAACCAGACCCACACCATCAGCTTGTTCGGTGTCCAGGGGGGCGGGAAGAGCTACACATTGGGAAGCGTTGCAGAGATGGCCTCGTTAGCCATACCTGGCATCAACTGCCTACCTGAACCGCTGTCCACGGTGATCTTTCATTACAGCCCGACCATGGACTACAAGCCCGAGTTCACTTCGATGGTGGGGGCAAACAGTGTGGACGACCAGGTTCGCGCGCTGAAAGAGGTCTACGGTGCGGAACCGAAGGCGCTTGCTGATGTCCTGCTTCTGGTGCCAGCGGACAAGATCGAGGAGCGGCAAGCAGAGTATCCAGGTATCGAGGTTCTGCCGTTGCAGTTCTCAGCATCTGAGCTGAAAGCGTCGCACTGGAAGTTCTTGATGGGCGCTGTAGGCAATCAGGCCACCTACATTCGGCAGATCATGCGCATCATGAAGTCGATGCGCGATGACATCAGCCTGGAGGGGCTGCGTGCAGGTATCGAGGCCTCATCGATTCCTGAACATCTCAAGGAACTGGCCCGTATGCGTCTGGAGTTGGCGGAGGAGTTCATCAACGACTCGATTTCGCTCACGGAAGTGGTGAAGCCGGGAAGGCTGATCATCGTAGATCTACGGGACGAATTCATCGAGAAGGACCAGGCGCTTGGATTGTTTGTGGTGCTCTTGCAGCTGTTTGCCGATGCGCGGATCGATGGGCGCAGCTTCAATAAATTGGTGGTGTTCGATGAGGCTCACAAGTACATCGAAAGCCCCGACTTGGTTGCGGGCCTCATCGAAGTGGTGCGGGAGATGCGCCACAAAGGCGTGAGCATCATGGTGGCGAGCCAAGACCCGCCGTCCGTACCGGTCAGTCTGATCGAGTTGTCCACCCAGATCATCATGCACAAATTCAACTCACCCGCATGGTTGAAGCACATCCAAAAAGCCAATGCCGCTCTAAGCAATCTGACTCCAGAGCGAATGGCTCTGCTGAAAGCCGGTGAGGCCTATGTATGGTCAAGCAAGGCCACTGATGATTCATTTTCTAAAGGGGCCGTCAAGCTTCGGTGCAGGCCCAGGGTTACACAGCACGGCGGTGCGACTCGAGTGGCGGTAAAGGAGTAACTGAATTCGTGAGTTGGCCGGACCAACATTACGACAGCGATGAAAATGGAGGGGCCGTGCGAATAGGTTGCTGGTCAGGCGGCGTCTGTCGCGAGGCCTGCCAGGTGTCGAGCTAGCCTACCCACGGTCGTTTCGAAGCGCTGCCGAGCGATGCCAGGGGCCCTACCTTCGTCCTCACTAAGGTCGCCCGTGAATCTGAGCGACGCGCACCGGTCTGCAGTTACGAAGTTCTCGAAGGAACGCACATAGCCTGGGGTATGAGCATAGTCCTCAAGCACTTGTCCAATGGTCTGCAGGTCTGACGCGACCTCCTCACCTATCCACCCTAAGCCATACGCGAGTTGGGCACGGGTTTCAAAGCCACTCAGCGGGCCGCACATTAAATTCCGCTGTTCCCCGTGAAGGTGTCGCGCAAATAACAATTGCAAGTGATTGTTCAAGAGCTCTACGCCAAGCACGATGCATGCACGGTCGGACTCGCCGCTAAGGTCTACCTCGATGGCTACAGCCTTCTGGGGCTGTGAAGAAGGGGGGGGCATGTTGTTTCTCCTTTTGTGTTTGATGTGCATTGGTAGTGGTGTTTTTCGGCATTGGCATCGACCCCGGGTTGCCAGACTTCCGTTGTAAAGATGGTTATTGAATGGTCCAACCACCACAACCGGCAAGCCATCGTTCGTTATCAAGTCCACCTCGCCGGCGTTTGCAGCCGTGATCGTGAAGAGGTTGCCAAAGTCTTGCTGCAGCTAGGTCCGACCATCAACGCGACCGCAATCCGATCTGAACCACGGCTACTTCGACCGAGCTTCCTCCCGAAGCAACCAAGCTAACGCTTCAGACCATCCGGCTGGGGTTAAAAGAACCTCCTCTGTGCCATTGCGGGTAGCGACCAGCCGACGACTCGCCCCCCGGGCCTCAACCTTCAACAAAGCTACAGCGTCCGTCAAAACCGCCTCCAAAGCACCCCGCATCGCTTTGGGCATGTAGTCTTGCTTTGGTAGCTGCCCCAGCTGCACTTCTGCATCTTGGCCTGGTCCAATTTTGAGCGCCTCCTCAAAAGAGAGCGGCATTCGTAATGTTTGGCGCTCCAGTACCTCCTGCAGCCCCTTAATGAGTCGTTCATTTCTGTCTGCTTCGGCCCTAAGCATGTCAATGCAAGCCCTCGTCTTTGCATCCAAACCCTCACATGGGTACTCCGGTTGGGCCTTCCCTGTCGCAGCACCAGATGTGCGGAAGGTTGCTCTGTGAGCTCCGCTCAATCGTTGCTCCAGGCGCACTCGTTCGTCGATGTAATCCCTAAAGAGACGGCTGTTCAGTATGGTCTGGTAGGCGGGGCCGCCAGACAGATCCATCGCAACCTTTGAGACACGTGAATAGTTCATCTCACCGCGGGCCAAGGCGATGGTGTTGCACGCGTCGTGGATGTGCTTGAGGTTTCGCTTGGCTTTCGGAGCCGCTTGATCGTTGAATCGAGCAAACAACTCGTCAACGGAATCAGGCCTGAATGAATCGTCGGCTGCATCCATTTCAGTGTTTTACCTCGCCACTAGAGTTCAGACGTTTCGTCGATATCGACGCTGAATCTTGGGAGCAAAGTAGCGTGGATGCCCATTCGATAAATGCTTCCTTATCCTCTCGAGAGCTATGTAGAGGTGCGCCGCTAGCCAAATGATCGTCAATGCTTGCTGAGCCAAATATTGAGCTGGCCACATTTGCAAACTTATGAGCTACAACGTATCGCGTCTTTTCATCCTGAATGTCAATTAATAAACGGCGAGAGCCACCAGAGCGCAACACTCGGTCCATAAACGCGGCACATCGCTCTTTTGACAAAGACGACGCATGATGAAGCCCGCCGCGGGCAACAGCCCCTTCTAGGATATTTTGGACTAAGGAAAATTCACCTGCCTTCTCAAGTCTGATATCAATCTCCACGGGCAATTTATCAGCATAGAGATGTTCGAGAGATGTAGCTCGATTCGTACTTTCTTGGGGGGAATTCTCGCGCCACACGGCTATTTTTGCCTTCGAATCTTCAAACATCCTCAGTCTATTTATCCACTCTAAGACTAGTGGCTCAAGCTTTACGTCAATATCTGCAACTGCTTCACTCAGTTCGGCAATTTGTCTCGCGAGCAACTCACGTTGTCGTTGACCCAGCTCTGGGGTGTCTGACCATGACAATTCTGATCTTTTTTCGATAAGCGTAGCCCGCTGCTTACCATGCAGCCTGAGTTCAAGCATTATCTCATTCAGTGCTTGACTTTGGTGAATGAGAAATGCAGGGCCTGTTGAGAAGAATCTACAGTTTCCGCATCCCCCTACTACAGGAACAAATGTCTCTTTTCCCGATGCGGCGTCGTCATCTAGGATCCCCCCTTCTTCACACCCTAGCCCTCCGACAGGACATATTCCACCAGGAACTGATTTCCAACTAGCAAAATCAGCCATTTGATCAGCAGGACGATATTTGGCCCACCGCACGTTAAATGACCACAATTCAGCCCTCTTCGAGAGCTCTTCCTTGCGATATTTCCAATCACCAACATCGGCTTGAAGGCCTGCCATAATTTCTTGCCGAGCAGTAGCCGTAAGAACCTTGTTGTAGTAGAGCGTCATTACAGCTGTTGCGTGACCAACAATAAACTCTTGCACTATTGCGACTGGAATGCCAAGTTCAATTAAACGCGAGATCCCGCTCACACGTAAAGCATGGATATCAAATATGGCGCTGCGGCCTTGATAGGCCGTATCGGAAGAATCTGGTCTTGTAATTGATATTATTTTGCCTTCCTCCGCATATCTCCGCTCCACTTCGACGCATATCGAATTGAATAGTCGAGTTAATTTTGCCTTCGAAACTGGCAAATATATATGAGTGAGTGCGTCGCCGTGCTTGTAAGATCGCTCAGACAAATCGGCAAAGAGCGGGCAGAAGCTTGGGATACTGCTCAGGTATCGCTCATGAATTTTCCCGCGCTCAGAGGCTGAGTCGACAAATGAAACCGGCGTTGGCATTGGCAAATACTTTTCTATCCATGAATTCTGCGCCCAGATAATCTGGTAGGGTCGAGAAATCCAAGAGCCAACATTCGGCTTATTTGCGGGATCAAGCGCGGGCATAGGCCACGGCACCTCATAACCCCTTTTGTTTTCCGGATTCCACATTGCAGTCTTGTTCGTATTGACGAATATTCCGACTGTTCCACCTTCCGCGCCGATCTCATCTCCCATGACTTGCAGAACGCCACTTGGTCGGCCATATAGTTCCTCCTGTGTCCTGCCATCGGAATACCTGAAATTCCTAAGCGGGTGCTCGTTGACGACCATAGCCGACACATTTTGGTTCCATCTCATGGAATCCATTAGCCCTCTGTCAAGCCATTGAACTTGCTTACCCCGAAATGGAAGGCATAGCAGAAGGGAAAGTGCGGCGCAGCGGGACGGACATTGCACCCTTTCCAGTGTTCCTGAAGCGGGGTTGAACCAATCAAACGTGTCTGGAAACGCGCTCATTGCCCACCTGTAGGTCGGCTTACCGCTTTCGTCAGCGTCCATAAGAATTTCAATGATCGCCTCGTGAATATCCGTTGGCAGCCTCTTTCTTTTTGTTTTACTCCGCTTGCCCTTCTCAAATGGCATTTCATGTGGTTCGAACGGGTTTGAAAAACCCTTCATTTTTTCGCTCGGGCTTATTTTCAGGTGGTTACTTACCAAAAGAAACGCCCGCGCTGCGGCATTCCAAGTTGGTCCAAGTGACCGAGTCTCGCCCGCGGTTGCGAAGTTTGAGTTAATCTCAAGATGCGCCTTAAATGATTCACTGTTGGACGGCCGTAATGGGTCATGCAGATCTCGTGGCATGACCTGTTCAGGTGATCGGAAGCCCCTCAATTTCACCCAGGGCAGTATTGCCCTAAGAGCGATGCGGCGGTCTGTTGGACCTACCTCCGAAGCCATCTCATAAACCCGGCAGAACTCGGCCCATACCTCGCCATATTCGGCCTCAAGGAGATCAGCATCATCCTTCGCAGTTCTGCTTATGGCCAACTGTTTTGACCTATTGAGATTGGCTAAAGGCCATCTCGGTAGGCTGGGGTTTAGTCGTTGATGTAGTTCAATTTGCGGCATGAAGACACGCTGCATATTTGACTTCGCCTTGATCCCATTCAGCCATTCGTGAGGATTGTTGGGGAGGTCCTCAATATTTTTTACTGAAGTGGAACAGAGTACTGACTGAAGAAGTTGCGTCGCCAATGGCGGAACCGCATCCCAATTCCAGGTTGGGTGAATCAGACGGCACGAAGAGACAAGATTGGTGTAGTGGGATGGAAGCAGAACGAAACCTTCTCGGACACACGAGACTAGAAAGAGATTGGCTGCATTTGAAAAGCCAAGGGCCCATTGAGCATCCTCAGGCGTTAACATTTTTGCGAATGGGAAATCTAGATCTTTGTAAACCCGAATGCATTGCCTATTGTTTTGGTGCGCCCAATTGAAATCGTGCTTAAAGTAGTTCCAGCTAAATTGACGTATCGTTCCTAATGCGCAAAGCATTGCTTCAACGGTTTGAAATGATTCAAGGGCTTTGGCGAAATCCGGCATTCCAAAATGGAGAAATGAGACATTCAGCCTGTGTACATTGTTCAATACCCCTCTACCGTTGATCATCGAATCACGCATCACTTCTATCAAGTAAGTTTCTCTCTCTGCATCCGTTTTTAGATTAGATTTCAGCCACTCCGATATTGGAAGCCAGCGTTTCTTTTTGAATGGCCCAATGAACTCTTGGCCGTCAAACGCACTCAGCCTGCTGGGCGTGAAGGTATTGCGAAAGGTCTTTGACTCTCGCATGAAATCACACAACGGAAGGATCTGCTGTTTTCGGCAGTGGTCGAGTCTTTCGGAAATACCCGCGCTTAAATTATCTAAGTACAAATTTCTCGCCAAATCCGCAAAATGCCTTGGCATTAAATCAGATTTGAGGACAACAATAGATGAGCCTGGATTCCAATAGATCGTCTTGCCAGACCAGAAGCCTTTTTCAGTTTTGAGTTCTCCTACATTTGGTGAGACGGTTGTGGGTAACTCCTCACACCCTTTTCTGACAGGTGCTTTCAACGTGATTCCACCCTGCCATCCCAATGCGCAGGAAACTTGATGCGCTTTGCCTCCGGCATTAACAAAAAGTCGGTAATGTGGTGGCCGCTTTGTGTGGTAGCTGCCTTTGCAATTGCAGTACGTACTTCGTTCTTGCTAAGGTGATAGTATTTCTCCGTGCTTTCTGACTTTGCATGTCGGAGAAGCAGCATCGTTTTTTCTATTGATAGGCCAAGTTGGTTAGCACAAAAGTAGCCAGCCAAGTGGCGTAAGGAATGTGGCCCAAGATCTGATCCAGCGAGGCCCAGCCGTCTCAATGCACGATTCCAAGCCTTTCTTAAGGCGGGAATCGTCATCGGGAGCCCGTAATCCTTTCGGTCGAGTTTGATGTACAGCCATGGGTGGTATGGCCAACGCCTAGGGCGCCCGTGAAAATGCTCCTCAACATACTCTTTGAACGTTGCCAAAAAATAGCGGCCGACGGGCGGAGCTATCCAGATTCCTTCGTGACCCCAATTGCTTGGGCTGATCGAGTCATCTGTATGAAAGGTCATGCCCTTGAACCCCGCACGCATTTGGCCATGGCAAACGTATTGGGTCCTTGGCGCTAGATTGACCAAGTCGGGGTAGCTTGTTTCAAGATCAGAGTTTTCCCACTGTGTGCGGAGGTACTCTGTCCTAGTCCCCCGGATCAGGCGGCCAGCACCGTTGGCCCACTCCCATTGGCCGACCTCAGGGTCGTCAAGCCGAACAAGCGCCTCGCCAGCCGGAGTAACGCCGTGCACGTCCTGCAGGAAGTGGTGCAGAGGCTCAGATTCACGCAGCCCAAGCCCAAAGAGCTCTAGCCATAGCAGCTTGTCCCGGCTGCTCTTGCTGCCCTCGACGAGTTCGACAAACAAGTCTGGCGGAAAACATTTCGGTATTTCTTTGCCCTTGACCGAGAGGCGGCGGTGATAGACGATGAGCTCGAGGTTGGATGACTTCTTTGTTTTAGTCTTGGCGGGAAACAGGTGAAGGAGCGGATCCCAGTTTTTTCGTCGAAGAAAATCGGAATACTGCTCCCAAGCCGTCATGAGACGTTGTTCGGTGCTTGTTAGTCGAGGACCCTTGTGGAAAGCTGATTGCCACTTATCCCAAGCTTCAAGCGCTGTAACGTAGCGCTTGAAAGACCTGTACTTGAGAGGTTTCCACCCAAGTGCGACCACCTCAGGAAATTCGCTCGTGCCTGTCCCGCACTTTTTTGCATTTAAGAAGTCGAGGACGAGCTGAGAACTTTGTGTTTCATCAAGGTCCACAGCCCGATGTTTTGCGACATAGAACGAGTACAAGTGAAGAACAGCTCGCAGGCGTTCGTTTAGCAACGACAAGCCCACACCTCTGCGGATCATGTCGAAGACCCAATGGTTGACAACGAAGCTAGCCCGTCCGTCCAGGAAGGCCAACGGGAACTTCACATGCGGAAGTTCCTTTAGATACACATAGACAATTCGCCATGCATTAACATTCATATTGGCGTCTGACTGAACCTGAGCGCGGCCCATGTGACAACCGTGCGGAACATGACCCGCTTGTGCACTTTGGACCGAACGCGGGTCATTGGAATAGTGAAGTTCCAAACAGTTTTGCGCAGACGTGGATCACATGCAATTGAACGGCTTTTGTATTTTTTGGGCTGCCTTCAGTATTCAACCAAACCTTAGCTACGTGACCTTGCGGAGTGATGCCGCATCAGAGGAAAAACGACGTCCGAGGTTCAACGCGCGGCCGGCGTGTTCGGCGCCGAGCAGGCTGAAGAGCCCAAGGCCGATCTCAAGGAGTTGCACGCCAAGATTGGCCAGCAAGCATTGGAGTTAGATTTTTTGGCAGGCGCGCTCGGCAAGGCCGGAGTGCTGAGCGCAAAGAGATGATCAAGCCGGATCACGAACTGAGCATCTAGCGCCAAGCCGAGTAGCTGAACATCGCCAGGGGCAGCGCCTACTACGTGCCTCGAACGGCGTCAGCGGCCGATCAAGCGCTGATGCGGCGCATTAATGGGCTGCACTTGGAGCACCCGTTCGCGGGCGCCCGGATGCTACGCGACATGCTGCAACGGGAAGGCTTCAAAGTCGGCCGCAGGCATGTGGTCACGCTGATGGACAAGATGGGCATCCAGGCGCTGTACCGCAAGCCCAACACGAGCAAGAAGCACCTCGGCCATACGGTGTATCCATACCTGCTGCGAGGCAAGAAGATCGAGCGGGCCAACGAGGTCTGGGCGATGGACATCACTTACATCCCGATGGCCCGGGGCTGGGTCTACCTGGCGGCGGTGGTGGACTGGGCCAGCCGGCGCGTGCTCGCGCACCGCGTCTCGATCAGCATGGACACGGCGTTCTGCCTGGACGCACTCGAAGAGGCGTTTGCGCGGCACGGCAAGCCCGAGATCTTCAACACCGACCAGGGCAGCCAGTTCACCAGCGTGGCCTTCACCGACGTGCTGAAGAACCGCGGCGTGGCCATCAGCATGGATGGCCGCGGGGCCTGGCGGGACAAAGTCTTCGTCGAGCGGCTGTGGCGCACGATCAAGTACGAGGAGGACTACCTGCAAGCGTACGAGTCGGTCAGCGATGCGCGACAGCGGATCGGGCGCTTCATCGAGTTCTACAACACGCGCCGACCTCATTCCTCGCTTGGCAAGAAAACCCCGGATGACTTTTACTTCGCGTCGCTGCCGGCGATTCAACAGGCAGCTTGAGCGGACCGGCTCCACTTATCGATCAGCGATTTGTGTTCAAACAAACGGATCCACCTCTGATTCGTACGAACCACCAGTGAATGACAATCGGTAGGCCTTACTTGGGTGCAATAGGGGTGGTCAGATAGAGCGTGTAGGTGTCGGCCAGCAGCTTGGACAGGCCCTCGGCCGTGGCGGCGCGGTCTTTGTCGCTGATGCCGATATTGATGCTGCTGGGGGTGGCAGTGGATTTGCTGGTCTTCTTGGCCATGAGGACTCCTGAAAAAGTGGACGCAGTGCTGCGAGCAGAGAGAGTGCGATCACTATAGACCGACATGCGCTCGACACCTGCCGCTTGCACAATGGTGCGCTGGAACGATGCCGCCATGATGACCAATCAATTTCTTTTGCAACTCTTCGAGCGCCGCGGAGCGCTGGCCTACGACGGCGAGCCGGTGACGCAGCTTCAGCATGCCTGGCAATGCGCGCGTTTGGCGCGTCAGGCCGGGGCCACCGAGGCCCTGCAGTTGGCGGCTTGGCTGCATGATGTCGGCCATTTGATGACCGATTTGGAAGGCTCGCCGACCGAGCGCGGCATCGACGATGCGCACGAGGAACTGGCCGCCCGTGTTTTGCTGCCCTTGTTTGGCCCGGCGGTGGCCGAGCCGGTGCGCCTGCATGTGCCGGCCAAGCGTTATCTGGTGAGCCAAAAGCCTGGCTATGCCGAGAGCTTGTCAGCCGACTCGGTGCGCAGCTTGGCTTTGCAAGGCGGCCCGATGACGGACGAGGAATGCGCGCAATTTGCGGCGCTGCCGGCTGCGCGCGAGGCCCAGCGCTTGCGCGTCTGGGACGATCTAGCCAAGGACGGCGAGCTGTCCTGGCCGGCCAGCGAGCAGGTCTTGGCCGAGTTGGAGCTGTTGATGGCTCGCTGCCGTTTGGAAGCCGCCAGCGAGCGGGGCTGAAGCAGCCCTCAGAACACGTTGTGATGCATCCATTGGCTCAGGTCTTGGGCCAGCAAGGCGCTGCCGGACCCGGTGATCAAGAGGCCAAGGGCCAGCTGCCAGCGGGGCTTGTGGAGGCTCTGTATTTGCGTTGTTTGCATGGTGCGAGGTCTTTCTTCAGACTGATCAACAAGGCCTGAGCGCGGTGGTCCAGCCACCGGCCCAGGCCAGCTTCAAACTCAGGCGAGATCGAAGCGGTCCAGATTCATCACCTTGGTCCAGGCGGCGACGAAGTCGGCCACGAACTTGGCCTCACTGTCGGCACTGCCGTAGACCTCGGCAATGGCGCGCAGCTGCGAGTTGGAGCCGAACACCAGGTCGGCCCGCGTTGCCGTGCCGCGCAGGGCGCCGGTCTTGCGGTCGCGGCCTTCGAAGAGCTCTTGTTCGCGGTCCACGGCCTTCCAGGCCGTGCCCATGTCCAGCAGCTTGACGAAGAAGTCCGCGCTCAGGGTCTGCGGCCGCTCGGTCCAGACACCGTGCTGGGAGTCATCGGCATTGATGTCCAAGACCCGCAGGCCGCCCACCAGCACCGTCATCTCCGGCGCGCTCAGCGTCAGCAGCTGGGCTTTGTCGACCAGCAAGGCCTCGGTGGCCACGGTGTAGCGCCCTTTGCGATAGTTGCGGAAGCCATCGGCAATCGGCTCCAGCACGGCGAAGGAGGCCACATCGGTCTGCGCTTGCGAGGCGTCGGTGCGGCCCGGTGTGAAGGGCACGGCGATGCGGTGACCGGCCTTGTGCGCCGCCATCTCCACACCCACGCCACCGGCCAAGACGATCAAGTCCGCCAGCGACAGCGCCTTGGCCGGTTGCTGCGCCTTGAAGCTGGCTTGGATCTGCTCCAGCTTTTGCAAGACCTCGGCCAGCTGGGCCGGGCGATTCACCGCCCAGTCTTTTTGCGGGGCCAGGCGGATGCGGGCGCCGTTGGCGCCGCCGCGCTTGTCCGAGCCGCGGAAGGTCGAGGCCGAGGCCCAGGCGGTGGACACCATCTGCGACACCGTCAAGCCGCTGGCTTGAATTTGCGCCTTCAAGGCGGCGATGTCTTGCGCATCGATGGGCGTGCCGCTGGCGGCCGGCAAGGGGTCTTGCCACAGCAGTTCTTCGGCCGGCACTTCGGGGCCGAGGTAGCGGGCGCGCGGGCCCATATCGCGGTGCGTCAGCTTGAACCAGGCGCGTGCAAAGGCGTCGGCGAATTGCTCCGGGTGGGCCAGGAAGCGGCGAGAGATCGCTTCATAAGCCGGGTCCATGCGCAGCGACAAGTCGGTGGTCAACATGGTCGGCAGCTGGCGCTTGGCGGCGTCAAATGCGTCGGGGATGGTGGCCTGCGCGTTCTTGGCCACCCACTGGTGGGCGCCGGCCGGGCTCTTGCTCAACTCCCATTCATAGCCGAACAGGTTCTCGAAGAAGTTATTGCTCCATTGCGTGGGGGTGCTGGTCCAGGTGACTTCCAGGCCGCTGGTGATGGCGTCGGCGCCCTTGCCGCTGCGGAAGCTGCTGGTCCAGCCCAGGCCTTGCTCCTCGATGCTGGCGCCTTCGGGTTCTACGCCCACATGCTTGGCGTCGCCAGCACCATGGGTCTTGCCGAAGCTGTGGCCGCCGGCAATCAGGGCGACGGTTTCTTCGTCGTCCATGGCCATGCGGGCAAAGGTCTCGCGGATGTCGCGGGCGGCGGCGATCGGGTCCGGGTTGCCGTTCGGGCCCTCCGGGTTCACATAGATCAGGCCCATTTGCACGGCGGCCAGTGGGTTCTCCAGCTCGCGGGTGCCCGGTTCCTTGCTGTAGCGCTGGTCGTCCAGCCATTTCTTCTCGGCGCCCCAGTTCACGTCTTCCTCGGGCTCCCAGACATCGGCGCGGCCGCCGGCAAAGCCAAAGGTCTTGAAGCCCATGTCTTCCAGCGCGACATTGCCGGCCAGAATCATCAAATCGGCCCAGGAAATGGCACGGCCGTACTTTTGCTTGATGGGCCAGAGCAGGCGGCGGGCTTTGTCCAGATTGCCGTTATCGGGCCAGCTGTTCAGCGGCGCAAAGCGCTGCTGACCGGTGCCGGCGCCGCCACGGCCGTCGCCGGTGCGGTAGGTGCCGGCGCTGTGCCAGGCCATGCGCACAAAGAGCGGGCCGTAGTGGCCAAAGTCGGCCGGCCACCAGTCTTCCGAGTCGGTCATCAGGGCGCGCAGATCGGCTTTCAGCGCCGCGTAGTCCAGGCTCTTGAAAGCCTTGGCGTAGTCGAAATCCGGGTCCATTGGGTCGGACAGCTGGGAATGCTGATGCAAGACCTTGAGATTGAGCTGGTTCGGCCACCAGTCGCGGTTGCTGGTGCTGTCGCCTTTGCTGAGGCCGCTGCCGGCGGCGTGGTGGAAGGGGCACTTGGCTTCGTTGGACATGATTCGCTCTCTCCTGAGGTGGGTGGCTGGCTGGGATGGAAGGACTTTAGATTTGTTCTATCAATAATGCCAATTAAATAGTTTTAATGATTGAATAGTCAAAAGCTTGGGCCCGCAGGCCTAGACGCACAATCCCCCGGTTCTGCAAGCACGGCGTTGCCGGTGCAGGCGGCAAGCTCCCCATCACTTTTCAGAGCCCGAACCATGCGCTGGAGTCCTTTTCTGTTTCGTTGGCACCGCTGGCTGGGCTACCTCGTGGCCTTGCAGGTGCTGGCCTGGATCGTCGGCGGGCTCTTGTTCTCTTGGATGCCTTTTCAGGCCTGGGTCAAGGGCGGCGATGTCTTGAACAAGCCGCATCAAGTCTGGCCCAGTCAGTGGGCCCAAAGCTTGCCGGCCATGCCCAGCGACAAGGGCCATTTGCTGGGCATGCAAAGCGTGGCCACGGCCCACGGGCCGGCCTTGAAACTGCACTTTGCAGAAGGCGATTGGCTGCTGGGCGCCGACGGAAAGGCGCTGCCGCTCGCGGACACCGCCGCCATCGAGGCTTTTGCCCGGTCGCTTTACAAGGGCGAGGGGGCCTTGAGCGGCGTCAGCCGGATCGAGCAAGTGCCGACTCGCTTGGGCTTGGTGCATGAGCTGGGCGAGAAGCGAGACCTCTGGCTAGCCCAGTTCGATGATCGCTTCAAAACCCGCTTTTACTTCGACGGCCGCAGCGGCGAGTTTCTGACCGTGCGCAACGAAGCCTGGGTGCTGTACGACTTCTTCTGGCGCTTGCACCTGATGGATTACCGCGGCGGAGAAGACTTCAACAACAGCCTGCTGCGCGCCGCCGCGGCCGCAGCCCTGCTCTTGGTCGCCAGCGGACTGGCACTCAGTGCCTTGGCTTTGCGTCGAGCCTGGCGGCGGCCAAGTCGCTAGGGGTTTTGAAGGGTCTTGCTGAGCGCTTTTGACCAGGCGCAAGGCCGCAGCGCTATCGGCTGCATTGAGGCATGTAGACTGAATCCCATCGTCGATCCTGCTGTTTCTTGGGTAAACCATGCAACCAGAGCTTTGCGCTTGAAATCCTTCCTTCAAAGCTTGCTGAATGGCTGGCGTTTGCGGCCCCTCAGTTTGAAGATTGGCCATCGCTTGGCCCTCAGCTATGGCGCGGTGATTCTCTTGCTGGTGCTGACCATGGCGACGGCTGTCTTTCAGCTCAAGACCCTGAGTGAGACCACCGGAGAGGCGCTGAACGACCGCTACCCCAAGACCCTGCTGGTGAACCAGCTGACGCAGGAGTTGGGCCTGATTGCGCGCGCTATGCGCAACGCGCTGATCTTGGCCGAAGACGAGCAGGTCGCGGAGCAAGTGCGCGATATCTCTGCGGCAAAGGAGCGGATGGCGCAGACCTTGGTCGAGCTCAAGCAAAGTGTCCGCGAGCCGGTGGCGCTGGACTTGATGGACAAGATCCGCGTGGTGCATTCGGCCTATGTCATCAACCAGGACGACTTCATCCAACTGATCGGCAGCCAGCGCATGGGCGAGGCGCGCAACCTGCTGGTGGTGGATCTGCACGGCTACCAAAACACCTATTTCGAACTGTTGGAGCAGCTCCGGCGCTTTCAAAGCGAACGCATGGTGACGGCCAGTCAAGAAGTGGAACGCGCCTACATCAGCTCGCGCAATTGGATACTTTCAATTGCCGCCTTGGCGCTTGTGCTCAGCGTGCTGGTGACGGTCTCGATCACGCGCTCCTTGCTGGCCAAGTTGGGCGGTGAACCGGAGTACGCGGCCGAAATCGCCCGCAGCATCGCCGCTGGCAATTTGCGTGTGGACGTGGCGGTGCATCACAGCGATGCGAGCAGCCTGCTCTATGCGATGAAGTTGATGCGTGGCAAGCTGATCGAACGAGATGAAGCGGTGCAGCAAGCCAATGCGGAACTGGTCCAGTTGATTGAGACCCTGCGCCTGACCCAGAGCGAACTGGTGGCGCAGGAAAAGCTGGCGGCATTGGGCGCCTTGGTGGCGGGCATCGCCCATGAGCTGAATACGCCGATTGGCAACAGCTTGTTGGCCGCCAGCACCATCGTCGATAAAACCAGCAACTTCGAACGCAACGGTTTGCAGAGCCTGACGCGCAGCGGCTTGGTGCGCTACCTGAACGAGGTGGAAACCGCAGGCGATATCTTGCTGCGTAATCTGTCGCGTGCATCGGAACTGATCGTTAGCTTCAAGCAACTGGCGGTTGATCGCCAGAACGCGCAAAAGCGGCGCTTTGCGCTGGCTGATGTGGTCAACGAGGTTTGTTTGACGCTGCAGCCCTCCTTGAAAGCCGGCGCTTTTCAGCTGGAGCAGCAGATTCCTCCTGAAATCCGGATGCTCAGCTACCCCGGCCCCTTGGGTCAGGTGCTCAGCAATTTGATCAATAACGCCATTCGCCATGGCTTTGAAGATCGCGATGAAGGCCTGATCCGCATCTCCGCTTCAATGAAAGACGCCGGTCACCTTGAACTGACGGTGCAGGACAACGGGCGGGGGATTGATCCGGCACATCTGCACCGTGTGTTTGAACCCTTTTTCACGACCCGGCTGGGCAGTGGCGGTTCCGGCCTTGGGCTGCATATCGCCTTCAATATCGTCACCAGTGTTTTGGCCGGCAAGATCCGCGTCGACAGCGCGCCCGGCCAGGGTTGTACCGTCACCCTCTTGCTGCCGCTGGAGACGATAGACAGCTGAGGACGGCTGGGCCAAGATGTGCATGTCTGAACGGGATTGAGCCTCGGGATATCGTCTCAGACCAAGACCGCCATGAAGCGAGAAATCAAGGGGACGCTGATGGACGAACGCAAACTTCAGGAACAAAAACCGCAGACCATTCGCCGTGGCTTAGTGCTGGCGCCCTTGGCCGGTGTCGCCTTGGGGGCTTTGGGTCTGCAATCCGCGCAGGCCGCGGCGCCGCAAGTGGTGTACCTGACGCCGGGTTTGGATCTGCCTTTTTGGCGCACCCTGGGTCAGGGCGTCCAGCAGTTTGTGGAAGCCCGGGGGCATGGCTTTCAGGTCATGGACAGCCGCAATAGCGACGCCCTGCAGTTGCAAAACGCACAGGCTGCGCTGGCGAGAGGTGTGGCGGGTTTGGTGATCTCGCCCACCAGCAGCAAGTCGGCTGTCGATGTGCTGGACCTGGCCAGCAAGGCGAGGGTGCCGGTGGTGGTGGCCGATATCGGCACCAATGGCGGTGACTATGTTTCCTATGTCAAATCAGACAACTACAAGGGCGCTTACGGCGTGGGTGAGGCCGTAGCGCTGGCCATGAAGGAGCGCGGCTGGCAGGGCGAGCCCTATGCCATGTGCACGATTGCCTTGGACCGAAAAAACGGCCAAGACCGCACCAACGGCTTTCGAGATGCGATGCGCGATGCCGGCTTCGGCAAGGAACTGGCGCTGCGGCAGATGAAGACCTACAGCACCGAAGAGACCTATGGCTTCGTTAAAGACTTGCTGACTCAGCACCCCAAGCTGCGGGGCCTGTTTGTCGAGGTCGATCAGCCCACGCTCGGTGCTTTGCAGGCGATTCGTGAATTGAAGCGCTCCAGCGATTTGCTGCTGGGGTCCTTCGATGGCATTCCCGAGTTTGTCGACCTGCTCCGGCGCAAGTCCTTGGTCGCGGTGGGCATGCAGCAGCCCTTGCTGATGGGCAGCCAAGCCGCCGAGGCCTTGCTTGCCAGCCGCAATGCAGCGTCGCCGCCGGCCAAACAGATTTTGGTGCCGGTCTTGATCGCCACCAGCCAGAACATCGACCAGTGGCTGCCCGTGGCCAAGAAAACGGTCTTTGGCGCGGATGTCAAATAGACACAGCTTGCCGGCCTGAGGCGGTGCCGCGCGCCAACTCCAAGCCCAGCAGCGCGCGCTTGGTCGCCGGGCCCCAGCGGTACTCACCGAACTCGGCATTGGCGCGAATCACCCGGTGGCAGGGAATCAAATAGGCGATGGGGTTGGCCGCCACGCAGCTGGCCACCGCCCGTACCGCCTTCGGTGCGCCGGCCAGATGGGCCAGCTGGGTATAGGACAAGACCTGACCCTCGGGTACCGCCATCAAGGCCTGCCAAACCTTCAGGCGCAGCGGCGTGCCGGCCAGCGCCAGGCCAATCGGCCGACTCGGGCCCAGGCCACTGATGCGCCGCTGCACCTCCAAGGTGATGGGCGCCAGTTCCTGGGTGGCTTCGCGCCATTCGGCCTGCGGCAGGGTGGCAGCGGCCTCGGCCATTGGCTGCGCGGGCCCGTCACTGAACACCAGCGAGTGCACGCCACGCTCGCTGGCGGCCAGCCAGATCGGCCCCAGCAAGGTGTCGGCGCAGGCCCAGCGCAGCGTCAGACCAGCACCACCGTTTTTGAAGTCACCCGGCGTCATGCTGTCCAAGCCTATGAACAGGTCATGCAGGCGCGACGGTCCAGACAAACCCGCTGCCAGCGCCGCCTCCATCACCGAATCGGCCTGTGCCAAGCTTTGCTTGGCGCGTTGCAGGGCCAGCGCCTGGCTGAACTCCTTGGGCGTCACGCCGGCCATGCTGACGAAGCTGCGCTGGAAGTGAAACAGGCTCTGTCCGGCCTCGTCGGCCAGCGCTTGCAAGGGCGGCGCCTGCTCGGCCGCGGCGAGCCGCTCAATGGCGGCGCGAATGCGTTGATAGCGCTCTTTCATTGCGGCGCTACCTGCTGGCATGGCCGGCGCCGCAGAGCGGACGTTCTATCGGCATGGGCTTGAAGATCAAACTGACCGAGGTGCATGGCAAGGGGCTGAAGCTGCGGATGGGCGCATTGTCAAATTGCGCTGCCGCTCTGCCCACCCGGTTCTTGCGCCGCCCCCCCATCCGCCCGCAGTGGCGCCTGCAGGGGCAGGTTCACCACAAAGCAGGCGCCCGGCCCCGACTTGGGCTCCAGCGTCAGGCTGCCGCCTAGCAGTGAGCTCACGATGTTGTGGCTGATCGACAGGCCCAAGCCGCTGCCGCCTTGGCCGAACTTGGTCGTGAAAAAGGGCTCGAAGATGCGCTTGGCGTGGGCCGGGCTGATGCCGAGTCCATCGTCCACGAAGCGAAGCTCAACGCGGCCGTCCTTCAGCAGCTGGGCGCTCAAATGCATCTGGCCGCCCCGTCGTTCCCCGAAGCCGTGCAGCATGGCGTTGTTGATCAGATTGCTCAAGACTTGGCCAAAGGGGCCGGGAAAGCTGTTCATCAAGATGCCGGCCGGGATGTCCAGCGTGATCTGGTGTCCCTGCTTGCGGATGCTGGCGCGCAGCGTGGCGACGAGCTGCTCGCACATGCCGGCCAGATCAAAGTCGCGGCGCTGCTCCACCGTTTGGTCCACCGCCACTTGCTTGAAGCTGGTGATCAGGCGTGCGGCAGTTTCCAGCCCTTGCATGATCAGCCGCGCCATCGAGCGTGCCTCGTCAAAGAAGGCCTCCAACTCGCTGCGACGCAAGGCCTTGGCAACGGCGGCGCGCTCCACCTCGGCGGTTCTTTGCTCCAGCGTGCTGGCCATCAGCAGGCTATTGCCCAGCGGTGTATTCAGTTCATGCGCAATGCCGGCCACCAGCGCGCCCAGGGCGGCCAGCTTCTCTTGGGCAATCAGCTGGCTTTGCGCCTGCTGCAGGCGCTGGTAGGCGTTGGCGTTGTCCAGCGCGATGGCGGTGTAGGCATTCAGGGTGCGAAAAATCATCCGCTCATGTTCGCCGTAAGCATCGGCCAGCGGCGACTGCACCGTCACCACGCCGAGCAGACGATCCCCAATCAACAGTGGCGCAAACAGCGCGCTGAGGGTGCGCATGGTGCCGGGGATCTGGCTGGGGTCGCTGCCGTCGGCCGCGAGTTGTACCGACAGTTCGCTGCGTTCGAGCGCGCAGCGCACCGCGTTCGAAGCGGGATCGTTCAGCGCAATATGGTCGGGCGGCAGGCGCACGCCATCCTCTAGGCCGAACACCGAGCTCAGGCCCTGGCCCTCGGTGTCGAGCAGATAGATTTCGAAAGAGCGGGCATCCAGCAAGGAGGGGATGTGCTGGCTGAGCGCTGAGAAGATCGAGTTCAGGTCGAGTTGGCGGGTCAGCTCCTGGCCGATCAGGCCGAGTTTCTCCAGCGTGTCGCTATTGCGCTGCATCAGCTGGGCCTTTTGCCGCTCGGCTTCGGCCAGCTGGCCCAGGTAGTCGGCCTGGGCGCGCGCACTCTCGCTCAAATTGCGCAACTGAATCGAGGCCAGGCGCTTGTCCGCCTCACGCCCCAGCGTCTGGGCGCGTGAATTGGCCGCCAGCTGGCTGGCCTCAAAGGCCTCCCGGTAGCGCCCTGCATCGGCATAGGCCATAGCCAAGGCATTCAGCAGATCGGCGCCGTCTTGGTAGCCGGCGATCGACTTGGCGCGCTCGCGGGCGCGTTCCAGGTATTGCAGGGCCAGGCTTTGCCGATCGGTCGGCTGGCGCTGCGCGATGCGCGCCAGCAGCAGGCCCAGTTCCACCTCCAGTTCACCCGCCCCGCGCGAAACCGCCAACTGCAAGGCCTGCTGCGCAAAACGCTCGGCCTCTTCCAATTGATCCAGTTGCAACAAGGCCTGAGCTTGGCCGCGCAGCGCAATCATTTGCAGATCGGCAAAACCCTCAAGCGCTTGCAGGCGCGCAAAAAAATCGATGGCCTCTTGCGCCTGCGCTTGATCGAGCGCCAAACGCCCCAAATAGCTCAGACCCATGGCGTAGTTGCGCGACTGGGGCAGGTCGGCAAAACTTTGCAGCGCCTCGGTCAGTTGCTGCTGGGCCAAATCCAGCCGTCCGAGCCGGCGCAGCGTCTCGCCCAACTGAATCTGGCAGATGCCTGTGCTGTGCCGCCAGCCCTGTCCACGCGCCAGATCCAGGGCGCGTTCGGTCCACTCCAGCGCCGCTTCCGGGGCGTTCAATTCATTGAAGGAATTGCCCAGATTGACCTGGGCGGTGATGGCCTCACGAACATGCCCTGCGTCGATGAGCGGCTCAATCAGGGTCGAAAAGCGCTGGATCGCTTCGCTCAGTTTGCTGGCGCGCATGGTCCGATACGCACCGTAGAGCGCGATCAGCGGCCGCGACGCGGGCGCGAGCGAGGCGCTGATGTGCTCGAAACGGTCGCCCCATCGGGCTTCCGCGGCGTAGCGGTCCGTCAAGCCGGCGTAACGGGCCTGGCTGCATTCCAGCAGCCATTGCCGATCCAGGTCACCGGCCCGGACCGCCAGCTCAATGCCATGACCAAGCAAGTCGCGGCAACGGACCATATCGCCGCCGACGGTAGTCAATAGCGCTGAAACCCAGCAGGCATCGGCGGCCGAAATCCAGTCGCCTGCCTCCTCGGCTTGTTGAAGAATCATCGCGGCCAGGGCCTCATCTTGAGCCGCTTCGCCGCGCAGTCGGCGGACTTCAATGCCGGTCAGTTGCAGGCGCCAACGCAGCGAAGCAAGCAGCTCGGGCGGCAGGGCCGCGCAGACCGCGGGGCTCAGCGCTTGTTCGACCTGCTGGGCCAGGGCGAGGGCGCGGCCACAGTCGCGTTCGCGCAAAAGCCAGGCCAGCCGCGTTTGCGCTGGAAGGCGCTGCGGCGAGGGCAGGCTGGCGACTTCCTCCTCCAGGGCCTCGACCTCGGCGTTCAAGGCGAACAAGGCCGGTGCCTGTTTCATGACAGGCGCTTCACCCCGGTCAGCTCACAGCCATAGACCGCATTGCGCAGCGCCGCGATGGCCTCGTAGCGGGTAAAGGTCTTGCGCCAGGCCAGCACCACCCGGCGGCTCGGCGCCGGCGCTTTGAAGGGGACGAAGCGCAGATGCGGCAAGGCCTCCTTGGGTACGCTCAGCGCCGGCACCACGGTAACGCCCATGCCGGAGGCGACCATGTGCTTGATGGTTTCGAGTGAGCTGCCCTCGAAGCTTTTGCGTATGCCCTCGGCATCGCTGCTGAAACGGGCGAATTCGGGGCAGACCTCCAGCACCTGGTCACGGAAGCAGTGACCAGCGCCCAGCAGCAGCATGGTTTCTTGCTTCAGTTCTTCGGCGCTGACCGCATCGCGGGTGGCGAAGGGGTGGGAGGCGGGCACGGCAATCATGAAGTCCTCGTCGTAGAGCGGGGCCACGGCCAGACCGCTGTCGGGGAAGGGCTCGGCCATGATGGCACAGTCCAACTCGCCGACGCGCAGCATTTCCAGCAATTTGACGGTGAAGTTTTCCTGCAGCATCAAGGGCATCTGCGGGTAATGCTCGATCACACCCTTGACCAGGGCGGGCAATAAATAGGGGCCGATGGTGTAGATGATGCCCAGCCGCAGCGGGCCGGCCAGCGGGTCCTTGCCGCGCTTGGCGATCTCCTTGATGGCGTTGGCTTGTTCGATCACCGATTGCGCCTGGCGCACGATTTCTTCGCCCAGCGGTGTGACGCTGATTTCATTGGCGCCGCGTTCGAAAATCTTCAGGTCCAGCTCTTCTTCCAGCTTCTTGATCGCCACGCTCAAGGTGGGCTGCGAAACATGGCAGGCTTCGGCCGCACGGCCAAAGTGCCGCTCACGGGCCGCGGCGACGATATAGCGCAACTCGGTCAGGGTCATGCGTACTCCTCCAGAGCCCACATTGTGCTTGGCATTGGTTTGCCCACCCTAGAGCAAACCCGGGGAGGGCCGGCTACACTGCGGCCAAATTGGAGGGCAGCCTGGTTCTGATCCCTCGGCCAAAGACTTGATGAGAGAGGTGTCACCATGACCGAGCGTAAACCGATGAGCCTGCAGCGCCTGCTGGACATGCATGCCAGCGGCGACAAGATCGCCATGCTGACTTGCTATGACGCCGCTTTCGCCAGCGTGCTGGATGAGGCCGGCGTCGATGTGATGCTGGTCGGTGATTCGCTGGGCAATGTCTTGCAAGGCCAAAGCAGCACCGTGCCGGTGACGCTGGAAGAGATGGTTTATCACACGCGCTGTGTGGCGCGGGGCCGCAAGAGTGCTTGGATCATCGGCGACCTGCCCTTTGACAGTTACCAGGCCTCGACCGCGGAAGCCTGGAAGAGCGCGGCCGCGCTGGTCAAGGCCGGTGCCCATATGGTCAAGCTTGAGGGCGGCGGCTGGACGGCGCCCGTGGTTCGCTTCTTGGTTGAGCGCGGGATTCCGGTCTGCGCTCACCTGGGCCTGACGCCGCAGACCGTCACCATGCTGGGCGGCTACAAGGTGCAGGGCCGCGAAGACGCGGCCGCCGCGCTGATGAAACAACAAGCGCAAGAGTTGGTGGCCGCCGGGGCGCAGATGCTGGTGCTGGAAATGGTGCCGTCTGCGCTGGCGGCCGAGCTGACGCAGACGCTGGGCATTCCGGTCATCGGCATCGGTGCTGGCGTCGGTTGCTCGGGCCAGGTGCTGGTACTGCACGATATGTTGGATGTGACGCCGGGCCGCCGCCCGCGCTTCGTCAAGAATTTCATGCAAAGCGCTTCCTCGGTGCAAGATGCGGTGCGCCGCTATGTCGGCGAGGTGAAGGCGCAAACCTTCCCGCAGAACGAACTCCACGGTTATTGAGCGAGCTTCTCGTCGAGCCCAGCTCAGGCGCCGCGAACAGACCCCTTCTATGCAAGTCATCCACACCATCTCCGAGCTGCGCCAAGCCTTGGTCGGCCAAAGTCAACGCGCATTTGTGCCCACCATGGGCAGCTTGCATGACGGCCATCTGGCCTTGGTGCGCCAGGGGCGTGTTGCGGTGGGCGAGGGCGGTGCGGTCATCGCCAGCATCTTCGTCAACCGTTTGCAGTTCGCGCCGCACGAGGACTTTGACCGTTATCCCCGCACGCTGGAGCGCGATGCCGGTTTGTTGGCCGGTGCTGGTTGTGACTATGTGTTTGCGCCTTCTGAGGGCGAGCTCTATCCCGAGACCCAGGGCTACAAGCTGCACCCACCCTCGGAGCTGTCCGATATTTTGGAAGGCCATTTCCGCCCCGGCTTTTTCATTGGCGTCTGCACGGTGGTGGCCAAGCTGTTCAATATCGTCCAGCCTTCCATTGCCTTGTTCGGCAAGAAGGACTATCAACAGCTGATGGTGCTGCGCCGCATGGTGGCGCAGATGGCGCTGCCGATCGAGATCATTGCCGGTGAAACGCAGCGCAGCGCCGAAGGCCTGGCGCTGTCTTCGCGCAATGCTTATTTGAGCGAGGCCGAGCGAACCGAGGCGCTGCGCCTGAGTCAGACGCTGAAGGCGCTGATTGCCCGCTGGCATGCCGGTGAGCGCGATCTGGCCAAGATGGAGGCCGAGGCGATCCAACATCTGCGCGCGCATGGCTGGCAGCCCGACTATGTGACGCTGCGGCGCCAGCATGACCTGGGCGCCGCCGTCGAAGGTCAGCCCTTGGTGGCGCTGGCCGCGGCCAAGCTGGGTGCGACGCGCTTGATCGACAACCTCGAGGCTTAGCCGACTGCGTCAGCAGTGGCCTGCCCCGCGTGGCCGTCGATGGCTTATGCGGGCGGCCAGGCCTCTTCAGAAGCGGAGATACTTCGCTGCGCTCTTGAGCGCCCCAACAACGATCCCCGCGACCCTTTGGGTCATTTTTTCAGTTTGCTAGCGAAAACCATGTTCAAGACCACGATTCGTCCTTTGTTTGTCGGCGCCGCATTTGGCGCCCTGGCCCTGTTGACCGCATGCGGCGGTGGCGGCTCGGATGGAGGCACGGTGTCGCCGACAACGCCGAAGCCCAATCCAGTCCCGGTGGCGCCCACGACGACCTGCAGCGCTGCGGGTCTTGCCGCGGCCAAGGCCAGTCCTATGCCCGCGGTCGTCTGCATCTTGACCAGCAAGGGCGAAATCGTCGTTGAGCTTGAAAGCGTCAAGGCGCCGATCACCGTGGCCAATTTCCTGGCCTATGTGAAGAGCAACTATTACAGCGACACCATCTTCCACCGTGTGGTGCCGGGCTTTGTGGCTCAAGGCGGGGGCTTTATCAGCGGAGGAACGGCCAAGCCCGGTACTCAGGCCGCCATCGTGCTGGAAAACCAGAACGGCTTGTCCAATGTGCGCGGCACCATCGCCATGGCCCGCCTCGCGTCGCCAGACACCGCCACCAGCCAGTTCTATTTCAATACCGTCGACAACAAGGGGCTCGACTACAACGCAGCGGTGTCCGGCAAGAATGGCTACGCGGTGTTCGGCCGCATCATTTCGGGCCTGACCGTGATTGACGCCATCAATGCCGAGCCGCAGTTGTTCAACGGTGCCGATATGACGGCCACCGAGGTGCTGACCTACTGGGCGCAGCAAGTGAAGTAAAGCGGAAGCGAGCCAAGTGGCCGAGGCGGCGCAAGTGCCGCGGACGGCCACAAGGTAACAGCTTGTGAGCGCCGTCATCGGCGCTTCGATGGAGCGCGTTGAGCAGACACTGTTTCAGGAGTCAGCTCAATGCGCTCTTTTGTTTTGCGTGCGGCCGCGGCCGCCATGGTGGTGTTGTTGGCGGCTTGCGGCGGCGGCAGCGGTGATGAGGGCTACCGCCCGGGGCCGCAATTGCCGACGCCCAACCCGAACCCTTACCCCAACACCCTGAGTTGCAGCAACGAAGGCTTGGCCAAGTCGGCCCTGAGCAAGCTGCCCACGGTGTGCATGCTGACCAGCAGCGGCGAAATCGTCTTCGAGCTGTACTCGGACACGGTGCCCAATACGGTCAACAACTTCCTGCGCTATGTGGCAGACGGTGCTTACAAGAACACCTTGTTCCACCGCGTCGACCGCGACTTCATCATCCAGGGCGGCGGCTACACCAGCGGCATGGTGGAGCGCTACCCCAGCTATGCGCCGATTCCGCTGGAGTCGCGCGAGTACAACCTGCCGGGCACCATCGCCATGGCGCGCCGCAGCGACCCCAACAGTGCCACCAATCAGTTCTTCATCAATGTGAAGGACAACCCCAGCCTCGACTACCAATCGGCCGACAAGCCCGGCTATGCGGTCTTTGGCCGCGTCATCTCCGGCATGGCCACGGTGGAGGCCATCAACGCAGTGCCGGTCTATGCCTACAGCGATGTGGACCTGCGGCCGCGCCAAGAGGTACTGATTTACTGGGTGCAGCGGCTGAAGTGAAGGCATGTTGAGACTTCTTTGACCTGCGGCAAGGCGGGCGAGGGCGGTACTTTTTAGACTGGCGGGTTGTTTGTCACCGCCCGCCCGACCATGTCTTTGCACAAGTCCCCCGAACTGCTCTTGCCCGCCGGCGATCTCGATCGCATGCGTGCCGCCTTCGACTTTGGCGCGGATGCGGTCTATGCCGGCCAGCCGCGCTACTCGCTGCGCGCCCGCAACAACGACTTCAAGCTTGAGAACCTCAAGACCGGCATTGCCGAGGCGCATGCGCGCGGCAAGAAGTTCCTGGTCGCCAGCAACATCCTGCCGCACAACGGCAAGCTGAAGAACTATCTGGCCGATATGGAGCCGGTGGTGGCGATGAAGCCTGATGCCCTCATCATGGCCGACCCCGGCCTGATCATGATGGTGCGCGAGCGCTGGCCCGAGTTGCCCATCCACCTTTCGGTGCAGGCCAACACGGTCAATTACGCGGGGGTGAAGTTCTGGCAGAAGCAGGGCTTGAAGCGCGTCATCCTCTCGCGTGAGCTGAGCCTGGACGAGGTGGCACAGATCCGCCAGGAGTGCCCGGACATGGAGCTCGAAGTCTTCGTCCACGGCGCGCTGTGCATCGCCTACTCGGGCCGCTGCCTGCTGTCGGGCTACTTCAACCACCGCGACGCCAACCAGGGCACCTGCACCAATGCCTGCCGCTGGGATTACAAATTAGGCGATTCCTTTGAGGACGAAGCCGGCCAGGCTCAAGCCATCCAGTTCGACTTCCACAAGGCGGTGCAGCAGGCCGATCAAGACTTTGCTGCCGCTGGCGGCACGCCGCGCCACCCACTGGCCGATCGCACCTATCTGATCGAAGAATCGCAGCGCCCCGGTGAGTTGATGCCCATCCAGGAGGATGAGCATGGCACTTACATCATGAACTCCAAGGACCTGCGCGCGGTGGAGCATGTGCAGCGCCTGGTCGAGATTGGCGTCGATTCGTTGAAGATCGAGGGCCGCACCAAGAGCCGCTACTACGTCTCGCGCGCCGCACAGGTGTATCGCCGCGCCATCGACGACGCCGTGGCCGGTCGGCCCTTCGACCCGACCCTGCTGGGCGAGCTGGATGGCCTCTCCAACCGCGGCTACACCAGCGGCTTTTACCAGCGCCATCGCAGCCAGGACCTGCAGAATTACCTCGACGGACACTCCAAGGCCAGGCGCAGCCAGTTTGTTGGCGAAGTGGGCGCGGTGGCGGCCGACGGTTGGGCCGAGATCGAGGTCAAGAACCGCTTTGCCATTGGTGACCGCCTGGAGATCATCCACCCCAGCGGCAACCGAGAAATCACGCTGCAGGCCTTGCGCGGCCGCGAGGGCGAGCCGGTGCAGGCGGCCGCCGGCAATGGCGTCAAGGTCAGCTTGCAGCTGCCGGCTGAACTGCAGGGTGCCTTGATCGCGCGCTTGTTGGACGAAGCCGAAGCCTGAATTCAGAAGCAGGCTCCCCCCAGTGAGTGGGGTGGGCGCCGCATAAACCTAAGCGCCATAATCAGCGTATGGGGTGCGCCACACATCGTCTAACGCTTTGCTGGGCCCGGCTCGCTTGGGCCGCAGGTGGCTTTGCCGCCCTGGCTCTGCTGCTGAGCGCTTGCGGCGGCGGAGGGGCAGGTGGTGCGGGGCCTGGCGCTGCCGCCAACGCGGCCTCCAGCCCTACACCGCCTACACCGCCTACACCGCCGGCCTCGGCCGCCTCCAGCCCCGTGCCGCCCAGCCCGCCGGCCAGCAGCCCTGTCCTCAGCGCCAAGGCTTTGCTGGGGGAGAAGATCTTTCACGACGCGGGCCTCAGCGGCTCGGGGCGCCTGTCCTGCGCCAGCTGCCATGACCCCGCCTTCTTCCATGGCCCGTCCAACAGCCTGCCGGTGCAAAAGGGTGGGAGGCTGAACAATGAGTTCGGCTTGCGTGCTGCGCCTTCCTTGCGTTATTTGGAGCGCCTCGGCGCTTTCTCTGGCACGACGAACACCCCCGTTGCAGATTTGCGTGGCGGCTTGATGGCCGATGGTCGCGCCGACGACCTGGCGGCGCAGGCGCTGCTGCCTTGGTTCAACCCGCGTGAGATGGACAACGGCACGCCCGCCGATCTGGCCCGCAAACTGCGAGGGGCCAGCTACGCGGCCGAGTTCGCGCGCGTCTTCGTGCCCGCGGCCGGTGCTGATGCGCCCGATGACGCCGCCCTGGTGGCACAGGCCAGCCAAGCCCTGCAGAGCTTCCAACTGGAGGATGCACGCTTCCACCCCTATGACGCCAAGTTCGACTGGGTGCAGCAGGGCCGGGCTCAGTTCACTGCGCCCGAGGCACGCGGCCTGGCCGTCTTCAATGACCCCAAGCGCGGCAACTGCGCGGCCTGCCATCCCTCAACGAGTGCCGACGGCCGCCCGCCAGTCTTCACCACCTTTGGCTATGCCGCCTTGGGTGTGCCGCGCAACACCAAGATCCCTGCCAATGCGGATGCTGCCGTCTTTGATCTTGGCCTGTGCCAGTCGCCGCGCCCTGAGCTCAAAGATCGGCAGGACAGTTGCGGCTTCTTCCGCATCCCGACCTTGCGCAACACCGTGCAAAGGCCGGTGTTCTTCCATAACGGCCAGTTCAGCAACCTGGAAACGGTTTTGCTCTTCTATCAGCTGCGCGATGCGAATTCGGCTTTTTTCTACCCCAGTGTGGCCAACCGGGTGCAGCTCTATGACGACCTGCCGGCAGCCCTGCGCGGCAATGTCAATCGTGACGCACCCTTCAGCGCGCGGCCTTTGACGAACGAAGCCGAGCAGGCCGATCTGTTGTGCTTTTTGCGCACGCTCACCGATGGCTACAGCGCGGGTTCGCCCACGACTTCAGGCTGTTCTTGAGCTGCCTTTGGATCAGGCTTGCCGCCCGCGTGCTGCGAGGACGCAGCACTCCTTCGCAGGCAGCAGCAAGGCGCCAGCCTTGCCGCTGTCCGGCTTAGGCCTTCAGAAACTCCGCCTTCGAGCCCAGCCAGCGTTCCACTTGGCGGCGGGCCGCTTGCGGGTATTTGTCCAGCAATTGCGGCGCCAGTCGGCGTGCGGCTTGCAGCAGCCCCGAGTCTTCTTGCAAATCGGCAAAGCGCAGCAGCTCGGCGCCGCTTTGGCGCGCGCCCATGAATTCGCCAGGGCCGCGAATCTCCAGGTCACGGCGGGCGATCTCGAAACCATCATTGGTTTCGGCCATGGCCTTCAGCCGCGACTTGCCGGTGTCGGACAAAGGGCCGGTGTAGAGCAGCACGCAAACGCTGGCCACCGCGCCGCGCCCGACCCGGCCGCGCAGCTGGTGCAGCTGGCTCAGGCCAAAGCGCTCGGCATGCTCAATCACCATCAGGCTGGCATTGGGCACGTCCACGCCCACTTCAATCACCGTGGTGGCGACCAGCACGCTGGTGCGCCCGGCTGAAAACTCCGCCATCACCGCCGCCTTGTCGGCCGGTGCCATGCGCCCATGCAGCAGTCCCACGGCATAACCTTCCAGCGCGGCGGAGAGCTCCGCGTGCGTCTCGGTGGCGTTGTTCAGGTCCAGCGCCTCGCTCTCTTCGATCAAGGGGCAAACCCAATAGACCTGCGCGCCCTTGTTGGCGACTTCGTCGTGGATCTTCTCGATCACATTGAAGCGCTTGCCATCGGCAAACACCTTGGTGACGATGGGCGTGCGGCCGGGCGGCAGCTCATCGATGGTGGACACCGCCAGATCGGCAAAATAGGTCATCGCCAAGGTGCGCGGAATCGGCGTGGCGCTCATCATCAAGAGATGCGGCTCCAAGTCCATCGAAGCCAGCTTCTTGCGCAGGGCGAGACGTTGGGCCACGCCGAAGCGATGCTGCTCATCGATGATGGCCAGGCCCAGCTTGGCGAACTTGACCTTGTCCTCGATCACCGCGTGGGTGCCGATGACCAGTTGTGCCGACCCATCGGCGGCCGCGTCCAGCATCTTTTGGCGCGCCTTGCCTTTGACGCTGCCTGTCAGCCAAGCCACCTTCAGGCCCAGCGGCTCCAGCCAACCGATCAGTTTCTTGAAGTGTTGTTCGGCCAAGATCTCGGTCGGCGCCATCAGCGCACATTGCCAGCCGGCATCGATGGCCACGGCCGCTGCCAGCGCCGCCACGACGGTCTTGCCCGAGCCGACATCGCCTTGCAGCAGGCGGTGCATCGGCTGCGGCAGCGCCAGCTCCTGGGCAATCTCTTCGCTGACCCGCTGCTGCGCGCCGGTCAGGCCAAAAGGCAAGACGCCCAAGAGCTTCTCCACCAGGCCGCCGCGCTGCGCTTTCAGGGCCGGCGCCTTCAGCAAGGCGCGCTCGCGCTGGGCTTGCATCTGGCTGATCTGCTGGGCCAGCAACTCCTCGAACTTGAGCCGTTGCCAGGCCGGGTGGCTGTGATCCTCCAGCGTCATCAGCCGCGCCTGCGCCGGCGGGTGGTGCAAAAAGGTCAGCGCATCGCGCAAGCTGGGCAGGCTGGGCGGCACCACGCCGCTGGGCAGCAGTTCACCCAGATCAGCGCGCTTCAACCCCGAAGCAATGGCGCGGCGCAGATAGGTCTGCGGCAAGCCATTGCTGGCCGGGTAGACCGGGGTCAGCGCGGTGGCCAGCGGTGTGTCTTCGCTGACCGTCTTGAAGGTCGGGTGCACCATCTCGCGGCCAAAAAAGCCGTGGCGTAACTCGCCGCGCACGCGGATGCGTTGGCCCACCGCCATGGTTTTTTGGTGCGAGGGGTAAAAATGGATGAAGCGCAAGAGCAGGTCGCCGCTCTCGTCTTCCATGCGCACCAGCAGCACGCGGCGCCCGCGGGTCTCGACGCGGCATTCGATCACCTCGCCCTCGCATTGCACCGTCTCGCCTTCGCGCGACTGGCCAATCGGTGTCAGCCGGGTCTCGTCCTCATAGCGCATCGGCAGGTGCAGGGCCAGGTCGATATCGCGCAGCAGGCCGAGTTTTTCCATCGCCTTTTGCGGCGCGGACTTGGGCTTGTTGGCGGTATTGGTTTTGGCATCGACCTCGGGCATGGGCGCGATTCTGCCTTGTCGAGGGCTGCGCCCTCAGCCCTGACCCGCTAACTCCTCGGTATCGCGGGCTTGGCAGCGCGGCTGGTGCCAACCAATGCCAGGGCTTGCTAAAACATCGCTGCAGACAAATACTCATCACCCGATGTGACTCTAGTGACTGAGGTTTCTCATGTTCCGATCTGCGTTTGTGATGAATTTGGCTTTGCTGCCATTGGCGGCGCTGGCGCAAGAGGACTTGCTGTCACCGCAGGAAATCCAGGCGGCGTGGGTGGGTAAAACGGTGCTGGTCAGGACAGCGGCCAATGACCTGCTCCAGTTAAAACTGAATGCCGACATGACGGCCACCATCGAAGGCAGCCGCATTTCAGACCAGGGAACTTGGCGCCTCTGGGAGAAGGGCTATTGCGCCAAATGGCAAAAGATTCGCAAGGGTGAGGAGCGCTGCTTGACGGTCAGGCGCCAGTCGCAGGAGATTGTCAATCCGGACGGTTCTTTGAACGCCACGGTCACCGAGGTGCGCTGACTGCCGGTTGGCTGGGTCGATGGCGGCGGCGCGATGCTGCCGCCATCCTGCCCGGTCCCTGCGCCTATGCAGGGAGGGGGCGAAACTCACATCGGTGACGGTGTGCCTGCCATGCGATCGTACTTGACGAAGTACTGGCGAGCCATGGCGACCAGCTGGTTCTCGGTCGGGTGATCGACGGTCTCGTAGCCAACGATGTGCTTGGCGGTTTGCGGGCGGTGCTTGTCGGCGTAATGCTTGAAGTCGGCTTGCGCGGTGGTCGAGCCGACCACCAGCACTTCTTCAATGCCATTCAAGGCATCGCAGACTTCGCCAAAGAACTCATGCTCGCTGCGCACCGCGCTGCCATGCTGCTTGGTGTGGTGGGTGTGGGCCTTGACCTTCTCGGCTTGCACATGCTCGGCATCGAACTGCAATACCTTGGCGCTTTGATGATCGAGCCAAACGACGGCGTGAAACAAACTCATGGTGCTCCCTTTGGGTGGTGAAAGTGGGGGTAATTGATCCTTGTGCGGCGCGCAGCGTCTCAAAGACTGTGAGCCGCTGCGCCCGGATGTTGGGTCTTCTCAAGGTTTTCTTGGCAGGTGATGCAGCGCAAGACCTCGGGGCTGTGGCGAAGCCGGTCAAAGGCAATGGCCTCGCCGCAAGCCGCGCAAAGACCGAAGTCCGGCTGGCGCAAGCGCTGCAGGGCTTCGTTGACTTGGCGCAAGGCCTCCAGCGTCTGATCACTGCGAGCCAAGTCGACCTCGCGGTCGGTGGCATGGGCATGCTCACCATCGGCATCCTGCAGCAGCTGCTCACGCGCGTGCTCGACACGGCCCTGCGCACCCAGCTGAGTTTGCAACTCATGTTCCAGTGATTGCTGACGCTGCAGCAAAGCGGATTCCAGCAGTGCGTGCTGGCCCGGCGTTAGGGTCGTGGCGGTATTTGATGCGCTCATGTCTTTGCTCCTTGGCATTGATATTCGCACCAGCCCCGCTGGGCGCAATTGACCTGCGTCAAAGGCCTGCGTGGGACAATGTCGGCCTTCTCCGTTTGGTACGGGTCCGTCCGGCCCTCAACACTGCATGTCTGTTTCTATCTATACCGTCAGCGACTTTGATTTCGAGTTGCCGCCCGAGCTGATCGCTCAACATCCCGCGACCGAGCGCAGCGCCTCGCGCCTGCTCGATGGTCGAAGTTCAAGCCCCGTCGATCGCATCTTTCGGGACTTGCCCGATCTGCTGAACCCGAACGACCTGCTGGTGTTCAACAACACCAAGGTCATCAAGGCACGCATTTACGGCGCCAAGCACAGCGGTGGCGCGGTGGAGGCCCTGGTCGAGCGGGTGATCCCCGGCACGCAAGAGGTTTGGGCTCATATGCGCGCCAGCAAGTCGCCCAAGCCTGGCTCCTTTGTTCGCTTCAACGACGCTTTTGACGCCGAGGTGCTGGGTCGCTGCGGCCCTGACAATGGCATGTTCCACCTGCGCTTGCCCAGCGACCCCTTCGCGCTGCTGGAGCAGCATGGCCATGTGCCCCTGCCGCCCTATATCGAGCATGCGGATGAAGCCGATGATGTGCGGCGTTACCAGACCGTGTTTGCCAGCGAGCCAGGCGCGGTGGCGGCGCCAACCGCAGCGCTGCACTTCGATGAGGCCTTGCTGGCGCGATTGGCCGAGCGCGGCGTGGCGACCGCCCATGTCACCTTGCATGTGGGCGCGGGCACTTTCCAGCCGGTGCGGGTCGAGGCCTTGGCCGACCACAAGATGCACAGCGAGTGGTTCGAGGTCAGCGAGGCGACGGTGGCTGCCATAGCTGCCTGCCGTGCACGCGGTGGACGCGTCTTTGCGGTGGGCACCACCACCTTGCGCGCGCTGGAGTCGGCCGCGCTGGGCGGCGGCTTGTGCGCCGGCGCTCGCGAGACCGATATCTTCATCACCCCGGGCTTCGAGTTTCAAGTGGTGGATCGCTTGATCACCAACTTTCACCTGCCCAAGAGCACGCTGATGATGCTGGTCAGCGCCTTCGCCGGCTACGAGCACATCATGGGCCTGTACCGTCATGCCATCGCGCAGCGCTATCGCTTCTTCAGCTATGGCGATGCGATGCTGCTGGATCGCGCAGTTTGAGTCTTGTCTAGCAAGGTCCGCAGGCTAAGATCTTGTGAAACCGCCGACCTGGTGTCAAAACCGCTGAGTCGTTGAAACTTGCAGGAGGATTGGGGTGTTGGCGTCCAGTGCTTGGGATCCATTGCTTCGGCGCCGGCGTTTCGGGCTGGCGGCCTGTGCACTTGCGCTGCTCCCCTTTGTCGCGCAAGCGCAGACTCCGGCAGCATTGCCCACGGAGTTGCGGATTGTGGGTAGCGCCGACCCGCCCTATCGCATTTTCGGCCCTGGTTCCCCGCGTGGGCTCTATTTCGACCTGATGACCGAGGCCGCCCGTCGCCTGGGGTGGCGGCTTAGCTTCACCGAGGTGCCTTCGGCCCGGGCCTTCAAGATGATGGAGCAAGGGGATGCCGATGTGATGCTAGGGCCATTGATGACGGCCGATCGCATGCGTTTCCTGAGGTACTGTGAGGTTCAACTGCCGAGCGAGGACAAAGCATTCTATGCCTTGCCACTTGCGGCACCGGTGCACAGCTTGTCGGATTTGGATGGCCGCAGCATTGCTGTTCACCGCGGCAAGCGCTATGGCAGCGCGTTTGACGAACGGTCGGGCCCACTTCGCCAAGAGGTCAACGACTACCGAGTGGCCCTGGAGATGGTGGTGCGAGGCCGTTTGGAGCTGGCCATCGTGCCGGAGCGGCAGGGTGATCTGCTGCTGCGCCAACATGACTTTCACTTGCTCAAACAACCGCTGCGTTTGGCTGGCGAGCCGCCCTATGTGGTGGTGTCTCTGCGCTCGCCTTGGTTGAGCCAACAGCCCGAGTTGGAGCGGACTTTCAAACTGATGCGCGAAGACGGCAGCTGGCAACGAATCGTACGGACTTATCTCTGATCGCCATCTCTGATTGCGCGGGCTCGCAGATTTGCCTTCAAGCCGGCCGATAATGCGGCGAACCCTTCAAGTCTGGAGTCCTGACCATGTTCCATCACGTTGACGCCTACGCCGGCGACCCCATCCTCAGCCTCAACGAGGCCTTCCAGAAGGACACCCGTCCGGGCAAGATCAATCTGTCCATCGGCATCTACTTCGACGACGAAGGCCGCATCCCGATGCTGGACTCGGTGCGCAAGGCCGAGCTGGCCGTGGTGGCCGAGGCCGGCGCCCGCCCTTATCTGCCGATGGAAGGCGCGGCCAATTTCCGCTCCGCCGTGCAGGCCCTGCTGTTCGGTGAAAAGCACCCGGTGCGCGAGCGCACGGTCACCATCCAGAGCGTCGGCTCCAGCGGTGGCTTGAAGGTCGGTGCCGACTTCATCAAGCGCTACTTCCCCGACAGCGCCATCTACGTTTCCGACCCAACTTGGGACAACCACCGCGCCGTTTTCGAAGGCTCGGGCATCGAGGTCAAGACCTATCCTTACTACGACGCGGCCACCGGCGGCGTGCGTTTCGCCGACATGCTGGCCACCATCAAGACCCTGCCCGCCAAGAGTGTGGTCTTGATGCATGCCTGCTGCCACAACCCGACTGGTGTGGACCTGACCCCGCTGCAGTGGGACGAGTTGATCCCGGTGTTGAAAGAGCGTGAGCTGCTGCCCTTCCTGGACCTGGCTTACCAAGGCTATGGCGACGGCATCGAGGAAGACGCCTTTGCCATCCGCGCCATGGCCGACGCCGGCTTGAGCTTCTTCGTTGCCAACAGCTTCTCCAAGAGCATGAGCTTGTACGGCGAGCGCTGCGGTGCCCTCAGCGTGGTCTGCCCGAACGCCGCTCAGGCCGCCAATGTGCTGGGCCAGCTGAAGTTCTTGATCCGCCGCAACTACTCCAACCCGCCGATGCATGGCGGCCAACTGGTCGCCCGCGTGCTGACCGACCCGACCCTGCGTTCGCTGTGGGAAGGTGAAGTCAACGAGATGCGTGAGCGCATCCACGCCATGCGCAATGCCTTGTACGAAGTGCTGACGGCCAAGCTGCCGGGCCGCAACTTTGACTACTTCCTGACCCAGCGCGGCATGTTCAGCTACACCGGCTTGACGGCCGCTCAGGTGGACCGCCTGAAGGACGAGTTCGCCGTTTATCTGGTGCGCTCGGGTCGCATGTGCGTCGCCGGCCTCAACAACAAGAATGTTGAGGCGACCGCCGCCGCCATGGCAGCCGTGCTGGCCTAAGGCTAAGCAGGGTCAGGTCTGAACCGTGGCGCCCTAGCTTGGCCTAGGGCGCCATTTTTTTGAACCCACCGCATGCCACTCACAGGTTTTGATGCCACCGGAATCCGTTGACGCCTTGCCCTCCCAGCTGGATCAGCTGGACGCCCATCTGGCCGCGGCCGAGGCGCGGCTGGCGGACGTCACCCCAGGGGCTGAGAAGCAAATCGTCTGGGGGCCTGCGGGCCGCGTGCGCGCGCCTTGGGCCGTGGTGTATCTGCATGGTTTCACCGCCAGCCGTCAGGAGATGGCGCCGGTGCCCGAAATGCTGGCTCAAGGCTTGGGGGGCCACGTCTTTTACACCCGCTTGGCTGGCCATGGCCGACCCGGCGCGGCCATGGGCGAGATGTCGGTGGCGCAGTGGAAGGCCGATGCACTGGAGGCCCTGGCCCTGGGTCATCGCCTGGGTGAGCGAGTCCTGGTCATGGGCACGTCCACCGGCGCGACCCTGGCCGCCTGGGCGGCTTTGCAGCCGGAAGGTCAGCGGGTCGCGGCCTGGGTGATGGTGTCTCCGAACTTCGGGCCCAAAGACCCGTTCGCGGCCCTGATCAACTGGTCCTGGGGTCGCGCCCTGATTCACCTGGTGCATGGCGGCAAGATGCGCTTCAAGCCGCGCGACGAGCGGCGCGCGCGTGTCTGGACCCATGAGTACCCGACCTCGGCCCTGGGGCCGATGATGAGCTTGGTGCGCCATGTGCGCGCCAGTGCCTTGGAGCAAATCAAGGCGCCGCTGCTGATGTTCGTCTCGCCGCGCGACAGCGTCATCAATGTGAAGCAGGCGCGGGCCGCTTTTGCGCGCTTTGGTAGTGCGTCGAAATGCCTGATCGAGGTCGACTACAGCGAAAGCCAGGGGCAGCATGTGCTGGCCGGCGACATCGAAGCGCCCAAGGCCAGCGCCACCATGGTGGCGCAGTTGCTGGCGTTCGTCCGCGGCTTGGGGGCATAAGGGATGCGCGCCGCGGTCCGACGCCGTGTCGTCTTCGCTTTGACAGGCTGCGTGCTGGCTCTGCCCTGGGTGGCTCTCGCCCAGGAGCGGGGCCAAGCAGGAGGACACCACCGCCATGCCCACCTGACGCTACCGCCCGAGGTGCGTCAAGTCATGGCCAAGACGGGCTTGCCCGAAACGGCGTTGGCGGTGCACGCCTTCCCGCTGGACCGGCGGGGCCAGGTCTTGAGTCTGCAAGGCGAGACGGCTTTTCAAGCCGGCTCGGTGATGAAAGTGCTCACCGCCGTGGTGGCGTTGGACCGACTGGGCCCGGCATCGCGGGGCCGCACCGATCTGTTGGTTGACGGCCCGGTGCAGGGCGATGTTTTGCCGGGCCCGCTGTACTTGCGCGGCGGCGCCGATGCGGAGCTGGATTGGGGCGTGCTCTGGTTGATGCTGCGCCAGCTGCGCGAGCAAGAGGGCCTGCGCGAGCTGCGCGGCGGCCTGGTGGTGGACCGCAGCCTCTTCCGCCCGGCGCGGCCAGAGCTTGGCCAGCCGCCTTTTGATGCCTCGCCCGAGTGGCCTTACAACGTCATCCCCGATGCCTTGCACCTGAACAGCAATTTGCTCGGCTACCAGCTCAGCGCCGACACGCAGCGCCTCAGCGCCCGCAGCCTGCCAGCCTGGCCGGGCCTGCAGTTCGACCTCAGCGGCATGAGCTTGGTCGACAAGCCTTGCGTCGACTGGGAGCAGGGCTGGCGCTTGCCCGAGGTGCGCGCGACGGCCGGCGAGATGACGGTGCTGCTGAAGGGCACGTTTCCGCGCCAATGCCAGCAGCGGGTCAATCTGAATTTGCTCGATCGCCAATGGCTGACTGAGAAAGCCGTGCGCCAGATCTGGACCGAGCTGGGCGGCACGCTGGGCCCCGAGGTGCGTGAGGGCCTCACACCGCCCAACGCCCGGGTGCTGGCCAGCCACCGCGACCGTCCGCTGGGCGAGCTGCTGCGTACGGCGCTCAAGCAGTCGGACAACCCGGTGACCCGGCTGGTCTATTTGCGCCTGGGCGCCAGTGCAGCCCATGCAGACGAAACCACCGCGCAAGCGGCCGAGCGCGTGGTGCGCGAATGGCTGGCGGCCAAGGGCATCGCCGATGCCGGTCTGGTGTTGGAGAACGGCTCTGGCTTGTCGCGCACCGAGCGCATCGCGCCGGCCCAGCTGGCCGCCGTCTTGGCCGCTGCTTGGGACTCGCCCTTGGCGCCTGAGCTGCTGAGCGGCTTGCCACTGGCGGGGGTGGATGGCACTTTGACGCGCCGCTTCAAAGGCACGGCCGTCGAAGGCCGTGCGCGCTTGAAGACCGCCACGCTGGACAACGTCACCGGCCTGGCTGGCTTTGTGCAAGACGCGCAGCGCCGCCACTGGGTGCTGGTGGCCATGGTCAACCACGAGGAAGCCGCCGCGCGCGGCCGGCCGGTGCTGAACGCGCTGGTGGAATGGCTGGCCAAGCGGCCTTGAACCCCGCTGCTTAAGCCGCAGCACGGCGCTTTCGGGTTACGCTCGAAGCGCGAGCTGGAGGCGCGGCGATGGACTTGTATGTTCGCAATGAGGTGGTGCAAGCCTGGCAGGCGGAACTGGCCCAGGCCAGCTTGCCGCCCGCCCGGCGGCTTGAACTGCTGCGTTGGCTGAACTGGCATCTGCGCCAACGCGAGCCCGATCTCGCCCAGCGTCTGGGCGAGGAGTTGCGCGCCGCTGGCCGGCTGTCGGACGCGCAAGAGGCACGCTGCCTGTTGGTCGAAGCTGAAACGGCGCTGCTTCAAGCCCGCCTGAGTGAGGCCCATTCCGCCGCAAGCCAAGCGCAGGCCTTGAGCCTAGGCTGCGGCGAGGCCTGGGTGCAGATCGACGCGGCCCTTTTGCTGGCTGTTGCTTCGCAGCTGCTGGGGCAAAGCCAGCGGGCCATTGCCTATCTGCAAGAGGCCTTGCATGGCGCAAAAGCGCAGGGCGATCGCTGCCGGGCGGAGGTCGCGCAGCTGATGTTGGACATCTACCCCACCTTTCGCGACCCGCTGGCGGGCCGCGCCAAAGGCGGCTGTGATGCGCAAGCGCTGGCGGCGCTGTCGCCCGGCGCGCAGCCCTGGGCGCATGAACTCAACGGCGTGCTGGCCGCGCAAGACAGCAACTACGGCCTGGCCGCCACCGAGCGCATGCGGGCGTTTGAGCTGTCGCTGGCCACCGGCCAGATCCAAAGGGCGATTCTGGCCGCCATGAATGCGGCCGATGCCTTGCTCAGCCTCAATGACCATGAACTGGCGCTGCAGTGGATGGAGCAAGCATTGCAGTTGGTGCGGCCGCGCGGCTGGCCGGGTAGCTTGGGCATGGTCTTGGCCAAGCTGGGCGAAACCCTGCGCCGCATGGGGCGGCTGGATGCGGCCGAAGAAACCCTTTGCGAAAGTGCGCAGCTGCTGGCGACGATGGCCAACTCGCGCAACTACGGCTTGCTGCTCAAGTACCAGGCCGATCTCTGCCTGGACCGCCAGCAGTGGCTGCAAGCGCTGCATTTGTTTGAGCAGGTGCAGGCGATCAGCGAAACCGACCCCCAGCCCGATCAGCAGATCAATGCCTGCCGAGGCCGATCGCTGGCGCTGGCGGCCATGGGCTGGGTGCAAGAGGCTTTGCGAGCGGCCGAGCAAGCCTTGCAGCTGGCGCAGCGCAGCCAGCATGTGCTGCGCCAGATCGAGTCTTTGAAGGCCTTGGCTGAGCTGCATCTGGCGCATGCTTTGCCCCGGCCCGCCGACACCGGCAGTGGCGCCGAGGCCTGCTTGCACTATCTGCGCCAGGCCCTGAGCTTGGCCGAAAGCATTGCGGGCTTTCGGGTGCCGGGCGAGTTGATCGACATGCTGGCCCAAGCCCATGCGCGGCTGGGCGATATGACCCAGGCCTATGTCTTGGCTCGCCAGGCGGCCGAAGCCCGCCAGCTGATCCAGAGCGAGCTGGCGAGCAAGCGCCTGATGGCGCTGCAGGTCATGCAGCAGACCGAGCGCGCACGGCTGGAGACCGAACATCTGCGCCAGCTGGCGTCGGCACAAGCGCAGCGCGCCGAGATGCTGGAGCAAAGCATGGACACGCTGCAGCACCTCAGCGAGATGGGGCGCGAGATCACCGCATCGCTGGAGTTTGACGCGGTGCTGCAAGCACTGGCGCGGGCGCTGTCATTGATGTTGAGCCTGGACCGCCTGGCGCTGGTGCAGCTGGGGCCTCGGGCCGAGCTGCTGGGCGTGCGCCGCTTGGGCGCGGACGCGCCCGCTGTCGAGCTTGGCGGGCTGACGCCGCAAGAGCAGGCCTTGTTGAGCCAAGCCTTGGCGGGCGAGACTGCGCCCGAGGCGATGGTGGACGGGGTGCAAGACGGGTTGCAAGCGACTGCGCCGCCGCTTGGTCTGTGCCTGCCTTTGCGCCTGGGTGAGCGACTGCTGGGCGCACTCTTGCTGCCGGCGCGGCCGGGTCTGGGCTATGCGGCGCGCGACCGCTTGGTGGTGCGCACCCTGTGCGCCTATGTGGCGATTGCGCTGGACAACGCCGCCGCGCACCAGCGCTTGCGCGATGCCCAGGCCTTGCTGGTGCAGCAAGAAAAGCTGGCCGCCCTGGGCAGTCTGGTGGCCGGTGTGGCCCACGAGTTGAATACCCCGATTGGCAACTGCCTGCTGGCGGCCAGCACCTTGCAAGAGCGCACCGTCGGCTTCGGTCATATGGTGGAGGCGCGCTCGGTCAAGCTGCATGACCTGCGCCAGTACCTGGCAGACGCGAACGAAAGCAGCGCCTTGTTACTGCGCGGCCTGGACCGCGCTTCCGAGCTGGTGCAGCGCTTCAAGCAAGTGGCGGCCGACCCCAAGCAGGAGCAACGCCAGGCCTTTGCGCTCAGGCCTGTGTGCGAGCTGGTGATGTCCGCCATGCGCGAGCAGGCCGAGCGGGCCGGCGTGCAACTGCAGCTGGAGGTGGACGCGTCGCCGCGCGTCGAGGGTTACCCGGGCCCGCTGCAGCAGGTCTTGTTGCAGCTGCTGGGCAATGCCTTGCTGCATGCCTTTGAGAAGCACAGTTCAGCGTCGCCCATGCCGAGTGAAGCCTGGCTGCGCTTGCGCGCCGAAGCGCAAGCCGATGCGCTCTTGCTGCAGGTGATGGACAACGGCAAAGGCATTGCGCCTGAGCACCTGCCGCGCATCTTCGACCCTTTTTTCAGCACCCGTTTCGGCCAGGGCGGCAGCGGCCTGGGCCTGCACATCTGCCACAACCTGGTGCATGGCGTGATGCAGGGCCAGCTGCGGGTCCGCTCTCAGCCCGGAGCGGGCACTTGCTTTGAGCTCAGCTTGCCGCACAAATAGGTCCAGACGAACTGGGCCGCGGCATAACTGGTCAATTCGGCGTGGTCGTAAGCAGGAGCCACTTCCACACAGTCCATGCCGACGAAGTTCAGCGCCGGCACCAGCTCTTCCAGGATGCTGAAGACCTGGTTGGTGTTCATGCCGCCGGGCTCGGGCGTGCCGGTGCCGGGGGCGAAGGCGGGGTCCAGGCAGTCGATGTCCAGGCTCAGATAGAGCGGCGGGTGGCCATGTGCAGCCATGCGCTCGCGCACCTGCTGCAAGATCGACGCCAGCTGCGCCGGGTTGTCCAAGCCGCGCAAGCTCCGGGCATTGAAGATCAGCCCGCCTTGGTCGGCCACATACTCGCGCGCCTCGCGCACGCCGGCCGAGCGAATGCCGAACTGCACAAAGCACTCCTTGATGACCAGGCCTTCTTGAATCGCTTCATAGACCCAGGTGCCGTGGCCGCTGGGCTCGCCGAAGTGGTCTTCCCAGGTGTCGCAATGCGCATCGAAGTGGATGACCGCCAGCGGCCGCCCGTAGTGCGCTTTGTAGGCGCGCAGCAAGGGCAGGGTGATGGAGTGGTCGCCGCCCAGCCAGGCCATGTGGTGCTGGGCAATCATCGGCGCGATCAGCGGCATCATGGCGGCGCGCATGGCCTCCAGGCTGGTATTGGGCAGGGCCAGATCGCCCAGATCCGTCAAGACGGTTTCGGGTGTGGTGTTGAACCAGGGGTGGATGCCGTCGCACAGCATCTGGCTGGCCTGGCGAATCGCGCTCGGCCCAAAGCGGGCGCCGGGGCGGTTGGTGACGCAGCCGTCCCAGGCGATGCCGGCCACGGCAAATGGTCGAGCGGCTTCATGTCGGGGCACCGCCATGAAAGCGTTCTGACTGAGAAAAGCGAACTGACCCATGGGCGGCACTCCCGGTGTTGACGTTTGAAATTGGACTTAAGGGCAGATCCAAAGGAAGAGGCGATGCCCCTGCGCCACCGCGCTGGCGGCGAAGGCCGACATATCGCTGAGCATGAACTCCAGCAACTCGGCATTCCATTGCGGCCGCCGCTCGGCCTCGCTGGCGGCCCAGGCGCGCGCCAGCGGCGCAATCTGGTCCTCCGACACCTGGGCCAGGCGCAGGCTCAGGTCTTCGGGCAGCAAGACCAGCCAGGGGTCGCCAATTTCACCAACGGCACCGATGCGCTCAAAGTCTTGCATCGCGTGGCTGAGCGCGGCGGGTGCGGCCATCGCGCCCGGCAGGCCTTGGCTCTGCTGCAAGATCAGGCGCAAGCTGGCCCATTGGGTGGGTTCCACGCTGGGGACTTCCAAGGTGGGCCAGATATTGGCGTGGCCGGGGGTGTGGGGGATGACCGCGGCATCATCGGCGGAGGCGGCAATCAAATCGGTCAGCATGGTGGACGTTTGCTTTCGTGCGGGGGAGTCAAAAGGGGCGCTGCGGGATTCAGCAATTACCAGCGCGCGGTATAGGGCTGGGCATAGGGCTCTGGGCGACCTTCAGGGCCGGGCTTGATCATCCACATGCCATTGGGCGAGGTCAGCACGTCCAGCAGCGCGGCGGTTTCGGCATCGCCAAAGCCGCTGTAGTCGCTGGGGCGGTACTTGGTTTGCAAGGTGGACAGAGCGGCGATGGTGGCGGCATCGAAGCTGCCGCTGCGCTCCACCTTATAGCCGACGCGGCTGAGTTTGTCCTGGAACCAGGCCGCGTCCGGCGGCAGGCTTTCATAGAGCGGCAGCTTGGCGCTGATTTGCGCCGCATCCGGCCAAGGGATCACGCCGGCATCGGCCAGGCGGCGCCAGGGGAATAGCGGGCCGGGGTCTTGCTTGCGACCGGGGGCGATGTCGGAGTGACCCACAATGCGCTCGGGCCGGATGTTATGTCGGGCGACGATGTCCTTCACCAGGGCGATGACGTTGTCGATTTGAGCCGGCGGGTAGGGCACATAGACACGGCCCTTGGGGCTGTCGGTAAAGCCGGCGTTGACGATCTCGATGCCGATGGAGGCCGAGTTCAGCTGCGTGTGGCCGGCCCAAGAGCTGATGCCGGCATGCCAGGCGCGGCGGTTTTCATCCACCAGTTGGTAGATGCTGGGCGGCTCGTCGCGCACCAGGTAGTGGGCGCTGACCTGCTGCGTGCTCAGCACTTGCAGCGAGCGCTCCCAGTTCAGGGCGGTGTAGTGCAGCACCAGAAACTGTGAGCGGCTGTCCTGGCCCACGGCGCTGTAAGTGCGATCGATCTGCAGGCCGGTCGGCACTTGGGGGCCGCTGGCGCAGGCGCTCAGCAGCAAGGCTGCGGCGGCGCTCAAAAGAGTCTTGTTCATGGGCCGTAATGGTAAGGGTTGTGGCGCGGGCGCCGGCCGGCAAGGGGCTTGGGCGCTACAGTCGGCAGCATGTGCAATCTTTACCATGTCTCGGCCAAAGAAGAGATCGAGCGGCACTTTCGGGCCAGCGTGCGTGGGGACCTGCCGCAGGGGGCGGTGGGCCCTTTTGGGCGGGGCGTGTTGGTGCGTGGCGGCGTGTCCGAGGAGGGGCCTAGTGCGCGCATTGCCGTGGCCGGCCAGTGGGGCATGATCGCGCCGCGTGCGCGCCAGGCCAGGCCGTCCTCTCGGGCCATTCTCACCAACAATGCGCGTATCGAATCGGTGGCCGAGCGGCCGACCTACCGGGATGCCTGGCTGAGTGGCCGGCGCTGTCTGATCCCGGCACAGAGCTACCAGGAGCCGAACTGGGAGACCGGTCGCAATATCTGGTGGCAGTTGCGCCGCGCCGACGGGGCGCCATGGGCCTTGGCCGGCATCTGGTCGGAGTGGGTGGATCCGGTCAGTGGCGAGTTGCTGCCCAACTACTCGATGCTGACGATGAATTGCGACGGCCACCCGCTGCTCAGCCGCCTGCACAAGCCTGACCCGCAACTGCCGCCGGACGCGCAGGACAAACGCGCCGCCATTCCCTTGGCGGCCGAAGACTGGGACCTGTGGCTGAATGGGCCGCTGGCGTCGGCGAAGGAGTTGTTGCGCTTGCCGCAGACGGAACTGTTTGATTTGCGCCCGGCCGAAGAGACCGATGCGCTGCTGGCGCGCTTGCGGCGGGCGGGGGCTCATTCGCCACCATCGCCTCCTTCACCAGCTTCACCCGCTCCACCACCACCGCCGGAGCAAGGCTCTTTGCTCTGAGCCGGGCCTGTTTCAGTCGTCTTTCAACCAGCCGATGCGCCCCTGACCGGCCTCGTTGAGGCGGGCGACAAAGCCAGCGGCGTCGGCCTCCGGCAAGGCAAAGCTCAGCTCGACCTGGCTGCCATGCTGGACCTGCAAGTGCTGGGCTTGTGCGGCCTCGATTTCACGGCGCAGCATCCCCTCGAAGGCATAGGGCACGGTGCAGCGCAGGGTCTTGAGCCGAATCAGTGGCACCTTGTCGGCCTTCAGCAGCGCTTGTGCCACCGCGTCGGTATAGGCCCGCACCAGGCCGCCGGCGCCGAGCTTGGAGCCGCCCCAGTAGCGCACCACGGTGGCCAGCACGCCCTCCAGATCCTGATGCCGCAGCACCTCCAGCATGGGCCGACCGGCCGTGCCGCTGGGTTCGCCATCATCGACGGCGGCCGATTGCCCGCCCGCCAGCAGCGCCCAGCAGACATGCACGGCACCGGGGTGCTCGGCGCGCAAGGCGGCAACCCGCTCGCTGGCGCCCTGACGATCACCCATACGCTCCACGCAGGCGATGAAGCGGCTCTTCTTGATGATGACTTCGCTGTGGACGGTGGCGGCGAGTGAAAACGGCATGCCACCATTCTCGCCGGCCGGCTCAGAGGCCGGCACGGCGGCCGGGTCAGCGGGCGGAATCGAGGGCAGGGTCCAAGCGCATGCTCTGGGCCAAGTCGGGGCCGACATGGCGTTTGAAGATGGCGTCCAGCGTGCCGTCTTTGCGCATCGCCATCAGGGCCTGGCGCAGGTGCAGCCGGTCGGCCTCGCTGACGCGTTGGCGCGAGACGATCAGGCCGGCCAGGATTTGGTCTTGAGGCGCCCAGTCCAGCAATTCAAATTGCTGCTGCACGGCCTCACGGCGCGTCAGCAGTGACCAGGTGGTCGGCAGGGCCAGCATGGCATCGGTACGCCCGGCCTTGAAGACGCGCAAGGCCGCCTCGAAGTCCGGCGCCTCCACCACCCGCTGCTGGCTGCGCAGCTGGTCCAGCCAGGCGTCTAGCGTGCTGCCGTGCTTGAAGCTCTTCACCACCACGATCTGGCGCTTCGGGTCGGCCAAAAAATCAGCCAATGAGCCCACTTGCTTGCTCATGCCCTTGCGCATCACCACATAGTTGTGGCTTTGCATATAGAGCATGAACTCGGCGTATTGCTCGCGCTCCGGGGTCGGAATGCCGGAGACGCTCAGATCCAGCTGATTGCGAGACAGCTGGTCCCAGATGCGTACGCGCGATTCGAGTACCGTCTTGAAGACGCAGCCACTGCGTTTGGCCAGCTCATTGACCACATCCAGATCAATGCCAGCGTAGTTGTCCTTGGTATCGCGGAAGTACAGCACCCCGTGCTCATAAAAGGCCAGGGCGTATGGGCCGCATTTGGCCGCAGTGGGGGCGGCCTGGGCCGGCAAGCTCAGGCCCAGGGTGCAGGCACCGCAAAGTGAAATCAACCGCAATAGTCGACGCATGCCAAGTCTTTCGCTTGGCCGGAGAGAGCCTCCCCGGCAGAGGTGCAGAGTTTACGGTGCATCGCTCAAACGCATCTCTCGAGCCAAGCGCTCGCCGACATGGCGCGTGAAGATGTTCTCCAGACTGCCGTCGGCCTGCATGGCCTGGATGGTGACACGCAGGCGCTCCCGGTCGGTTTCGCTGACGCGCTGTCGCGAGACGATCAAGGCGTGAACGATGCGGTCTTGTGGCGCCCAGTCCATCACCTTGATCTGGTGCTGCAGGCTGGCCTGTTGCAGCAGGCGCGCCAGACTGGTGGGCAGGGCCAGCAAGGCATCGACACGACCGAGCTTGAACATGCGAACGGCGGTTTCGAAGTCGGCCAGCTCAACCACGCGCTGCTGCTCCCGCAGGCGCTGCAGCCAGGCGTCGTAAAAAGCGCCGTGTTTGAAGCTTTTGACCACGCCCACCAGACGCCGGCCATCGGCCAGAAAGGCTTCGGGTGTGGCCAGCGATTCGCTCAACTCCTGGCGCAACAGGGCGTAGTTGCGGGTTTGGAAGTAGGGGATGAAGTCGGCGAACTTTTCGCGCTCCGGCGTGGCGATGCCGGAAACGCTCAGGTCCAACACTTGTCTGGAGAGTTGATCCCAGATGCGCACGCGCGACTCCAGTACCGTCTTGAACTGACAGCCACTGCGGCGTGACAGTTCTTCCGCCACGTCCTTGTCGATGCCGGCGAAGCGGCCGTCGCTGTCCCGGTAGTAGAGCGCGCCGAGCTCGTAGTAGGCCAGCGTGTAATGGCCGCAAGCCGATTCACCGGCAAGCGCGGGGTCTTGCCAGAGCAGGGCAGTCAGCAGCAGGGAAACCAGGGCCAGTGAACGCATGGCAGTTGTTTGTCGCAATCAAGCCTGCCCGGTCCGCTTGGCGGATCTGTGGGCGCCCCTGGTCGGCTCAGTTTACGGCCGGATGACAGCTGCGACAATCGGGGCACTATGCTGAAGTTCGACCTGCTCAAAACCGAGGGCCACGCACGTCGTGGCCAGATGACGCTCAACCATGGAGTGGTGCAAACGCCCATCTTCATGCCGGTGGGCACCTACGGCACCGTCAAGGGCGTGATGCCGCGCTCGCTGGAGGAGATGGGGGCGCAGATCATTCTGGGCAACACCTTCCATCTGTGGCTGCGCCCCGGCATGGACATCATCAAGCAGTTCGGCGGCTTGCACCGCTTCGAGAGCTGGAACAAGCCAATCCTGACCGACAGTGGTGGCTTTCAGGTCTGGAGCCTGGGCGAGATGCGCAAGATCACCGAGGAGGGCGTCAAGTTCGCCTCGCCGGTGAATGGCGACAAGCTCTTCTTGACGCCCGAGATCAGCATGCAGATCCAAACGGCGCTGAACTCCGACATCGTCATGCAGTTCGACGAATGCACGCCTTACGAGAGCAAGGGCCACATCACCACCGAGAAGGAAGCCCGCGTCTCGATGGAGATGAGCTTGCGCTGGGCCAAGCGCTGTGCCGATGAATTCAACCGTTTGCAGAACCCGAACGCCTTGTTCGGCATCGTGCAGGGCGGCATGTATGAAAACCTGCGCGACCATTCGCTGGCCGGCCTGGCCGCGCTGGACCTGCCGGGCTATGCCATCGGCGGCCTCTCGGTGGGTGAGCCCAAGGAAGACATGCAACGCGTGCTGGCCCACATTGGCCACCAGCTGCCGGCCAACAAACCGCGCTACCTGATGGGCGTGGGCACGCCGGAAGACCTGATCGAAGGCGTGACCCGCGGCATCGATATGTTCGACTGCGTGATGCCGACCCGCAATGCGCGCAACGGCCACTTGTTCACCCGCTTTGGCGATCTGCGCCTGCGCAATGCGCGCTACAAGACCGATGAACGGCCGGTCGACGAGACCTGCGGCTGCTACACCTGCAAGACCTTCAGCCGCGCCTATCTGCACCATCTGGATCGCTGCGGCGAGATGCTGGGCCCGATGCTGACCAGCATCCACAACCTGCACTACTACCTGAACCTGATGAAGGAAGCGCGGGATGCGCTGGACCTGCCCGGTACCGGCGGTTTTGAAGCCTTCCGTCGCAAGTTCGCCGAGGACCGCGCCCGCGGGGTGTAATTCGGCACGCTGCAAGCCTGCGCTCTCGCTGCATGATGCAGCCATGCTGAAAGCTCTGTTGCTCGCCCTGCTGGCCCCGCTGCGAGGGATCCTGCGCCTCTTGCTGGCGCTGCTGATCTTGTTTGAGGAATGGGGCTGGGCGCCGCTGGCGCGCCTGATGGCGCGCTTGGGGCAGCTGCCGGTATTGCGTCAGCTGGAGGCGTGGATCGGGCGCTTGCCGCCACCTGCCGCCTTGGCGGTCCTTTTGTTGCCCACGCTTTTGCTGCTGCCGGTCAAGCTGCTGGCGCTGTGGCTGATCGGCATTGGCCGCGCCGGTTTGGGGCTGCTGGTGATCGTGGTGGTCAAGCTGATCGGCACCGCCATCGTGGCGCGGCTGTTTCAACTGACTCGGCCGGCGCTGTTGCGGATGGCGTGGTTCGCCAAGCTCTACCAGCGCTGGAGCCTGTGGAAGGCAGGCTTGCTGGCTTGGGTGCGCCGCAGCGCCGCCTGGCGCTGGGCGCGAGCCTTCAAATTACGCCTTAGGCTGGCTTGGCGGCGTGTTGGCTGAGGCCTGATCGCTGTGGGTGGGTTCGCCGCGTCGGCCGCTGATGATGGCGACAAAACGCTGTAGATATTCCGGCTCGCGCAGGAACACATACAGACTCACCAGCAGATTGGCCAAGCCCACCGACAAGAACAGCTCGGGGATGCTGAAACCGAAGCTGCCGAGCAAGACGCCGGCCAGTAGCGAACTGGCAATCATGAAGAGCGCGTTGAGGATGTTGTTGGCGGCAATGATGCGGGCCCGGTGCGTGGGCTGAGAACGCAGCTGAATCAGCGCATACATCGGCACGCTGTAGAGGCCGGTGAACAGGGCCAGCAGGCCCAGATCGGCCAGCACACGCCAATGCTCGGGGTGCGCAAAGAAGGCGGCCAGGCCCATCAAGTCGGGCTGGCTGGAAAGACCGCGCGAGGCGAAGTAGAGGTCGACCGAGAACAGCGTCATGCCGATGGCACCGACTGGCACCAGCCCGATCTCGACATGGCGGCGTGACAGCATCTCGCACAAAAGCGAGCCGACGCCGATGCCGACCGAGAACATCACCAGCAAGGCGGTGGCGACCTGGGCGTCACCATGCAGCACTTCCTTGGCGAAGGCCGGGAAGTTGCTCAAGTAAACGGCGCCAAAGAACCACATCCAAGAAATGCCCAAGAGCGAGCGGAACACCACCGGCACCTCGCGCGAGAGTTTCAGGTTGCGCCAGGTTTCGGTGAAGGGGTTCCAGTTGATCTTCAGCTGCGGATCGGTGGCCGGGCAGGGCGGGATGTATTGCGCCAACAGCCGGCCCAGCAGCGCGGTCAACAAGCAGGCGATGGCCACATAACGGGGACCCACCTCGGGCATGGCGATCAAAAGGCCACCGGCCACCTGGCCCAGCAAGATGGCCACAAAAGTGCCCATCTCCACCATGCCGTTGCCACCCATCAGTTCGCGCTCATTCAGCTGCTGTGGCAGGTAGGCGTATTTGACCGGGCCGAACAGTGTGGAGTGCAAACCCATCAGCAGCACGCACAAGAGCAGCACGGGCACTTGGGTCGTCAAATAGCCCCAGGCCGCCAGGGCCATGATGGCAATTTCTAGCGACTTCACAAAGCGCATCAGCTTGTGTTTTTCGAGCTTGTCGGCCAGCTGACCGCTGGTGGCGGAGAAAAACACATAGGGCAGGATGAACAGCGCATTCACCACCAGGCCGGCCTGCGAGGCGGGCAACCAGTTCAGCTGCAGCTGGTAAGTGATCAGGATGATCAGCGGGAACTTGAACAGATTGTCATTGCCGGCATTCAGGAACTGCACCCAGAAATAGGGTGCAAAGCGACGCTGCTTCAGTAGCGCGAACTGACTGCTGTGCTCGGGCGTGGGTGAGCTCATGAAGGCCTTTTTTTTTATAGAAAATTAGTTGGCGGGGTCAGGTCTTGCCGGAGGGGGTTCACCAGAACTGCCATTGGCCGCTGTGGATGACCCACAGGCCCAGCACGCCATTGGTCACGGCGTGGGCAATGACGGCGGTCCACAGCTTGCCGGTGCGTGCATACAACCAGGCGTAGGCCAGGCCGGCCACGATGGCGCCCAGCCAGAGCGTGTGCGCCAGCATGAAGACAAAGGTGGACAGCACGATGGCCTTGGGCCCAACCCGCAACGGGTCCACGGTTTCGAACTGCGGGCTCTCAATCCAGCGCATCAGGTAGCTGCGCCAGAACAGTTCTTCCATCACCGGCACGATCAGCGCCGCGCCTATCCAGCGCAGCGCGATCATGGGCCAGATTGGCCTACCCTCGGCGTCCAGCGGCAAAAAGCTGGCGGTGGCTTCGCCCAATTGCATCCAGGGCGCATCCAGATGGATCCACAGTGCAAACACCAGCAAACCGATGCCTACGCTCCACAGCGTCTCGCGCCGATTCGGCAGGTTTTGGCGGGCCAGCTCACCGTAGCCGCGCCAGTACCAGGCCAGCAGGCCGCCGACCACCAAGACGCTGGCGCCATAGATCCAGCGTGGATCCAGGTGCTGACTTTCTGGCAAAAAGCCCCGCAGCGCCAACAAGGCCATGAAGGCGGCGAATGGAATGATGCGGGCCAGGGCGGCGAGGCTGAAGTTCATGCTTGCGTGAAAGGAAGGGCCCAGCATCGGGCCAAGGGCGCAAGCCTAACGCGAAGATGATGACAAACGATGCGGTGAAAGCCCGGGTGAGCCGGGCGAAGGCCGCGTCGAATCAGGAGGTTCGCTGCTCGAGCAGGAAGTTAGCGCCGTCGTATTGACCCAGCTTATCGACCAGATAAGGCATGCAGGCCTGCAGGTCATCGTGCAGCGTGAAGGGCGGGTTGATGACGAACATGCCGCTGCCCAGCATGCCGAAGCCGCGCACATCGGCTTGTTGTTGCACGGTCAGGCGGACATGCAACCAGCCCTTCTTGGCTCCGGCATCGGCGGCGGCCTTCAGCTTCTGAGCCAGCTGGGCCGACTCCAGCAACTGCAGCTGCGGATACCAAATCAGGAACACGCCTTCGGCAAAGCGCTCCAGGCCTTCGCGCACCGCTGTCACGACCTTGGCGTAGTCGGTCTTCAACTCATACGAGGGGTCCATCAAGACCACCGCGCGGCGCGAGGGCGGCGGCAGTTCGGCGCGCAGCGCGCTGAAACCGTCTTTGTCGCTGACCTGGGTGTTGGGGCGGGTGGAGAGATAGGTTTCGAGAATGCGGAAGTCGGTCGGGTGCAACTCGTAGACGCGCAGCCGGTCTTCGGCACGCATCAGCAGGTTGGCGATGGCCGGCGAGCCCGGGTATTGACGCAGCTGGCCGTCATTATTGAAGGCGCGCACCGGCTCCATATAGTGGGCCAGCGGCTCGGGCAGGTCTTTGGCGTCCCACAGGCGCGAAACGCCGTGCACATACTCGCCTTTCTTTTGAGCGTACTGACCCTCGATCGAGTAGCCGCCGGCGCCGGCGTGGGTGTCGACCAGGGTGTAGGGCTTGTCTTTTTCGCCCATATAGCGAAGCACCTGGGTCAGGATCAGGTGTTTGAGAACATCGGCATGGTTGCCGGCATGGAAGGCGTGTCGGTAGGCGAGCATGTGCGAACTGTAGCGTGGCGGGCGTCCGCGCGCGAGCCCGAGCCGGCTTAAGGGAGCTGAATCGCGCCGGGGTGACGGGCCGGCTGCGGCAGGACCATCGTGCTGCGCGGGTGCTGGTACTGGCGTGTCGGACGCAAGGCCATGCCCAGTGCTTCGCCAGGCTCGACCGCCTTGCCTCGCAGATGCGAGTTGGGCCGCAGCGCATAGTTCTCTCGGGCCGCCAGCACGAATTCGTCCAGATCAATCAGATGATTGCCGGCCTGCTCCCAGCTGCTCTCGGCGTTGAAGATGCGGTTGCCGGCCAAGAGGTTGTTGATCAGGCGGACCTTGGCGGGGCCGGGTTTGACTCGCAGGTAGACGCCTTGCGAGGGCATCAGATCAACCAAGGTGTTATGGATCAGCTGCAACTCCTGCTTGGGCCAGGTGTAGCCCTCGGCGCCGAAGGACACCATATGCGGGTTGTCCGAGCCCGAACTTTGTTGGATCAGGTTGCCAATCACCAGCGCTTGGCCGCCATTGGGGAACTCCAGCTCATAGCTGGCGCTGCCGCCGATTTCGTCCGTCAGGCGGTTGTAGAAGATGTGGTTCAGCGCCGCGCGGCTTTTGAGCAGGTGGCCGCGCATGCCGTGGTGGAAATAGCAGCCGCTGACCGAGAGCTTGGCGATGCTGCCGGCATAGAGCAGATGGCTGAAGCTGCCAGGGCGCTCGCCGAATGAAAATTCGCAGCCCTGCAGTTCCAATTGGGTGTTGGGGTCGTTATTGGTCAGCAAGCCCATTTCGCAGCGGCTGAAGGAGCAATCTTTGACGTTCAAGGAGCCGCGCTCCAGCCGGATGCCGGCGCCATTGGTGTCGGGCACGCGCGCGCCGATGAAGTCAAAGCCTTCGATGCTGACTCCGTCACCGCTCATCACAAAAATACCCTTGCCCTGTGCTGCCGCGCCGTTGGCCAGCATGCGCACCCGCCCACCCACTGCCCGCAAGCTCAGCTGGCTTTGCGGCCAGGCCGCCACGTCGGCGGGGTAGTCGCCTGCTTCGACTTCGATCACCATGCCGTCGCGGGCCACTTTGGCGGCAGCTGCCAGGGTCTTGACGGCTTGCAGCTTGCCCACACGCAGCGTGGCGCTGGGTTTTTCGGCGCTGGCTTGCCCAAGCGGTGCTGCAGCCAGCAACCCGGCCCCCAGCCATTGCAAGCCTTGCCGCCGATTCAGCGCGCTAGGCAAAGGGTAGAGGGGCAGGGGGCTGGGCTTGGGCGTCATCGCGAGGACCTGTATTCGACTCTGTGGGCAAGGGGTATTTGCGCCGCGAGTCTAAGGCTTGTCTGCGAAGCTGCGCCATCGCAGCAAGACTCTCAAGAAGCAGCTACGCTTGGCGCCTCTCAAGCCCCGTGCCGACAAAATTTTCAAGCTCATGCCCAATCTCTTTGACCCCATTCAACTCGGTTCCTTGACCCTGGCCAATCGCATCGTGATGGCGCCGCTGACGCGCAGCCGTTCCAAGGGGCTTGTGCCCGGCGAGATGGCGGTGGAGTACTACCGGCAGCGCGCCACGGCCGGCTTGATCATCAGCGAAGGCACGCAAATCTGCCCCGAGGGTCAGGGTTATCTGGATACGCCCGGCATCCACAGCCGCGAACAAGTGGCCGCGTGGAAGCGGGTGACCGACGCGGTGCATGCCGAGGGCGGCAAGATCGCCGCGCAGCTCTGGCATGTGGGGCGAATCTCGCATGTGATGTTCCAGCCCGAGGGGCGCGCGCCGGTGTCCTCCACCGCACGAGCGGCCAAGGGCCAGACCTTCACCGGCAGCGGCTTTGTGCCGGTGTCGGCGCCACGCGCGCTGGCTATTGAAGAAATTCCGGCGGTAGTGGCCAGCTTTGCTCGCGCGGCCGAATGCGCCATGGAGGCGGGCTTTGATGCGGTAGAGGTGCACGGTGCCAATGGCTATCTGCTCGACCAGTTCATGCGTGACAGCATCAATGACCGCAGTGACGACTACGGCGGCAGCATTGCGCATCGCGCTCGCTTCACTGTGGAGGTGATGACGGCGGTGGCTGCCGCCATCGGCCCAGGCCGCAGCGGCTTGCGCCTGAGCCCGGTCACGCCCAGCAACGATGCCGGCCCCGACAGCCAGGCGCAGGCCTTGTTCAACCATGTGGCCGAGCAACTGGCGCCGCTGGGGCTGGCCTTTTTGCATGTAGTGGAAGGCCAGACCGGTGGCGACCGCGATATCGCCCCGTTTGACTACCAAGCCATGCGCCGCTGTTTCGGTGGCCCCTGGATGGTGAACAACGGCTACACCCGCGAAATGGCTTTGAAGGCGGTGGCCGAGGGGCAGGCTGATCTGGTCGCCTTTGGTCGTGACTTCATTTCCAACCCCGATCTGGTACGGCGCTTGCGCCTCAACGCCGCCTTGCAGCCACTCGACCGCGCCACGCTCTATGGCGGGGACGCCAAGGGCTATACCGACTACCCGTTTCTTTGATGGGCGTTGCGGGCGGCGCTGGTTTCGCTACCCGCCGCGGATCTTGGCCCGGAACAACTCGGTGATGGACACCTCGCGCGGCCCCGGCAGCAGCTCAAAGCGCTCGCCGGCGGTGAGCTGGCCGGGCTTTTTGACGGCCAGGTAGAAGCCGCACCAGGCGCTTTCCCCCATCAGCTTGACCGCCTTGTTGAAGCCCATCACTGCGTTGAACTTAAAGCAAGGAAAGCGCGGCTCGCTGACCAACAATTCGCAATCGGCAAAGCGCAGCAAGTCGCCGATCCAAACGTCTTTCTCCAGCAGTCCGGCAATCGTCAGGTTCTCGCCCATGGCGCCATGCGGCAGTGGCTGCTCCCAGCCTGGCGCCTTGGCCTGGCCGCGCACGGTCTGCCAAAAGGCGTAATGCTCGGAAGGGTAGGCATACACCGCCTTGCTCAGGCCGCCATGCACGCTGAGGTCGGCCTGCTCATCGCCGACCAGGCCGAGAGGCCGCACTTCTTGCGGGCCCGAAACGCTGCGTTTACGAATACCGCTGGCGACTGTTTTGCCATCCAGGGTTTGCAAGTCTTGGGCGCGGGCCAGATTGATGCTGATCAGTTTCATGCCCCGCAGTGTGACAAAAGTCGCGGCTGTTCTCGCGGCAAAACCCGCCGGGCATGACTTCATTCTGGAAATGCATAACTGCGGGTTCCTGACAAGTTACGGCATGGTTACATTGGGGTGACAATTGAAGCTCTTGTGGGGCGGGTGTTGCTTCGGTCTAGGTCGGAGTGGCTGGCTTTAGTGGAAATACAGGCGGGACCGGTCAGCATCAGGCGCCAAACAGGGGCCAAGCGATGAGTGGCATTGGGTCAAGCCCGAAGGCGAAACACACCGTTGAGGTGAGTGTTCGCTTACGAGCTTGACCCAATACTGCTTTTATATTGATGGGAACTGCTATGAACCAACCCGTGATGGAAGGCCTGCGCTTGAACGTGCCGGCTCATGTGAAACACTCTCGCCTGATTGCTTGGGTGGCCGAGATCGCCGCGTTGACCGAGGCGCGCGACGTCTATTGGTGCGACGGCAGCCAAGCCGAGTACGACCGCCTTTGCGCTCAGCTGGTGGCGGCCGGTACCTTCAAGAAACTCAATCCTGCGCTGCGCCCCAACAGCTACCTTGCCAGCAGCGACCCCAGCGATGTGGCGCGCGTGGAAGACCGCACCTATATCTGCTCGGCCAAGAAGGAAGACGCCGGTCCGACCAATAACTGGATGGCTCCGGCCGAGATGCGCCAGCTCTTGCAGACGGGTCAGAAAGACGGAACACCGGCCTTGTTCAAGGGCGCAATGAAGGGTCGCACGCTCTATGTGGTGCCCTTCAGCATGGGCCCGATCGGCTCACCGATTGCCCATATTGGCGTTGAGTTGTCGGACAGCCCCTATGTGGCCGTCAATATGCGCACCATGACCCGCATGGGCCGTGCCGTACTCGACGTGCTGGGCGAAGACGGCGTTTTCGTGCCCTGCGTGCACACCGTGGGCGCGCCCTTGGAAGCAGGTCAGGCCGATGTGAAGTGGCCTTGCAACCCGACCAAGTACATCGTTCATTACCCCGAAACCCGCGAAATCTGGTCCTATGGTTCCGGCTACGGCGGCAATGCCTTGCTGGGCAAGAAATGCTTCGCGCTGCGCATTGCGTCCACCATGGGTCGTGACCAAGGCTGGTTCGCCGAGCATATGTTGATCTTGGGCGTGACCTCGCCCGAGGGCAAGAAGTACCACTTTGCGGCAGCTTTCCCCAGCGCTTGCGGCAAGACCAATTTCTCGATGTTGATTCCGCCAGCTGCATTCAACGGCTGGAAAGTCACCACCATTGGCGACGATATCGCCTGGATCAAGCCGGGTGCTGATGGCCGCATGTATGCCATCAACCCGGAAGCCGGCTATTTCGGCGTGGCGCCGGGCACCAACACGCTGACCAATTTCAACTGCATGGCCAGCCTGAACAAGGATGTGATCTTCACCAACGTCGGCCTGACCGATGAGGGCGATGTCTGGTGGGAGGGCATGACCGACACACCGCCGGCTCACCTGATCGACTGGCAAGGCAAGGACTGGACGCCCGCCATCGCCAAGGAAACCGGCGCCAAGGCTGCGCATCCGAACGCCCGTTTCACTGTCTCGGCCATCAACAACCCGGCCCTGGATGCTGATTGGGACAACCCGGCTGGCGTGCCCATCGATGCCTTCATCTTCGGCGGCCGCCGCTCCACCACCGTGCCTTTGGCGACTGAGGCGCGCGACTGGGTCGAAGGTGTTTACATGGCCGCGACCATGGGTTCGGAAACCACTGCCGCCGCTGCCGGTCAGCAAGGCGTGGTGCGCCGTGACCCCTTCGCCATGCTGCCATTCATGGGCTACAACATGAGTGACTATTTCCAGCATTGGCTGGATATGGGCAAGAAGCTGCAGGCTTCTGGCGCCAAGTTGCCCAAGATCTACTGCGTCAACTGGTTCCGCAAGGGTGACGATGGCAAGTTCGTCTGGCCCGGCTACGGCGAGAACATGCGCGTGCTGAAGTGGATGTTGGACCGCGTGGAAGGCACCGGTCAGGGCGAGGAGCATGCCTTCGGCGTGACGCCGCGTTACCAAGACATCAACTGGAATGGCCTCGATTTCACGCAGGAGCAGTTCAACATCACCACCCATATCGACAAGGCCGCCTGGGCCGTCGAGATGAAGCTGCATGACGAACTGTTCCAGCAACTGGCCTATCGTCTGCCGGCTGAGTTGCCAGCCACGAAGTTGAAGATCGAAGCTCGCTTGGCTGCCGAATAAGCCCGAGCCTGCTCGGAATAGAAAAAGCCCGCTGATTCAGCGGGCTTTTTTTTGCCTGGTGGCTTGGGTCGTTTTGCCGCCCTACGCTGGGGCAGGGTGAGGCTCAGCGGCGGCAGTTTGCGGCGCGCAACTCGGCCGCAAACGAAGGCATGCTGGACTCATATTGCTGCGCCAGAGCCAGCAATTCGCGCTCGGCGCGGGCTTCGGCCGCGGCCGTGATGCGGGCCTTGACGTTGGCGATCAAGTGCATCCACAGGCGGGCGCCAATGGATGTGAACGATCCGCCGTGGCGGATGCTGCGGGACATGGGCAAGCCAAAGGTTTGGGTCGCGACGCTCATGGGACTTTCCTATTTGGGTGGGCTTTTGGCCCGATGGATGGATTGTCGGGTAAACCCTAGTCATGCCGCCAATGAATTGTAGGAATTGAATATATAAACTGCGCGAATATCACAGGCGTCTTCATCATGAAATTCCGTACCCTGGATCTGAATTTGCTGCGGGTCTTTGATGCGGTGATGGCCGAGCGCAGCCTGACGCGCGCCGCGGCTCGCTTGGCGATGACGCAGCCGGCCGTCAGCCATGCTTTGAAGCGCCTGCGCGAGGCGCTCGGAGAGGATTTGTTTGTGCGGCAGGCCTTTGGCATGAAGCCGACTTCGCGAGCGGAGGGTATGTGGCCCGAAGTGCGCTTGATCTTGCAGCGTCTGCAGGCGCTGTTGGTGCCGGGTGAATTTCGGCCCGCCGAGGAGGAGTACACCTTTCGTATTGCCATGGCGGATGCCACCGCTGCGTCACTGCTGCCGCCTTTGGTGGCGCAGTTGGAACAAGCGCAGGCATTGGCCAATGTGCATGTGCTGCCACTGACCACGCGCGACCCGCGCGCTCTGCTGGACCAGGGCGAGGCCGACTTTGCGGTCGGCTATTTCCCAGGTGCGGTGGCGGCGCTGCGCGCTCAGGGGGGGCAGTCGGTGATACGCCAACACCGCCTGTACGACAGTGAATATGTCTGCGTGATGCGGCGCGGCCATCCCTTGGCCGACCGGACGCTGGACCTAGACGCTTTTTGCGCCGCCCACCATCTGCTGGTCAGCTTCTCGGGCCGACCACATGGTTTTGTCGATGAAGCCTTGAGCGCCATGAATCGCAGCCGCCGCATCGTATTGACTGTTAACCAGTTTTTCACTGCTGGCCGTGTGGTGACCCGCTCCGACTTGCTGACCGTGTTGCCGGCCTCTTTTGTCGAGGCCACCGGCTACAAGGCCGAGTTGATTGAGCGCCCACTGCCGGTGCCGCTTTCGCCGGTCCATGTGGACATGCTTTGGCATCTGCGCAGCGAAAGCCGCAGCGCCCAGCAGTGGATGCGAGAACGGCTGGTCGAAGCCGCCCGTGTCGCTCAGGCTAGCGCTTTGATGACAACAGAGGCGACAATTGGCACATGAGTACACAAGACCTGACCGATGCCGAGTTTGCTGAACTCGATGAACTCCTTGCCACCACACCGGAGCCCTTGCAGGCGCTGAACGCTTCGATGCTGGATGGCTACCTCTGTGGCGTGCTGGTGCAGCCCCGCCTGATTGAGGTGGACGAATGGTTGCCAAACATCTTCGACTACGACGGTGGCGTGTTGCCGGAGGATGCAGATCCAACTTGGTTGGCACGCATCCGCGAGTTGGTTGAGCGTCGTCATTCGGCTCTGAATCGGGCCATGGTGGAAGACGGTTGGTTCGACCCTGTGGTGCTCGATCTGGAAGATGCTGCAGAAGCGGCAGACGCTGAACCCGCCACAGACGAAGAGCTCGACGCCGATGAGCGGCAAGCCCGTGCGACCTATGACGGCATGAGCCTGATCTCGCGCACGCTGATGCCATGGGTGGCCGGCTTCCAGCATGCAACGCTGTGCTTCCCCGAGCTGTCGGACATGCCCGATGACGCGGTGATGGCGGCCCTGGCGCGCCTGTATCGCCATCTGCCGGCCGAGACCGATGAAGAGAAAGAAGTCGTCGCAACGCTGGATCGCGAGCATCCCTTGAAGGACGTCGACGACGCCATTGAGGAATTGGTCGTCACCGTGGCCGATCTTTGCGACCTGACGCAAGAGCAGCGCTATCACGTGGAAACCCTGCGCCGCGAAGGCCCCAAGCTGGGTCGCAACGACCCCTGCCACTGCGGTTCGGGCCGCAAGTACAAACAGTGCCACGGCGCTAACTGATGCTTGTGCAGTTGCTTTCGGATCTCCATATGGAGACCGAAGCGTTTGAGCCCGAAGTGGCGCCTGGGGCCGAGTTGTTGATCTTGGCCGGTGATGTCGATAGCAGCTGGCAAGGCCTGCACCGTTTTCGTGATTGGCCGGTGCCGGTGATTTTTGTGCCCGGCAATCATGAATACGATGGCCGCGACATTGACGCCGCTCGGGCTGGACTTCGAGCACTGGCGGATGAGTTGGGTTTCATCATGCTCGACAACGCCACCTGCGTGCGCTTGGATGCTCAAGGGCGGCGGGTGCGCTTTGTCGGTAGCACGCGGTGGAGCGACTTTGACGTCTTCGGTCCGGCTGAGCGCGAGCGAGCGATGCGGGCCGCCGGTTATTTTCAACGGGTCATGGCAGCTTCACGGCATGGTTCGTCTTTTGATGCGGCGGCGGTGCGTGCTGAGGCTCTGGTCTGCCGAGATTGGCTGGCGCGAGAGTTGATGGCCGGCGACGCCGCCGAAGACTGGGAGGCCACCGTCGTCATAACTCATTTCGCCCCCAGTTTGCGTAGCGCTGACCCGCGCTATGGGCGCCAACCGGGTACGGCTAGCTTTTGCAATGACGATGAGGCGCTATTGCCGCAGGCTCGTTTGTGGCTGCATGGGCATTTGCATTGCCAGCACGACTATCGAATCGAGTCGGCGACTGGAGCCCATACCCGCGTCATCTGCAATGCCCGCGGTCATGTGCGAAAGGGCGAGCCGGCCCGCTTTCAGGCGCAGCATCTGATTGAGGTGTTTGCCTGAGTGGCAAGCGACTTGATGGACATCAATAGCGCGGGAGCTTCCTGTGTCAGACTGTCGGCAAGGTTGAGTAACCTGCAAAGGAGCGCATGATGAAGATTTTGGTTGCCGTTGACGGAAGCAGTTATACCAAGCGCATGTTGGCTTATTTGGCCGCGCATGACGAGTGGTTGGGTGAGACGCACCAGTACACGGTCTTGCACGTAGTGCCTGCCGTGCCGCCGCGCGCTGCAGCGGTGTTGGACAAGGAACTGTTGAAAAGCTATTACGCCGATGAAGGCGAAAAAGTGCTGAAAACGGTACGCAACTTCTTTGCCAAGCAGGGCATCAAGGCGGATTACATCAACAAGGTCGGCTCCGCCGCGGACGTGATCGCCTCAAGCGCAGACAAGGGCAAGTTTGGCTTGCTGATGCTGGGGTCGCATGGCCACAGTGCCATCGGCAACTTGGTGATGGGATCGGTCGCCACCAAGGTGATGGCGAACTGCAGCACACCGGTGCTGTTGATTCGCTGAACTGAAGTCAGCTGTTGCGCTTGGAGAGCCAAGCCAGCGGCGACTCAAGTGCGCGCCGAGCACGCTGCGATTCCAGCTCAAGCTCGGTGACGCTGGCGCGATAGTCGTCGCCTTCTTCGAGACTGGCCTCCATGCCAAACGCGGTGCCCAAATCGGCCGGGTCTTGCTCGTGGGTTGCTGCTGGGGTTCGGCGGAAGAAGCGCAATGCCGGGGCGAATCGCATATCAAACCTCGCATCTCGGTTGAATCTGGCGGCCAGATCGCCATGAGTGAACAGTGTGCGCGATGAACTGGCTTTTCGAACCCCTGAACTGGGTGGTTTAAGCGCCTCAGTTGGAGAAATGTCACGCCTCGTGACGGTGCGAACATGCGCGCCTTTCGCGCTGATTTGAGTACAACTCAGCATGGATTCGGGAAAGACCCAATATCCTACTAAGGTAGGGTTGATCTAGCTGGGCGGAGTAGGTATTCTGCCCACCCTTTTGTTCACTTTGTCACGGAATCCAATGAGCACCATGATTTTGAAATGGCTTGCCTCAAGCGTGATCGCCTTGGTGGTCGGCAGTTCTGTTTGGCTAGGTAGTTTGGTTGATCAAAAGGCGTCGCAGCCCTCGGCTTACCGGCTGGCGCTGCTGTCGACGGCACAGGCGCAACATATCAAGGTTGCGCATGCTCCTGCCATGACCGCTTCGGCGGCGCAGCGGCCCGTCAGCGGCAAAGCGATTCGCCTAGAAACTCAGTGAGCCAAGTCGGCCTTGGCGCCCAGCGCCAAGGCCTGACCGATTTGATCCAAGAGCGCGACCCGCATGGGCGCCGCCACCAGATCTGAAACCAGTTTCCATTGATGCCAGTAGAGCGTCACCTCCACGCTCAACTCCGGTCGTAGCGCCAACAAGGCGCCGCTGGCGATCAAGGGTCGCACCTGCAACTCCGGCACCACGCCAACCCCCCAGCCGCTGCATACCGCGCGCACGATGGCCTCGCTGGACGGTACATAGCGTTCCTGCAGACGGGGTGCGCGCAGCCCAAAGGCCTTGGACACCCATTGCACCTGGCAGTCATCCTTGCGGTTGAAGACCAAAAAGGGTGTGTTGGCGAAGTTGCCCTCATTCAAGCCATCGGGTAGCCGGCTGCGCATGAAGTCCGGGCTGGCCACGGCGATGTAGCGCATCACCCCCAGAGGTTGCACCAAGCAGCCGCGCAGCGCCTGGCGCACCGTGCTGACGCAGCCCAGCACCTCACCTTGGCGCAACCAGTCATGGGTGAAGTCCTGATCGTCGACCACCAACTCTAGGCCGAAGCCTTGTTTCAGGCCTTGTTGCACCACCGCATCCAAGGCCGGTAGCACCCAGGTGGCCAGACTGTCGGCGTTGACGGCGATGGCGATGCGCTCGCTCGGCGCCGCCTGCGCGCCCAGTTCCCGCGCCACATCGGTCCGCAAGGCTGCCAGCTGGCGCGCAAAGCGCAGCAGCACCTTGCCCGGCTCGGTCAAGCGCAGCGGCCGCGAGCGCACCACCAGCAACTGGCCGACCTGTGACTCCAGGCTGCGCAGCCGCTGTGAGATGGCGCTTTGGGTGATGCTCAGGCGTTGCGCTGCGCGTTCAAAGCTGCGTTCATCGGCCAGAGCGGCCAGGCAATCGAGGCCGGCGGAGTCGAGGTCTTTCATAAGTATTGCTAATGTATCCAGAGAAATATTAATTTTCCTTCTGGTTTAACCGGAGCCTGTCGACAATCCGCCCCCGACCGGTCTCGCAATGACCTGCAGTGAAGGCAGGACTTGGCCGATATTCGTTCTGGGTTTACAAACAAAGAGTGGTCCACACAGGGCCGGCTGGAGTCGCTATGAAAGTCGTCGTTTTGGGAGCCGGCATCATCGGCGTCAGCACCGCCTGGTATCTGTTGGAGCAAGGCCATGAGGTGACGGTGGTCGATCGCCAAGCCGATGCCGCCTTGGAAACCAGCTTTGCCAATGGCGCGCAAATCTCGGTTAGCTTTTGCGAGCCTTGGGCCAATGCGGGCGCGCCATTCAAGGTGGCCAAGTGGTTGTTGCGCGACGACTCTCCGCTGCTGTTCCGCCCTAGCTTGGATCCCAAGCAATGGATCTGGGGCTTGAGCTTTTTGACCCAATGCACCACCGCCGCCTTCGAGCGCAATGTTGAGCAACTGGTGCAGCTGGGCCGCTACAGCCACGAGTCACTGAAGGGTCTTGTGACGCAGACCGGCATTGAATACGACCGTCTGGAGCGCGGCATTCTGCACTTCTTCTCGTCGCAGGCCGACTTTGAGGCCGGCGCGGCCGGCGCTGAGATCATGCGTCGCCATGGCGTCGATCGACGCGTCTTGAATCGCGCCGAGGTGCTGAAGATCGAACCGGCGCTGGCCAGCTTTGGCAACAACATCCACGGTGGCACCTTCACTCCTAGCGATGAGTCCGGCGATGCCTGCGTGTTCACGCAAAAGCTCGCCCGCTTGTGTGCCGAGCGCGGCGCCACCTTCCTTTACGAGCATGATGTGCTGGCGCTGTCGCGCAATGGGCAGGGGGTCGATGCGGTGCAGATCGCCTCGGTGCGCAGTGGCAAAAAGAGCGAGTTGAAGGCCGATGCCTTTGTCGCTGCGATGGGCTCCTACACACCGGCTCTGGTGCGGCCGCTGGGGGAGTTTCTCAATATCTACCCGGCCAAGGGCTACTCGGCGACGATGAAGCTGAAAAAGCCGGATCAAGCCAGCGTGGTCAGTCTGCTCGACGACACCCGCAAGATCGCCATTTCTCGCCTCGGCGACAGCATCCGCATCGCCGGCACGGCCGAGCTCTGTGGCTTTGACTCCGACCTCAGTCGGCCGACCTCGCGGGTCCGCTGCGAGGCCCTGGTCAAGCGCTATGAAGAACTGTTCCCAGGCGTTGCCGATCTGAGCGAAACCAATTACTGGACGGGCCTGCGCCCCAGCACGCCGACCAATATCCCCTACATCGGCCGCAGCAAGAAAGCGTCCAATTTGTGGATCAATGCCGGCCACGGCACCCTGGGTTGGACCCACGGCGCCGGCTCCGGCCATGCCATGGCCGAGTTGATGGCCGGGCGTCGCCCACCGCTGGAATTCAGTTTCTACGGGGTCTGAGCGGCGTAGCTGACCGCATCGCGGTCAAGCTTGTGACTCTGTTGGAAGGGGCTGGCCGTTACAATCCGCGCCCCTCCCGTCGTCGTCTGCCATGTCCTCCACGTCCTCTTTTTGCGCCATTGACTTTGGCACCTCAAACTCTGCCATTGCGATTCCGCGCCAAGACGGCAGCGGTGCCATGCGGCTGGTGGAGTTGGAGGCCGGCCAGCCAACCATGCCGACGGCGGTGTTCTATTTCGTGGAAGGTCGTCACGATGCTGACGGCCCACCGCGCGCCTTTGGTCGTGCCGCCGTGGCGGCCTATGTCGAGGGGGTTGATGGGCGCTTGATGCGCTCGATGAAGAGCATCCTCGGTTCGGGTCTGATCGATCAAACCACCGATGTCGGTGGCGGCCGCGGGGTCAAATACTCGGACATCTTGTCCGGCTACCTGAAGCGGCTTCGCCAGACCGCCATGAACTCGGCCCAGGCCGAAGGTCGGCCGCAGAATTTGAATCAGTTGGTGCTGGGTCGGCCGGTCTTTTTCGTGGATGGTGAGCCGGCCCGCGACGCCGCGGCACAGGCGTCCCTGGAGCAAGCCGCGCGCGCGGTGGGTTTCGACGAGGTGCATTTCCAGTTCGAGCCGATTGCCGCCGCCTTCGACTTCGAGCAGCACAGCGAACGCGAGCAGATCGTTCTGGTCGCCGACATCGGTGGCGGAACCTCTGACTTTTCGGTGGTACGGGTTGGGCCCGAGCGCATGCAGCGTGTTGATCGCCGCGATGACATCCTGGCCAACCACGGCGTGCATATCGCCGGGACCGACTTCGACCGCCACGTCGAACTCGCCAGTGTGTTGCGCGAGTTTGGCTACCGCTCTTACGGCCCTGAGCGGCCCGGCTCGCCGGCGCGCGAGGTGCCCAGCGGCGTTTATTTCGATCTGGCCACCTGGCACTTGATCAACACCGTGTACAGCCCTCTGCGGGTCGCCGAGTTGCGCAATATGCGCAGCTTCTACGGCAATCTGCAGCACCACCAGCGCCTGATGACGGTGGTCGAGGACCATCTGGGTCATGAGCTGGCAGGGCGCGCCGAGGCGGCCAAGATCGCGGTGGCCAATGGTGGCGACACCGTCATCGACCTGGGCGTGGTTGAGAATGGTTTGCAAATCGAATTGACCGAGACGGTGGCCGTGGCCGCCATCGGCGCCGACATCGACCGTATCGCCCAAGCGGGCCGCGAGGCCGTTGCCCAGGCCGGTCTGAAGCCCGAGCACATCGATGCCTTGTATTTCACCGGCGGCTCGACCGGTTTGCGGCTGCTGGCCGAGCGGATTGCGGCCGACTACCCGGCCGCCGTGCAGGTGCGGGGCGACCGTTTTGCTTCGGTGGCGACCGGTCTGGGCCTGCATGCAGCGCGCTTGTTTCGCGCCTGAGGTCTAGCGCATCGCGGGCATCTATCGCGAGGATTTTTAGAGGCAAGTCTCAAAAGCGAGCGCTCAGCATCAGGCAAACTAAGGGTTAACCCACCCACTTGCCTCTGCATGAAAACAACTGTTACCGCTCTCGCGTCTTTTGTGACTCTGACGGCTCTGGCCGCTCCCGCTGCTGTTGCAGCGCCGTTGACGGCGCAGCAAATCCTGACGCAGTTCAATTTGGTCACCTTGGGCGACGCGGTATCCAGCAACCAGCAGGTGGACGGTCGCAGCTTCATCGGCGGCAGCCTGATTGGCGGGAAATTCGGCATGTGGCCGGGTGCGATGGGGAGCTCTGACTATGCCGGTCTGACGGTCATGGGTTCGGCTAGCGGCGTGCAGGTGCACCACCAGGGCGCTGTGGTCTTGGGTAGCTTGAGCGATAGCCGAGTCATTCAGGGCAGCAGTTCGGTGCTCGGTACTGCGCTTAACAACCACTTCAACGGCCCGAGCTATGTGGCGGGCGCCAGTGCCAACAACAAGTTCAATGGCGGCAAGCTCAGCCAGGCTACAGCCGCTGCGCAAGCGGCGAACAACAGCAATTTCGCCGCTGAGATTAAAGGCCTGTCTTCATCTTTGAGTCAGCTGGCCAGCACGGGCAGCACGGTCAATATCAGCGACCAGGGAAATCGCGTGACCTTCAGCGCGGTGGCCAACAGCCAAGGCTTGGCCGTTTTTGATCTGAGCAGCCTGGACAAGCAGATCTTCTCCAAAGGCGAGTTCGCTTTCGATCTGAAGGGCGCCAATACGGTGATCTTCAATGTTGACGAGACCAGCCTCAACTTCGCCAGCAAATTCTTGAACGGCAGTGCGTCCGAACTGGGCAGCAAGGTGATCTGGAACTTTCACCAAGCGACCGACCTCACCATCCACAATCAATTCGGCGGCGTGATCCTGGCGCCCAATGCCACGCTGAACAACTACAACACCATCCAGGGTTCGGTCTTGGTCAACCAGTTGAATCAGGGCGGCAAGATCACGTGGAACGGCTTCACTGGTGATATCACCACGGCCGTTCCTGAGCCTGCCACTTACGCCCTGTTGCTCAGCGGCCTGGGCCTGTTGGGCTGGCTCGCCCGAGGGCGCCGGCCAGACGCCAGCTAATCCGCCGAGTTTTCAGTAACGGCCGCGCGGCGGCGGCCCGCGCCTTGCGGGTGGGCGTTGTGGCGCCTCGGGTTTGGCCTGGGGGCGCGACACATCGGCCAGCATCAAACAGGCGCTGACCAGACTCTCGACCGCCTCTTCCAGATTGGCGGCAGGCTCCAGCGACTCAATTTCTTCCAGCAAGTCATCGGCGTCTTCCAAATCCTCAGGGTCGATGTGGCGGAAGATGGCGGCCAGCGGCTCCAGCAGATCGGCCGCGTTTTTGCGCATCAAGTCGGGGAACAGTTCGCAAGCCAGAGAGAAACCGGCCACCCAGGGGAACAAGACCTCGGACGGATCGGACTCATCGTCCCCGTCGTCGCCTTCTTCATCCTCGTATTCGCTGGCCAGCTCAAACACCCAGGGATCAAACCATTGGCGCTGGGTGATGGCTTGGTTCAGCTGTTGATAGCGGCGCTTGACGAGGGCCATCAAGGCCTTGCTGTCGAAACCCGCGGGTGGGTTGCGACCTTCTTCGCTGTCCAGCACATGGCGTGACCAGTCAAAGGTTGGTACGGCCTTGGGTTGTAGCAAGACACCGACCAAATAACCATCCAGCATGCTGACATCCAGTGGCTCCAAGGGGGCTGGCACGCGGTCCAGCATGTCTTGGAGTTGTTCCATCTCGGCTTCGTCCAGTGGCCGCAACGGCGCCGGCGGCGTTGGCTGGCTGTTCATGGGCTTGCGAGCCGGCGCCGAGCGCTGAGCAGGCCCGCGGGCTTGAGCCGGCGAGCGCGAGGAGAAAGAACGTGGTGGCTTGGCTTGATTCATCTTGCTATTGTCCCGCCGAACCGGGCTTGGCGGCAAAACCTTGCCCTCGCTAGAGTCGCTGCTGACTTTCGGCATCCCACTTGGTGGGGATGGCGGCGACAGGGGCGAGTCTTTACAGTCATCAGCAAGCAAGTCACGTAACCAATGCCTTGCACCGATCCCAACGACGTCCTTTCGAGGACTTTCAACGCCCACCTGGCTTGCTAGGCGGGCGTTTTTTTTGGGTCTTTGTCGGGTCTGGAGTCGGCACTTTGCGGACATCCGACTTGGAGCGACTGCTTGCCGGCCTTAGCGAAAGAGCAAAGGCTGTGGTTGAGCAGGCCGACTGGGCACTCTGCCCCGCTCCTGTCCCCCGCCCCGGGCTTGCGCCCGATGGCCTCGGCAAGAGGAACACTAAAGTCCGCAAAGTGCCGGTTCCTACCTTCTCCGAACACTCTCGAGCGACTTTGGTCGTGGATGGTTTTGTGCGACGCCTACCGTGCAGGCAGGAATCCCGTCGCTAGAACCTGCCGAAGGTGATCGATCAAGAGGCGCAAGGGGCGCGGTGTGTGGTTGGTCCAGGGGTAAACGGCATAAATGGCGTCGCCGAAAAAACCGACCGGGCGCCAGTCGGGCAAAACCTCGACCAGGGCGCCACTTTGCAAGGCTGGCGCAGCACTGAAGTCGGGCAGCAAGGCCAGACCTAAACCGTCCACGGCTGCGTCGCGCAAGATTTCACTATTGCTGGCACGCAGGGGGCCTTGCACCGGGACGCGCAGGCGCTGCGGTTCCTCGCTGGCGGGGCCGCGCTCGAAAAGCCAGAACGCCGGTCCCGGCCGCAGATAGGGCAGGCAGGCGTGCTCGCTCAACTGCATCGGGTCATTGATCTCGCCGCGTCGCTGCAAATAGCTTGGGCTGGCCACCAGCAGCGCCCGCGAGGCACAAAGCTTGACGGCCACATGGCTGTCCGGTGGCGCGCTGCAGTGGCGGAAGGCCAGATCGAAGCCTTCCTGCGCCAGCGGTACCAAACGGTCGGAGAGATCGAGTTCGATACGGATTTCCGGGTATTGCCGAAAAAAATCATGCAATGCCGGCGCGATATGTTGCCGGCCGAGTGCGACCGGGGCGGTGACACGCAAAAGCCCGCGCGCCTGTCCGACCGCGTCGCGCGCAGCGTTCAGCGTGCGGCCGATGTGAGCGAAGCTGGCTTCGGTCTCTTCCACCAGGCGCTGACCGGCTTCACTGAGCCTCACCGACCGGGTGGTGCGCGCCACCAGGGTCACGCCCATGGCGCGCTCGAGTTCGCTGATGCGCTGGCTGATCGCTGCCTTGGACAGGCCCAGGCGCTGCGCCGCCTTGGTGAAGCTGCCAAGCTGCGCAATCACGGTCAAGGCGTGCAGTTGGCCCCACAGCACGTCCTGCCGAAGTTCAGAGGGTTTTGTCATGATTGTTCATATTACTAAACAATCAAATCGACAAAACTGGATTGGCAGCGCCGCATTCGCTGCCTAGACTGCACAGCATTCCAGGAGACCTTGCATGAACAGCCCCAAGACCGCCGCTTACAGCAGCACCCAAGACATCGCCCATTTCATCAACGGCCAGCCCCAAGCGGCCAGCTCGGGTCGTAGCCAAGCGGTTTACAACCCGACCACCGGTGCGGTGGCGCGACAGGTGCAGTTGGCCAACCAAGATGATGTGAATGCCGTGGTGGCGGCCGCCCAAGCGGCCTTCCCGGCCTGGGCCGACGCTCCACCGCTGCGCCGTGCGCGGGTGATGTTCAAATTCCTGGAACTGCTCAACGCCCACAAGGACGAGCTGGCCGCCATGATCACCGCCGAACATGGCAAGGTCTTCACCGATGCCCAGGGCGAGGTGGCGCGCGGCATCGACATTGTCGAGTTCGCCTGCGGTGCGCCGCAGCTTTTGAAGGGCGACTTCACCGAACAGGTCTCCACCGGCATGGACAACTGGACGCTGCGCCAGCCGCTCGGCGTCGTGGCCGGCATCACACCCTTTAACTTCCCCTTTATGGTGCCGATGTGGATGGCGCCGCTGGCCATCGTCACCGGCAATGCCTTCATCTTGAAGCCGAGCGAACGCGACCCCTCGCCCAGCCTGTTGGTGGCCGAACTGTTCAAGCAGGCCGGCCTGCCGGACGGTATTTTCAATGTGCTGCAAGGCGACAAGCTGGCCGTGGATGGGCTTTTGCATCACCCGGATGTGAAGGCGCTGAGCTTTGTCGGCTCGACCCCGATTGCCCAGTACATCTACCAAACCGGTGCGGCCATGGGCAAGCGCGTGCAAGCCCTGGGCGGCGCCAAGAACCATATGGTGGTGATGCCAGACGCCGACATCGATCAAACCGTCGACGCCTTGATCGGCGCCGCCTACGGCTCGGCAGGCGAGCGCTGCATGGCGATCTCGGTGGCTGTGCTGGTCGGCGATGTGGCAGACAAGATCGTGCCCAAGCTGGCCGAGCGGGCGCGGGCCCTGAAGATCAAGAACGGCATGGAGCTGGATGCCGAGATGGGCCCCATTGTCACCCGCGAAGCGCGTGACCGTATCGAGGGCTATATCGGCACCGGCGTGGAAGAGGGTGCGCAGTTGCTGGTCGATGGCCGTGGCCACAAGGTAGCGGGTTACGAGGACGGCTTCTTCACCGGCGGCACCTTGTTCGACCATGTCACGCCCCGCATGCGCATCTACAAGGAAGAGATCTTCGGCCCGGTCTTGGCCTGCGTGCGAGTGCCCGACTTTGCCGCGGCGGTGCAGCTGGTCAATGACCATGAATATGGCAACGGTGTGGCCTGCTACACCAGCGACGGCAATGTGGCCCGCGAGTTCGCCCGCCGTGTGCAGGTCGGCATGGTCGGCATCAATGTGCCGATCCCGGTGCCGATGGCCTGGCATGGCTTCGGCGGCTGGAAGAAGAGCCTGTTCGGCGATATGCATGCCTACGGCGAAGAGGGCGTGCGCTTTTACACCAAGCAAAAGAGCATCATGCAGCGTTGGCCGGCCAGCGTGGCCAAGGGGGCCGAGTTTGTGATGCCGACCAGCAAGTAATGGCCTCGCAAGGCCAGGGCAGATCAGGTCGCCTGCACCAAGTTCCGACCTTGTGACTTGGCCTGATACATGCCCTGGTCGGCCCGGCGCAGCACCGCGTCGGCGCTGATGTCATCGGGCTGACCCTCGGCGATGCCAAAGCTGGCGGTCAGGGGCCAGGTCTTGCCGGCCCACTCGAAGGCTGAATGCTCCAGGTTGTGGCGCATCCGTTCGGCCACCAGCAAGGCGCCCGCCAAATCGGTCAGCGGCAGCAGCACGCAGAATTCTTCGCCGCCGAGTCGCCCCAAGCGGTCGATGTCGCGCACGCACAGGCTCAGCACCTCGACCGCGCGCTTCAGTGCTGCATCGCCGGCCGCATGCCCCAAGCTGTCATTCAGCTGCTTGAAGTGATCCATGTCGATCATCACCAGCGCATAGCCGCGGCCACGTTGCAGGCGTGTGTGTTCAAGCTCTATCGCCTCGCTCAGGGCGCGTCGGTTCAGCACTCCGGTGAGCGGGTCATGGCGGGTCAGGCGTTGGATGCGCAGAATCAGCTTGGCCATGACCAGCAAGGCCATCGTGGCGTTCATGATCAGATTCATCCCCAGCATCGACCACAGCCAGGCCAGGTTGAAGGCGCCACTGTCGAGCACATCAGTGGTTTCTCCGGGTCGCAGCAGCGACTCCAGCAGGCGCGCTAGCATCATCGCGCTGATGAAAAACAGCGGCCCGGCCAGCAGGGCGGACAGCCCGACGTCGACACGCGCGCGCAACTGCCGCCAGGCGTCCAGGCTGGCCAGCACGGTCAGCACCGACATGCTGGCAAAAATCAAGCGCGACTCCCGGTGCATATCGCCGTCATAAGGCAACTGCGCAAGTCCGCCAGCCGCCAGCGACAGCACCAACAGCGCACTGCGCCAGGCCAAACGTGGCTCGGTCAAGGCCGGCATGCTGGCCCGTAACAACGCGATGGCGGCGATGGCCATCACGTCCGAGCTCCAATAGGTGAGCCAGGCAGGCGCCAATCCGCGCATGGCGTGCGTGGCCAAAGAGCCGGCCAGCAAGGCATTGACCAGCGCCAAGCACAGGCACATGCGCGGCTCCACCTGCGCCGCACTGGCCAGCAAGCCCCAGGCCAAGCTGGCCAGGAAGAACACCAGCATGATGGCGGCCAGCAGCGTTAGCGGATCGGAGCCGTTGTTCATGGCGTCACCATTCGCCCCAGTTTCGCCTCGGGCCCAACCACGCAGACGCGGTCACGACCTTCCGACTTGGCGCGGTAGAGCTGCCAGTCGGCCATCGCCAGCGTGGCCTCGCCTTGCGGGTCATCGGCTTGGCAGGCCGCCACGCCAAAGCTGGCCGTCATCGGCACCGGCTCGCCCTTCCAAGTCATGGACTGTCGCCGTAGCGCTTCGCAAATGCGCTGCGCCACCCGGCCGGCGTCTGCCACGCTGGTGTGCGGCAGCAAGAGGCAGAACTCCTCGCCGCCGAGCCGGCCCAGGCGGTCCAGTTCGCGCATATTGGCGCGCAGCACCGACACCAGATGGAGCAAGGCCGCGTCACCGGCCGCATGGCCCAGTCGGTCATTGACCTGCTTGAAATGGTCCACATCGATCATCACCACGCAGTGCTGGTGGCCGCGCTCAATTTGCGCCTGCAGTTGCCGAAGTTCAGCCCCGAAGGCGCGCCGGTTCAAGGTGTCGGTCAGCGGGTCACGCAAGGTCATGTGCCGGATGCGCGCGATCAGGCGCGTCACCACCACACTGACCAGGCCCAGCGCGATCAAGATGGTCAAAAACAAGTACAGCCCCGCCAGCCCGGCGCTGGCCTGCTGCTTGCGCATGATCAGGCTGTTGGCTTCGGGCAGCCAGGCGAAGGTGGCGGCACGCGCCAGCATCAACAAGCTGGTCAGCAAGAAGGGCAGTGCCAACAAGGTCGTCACCCAAGCGGGCTGCTCGGTCCGGCCGCCGCTCAGCACATCGCGCGTGCACAGCAGGAACAGCAGGCCGCTGGCCAGCGACAAGGCCAGCATGCCCAAACGGAAAGAACTTAAGCTGGCCGCCAGCAACAGGGCCAAGGTCGCAGTGCCCGAGATCAGCAGCAGATCGGCGCGCCGCTGTTGCAAGCGCATCAGCTGACGCACGCCCAGGCTCATTAGCGTGAACCCGCCCAGATTGCTCATGGCCTGCGCCCAGCCGCCCAGCCAGACCGGCCACCAGCTCAGGCAACTCAGGCACAACATTCCCGGAATGAACAGCGCATAGGCGCCGGCCAGCAGCTTGCCGGCCGCCGGTGCGATGCGGAAGGCCTGCACCAACAGCAGCCAGACCAAGGCCATGAAGCCGTTGATCACGGCCGTTACCGTGGTGAGTGTGCCGGCGTCAAACTGGTCCATGGGTGGATCGTTGAACGGGTAATGGGTGTGGAATGCGCAAGGAAACAGGCATGATCTGCCCCTGATGATCGCCCAGGCTGTGGGCCGACACAATGGGAACTGCATGCAAGCCAACAATATTCTGGTCACCGGGGGAGGGCGCGGCATTGGCGCCGCCATCAGTCTGTGCTGTGCCAAGGCGGGCTGGGACGTGGCGATCAACTACCACCGCGACCAAGCCGCCGCCGAAGCGCTGGCCACGCAGCTGCGCGCCCTGGGGCGCCGTGCCATCACCCTGCAGGCCGATGTGTCCGACGAGGGTCAGGTCTTGCGCATGTTCGAACAATTGGACCGGCAGTTGGGTCCGCTCGGTGCGCTGGTGAACAACGCCGGGGTGGTGGCGCCGGCGGCACGCTTGGATGAGATGAGTCTGGCCCGCTGGCAGCAGGTCATGGGCATCAATGTGATCGGCAGCCTGTTGTGCGCCCGCGAGGCTGTCAAGCGCATGAGCACCCGGCATGGCGGCGCGGGTGGCGTGATCGTCAATATCTCATCTCGCGCGGCGCAACTGGGCTCACCCGGCATCTATGTGGACTACGCGGCCAGCAAGGGCGCCATCGATACGCTGACGCTGGGCCTGGCGCGCGAGGTGATCGGCGAGGGCATCCGCGTCAACGGTGTGCGGCCCGGCATCATCGACACCGAAATCCACGCCTCGGGTGGCATGGCGCACTTGTTGGATGAGGCCGTGGCGAGCCTGCCGATTCGGCGCATGGGCACGGCGGAGGAGGTGGCGCAGGCGGTTTTGTGGCTGCTCTCCGACGCTTCCAGTTACACGGTGGGCAGCATGCTGGACGTGGGCGGCGGGCGTTAGCCGCGGGCGCTTGCCCGCCGTTTCGGCCGGCGGCGTCTTAGCGCCGTTCCACCACCATGGGCTTCAGATTCAGCGCCAAGCGCACGCGTTCGGCGGCTTGGCGGGCATCATCACGCGAGTTGTAGGGGCCAGCTTGTAGGCGGTGCACACCGCCGTCCTTGAAGACGGCCAGCAGTGGTGCCATCCAGTCCAACTCCTTCAGCAATTGCTGCCGAAATGACTCGGCTCCGTCGAGCTTGCTATAGGCGCCCAGCTGCACCCAAAAGCCGGGGCTGGCATGACGGGGCACGGTCACCACGGTGATGGGGCGGGCCTCCTCGGTGGCGGCTGCGATCAGCGCCGTGTCTTCGCGGCGCGCTGCACCGGCCGGCTCGGCCGCGGCAAACACCGGCGCCTCGCTGCGACCCGGTTCGGTGGCTTTGCTGCCTTGCCAGGCGCCGGTGCGAATGTCTTCGAAGGTGATGCGCTCCACCTCGACCGGCGTGACGCCGCGCAAGATGTCCAGCTTCAAGGCCGCGGTGTAGCTGAGGTCGATGACGCGCGTGGAGTGGAACGGGCCGCGGTCATTGATGCGCACCAGCACCTCGCGCCCATTGGCCGGGTTGCGCACGCGGGCATAACTGGGAATCGGCATGGTCGGATGCGCCGCCGTCATCGCGTACATGTTGTAAATCTCGCCGCTGCTGGTGGAGCGGCCATGGAACTTCTTGCCATACCAGGAGGCCAGGCCGCGCTCGACCAAGGGCTTGTCCTCGGTCATCGGCTCGTAGCGCTGGCCCAGCACCTCATAGGGCTTGTTGGGCCCACCCTTGCGGATGTTCTCCAGCTGCGGCGTTGCGTCGGGCACCTTCAGCAGGTCGAGCGGAATCACCGCTTCCGGGCCATCTTTATCGGGCCAGCTGGTGGGGCGCGTCGGCGTTGAATTGCTGGTTGATAGCGGCGCACGGCTGGCGCAGCCCCCCAGCCACAGCAGGCCGGCAGCGGCCAGCAGCGAGGCGCACAGCCGTGGCCAAGCGAGAGGTGCAGTGCGTGTGTGGGCCGCAGGGCCGGCTAGGGGACTGAAATAGCTCAAAAGACGAGGGCGATGCACAGACATGGGCGCCACCCTAAACGATTGTGGGCCGATCTGCAAAATTTGAGCGTTTGACCAGGGCCGAATTGGCCTCGGTTGCCAAGTCTGGGCAAGGTCGTATGCTCTGCACTCCTTCTGTTCTCCTCTAATCTGGCAGGCCATTTTTATGAGCGACTACATCTTTCCCGTGCCCGAGCAGCCCAGCGTGGCCGTGCGCGGCAGCAGCGCCCGTTACGCCGTCTCGCGCATCTTCTGTGTCGGCCGCAATTACGCCGCCCATGCCCGCGAAATGGGCTACGACCCGGACCGCGAGCCACCGTTCTACTTCACCAAGCCGGCCAATGCGCTGGTGGCCTCGGGCTCGAGCGTGCCCTATCCGCCTGGCACCAAGAATTACCACTACGAGATGGAACTGGTGATCGCTATTGGCGCGCCGGTCTTCAAGGTCACACCCGAGGTGGCGCGCGCCGCCGTGTGGGGCTTCGCCGCCGGCCTGGACATGACGCGCCGTGATCTGCAGGCCGACGCCAAGGCCGCCGGTCGGCCCTGGGACACGGCCAAGGGCTTCGAGCAATCGGCCGTCATCACCGAGTTGGTGCGCGCCAGCGAGGCCGGTGCCATGGACAAGGGCGCCATCACCCTGGCTGTCAATGGCGTGGAAAAGCAGCGCGGCGACTTGGCCGACATGATCTGGAGCGTGCCCGAGATCATCGCCAATCTGTCGCAGTTCTATCACCTGCATCCGGGCGACCTGATCTACACCGGCACGCCCGAAGGCGTCGGCCCGGTCGTGCCCGGCGACCTGATCACCGGGCAGATCAACGGCCTGCCCGCCTTGAGCCTGAGCATCGTCGCGCCCGACTGACGGCAGCCTGTAGTCCGGCGAGGTTCTAAACTGGCGGCTCAGAATTTCACTCAGAGCCGCCATGTTTGACCACAACGAAACCCTCGCCGAAGCCCGCCAACGCAATATCCGCGACGCCTTGTTCGAGGACGTGGGTGTCTGCGACTGGACCGCCCAGCTGGTGCCGGCCGAGCGTCGGGTCAAGGCCCATGTGCGGGTGCGCGAGCAGGCCGTGCTGTGCGGGCGTGAGTGGTTCGAGGGCGTGTTCGCCGCCTTGGACCCCAGCAGCCACATCGAGTGGCTGTACGCCGAGGGGGCCGAGATGGCCGCCGACACGGTGGTGTGTCGCATCGAGGCCGATGGCCGGCTGTTGTTGTCGGCCGAGCGGCCGGCACTGAATTTCCTGCAACTGTTGTCCGCCACCGCGACCTTGACGCATGCCCATGTCAAGGCGATCGAGGGCGCCAGCAGCAACCCGCGCGGCTGCGCGGTGCTGGACACCCGCAAGACCATTCCGGGCCTGCGCTTGGCGCAAAAGTACGCGGTGCGCGTCGGCGGCGGCGCCAATCAGCGCCTGGCCCTGTACCACGGCATCCTGATCAAGGAAAACCACATTGCCGCGGCCGGCGGTGTCGCTGCGGCCCTGCGAGCGGCGCAGGCCTTGAATGCCGGTGTGGATATCCAGGTCGAGGTTGAGTCGATTGCCGAGTTGCAAGAGGCCCTGAGCGCCGGCGCCGTCAGCGTGCTCTTGGACAACTTCACCGAGCCGATGATGCGCGAGGCGGTGGCCCTGACGGCCGGCCGCGCCCTGTTGGAGGTGTCGGGCGGCGTGGCGTTGGATCAGCTGCGCTGGATTGCCGCCACTGGGGTGGACCGCATTTCCATCGGCCGCCTGACCAAGGATGTACGGGCGGTCGACTACTCGATGCGGGTCGAAGGGGCGGCCTGAGTCGCCCAGCCGAGAAGAAAAAAGGCCTGGCAGCGCTGATGCTGCCAAGCCTTTCTGGGGCATCTCTCCTTGCGGAGAGCCTGCGAATTATTTGCCGGCGCTGGGCGTGCGCGGCAGGCGCGGCGCCTTGACGCTGGGGCGGCCAGCGGCGGTGGGGTAGGCGGCCATCACGCGGTCGGTGTCGACGGTGTTCAGGAAGGCAGCGTATTGCTGCTCGGTGCAGGCCTGGGTTTGACCGGCGACTTGCTCACCCTTGAACTGACCCTTGTTGTACACAAAGGTGTATTCAGCGGTGTCGGCCGCGGCGGCCGGTGCGGCATAGCCAACGCTGTGCTTGCTGCCACATTCACCGCGCAGCGCGCGGCCTTCGGCCGACTCGGGGGTGGGGCTGGCGGCGTGGGCGGCGGCGCCGATCAGGCTCAGGCCCAACAATGCGATGGAAGTGATGCGGTGCTTCATGGTCAAACTGCCTTGCTCAATGGTTTGTGTTGGGATCGGCATTCGCAGCCGACAGCAATGGCGCAAGCTTAAATGCGCAGAGCCAGGTGCGCCACCCTTGCCCGCGGGGGCGGGTCTGCCCCAGTTTGTGCATTAGTGCACGGAATTCAGGGGCTGATTTCACGGTGGGTTGGCCCAGGCGTCCAAGCCGTACCAGCCAAAACCCAGGGTCCAGAGCGTCTGGCTGCTGCCCACCGCGCGTCCGACGGTCAAGCTCAGGCCTAATTTTTCCGGCGTCAGCCACCACAGCCCGCCGACGGTGCGTTGGGTGCTGCCCAGCAGGGACTTGCGGTCATTGGTCTGCACTTCGGCGAAGAGCAAGCCCATCGGGCTGGGCACCCAGACTACGGCCAGGTTCAGCAAGGTGCCCATTTGCGAGCTGGCGCGGTCTTGATGGGTGCCGAGGTTGGCGTGCACGGCAAAGGTTTCACTGACGGCCAGCGTCGCCAGGCCCAGCAGGCCTTGACCATTGCGGCGCCAGCCCCCGTCAACCGGGCGTTCATAGCCCACGCCGAGCTTGAGGCCAAAGTTGATCTGCCCGGCCGGCGTCAGCAGCGACCAATTTTTAGGCACCCATTTCACGGCAAAGCCCGCCTCGCCGCGCAACTCGTCTTGCGGGTTCGGATGGGTGTAGTCCATGCCAATTTCGAGGCCTTCGATCACGCCGCAAGCCGGGGCCACCACCAAGGCTCGGCTACCGCCGGCCTTTTCGCCCCAGCCCTCGAGCTGACAGGTGCCGGGGTCGGCGGTGGCCGCGTCATCGCTGGACAAGGGCCGCCCCGCCAATGCACTGATGGGCAGCCACAGGCTCAACACCAGGGCCAGACCCAGTCCGACGCGCAGGCCTTGCAGCCACTGACCCAGATTCGACTCTCCAGATTGACTCGTCTTCATCATCGTCCGGCTCCTTTTTGAAACGAGACCTCGCCCGATGGGCCTCAAAACATGGCAAACACCCGATGACTGGGATGCGACAGTCTCAGGTCTGGAAGCGCTCGGTCTGCTGTTTCAGCTCGGCACCCATGCGACGCAAATTGTCCGAAGAGGCGGTGGTTTCTTCCACCATGGCGGCGTTCTGTTGGGTCATCTCGTCCAACTGCCGAATCGCCTGCGACACCTCGCCCAGGCTGGTAGCTTGCTCCTGCGTGGCGCTGGAGATTTGGCTGATCATGCCTTGCACCTGCTGCACCGACCCGCGCAGATCTTCCATCGTGTGGCGGGCTTTCTCGACCAGGCCGGCGCCGTCATTGACGGTCTCGGTCGAGCGGGCGATCAGGGCGCCGATTTGCTTGGAAGCCTCGGCGCTGCGCTGGGCCAGGCTGCGCACCTCGCTGGCCACCACCGCAAAGCCACGGCCCTGCTCGCCGGCGCGGGCCGCCTCCACGGCGGCGTTCAAGGCCAGGATATTGGTCTGGAAGGCAATGCCGTCGATCACCGAGCTGATCTCGCCGATCTGTCGAGAGGCCGCTTGGATTTGCTCCATGGTGCTGACCACCTTGCCCACCGCCAGCCCGCCGGCATCGGCGGCCTGGCTGGTGGCGTTGGACAATTGATGCGCTTCATGGGCCGAGGCCGAGGTGCGCCGCACGCTGCCGTTGAGTTCTTGTGCGGTGGCCGCCACCTGTTCCAGATTGGCGGCCTGCTGTTCGGTGCGGTTGCTCAGTTCATGGCCGGCGTGAGCGATTTCGTCACTGGTGCTGGCCACCGCATGAACGCCGGTACTAACAGCCTTGACCAGCTCCGCCAAAGAGCCTTGCATTGTCGCCATTGCGTGCACGACGCTGCCCTTGAAAGTCACGCCTTGGTGGTTCAATGCGCGCAGATCGCCGTCGGCAATGCGCTGGGCAATTTCGGCCAGATCGGTCGGGTCGGCGCCGAGCCGTTGCACCACATGGCGGCGCAGCGTGAAGCCCAGCGTGGCGGCCGCGGCCACGGCAGTCAGCAGACCCAACAAGGCGGTCAGACGGGCATTCCCGTAGGCGGCCGTGGCGGTGGCGCCGTCCGCCTTGGCGCCGGCCTCCATCTCCGTGCTCAATTTGTCGAGCATGGCGAGGATCTCGTCCTCCAAGCCGTCGTAGCGGCCATAGAGCAGTTCGATGTATTCGTCCTTCTTGCCGGCCTTGATCAGGGCCACCAGTTCATCGACCATGGCCCGTGAGGCCAGGTTTTTGGTCATGATCTCTTTCGCTTGGGCAATCTCGCCCGCGCTCGCATCGCCGGGCACGAACTGCTCGCCGATGTTCTTCATGGCCTCGTTGCCTTGTTCCCGCAATTTGCTCAGCGTGGCCAGCTCGGCCTCGTGTTTGGCGGCCGGCAGCAGGGCCAGGTTGCGCAGGGCGATGCCGCGCCCGTTGACCGAATCGTTTAACGCCGACAGGGCCGTCAATTGCGGGATATTGTTGTCGGTGATGTCGGTGTTGATGGCATTCATGCGGCTCATCATCGCCATGATGGCCCCGATCACCAGCGTGAACAACAACAGCAAGATGCTGTTGGACAGCACGATTCGTTGTGCCAAATTCAGCTTCATACAGAACTCCAAGAAAGCGGGTTTCAATGGGTCACGGTGAAAGGCAGGCAGGCCGCCATCCTCTGTTGTCGGCGCCGATATGGCGGACTTGAGGCTGCGCTGTTTTTTTGAAGGGCGGCCGCATGCAGATACCCTTGCCGACGGCGAGGGCAGCCCGCCCGTCTTAGACGAGCAGCGCCGCGATGCCAGACAAAACCCAGGCATTCCGGCGGCAGTAAGGGCGTCAAGTGGGCCCCGGCTACCGAGCCGCGCTGCACGCTGGGTTTGTGGCGGTGTTTGTCTTCATCTTCACTGCGCTCATGCAGGGCCAATTGAACAAAGCGCCAAGGCCGCCGGAGGCTTGCTCCCCATCGCCCGACCGAGTCCCTTGTTCGCATAGTTAGCCCTTGCCTGCGGGCCAATTCGACGCCTTGGCGAGTCGGAATGCGCTATAGACTGCGCCAAAGAGGTCGAGAGCCTGGTCCACTCATGTCCGACATACATCGCCACGTCATGCATCCCTTATGGGCCAAGCTCCGGCTCGCGAGCCTGCTGTCGCGCCTGTTGTTCTGCCTAGCCTTGCTGTTGACCTGCGCTCGAGCTGCGGCCGACACGCTGGTCTTGTCTGACGCGGCGCTGCAGGCGCCGATCGCACTCGGCTCAGGGGTCGAGGTCTTGCATGAGTCGGCGGGCCGAACCCTGGACCTGCAGCAAGCGCGCTTGGCCTCGTTCACGCCGAGCACGCAGGATATTCTCAGTTTCGGCCTTGGGGCGCGGCCCGTATGGTTGCGCTTGCGCATCGACAACCCGCAGCCGCAAGCCCTGAGCTTGCAATTGCAGGTCGGCACCACCTGGCTCGATCGGCTTGAAGTCTATGTACTCAGCCCCGAGGGCCAAGTGCGACATTCGGTGCTGACCGGCGACGAGCAAGTGCCCGCGCAGGGTTTGACGCCGGTGCAGGGTTTTGTTTTGCCCTTGCCGCTTGAGCCCGGCCGCAGTGAACTCTATGTGCGGCTGGCGTCCAACGACCCCCTGTTGCTGCCATTGACCTTGATGACGCCGGCGCAGGCTCAGCAGATTGAGCGCCAGCTGAGCTATGGCTACGGCTTTCTGTATGGCTTCCTGCTGGCGCTGTGTGCCTACAACCTGATGATTTATCTGGGTCTCAGGGAGCGCAGCTATTTGCTTTACGGGCTGTATCTGCTCTCCATCATCGGCGTCAATATGGCTTACACCGGCCATGGCTACGCATGGCTGTGGCCTAACGCACCCTTGGTCCAGCGCCACATCATATTGTTGCTGATGGTCCTGTTCGGCTGTAGCGGTTTGTTGTTCGCCGCGCGCTTCCTGGCCTTGGCCGAACATGCGCCGCGGGTGCTGAGACTGGTGCGCTGGTTTTGCGCGCTAGGCCTGCTGAGTTTGATCCTGCTGTACTTGGCTCGTCTGCATGTCGCGGCCACCTATCTAGCCTTTGCCTTCGTCAGCCTCTTTACCGTGATCATGGTGGCGCTGGGCGTGCTGACCTTGCGCCATGGACGCCTGGCGGGTCGCTACTTCTTGATGGCGGCGCTGTGTGGCATGGTGGGCACGGCGATCACGGCCTTGTCGGTTGGCGGCTGGATGCCTTACCGCTCCTGGACCTTTCATGCCTTGGAAGTGGGCATCGTGATCGAGGCCACCTTGCTGGTGCTGGCGCTGGCCCATTGGGTGCGTGAGCAGCAGCGCGCTGCCCTGCGGGCGGAGCAGTTGTCGCGCTTGGATCCCTTGACCGGCCTGCGCAACCGGCGCGCCTTCTGGGAGCTGGCCGAGACGGTGTGGAGCACGGCCATGCGCAATCAGCGCTCATTGAGCCTGCTGATGCTGGATCTGGATCATTTCAAGCGCATCAATGAACATGGCGGCCATCAGGCTGGCGACCGGGCCTTGATGCAAGCGGCCGAGGTCTTGACTCGTGAGAGCCGGGCCGGCGACGTGTTGGCGCGCTGGGGCGGCGAGGAGTTCCTGCTCTTGTTGCCAGAAACCGATCTGGATCAGGCCTGCGCCCTGGCCGAGCGAATTCGCCTGGCGATCGAAGCGCGGCGCCCTTTGTTGAACAATGTGGCGCCGGTGCTCACCATCAGCATCGGGGTGGCGGAACGTGCCGCGCACCCCAATCTGGACGCCTTGATCCAATCGGCCGATGAGCAGCTGCGCGAAGCGAAGCGGCGCGGGCGTAATCGCGTTCAGCCGGCGCCGCGCGCCGACTTGGTCTAAGGCCTCAGCCGAGCGACTCGTACAGCGCGACGAATTCCTGGCTCAGCTTGTGGCGTGGGTCGAGGTGAATCATCGGCCGGGCCAACTCATGCGACTCCTTGACCTTCACGCTGGCGCTCAGATAAGGCGTTAGCACCGGCAGGCCTTCGTCGATCAAGGCTTGCACCGTGCGCTGCGGCAAGGCGGCGCGGGCCTGGAATTGATTGACGATGATGCCGCCGACCACCAAGTTCTTGTTGTGGTCAGCCTGGATCTCGTTGACGTTTTCAATCAGCTCATAGAGCGCGCGTCGCGAGAAATCGTCGCAGTCAAAGGGAATCAAGCAGGCCTCGGCCGCGATCAAGGCCGAGCGAGTGTAGAAGTTCAGCGAAGGCGGGGTGTCGATCCAGATCTCGTCGTAGTCGTCCGCCAGTTCGGCCAGCGCGTCGCGCAGTTTGTAGATCTTGTAGCGACTCTCGAGCTTGCTGTGCAACTCGTCCAGCGCCGGGCTGGCCGGCATCAGGTGAAGATTCTCCCAAGGCGTTTCGACGATGAAGTCGGCGGTCTTTGGCGCCCTGACGCTGAACTTCAGCGTGGTTTCAAAGAACTCGGCCGCGCCGGGCTGGGGCGTGTCGGCCTCGTCGCCAAGCAAATAGCGGCTGGAGTTGCCCTGCCGGTCAAGGTCGACCAGCAGCGTGCGCCGCCCCTGATGGGCGGCAATCGCCGCCAGGTTGGCTGTGATGGTCGATTTGCCGACCCCACCCTTCTGGTTGAAAACGACACGGCGCATTCCAGATCCCCAGCTGTTTGCAATCTGCGTATTGTGCACTGCAGCAAAGAGGGGGCGGCTTGGGCAGACATCGCGGCATTCACCGAGACATGCAACCCGGCATGACCCCCGCACCCGGGGTGGGTCATCCGTGTCATCTGCTGCTTTGGTGGGAATCCCAATAAATCTGTCACAGCCGATGGCGACACTGGCTCCGCCTTGCTCTCCGACTGTCCCGGCTTGCTGAGGACTCGGGTCGAATGCGCTCGTTGGCTATCCCTTCTCCATAAGGAAAAACATGAAATCTGCACTTCAATTGATGGCCTTGGCGGTCGTCATGGCCCTGAACGCGCCCACCGCTCATGCGCAGTTGCGAATCACCGAGGTGTCGGCGTGGGGAAGCAGCAATACCAGCTACAAGACCGACTGGTTTGAGTTGACCAATACCGGCGCGAGCGCCGTGGATCTCAGCGGCTGGACCATGGATGACAACTCCAACGGTACGGCCAAGGTCGCCTTGACCGGCATCAGCAGTATTGCGGCCGGCGAATCGGTAATCTTTACCGAGACAGCCGCCTCGGCCAGTTTCCTGAGTGCCTGGTTCGGCACTCAGATTCCGGCGGGCTTGAAGATCGGCAATTACACCGGCTCGGGCGTGGGCCTTAGCGCTAACGGTGATGCTGTCAATGTATTTAACGCCAGCGGCGTGCTGCAGGCCAATGTCGTGTTCGGTGCTTCGGGGGGCACCTCGCCGCTGCAGAGCTTTGACAATGCTGCCGGCCTGAACAACAGCAGCATCAGCCAACTGAGCGTGGTCGGCGTCAATGGCGCCTTTCTGTCGGCAGATGGCCTGGAAGTGGGCTCTCCGGGAACGATTGCCGCCGCGGTGCCGGAACCCGAAAGCTATGCCCTGATGTTGGCCGGTCTGGCCCTGCTGGGATGCATTGCTCGCAAGCGTCAGTCCTGAACAAGGCCTCAAACTCAAACACTGCACACAATGAAAATCAAATCCTTGATCCTGGCGCTGGCAGCAGCCGGCTGCGGCCTCGCCCAAGCGGGCAATTCCCTCAACCTGGCCAACTACCAAGTCAGCAAGACCTATGCGCTAGACATCTTGGGCGGCACTACGGCGGGCCAGATCTCGGGCCTGGAGGCTTCGGCCGTGGCCTATGCACGTGACCGCGGCACGCTGTTCTTTGTCGGCGATGAAGGCACCGGAGTGGTCGAGATCTCGCTGACCGGCCAGACCCTGGGCAAGATGGCGTTTGACTGGGCCGGCACCGGCAGCGGCAAGCATGACACCGAAGGCCTGACTTATCTGGGCGGCGGCGTCTTGGTCGTCAGCGAAGAGCGACTGCAAGATGCCTACCGCTTCAGCTATACGAATGGCGGCAGCGCCACGCTGAAGAACAGCTTTGTTTCCATCGCCAATGACGCGGTCGGCAATAACGGCATTGAGGGCATCAGCTATGACGCCCGCAATGGCGGCAGTTTTGTCACGGTCAAGCAGCAGACACCTCAAAACGTCATGGCCGGCACGCTCAGTTTCGCCGCCGCAACCGGCAGCCCGGCGACTACCTCCGGTGATGGCTCCACGCCCCCCGGTGGCGGCGTTGCCACCATGAGCAGTCTGTTCAACCCCGCTTCGATGGGACTGAGCACGCTGTCGGACGTGCATACCTTGTCCTCGGTGGACGCCTTGGCCGGCAGCGCTGCGGCTGACAATCTGCTGGTTTTGAGCCTGGGTTCGCGCAGCTTGCTGGAGGTGAATCGTCAGGGGCAGGTTTTGAGTCGTTTTGACTTGAGCCAGGTGTTGCCGAACAACGGCATTGAAGGCGTGACAATCGACGAGAAGGGCACCATCTATCTGGTGGCCGAACAGGACCAGACCGGCTCGGCTCTACCAGGCGTGCAGTCGCAGCTGATTGTTCTGAGCGCCACGGCCCCGGTGCCAGAGCCCTCAAGCTATGGCTTGATGGCCCTTGGTCTGGGTTTGATGGGCGTGCAAATGCGTCGTCGCGGCCGCGGTGAGTCAAACGCTGTTTAGAGCCTAGCGCGGCGCACCCTCCGTCGGGTGGGCCTTGTGGTCTTGCAAGGGGCCAAAGCCCCGTAGCAACGCGGGTAGCTCGGCAATGAGTTGCTGCGATTGCGCCCACAGGGCGCCGCGCACAAAGGCGCTTGGCAGCAGCAGTGCCGGCCCGGCCAGAGCGGGCATTTGCAGCAAGGCGGTACCGACCTCGGCGTCGTTCAGTTGGCCCAGCAGTTTTTGAATTTTTGCCAAGCTCGCCGGGCTTGGACGGTCTTGTGTGTCGACCACGCCGCCAAAGAACTCGATGGCATAACGTGCTTTTTTGACGGCGATGCGCAGCCGGTGCCGATCGCTCGCGGTGGCTTGCGCCCGCAAGCAAAGCCGAATCTGGCTGCGAACTTTGCGGACTCGTTTCGACAGCAGGCGCTGGGCGAATCCCGCCAGTGCGCGGCCCATTGGTTTGCTGCGTGTGCCGCTCTCTCGCCAACTTCTTTCTTCTATCCATAGCGCCAGGCGGGCCATCAAGGTTTGATAGCGCCGCGACTTCACCGCCTTGGCGGCAGCGCTGCGACGTTGGCGCGCCCCTGCCTGCGCTGCTTTTTCCAGCGCTAGCAAGGGCACGTTGGGCGAGGCCTGGGAGATGGCAGGCAGGGTCGTGTGCGCCAGCACTTCGGCGTCGCGTACGGCGCCCAGTACATGGCTCAGCCAGGTGATCTCATCGCTCAGATCGGAGGGCAAGGCGAACCAGCGCTTGAACAGGCCCAGTGCGGAGCGCAGGCGTCGCAGGCCAACGCGCATTTGGTGCACAAACTCGGGGTCGGCGCTGCTCAGCAGGCCAGCTTCGTTGGCGCGTATTTGTTCCAGGCAGTTGCAGAGGATTGACGCGAAGCCCTGCTCAAGATTGACGTTGCTGGCCTGTGCTGTGCTGGACATGGGGAAGGACTCTGCGGGTGGCTGTACCTGTGGCTTGAGCTTACGCCATGGCGGTCGGTTCGATATGGATCTTGGCTCGCATCAAGGGGTGCGGTCGTGTCGTGCCTGGTCGGCCTCTTGCCCGCTGGCGGACACTAAGATCCGCCTCCTCAGCGCATAGGCTTTGCCGCTGCGCCTGCCCAGTTGAAAGAAAGTACCAGTTTTGAGTTCACCAACTCCGTCCAAGCGCTCTAATGCGCGGGCAGTTTTATGCTTTGCTGTCGCGGCCCTCTCTGCGCCCTTGGCTTCGCTCGCCAGTGAGGATCCGGCAGTGCGGATTCGTTCGGTGGTCGATGCGGCCATTCGTCCTCTCATGTCGCAGCACGACATACCCGGCATGTCGGTGGGGCTGACGCTTGATGGTCGATCCTATGTTTTTAACTATGGCTTGGCATCGAAAGAGAGCCAGGCCGCGGTCAGCGACTCGACCATCTTCGAGATCGGCTCGGTCAGCAAGATGTTCACCACCACGCTGGCGGCCTTGGCGCAGGAGACCGGCAAGCTGTCACTTGACGATCATCCGGGGCGTTATGTGGCTGGCCTGAAGGGCCGGCCGATCAACCAGGTCACGCTGCTCAATCTTGGCACGTACACGGCCGGTGGTTTGCCGCTGCAGTTTCCCGACCATGTCGCGGACGACGCCGCCGTGCTTGGCTACTACCAAGCCTGGAAGGCGAACGCCCCGCCGGGCACGCTGAGGGAGTATTCCAATCCGAGCATTGGACTGCTCGGATTGGTCACCGCCGCCGCCATGCAGGATCGTTTTGCGAGCCTGGTCGAGAAACATATCCTGGCCAAGCTCGGCATGAGCCATACCTATATCCAGGTGCCACCGCAGGCGATGGGCGACTATGCCTGGGGTTACCGCGAGAGCAAGCCGGTCCGGGTCAATCCCGGCCCCATGGACCAGCCCACCTATGGCCTCAAGTCGACGGCCTCCGACATGATTCGCTTCCTGCAAGCGAATATTGACCCGAATCGCCTTGAGGCGCCAATGCGCCGCGCGGTCGGCGTGACGCAGCTGGGCCGTTTCCGAGTCGGCGGCATGGTGCAGGGTTTCGGCTGGGAGCAATTCCCTTATCCGCTTTCCCGTGAGTGGCTGCTGGGTGGCAATTCGGAAGAACTGATCTTCGATCCGAATCCCGCGTATCCCATCGTCCCTCCGACGGCCTCAGGGCCACGCCTGTTCGGCAAGACCGGTTCGACAGGTGGCTTCGGCGCCTACGTCGCCTTCGTGCCGACGCAGCGGATAGGCTTGGTGATGCTGGCCAACAGAAGCTACCCCATCCCAGCGCGTATCGAGGCGGCGTATGCCATCCTGAACCAGCTGGCGCCGGGCCCACGCTGAGAGACGGGGCTGGCTCAATGCGGTGACCGGTCACGCGATTTGCCGCATGGCTGAGTGGAAGGAACTGGCTGATGGATCAAATCCATCTTGGTAGGCTAAAGCGCGGTGTTGGCCTGGTTCCGGGCTTGATGTTTGGCGGCAATGTGCCCGGAGCGGACTTTGAGACTTGGGCGGTGAGCAGGCCGACTGGGCGCTCTGCACCGCTCATGTCCCCCGGCTTCGCCTCCGCCTTTACTTCGCTATGCAGAGCTCCCAGCCGTCCTGCTCCGGCAGGATCGGTCTCGCGGCACGGGCGAACGTCGAGGTCGTCGGGTGTGTGCTGAAGCGAAGCAAAGGGGGAGGCCGCAGGCCGGAGGACATGAGCGCAAGCATGCACCCGATGGCCACGACCAGCGCAACACTAAATTGCAGCTGCGGGCCAAGAGTAGACTATTTCCAAAGCGACTAATCTCCTGCCGTTATCGTGTTTCCCTGACTGGCTAGACCCTTCCACGTGAACCATATCGACAATTTTTCAGCCTTTCTGGTTGCGTCAACACTGCTCATCTTGTCGCCCGGTCCAGGGACCTTGGCGATCCTCGGCGCAGCCACCGGGTCGCGTCGTGCTGGATTCGAAGCTTTGGCAGGGACCAGCTTGGGGGACGCAACCCTCATCACTATCGCGGCTCTCGGCGCTGAAACACTTTTGCGTAGCTACCCTGGCGCGTTTGATGTTTTGCGGTATGGGGGCGGCGCCTACCTAGTTTGGCTTGGCCTGCAGGCACTGCGATCAAAAGAGCAAGCTTTGGCCCTAATCACGCCCGAGCCGGGCCATGCATTCAAGCGAAGCCTCTTGGTGACACTGCTCAACCCCAAGGCAGTCGTTTTTTTCATGGCGTTCTTTCCGCAATTTGTCTCACCCGGTGGTGGCGCATCCAGTTTCGCTACCCTTGGTGCGGTGTTTGTCGCCATGAATTGCCTGTATCAGTCAATGCTTATCAGTGGTGCCGCTTGGGTGATTGGGCACCTCGACGAGGCTCCGCACTGGACTCTCTGGATCAACCGCATCCTTGGCCTGGCGTTCATGGGTTTCGGGGTGAAGTTGGCAATCGGATAACGTGCCCTGTATTCGGGTTCAAAACAATTGGCCCCATTGAAGCGAAAAAAGAGCCGAATCCGTGAATCAAGCTCGCCTTGCGCTGGTCCACAACGCCGCCAAAACGATCAGCGCTCCACCCAGCCAAGCCGAGGGTTCGAGCGACTCGCCCAGCCAAAAGACGGCAAACAAGGCACCAAAGGCGGGCTCGCTGCTGGTCAACAAGGCCACGCGGCTGGGCGAGGCATGTTTGAGGGCCCAGTTTTGCGCGAAGAAGGCAAACACTGTGCAGCCGAGAACCAGATAGACGCTGGCCCACCAGAAGGCCGATTGCGTGGGGAGCTGGGGCAGGCCCTGGTTGGCCGCCAAGGCCAACAGCACGCTGCCAAAGCCGATCACCCCGGCCTGCACTGCCGTCAAGGCTAGCGCTGGCGCCGTGCTGTTGCGCCCGAGCTTGGCGGTCATGCACATCGTCAACGCGCGCAGCAGCGCCGCCCCCAGCATCAAGCCTTCGCCCAGGCCGAGCGCACCGTGCAGGCCGCCACTCAGCAGGGCCGCACCGACCAGCGACACGGCGGCAAAGCCAAACAGCGAGGGAGCGGGCCGGCGGCCCAACAAGACCCATTCAAAGAAGGGCGTGAACACCACGCACAAGCTGATCAAAAAGGCGGCATTGCTGGCTTGCGTCAGCGCCACGCCATAGGTCTCGGCCAAAAAGATGCTCAACATCAGCGCGCCCAGCGGTAGCCCACTGCGCAGGGCGTCGTGGCGCTGGGCTCGCGTGGCCATCAGCAGGCTGGGCAGTAGCAGCGCAAAGGTCAGCAAGAAACGCACCGCCAGAAAACCCAACACCGGGTAGAAGACCAGCGCCCCCTTGGCCACGCCATAGCTGCTGCCCCACACCATCGCCACCGCCAACAGCAACAGATCCGACAGGCGCATCAACTTGCTATTGGGCCCAGGGGCAAATGGATTCGGCAGGCTTAGCGTGTGACTCATGGCGGGCGGGGCAATAGCGTGGAGTGAATGAACAGGTTGCCGCGATTATTCAATTGCGCGTTCAGATTGATAATTGGTCGATCTGGAATAGCACTTGTGCGCCATGAGCATCAATCATTCGTTTGAAAGCCTGCCGGACATGGCTGCCTTTGCCTGCGTCGTGGAGGCCGGCAGCTTTTCGGCGGCGGCGCGGCAGATGGGGCTGAGCCCTTCGGCGGTGAGCCGCCAAATCGCCCGCTTGGAGGCCTTGCTGCGGGTGCGGCTGCTGGAGCGCAGCACCCGCAAGCTGCGCCTGACGGAGGCGGGCCAAGCGGCGCATGTGCGCTGCCAGAGCATGTTGGCGGCAGCGCGTGAGGTGATGGCCTTGAGCGACACCGCCTCGGCCGAGCCGCAGGGCCTGTTGCGGATCAGCTGCCCCAAGGCGATTGCGCGCCAGTTGGTGCATCCGCGGGTGCCTGCTTTTCTGCGCCGCTATCCGCAGGTCGATCTGCAAATGGTGGTGACCGACCGTGCGCTGGACCTATTCGATGAATCCATCGATTTGGCCATTCGCGTCACCGATACGCCGCCACCTGGGCTGGCTGGCCGCCCCTTGCTGCGCCTACGGCATCTGCTTTGTGCCAGCCCCGCCTATCTGGCGCAGCACGGCGTGCCCAGCCATCCGCGCGAGTTGGTTGGGCATAGCTGCTTGTACCTGGGTGAGGACGAGCGAGACCGGCTGTGGCGTTTCAAACGCGGCACCGAGACCTTTGCGGTCAAGGTCAACGGGCGTTATGTGGCCAACCACAGTGAAATGCGCTTGGAAGGCGCTCTTTCAGATCTGGGCATCGCCAGCTTGCCGGAGTTCTGTGCCCGCGCTGCTCTGAGCAGCGGCGCTTTGCAGCTGGTGTTGCCAGACTGGGAGCACCCCACCGACTACGCCGGCATGGCTTGGTTGCTCTACCCCTCGGGCCGATTCCTAGCCCCGAAACTGCGCGTTTGGATCGACCATCTGGTGGCGAGCCTGGGCGAGTGATGCCCGCCGTTCTCCCGGCTGGCGCTCAGCCGGCTCGGGCCAGGCTCAGGCGAGGCGCCGGCAGGGCATCACCGGCCCGCATCAATTGCGCGCTCAAACGGGGCCGCAGCAGGATCAAACTGGTCGCCGAGGCCAGCAGCAAGGCGCCGCCATACAAGAACATGAAGCCCGAGTAGCCGACGACCGAGGCCAGCGGCTTGGCGACGCCGAGAAAAGCCGCGAACAGCCAACTGGCTGCGGCGAAGCCGCCCAGCAAACTCGGCAGCCAAGCGGCACGTGCGGGTTGCGCTTGTACACGGCCCAAGCCGGGGAACACCCAGCGGTGCAGGGCGGCGCCGTTCAGCGTCAACAGCGTCACGACGCTGAGTTTGGCCAGCAGTTTCGATTTGCTGGCCATGGTTTCCAGCACGAAACCCGTGTCGATAGCGATCAGCACCAGGCCGGTCAGCCACAGCCAGAGCAAGGCCCAGCAGACGATTTTTCGGGCCAGGCCCAGCAGGTAGGCGTCGATGCGGCGTGGCGCGAAGATGGCGATGTCGCCCAACACAATGCCCGCGGCCGCTGAAAAGCAGGCCAGTACATGCGCGTACAAGGCCAGCAGGCGTAAGAGCACGGAGAGGTCCAACGCTTCCATGAAAAACCCAGATCAAAGGCAGACGCAAGGCCCGCAAGCTGCCACCTTGCGTGAAATATCGATGACGACCGGGCAGGTGGAATGAGCGCCAGTCTAGGCAGACTGTGTGACAAACAGATCTCAGCCGGGCTGGCGCAGCACTCGAGAGGGCATCGCGCTGCCTGTGAGCGCACCGATGTGGCCGGGCTTGAGTCCATCGCGAAAGCCTTGCCCTGGGGTTTGTTTGGCGCGCATGGCGGACGGCGATATGCTCCCCGCTCATTCCTGCTCCGTCGATGCCTTATGCGCCATCCATCTGCTTCGGTTCGCCTTCTTTGCTGCCTGAGGGGCAGGCTTGTCCTGCCGCTGATGTTCATCGGCATGGTGGGGCTCGCCGCGGGTGTTGCGCAGGCGCAAGCGCAAGTCTCCACTCAAGCGCCGCAGGCTCTGTCCGCGGCCTCCGCGGTCGTGGCTGCAGGCCCGGCCGCGGCGCCGGTGCTGATCTTCAACCGCACCGTGGCGGTCTACCGTGCGTCATTTCTTGGCGTTAGCCCGGCAGAACGGGCCCGGCGCACTCATCTGTACATGAATGAAGTGCTGGCGCGATCGGGCGAGGGGGTGGTGGCGGTCGGTAAGGAACCGCAGGGGCGCATCCTGACGATCGATGGCGAGATGGCGCTGATTCTGACGCCCGATGACGTCGATGTGGCCGCTGGCGAAACGCTGGACATCACGGCGGAACGCGCCAAGCACCAACTTGAGCAGGTGATCGCGGAGACGCGTGAGAGCCGCGATGAGAAGCGTTTGTTGAGCAGCTTGGCCCATGCCACCGTGGCCACGGCCATCTACCTGGCCTTGGTCACGCTGCTCTTGCGCGGCCAGCGCGTGGCTGGGCATTGGTTGCTGGTCCGGGTCAGCGACCGAACCGCGGGCATTGAAGTGGCCGGCACGCAACTCTTGCAGCGCGACAAGGTGTGGACGCTGGCGCGCTGGTTGGTGCGCGGCCTGAGTTGGACCCTGCTGGCCCTGCTCAGCTATCAGTTCCTGGGCTATGTGCTGAGTCAGTTCCCTTACACCCGGCCATGGGGCGAGCAGCTCAGCGCCTATTTGTTCCAGGTGGTGGCCGGCATTGCTGTGGCGATCTTGCGGGCACTGCCTGATCTGTTTGTCGCGCTGGTGATCTTCATGCTGGCGCGCGGCGTGATCAATGTGCTGAATCCGATCTTCAACCGAATCGAACGCGGCGAGGGTTCCATTGGCTGGCTGGACCGCGACACCGTGCGGCCCTCGCGCCGCATCATCGGCACCGGCATCTGGCTGTTTGCGCTGGTGATGGCCTACCCCTATCTGCCCGGCTCGGGCAGCGAGGCCTTCAAGGGCGTTTCGGTCTTGTTGGGTTTGATGATTTCGCTGGGCGCCTCCAGCATCGTGGGGCAGGGCGCCAGCGGCCTGATCCTGATGTTCTCGCGCACGATACGGGTCGGCGAGTTCGTGCGCATCGTTGACCACGAGGGCACCATCACCGAGCTGGGCATGTTCACCACCCGCATCCGCACCGGCCTTGGCGAGGAGTTGACGCTGCCCAATTCGCTGGTGATGGGGTCGGTAACGAAGAACTACTCACGCGCCGTCAAGGGCCCGGGCTTCATCGTCGACACCACGGTGACGATTGGTTATGACACGCCCTGGCGGCAGGTCGAGGCGATGTTGGTGGAGGCGGCTCACCGCACGCCGGGTGTGCTGAGCAACCCGGCTGCGCGGGTTTTTCAGACCGCCTTGTCAGACTTTTATCCTGAGTACCGCCTGGTGTGCCAGGCCGTGCCCAGCCAGCCGCGCCCGCGCGCCGAGGTCTTGAGCGCTCTGCACGCCAATATTCAGGATGTGTTCAATGAATACGGCGTGCAGATCATGTCGCCGCATTACCTGGGTGACCCGGCGCAAGCCAAATTTGTGCCCAAGAGTGCCTGGTTCACGGCGCCCGCCAAGAGCCCCGATTCGGCTTGAGTGCCGAGGCGCTCATCGCTCGATGCGCCGACCCCGCATGCGGTTCAGCACGCCGTCTTGGTAGACCCAATGGTGTTTGATCGCTCCGGCGATATGCAGCATGACGGTCAAAATCAGCAGATAGCCGAGCCACTCATGCAGGCCTTCGCCCAGCTCGGCCAAGGTCTCGTTGTAGGGCAAGGCTTGAGCCGGGTTGTCGGGGCTGTGTCGGCTGGGCAGCAATTGCAGGCCAAACACATCGATGCCATGGCCGCCCAAGCCCGAGTGCATCATGCCGCTGATGGGCATGGCCAGGGTGAGGCCGATCAGCAGCCAATGCGCGATGCTGGCCAGGCGATGCTCCCAGGCTTTGCCGCCCGGCAGAGGCGCGGGCCAGCCATTGCGAAGCCGCCAAACAACGCGCGCGAGGATCAAGCCAAAGGCCAGCACACCAATGGCTTTGTGAATGGGGTAGAGAAAGCCAATATCGGCTCGGCTCATCACAAGGCCGACCGCGGTCAGCGCAATCATGAGCAGGCCGACCGTCCAGTGAAGCAAGACGGTGGTGCGGCTGAGTTGGTTCGGGGTGTCCATCGGTCGAGCCGGATTGTCGAGATCCGTTAGTAAAAATTGCTCGCGATTATTGCCGCCTGGAGCGGGTCGGCCAGAGGGCATGCTGGGGTTCGCAATGTGGTGGCCAGCAGGCGAGAGCCGAAACAGAAATGGCTGACAAGTCGGCTGAATGAAGGCTGCAAGTAAAGCAAATGCGAACCTTACTTCGCAGCTTCAGCGGCTTTGGGGCCGACGCATTCAAGCAAGTGCGGACTCAAGTCCGAGGTTCAAAAGCAGCCGCTCAACGTGGAAATGAGGAGATCCGAGCGAAGCGAGCCCAAGGCGATGCGACCGCCAACACATTTCTGCATCAGCAAGAAGTTCGATGTGCCTATTGAATATTCCGTGCTAATATTTGACATCTGTTGTCAGATCTCTTGTAACCACCTACGCATCTCAAGGACGCCGCGCAGCATCATGAGCTTCATGTCTACGGCTTCTGAGCATTTCGAGCGCGGCGGCAAGCGCCGCGCCGCAGTCGCATTCGCCATCTTCTTTTTCATGATTGCAAACCTCTGCACCGGCGCCCCCCTTACGCTCACATTCACGCAAGCCCCGCCTCTGCCTGACCCCATCGGCTTTGCTGGCATGGGGGCCGGCGTCAGCGGGGACGCGCTACTGGCCCTCGGCGGTGCGCATTTCCCCGACAAGAAGCCATGGGAGGGTGGGGGCAAGGTCTATAACAAGTTCGTTTACGCCTTGGAGCGCGGCGGTGCTTGGCATGTGGCGGGCGAGTTGCCCAGTGCCTTGGCCTATCCCGCCTACGCGAGCACGGCAGATGGCCTCGTCATCGCTGGCGGCACCAACGACAACGAAAACTTCCGTGCGGTCTTCCGCGTGGCGCTCAAGGGCGGGCGCCTAGTTCGCGAGGACCTTCCTGCACTGCCAGTTCCGGTTGCCTTTGCCGCCAGCGCCATGTGGCGCGGCAAGCTTGTCGTTATCGGCGGCATCGGCACACCGTCGGCCACGGTCGCGCTGAATGACGTCCATGCGCTCGACGTCGCGACTCCGTCCAAGGGTTGGGCGGCATTGCCTCCGCTTCCAGGTCGTGGCCGCATGTTGTCAGTCGCCGGCACCTTCGGCGGCAAGCTCTTTGTTTTTGGAGGCTGTGCCCTCGAACCCGACGCAGCGGGTAAGCCCTTGCGTAGCTATCTGAAGGAAGCCTTCGTCCTCGAATCGGAGGCTGGGCCATGGAAGCGCATACGCGAATTGCCCGAGCCGCTCGTGGCTTCGGTCGGTCCGGCGCCAGTGGCCGGCGACGCTCTGCTGCTGCTCGGCGGCGACACAGGCTTCTTCTACAACAACGGCAAGTCCCCCGCTGAGCACCCCGGCCAGCCCAGAACGATCTACGCCTACCGGCCTGCCGACGACAGTTACGCAGTGGCGGGCCAGTTGCCGGTCGGCATCGTCACCGCACCGGCCGTCCAATGGCAGGGCAAGGTGTTACTTGTCTCCGGTGAGACGGGCCCCGGCAAGCGCACCAACTCAGTCACCATCATCGGGCGGGAATAGGCCATGGCCACCACAAGTCAAGCAAGCCGCCCTTCCTCTGGCCTCGCACGTGGCGCTTGGCTGGTCGTTGGCCTGCTCTGGGTCGTCGCTCTCCTGAACTACCTGGATCGCCAGGTGCTCATCACGATGCGCGATGCCATCAAGGGCGACATCCTAGTGGCCGGCGTGCCGATGACCGACGCCCAGTTCGGTCTGCTGTCCTCGATGTTCCTGTGGATCTACGGCCTGGTGAGCCCCCTGGGCGGCTACGCCGCCGACCGCTTTGGGCGCCGACCCGTCATCTTCGTCTCGTTGGCCGCGTGGTCCGCCGTCACCTGGTGGACGGGCCATGCATCCAGCTACCACGAACTGCTGGTAGCGCGCGGGCTGATGGGGGTGAGCGAGGCCTGCTACATCCCTGCCGCGCTCGCACTGATCACCGACCACCACCGCGACCGCACGCGTTCGCTTGCTACCGGCCTGCACATGAGCGGCCTTTACGCCGGCGTGGTGCTCGGCGGCCTCGGTGGCTATCTAGCGACGCCCGGCAAGACTTTGCTAGGCATCGACCTCTTCATCGGATGGCACAAGGTCTTCATCGGCCTCGGCGCCATTGGCATCGCATATGCGCTCGCCCTGATCTTCTTGTTGCCCAAGCATGAGGCACCAGCTTCGGGCAGGGTGGCGGGCGATGCCGGCTATGCCAGCCTGTCCGCCGCGTTGCTGCTGCTGATCAAGGAGGGGCGCTTCTGGCTGATCCTCGGTGTGTTCGCACTCGTCAGTGCATGCAACTGGAGCGTCCTCGTCTGGCTACCCGCCTTCCTCAAAGAGCAGTTCCAGCTGGCTGACGGGCCTGCCGGCCTGCACGCGACAACTTGGAACACCGCCGCCAAATTCGTTGCCGTGCTCATCGGAGGCGCGATGTCCGATTGGCTCGCTCGCAGCAACCCGCGCGCGCGATCGTTGATCCCCGCGGTTGGGTTGTTGATCGCTGCGCCCGGCATCGCCTTGGGCACGCTCACCGACTTACTCACTCTCGGACTGTGCGGTTTCGCCATGCAGGGCATAGCCCAGGGTTTTCTGGATGCGAACATGATTTCCATCGTGCGTCAGATCACCGGCCCGACCGTCGCAGCCACAGGCTACGGGCTGCTCAACCTCGTTGGTACCCTGACCGGCGGCGTGATGGCCTTGATCGGCGGACGGCTGAGGGACTCTGGCCTCGGATTCGAGACCTTCTTCCGTATCTCTGCAGCAGGCCTCGCCGTAGCTGCCCTCGGGCTCCTGCTCTTCAGGCCAGGCAAACAGATCAGCTCGGACGCCCATAACCGCGAGTAAAGCGGCTGCGCGTCTCCTCTTGTTCAACTCTAGACCCCTATCGGGCCCTGCATCCATGACCCAATTCCGAGTCCGCGGACTTTGCGCCGCCACCCACACTCCATTCGACGCAAGCGGCGAACTGAACCTGCGCGCCGTCGAGCTACAGGCCGAGTACCTCGCCGCGCGCGGCGTGAAGTCGGTCTTCATCGGAGGCACCACCGGTGAAAGCCATTCGACGACCCTGCTGGAACGCAAGGCATTGGCCGAGCGCTGGGTCGAGGTGGTCAAGGCTCACCGCCTCGACCTGCCCGTCATCGTCCATGTCGGATCCAACTGCCTCAATGACGCCGCTGACCTCGCCGCGCATGCGCAAAGAATTGGCGCCGCAGCGACCTCGATGCTGTCGCCCTCCTACTTCAAGCCGGCCAGCTTGGACCTGCTCGTCGAATGCTGTGCCAAGGTCGCCAAGGGAGCGCCTGCGCTGCCCTTCTACCTGTACGACATTCCGGTGTTGACTGGCGTGACGATCAACGCCGAGGAGTTTCTAGCAAAAGCCGAGAGCCTGATCCCCAACCTCAACGGCATCAAATTCACCAACCCCGACTATCTCCAGTTCCAGCTGTGTCATCGCTACAAGGACGGCAAGTTCGACATCCCTTACGGCAATGACGAATACATGCTCGGCGCGGTGGCGATGGGCGCCAAGGGCGCCGTCGGTTCGACCTTCAATTTCTGCCCTGGCGTCTACCAACGTCTGATGGCCGCCGCCGCCGCGGGCGACAACGAGACCGCCGCTGACGAACTGTTCCGCGCCGTGCAGGTGGTGAAGATCGTCGCCAAGCGCGGCTACATGGGCTGCGCCAAGGCGCTCATGGGGCACTTGGGCGTACCCGTCGGCCCTGCGCGTCTGCCAGTGGGCAACCCGTCGCCCGAAGGGGTGGAGGCGATGATCGGCGAACTTGAGGCGATTGGGTTCTTTGCATGGAAGGACTGAGCGCCTGCCCACGGATCTGTGAACCACAGCCCATGAAGCGCTTCGCAAACTTCTGCCTACCGCTCGTGCTGGCTCTGGCCTGCACGCCGGCCATTGCAGCGCTATCGGTGGACGCCATCTTTGGCGACCACATGGTCATCCAGCGAGACAAGCCGGTGGTGGTATTTGGCTCGGCCGTTGCTGGTGAGAGTGTCAGAGTCACATTTGGCCAGGATTCGGTCATGGCTCAGGCCTCAGCCTCCGGCCGCTGGATCGTGAAGTTGCCCGCGCGTCCGGCGAATGCCGTGCCTGCAGAGATCAGGGTGGACAGTGCAGGCTCCGCCTTGGTGCTGAAGGACGTGCTCGTCGGCGACGTGTGGGTCGCCGCGGGCCAGTCCAATATGGAATTTCCGTTGGACCAAGACGTGGAGGGCGGCGCCGAGCTCCAGGCCGCCGCTGACGATGCTGTGCGTGTGGCCAGCTTCAGGGCCCCGAGCATAGCCGTGGGTGCCAAGCCGCTAGACCAAGTCTCGGTCAAACTGGTGGAGGCAGACCGGCTCTATGCCGGCGGCTGGGCCATTGCCGCTGGCAAGGCCGCCTCGAGCGCTTCTGCGGTCGCATATTGGTTCGCCAAGAAGGTTCGCGCGGAAACGGGCCTGCCGATCGGCATCGTCGGCTACGCCATCGGCGGCGCACCGCTCGAAAGCTTCATCTCGAGAGAAGCACTCCAAGCAGGTGGTTTCGGCAAGAAGCTGTCTGGGGACTGGATGCACAACCCAGAACTGCCGAACTGGGTGCGAAGCCGTGGCGCCCAGAACCTGGCCGATGTGGCAGGTGTTCCCAGCGATGCGCTCGGCAGGAACCACGCCTACAAGCCGGCCTTGGCCTGGGAGGCGGGTATGGGGCGCATCACCGCGTTTCCGATACGCGGCTTCCTCTGGTACCAGGGCGAGTCCAACGCCATCGAGGCGGGCCGCGTGGCCGAATACCCCGAGTTGCAGCGGGTGATGGTCGCGGACTGGCGCGCGCGATGGGGCGACGACAAACTGCCGTTCTACTTCGTTCAGCTGTCGTCGTGCGAGGACAGCAACCGCATGCGCTGGGGCGAGTTTCGCGACCTGCAGCGCCGTGCCGTCGACCTGATTCCAGCGCCTTCTGGCATGGCGGTCTCATACGACTTCGGTCCGCCACCTGCGACCAAGGGTGACGTGCATCCGGCGCAGAAGCGCCCAGTAGGCGAACGCTTGGCGTTGCTTGCATTGCGGGACGTGTACGGCAAACCAGGCTTGGTCGCTGAAGGCCCTCAGCCGATGGCTGCCACGAAGGCGGGCGACGGCGTGCGGATTCGCTTTGGGAGCGCCACCGGCCTGGCAGCCAAATCGGACGACGTGGCGGGCTTTGAGATTTCGGACGACGGGATTCAGTTCGTGCCCGCCGTGGCGACCATCGGTGGCGGGACCGTCACATTGCGGGCCGACGGCGTGAAGAGCCCGACAGTTGTCCGTTACGCGTGGGCTCCGTGGACCCGCGATGCCAACCTCGTGAACGGCGCTGGCTTGCCGGCTCCGACCTTCACCATGCAGATCAAGTAAGCATGCCACCCGCCAGCAACTGCACCATGTCGAACTACCTGACCCCTGATCGCCGCGCCCAACTTCTGGCCGAATACCGCGACCGCCTCGTCGACGAAGTCCTCCCGTTTTGGCTGAAAAACGGACTTGATCGCGAACACGGCGGCATCATGACCGCGCTCGGCCGCACCGGCGAGGTGATCGACACCGACAAATCCGTGTGGTTCCAGGGGCGCGCCGGCTGGACCTTTGCAACGATGTACAACACGACGCCGCGCGCCGACTACCTTGAGGCCGCCATATCCTGTTGTGAGTTCCTTCGAACCAAGTGCTACGGGCCGGGCGGCAAGCTCTACTTCACGGTCACGCGCGATGGCAAGCCGCTGCGAATGCGTCGCTACGTGTATGCGGAAAGCTTTGCTGCGATTGCCTTCGCCGCCACACACAAGGCGAGCGGCAACGCCGAGTACCGCTCACTCGCGATCCAGGCCTTCGAGACTTACCTTCGCTACTCTTTCACGCCTGGCTTGATGACGGCCAAGACCGAGCCCACGCGCCCCATGCGCAGCTGCGGCCCGCTCATGATCGGCATCGTTACGGCGCAGGAGATGCGCGAATCGCTCGGCGACATCGAGGCGGCCGGCAAGACTTTCTCCGCGCACATTGCCGGCATGATCGCCGAATACGAGCGTTACTTCGTGAAGCCCGATCTCAAGGTCGTCATGGAATGCGTCGGCGTGAACGGCGAGATCGTCGATCACTTTGAGGGCCGCTTGCTCAACCCCGGCCACGCTATCGAAGCGGCCTGGTTCATCCTCCACGAGTCCAAGCGGACTGGCAACGCAGCGTGGAAGCAACTCGGACTGAACATCCTCGACTGGATGTGGGCGCGCGGCTGGGATGCCAAGCATGGTGGCCTGCTTTACTTCGTGGACGTTTACGGCAAGCCCATACAAGAGTACTGGCACTTCATGAAGTTCTGGTGGCCGCACAACGAGGCCGTTATCGCCACGCTGCTCGCCTACACGATGACCGGCGATGACAAATACGCCGACATGCACCGCCAGGTTCACGACTGGGCCTATGCCCACTTTCCTGACCAGGAGCACGGCGAGTGGTACGGCTACCTCGACCGCGCCGGCAACCCGACCACGGAGCTCAAAGGCAATATGTGGAAGGGGCCATTTCACATGCCGCGCATGAAGTGGTATTGCTGGCAACTGCTTGAAGCCTGAAGAAACGGTAGGCCGTCAACTCCCAAGGGTCTGCGCGAGTCCGAGAGCCAAAGGCTCGACTGCTGTTGGCATAACGGACCGGATGCTGTGACTGCGGTGAGAACTTGCAATGAAAAAACCTGCGTCAGGTGTGATTGGGTCAGCTACAGTCCGATACATATCAGACGTCTGCCAACAGCGGTCTGATCACCCGCACGTCCAAGGACATCAGATGGCAACTCGCATCCCCGCGTACCGGCAAGCTCAAATTGAAATCAAGCGATACATCGAAGCGCAGAAATTGCGTCCTGGTGACGCCTTGCCACCCGAAGGCGTGCTCGCCGAAAGGCTAGGTATCAGTCGCCCCTCCTTGCGCGAAGGTGTCAAGGCACTTGAGTCCTTGGGCATCGTCGAAGCTCGTCACGGAGATGGCTTGTTCGTCAGCGCCTTCTCCTTCGACAGCATCATCGAGAATTTGCCGTACGCCGCCGTCGCTGACGGCAAGCAGTTGTTCGATCTGCTTCAGGTTCGGGCGGCGCTGGAGAACGGTGTGATTTGCGACATCGTCGACCGGATCGGCCCCGAGGACAAGCAGCGCCTGCGCGCGCTAGCCAACAGCATGCTTGACGCGGCGCGCCGCAATGAGACCTTCGAAAAAGAGGACGGCGAGTTCCACGCAACGCTCTATCGCTGCCTGAACAACCCCTTCCTCTCGCGCTTGGTTGATTTGTTCTGGCAGGTTTTCCGACGACTGAATCAAGCCAGCAATTTCGACGTTGAGCAGTGGTCGCCTGAGGGTACGGCCAAAGACCATATGCGTATCGTCGAGATGATTGAAAGCAACGACAAGGCAGGCCTGATCGACGCGCAGCAGAAGCACTTTCAAGGAATTTTCACGCGGCTCCAGCAATCGATGGAAGGCAGTGCACCTGGTGCACCCGAGAGCCGGCCGGCGAAACGCGATGCGCAGATTGACCCCATTCCCGCCATGAACCTGTCTGGCCGGTTGGACGGTCTCGGCAAAGATTAGACCAGGGACTGCAGCGATCACGCCGGCAAACACGAAGGCTCAGATGTTGAAGAGCTGGCGGTTGAGGCGCGCCGCCTGAGCTTGCTTCCGCTGGACGTTCTGCAGGTAATGCGCGAGTTCGTCAACCCGTCGCGGGAGCGGGGGGGGGGGGGGACGGGTGCCTGCGCCGGCAAGGGGCAGGCCGCATGCGCTCGCACCCGTCTCCTGTCCCGTTGAGGTGGCTAGCGATGCCGCCCTACCTGCAAAATGCCTTCAAGGACGTCGAGGCAGGCCTTCGTGGACAGACAGAGACATCGGGTATCTGCCACAGATGTCGGACGCTCCCGCTCGGCGCTACCACTTGCTGGCCATCGACTGGGCCATGCGCTGGGTGTTCCAGCGTGGGAACGCAGATCGGAGCGAGGCCAACAGCGTTGCCGTTTTGGAGCTAGCTAGCGCGGGAGGCCGCGCCGATGAAGATCACCGCTGTACTCAGCGGCTGTGAGCGTCGCTCACCCGTGCGAGGTCTTCAGACCTGGTATGTTTTCTGCCCTGCCGTGTTCAGATGCTCAGCGCATAAGCGGGTGGATCTCGACAACCAGTCAGCAAAACAAAAAGCCCGCCTCGCGAGCGCGTGGCGGGCAGGTCAGGGCATAAGCCGTGATTACATCGCCAACTTCAGACCAAGGAAGTATTGGCGGCCAATTACGTCGTAGGCACCGGGCTCGGTATTGGTCCCCACCGCCGCATCACGCACATTGATGTCGGGCTGGACATTGAACACATTGTTGGATCCCAGATAGAAGCTCAGGGACTTATTGGCCTTGTAGTTCACGCGCAAGTCAACGTAAGTCACTGCCTTCATTTTGTTCAGATCTTCCGAATAGCTATTCGGGGTCAGGTAGTTTTGGGTTTCGCTGCGATAGCGGGCCTGACCGAAAAGACTGAGTTGATCGTTGACCTCGTAGCTGACGTTGCTTGTGAGGCGCCATTTTGGATAGAGCGGGCGTCCCGCGGACGACGTCGTACCGGAAGCATTCACGACGTCATAACTACTCAGGTGGTTGGCGTAGATGCCGACGTTGTAGCCCCTACCGACATAGCCGACCTCGAGATCGACGCCGCGCGTCTTGATGCTGGCCGCGTTGAACAGCGGCGAGCGCAGGGTCAGCACTGGGCCATCGTTCACGTCGCGAACCAGAATGCCACCGCAGGTTGCGTCAAAGGAACCCGGCGCCGCCGAATAGCAATTCTTCGCCAGCACATCCGCCGTCAAGCGAGCGATGCCACTCTTGATGTCGATATCGTAGAAGTCGGCCGACAGCGATAGGCCGCGCATTGGGGTCAACACGCCACCCAAAGTCACCGTTCTCGCAGTTTCCGCGGCGAGCGTAGGCGAGCCGGCAAGTAGCAGGCGCGTATTGTTCGCTTCGGAGGAGATCAGGGTAAATGAGCCATTGGCTGCGATGCGATTGGCGATGGCAGGAATCGAGCGGCAGTTGACCGCGATGTTGCCGGTGCTGGCGGCCGTCACCCCATTGCAAGGATCGGTATTCGCCGGCGCCACATTGGTGATGCCATTTGAATACAGGTCGTTGATGTTGGGAGCGCGAACGGACCGTGGCGAGATACTGCCACGCAGGCGCAGCGTATCCAGAACCGGCGCACTGAAGCCGTAACGATGGGTGTAGGTCCGACCAACGCTGGAGTAGTCACTGAACCGACCGGCCGCGCTCAAAGTCAGCTGCTTTGCGATGGGCAGCTCGATTTCTCCAAATGCTTCTTTGACATCGAATTTGCCGGAAATCGCGGAGACCTGAAGATCGCGCGAAAGCCCGAGCTGACGATACGCATCCGGGGTTTCTTCGGCCTGCTCGCGACGGTACTCGACGCCGGCAGCGAAGTTGGCAGGAGCGCCGGCATAAACCGACAGTGGGAGCTCTCCGGAAAGCACCGATGTCACGACAGCCTGCTTGATCTCGCCCGTTTGCCCTGTTGGAATCGCAAGGTACTTGGCCGCGGCGGCGGAAATGCCGGTGACCCCAGCCTTTCCGGCTAGGCTGTCGGTGGTACCGAAGGGGTTGATCGGAAGACAGCCTTCGAGGCGGGCCTGCATGTTGGCGCAACGATAGCCCCCCTTTCCGTCGGGTTCGATCGTCACGGCGTTGCGGAAGCTGGGGATACTGAAGTCACCGGTATTGCGCTGCAGCGACGATGTCTCCCCATAAACCGCACTGGTCTTCCATTGCAGGCCGTCGCTGAGGTCATGCGTCAGGCTGACGGCCGTGCGCAGCGTCTGCCTGCTATTCGACACCGTGCGATCCCCAAGTTCCACCAGCCGGCGGAAGGTCTGTACGCGGTCGAGCGAGGTGTTGGTTCCCATCGCAGCCTGCAACTGGGTGCCTGCGCTGCTGCCGACGAAGTAGGGGCTGGTTGCTACGTCGATTCCAGTCTTGCCGCCGGTGGACACCCGAAACACATCGGCCACCGTAGAAACTGGTGCCGGCTCAAGCGCCACGAATGAAGTCGTCTTGGTGTAGTTCAGCTCGAAATCGACTTTTGACTTCTCGCTCAGATCCACGCTAAGACCCGAGGCGATGTAGGTGGGTTTGGATGGCGCAACGAGATAGCGCCGCGCGAACTGGTTGTCGTAGTCCGTTGTACCGAGACGATTGAAATTGGCATCCAGCAGCGGCTGGTTGGTGTTGAAAGCGGTGCCGTTCCCATGCACCGCCACGCTGCCGAAGAAGAGTGCGCCATCAGGGATGTGGGCCGGCCCGTTGCGGACCGCGATGGTCTCGATGGTGCCGTCTTTGTTCGCGTCGATGAAGTTCAGTTCGTTGGCCGAGAACGGCCGTGCCGACGAGAGCAACGCTTTCTGCTCAGATTGACCGAAGGAAACCCAGGCATTGCCGCCATCGAACTTGCGCCCGTAGGTGAGGTCGAAGCTCCTCTTACCTGCCCCTCCGGCAGCCGAGTCGGAAGCGAACACGTTCAACGCAAGACCGTTGAAATTGGACTTGGTAATGATGTTGACCACGCCTGCAATGGCGTCGGAGCCATAGATAGCGGACTGCCCGCCAGTGAGCACCTCGACGCGCTCGATCATGGCGGCGGGAATGCTGTTCAGGTCAACGCCATAGCCAGTATTGGCTGAAACGCCCGAAACCCAACGCCGACCGTTAACCAGCACGAGCGTGCGGGCCGCGCCTAGATTGCGCAAGGAAATCGACGCCACCCCGACGTTGGCAGCATCACCACCGGTCGATGTGTTGTTGCTGGACGCCGACAGCCCCGCAGTGATCGAGGGAATACGGCTCAGGCTGTCTCCAAGCGTTATTGCACCTGATGCCTGGAGGACCTCTTTGCTCAGCTGTGTGATCGGAGCCGAAGACAATAAATTCGCATTGCGGATATTGGAGCCGGTGATGATGACCTTTTCAATCGCCACCGTTGCGTCCGGCTGCTTGGCAACGCTGCCCTGCTCAGCCTGAATGGGCGCCGGGGCTGTAGCCAACACCTTCGAATCTCCGGTCTTCGACGCATCGTCAGTCATCGACTGCTGCGCAGATGACAGCGGCGCCCAGCCAAGCAGCAACACGCCGGCGATTGCAGTCGCCAGGCGACTCAACTGAAATTCTTCCCACTTTTGACGATTACCCATGAAATCTCCAGATGTCAGATATCGGAGATCTAATCAGACAACAACTTGCACGGCTGGTCAAGAGGGGAATCGCGAGTCAGGAATTTGTCCGTTGCTGGTGGCAAACAGTTGCCTCTGGCGCTCAGCGATAACCATCCCGCGCCGCTGACGCATGCCGTCGGCGAACGTTGTTGAGGGTGGGTTGCTGTGGTGGCTGGACTCCAGCGGTGCCGCGCATAGCCGTCAACCAGGCGATGCACCAGTTATCGCGGCTCGCCTTCAAATGTGCCAAGTTTCATGCGCCAGCCGCTTGACTGCGAAACAGCGTGCAAAGCTTCCCAGGTTACCCGGGGTAAACAGCGTCCAATAGTTTCCACCGCCCTGGGGTGTGCGGCCATCCGGCGTTTTCGCCGGGGAATCTGGGGTGTTAAGCATGGAAGTAATTGCCGAGATCCGGCGGCGGCATTTGGTCGGCAAAGAGAGCGTCAGCTCCATCGCGAGGGATCTGAACTTGTCGCGGCCGACGGTGCGCAAGCATCTACAAACCGTTGAAGCGCTGGGTTAAGCCCGCCAGCATCAGCCTGCGCCCAAGCTGGGCTGCTTTCAAGCCGCGCTGGAGAGCTCGCTGCAAACCGAGCGTCACCTGCCCAAGGCTCAGCGGCGCAAGGCCAAGCGGCTGTTTGAAGGCTTGCAGAGTGAAGGCTATCGCGCGCGGGGCCTATGACAGCGTGCAGCTTTGCGTGAAGCAATGGACGGCATCTCAGTTGGTGCCAAATATTCAGGGCGCGTTCGTGCCGCTGGTGTTTGTGCCGGGAGACGCCAGCCAAGCGGTATTTGACGAACCAGCGCTTGGAGCCGTTGGGGGTGACTTCGAGGTAAAGCCCGCCAGCATCGGAGAGGCGGATACGGGTTTTGTCCTGGGGGCAGACGGCTTGTTTGCAGGCTGGATCGGTCAGCATGGAGGAACAGTGCTTAGGAGGGTGGGGGTAGGTGGCGTTTGTTCCCCCCGCCTTGCTTGCGCTGTAAAGCTGTAACGTGACTCAAACTGACAAAGAAAAAGCCCCTAAGTCTTTGAATTACTTAGAGGCTTGATGCTTTGTGAACCATCCTGATTCACTAATTTGGTGCGACCGGCAAGAATCGAACTTGCGCCTAAGCCTTCGGAGGGCCCAATGATATCCACTTCACCACGGTCGCCGTGTTGGACGCGCATTCTAACCCGGCCGCGCAATCAAGCCGTTGACCCGACTTGAAGGGGCGCCGCTGCCGTACATTGCAGGCAAGCAGGCTGCAAAAGGGGTGGAGTCGTGATGGATGAATCGTCAGCGCAATCCGTGGGTCGACATCGCTCTGGTCAGGGCGCTTGGCTCACTGCCGTCTTGGCCTTGTCTCTGTCTTTGCTGACGGCCTGTAGCAGTCCGGCGATCAAGGGCCGGGCAGACTCAGAGCCTGCCCCAGTGCCGCAAAGCTGTCCTTCGAACTTGCCACCCGACGCGCGGTGTTTGTCCGGTCAAGACTCTGCAGGCGCTTTTTACTGGATCGCCATGCCCAAAGATTGGCGCGGCGTGCTGGTCTTGCATGCCCATGGTGGCCCGGAGTTAGGGGCGCCGAAAGCCGAGCGCGGCGCCGAAGACCTGAAGCGCTGGGCCATCATGGTCAAGGCCGGCTATGCCTGGGCCGGCTCGACCTTTCGGCAAGGTGGTGTGGCAGTGCGGGCCGCCGCCGAAGACACCGAGCGACTGCGTCAAATCTTTGAACAGCATGTGGGCAAGCCTCGGATGACGATCTTGCACGGCCAGTCCTGGGGTGCCGGGGTGGCGGCCAAGGCGGCCGAGCTGTATGCCGGGCCGGGCGCGGCCAAGCCGGCCTATGACGCCGTGCTGCTCAGCAATGGCGTGCTGGGCGGTGGTACACGCTCCTACGACTTTCGACTCGATCTGCGCGTCGTCTATCAGGCCTTGTGCGCCAACCACCCACGCCCGGACGAGCCGCAGTACCCGTTGTGGATGGGGCTACCGGTCAACTCGTCACTGACGCGGGCTGACTTGGCGGCGCGCGCCGAGGCCTGCCTGGGGCTGCGCCAGCCGGCGGCTCAGCGCACGCCGGAGCAACAGCGGCGTTTGAAAACCCTGGTCGATGTGATTCGAATTCCCGAGTCCTCCGTTCTTCCGCACCTGAACTGGGCCACCTGGCATTTTCAAGATGTGGTGCAAAAGCGCAGTGGCGGCCTCAGCCCCTGGGGCAATGTGGGAGCGGTTTATGCCGGGTCGGACGATGATCGCGGCCTCAACGCGGTGGTGGCCCGCTACGCCGCCGACCCGGTGGCGCTGCAGCGTTTCGGCCACGACAGTGACCCGAGTGGCCGGATCGGCGTGCCGGTACTGACGGTGCATGGCATCTATGACCCGACCGCCTTTGTCGAGTTGGAAACACAGTTCCGCCACACCATGACGGCGGCCGGCCAGGGCCATCGTTTGGTGCAGGTGTTCAGCGATGACAAGGAGCACAGCTATTTGAGCGACCCGATCTACCCGGCGCTCATGGAAGCCTTGATGGTGTGGCAGGCAGCGGGTGGGGGCGAACACAACAAGCCCTCGCCGGCCTTGGTGGCCGAGCGCTGCCGGGCCATGGAAGCGCGCTTTGGGTCGGGTTGCCGGGTGCTTAGCGACTACCGACCGGCAGAACTTGACACCCGGGTGGTAAAGCGCCAACGTCCCTGATCCATCCAGGCTCTGGGCCTAGATATAATCTCGCGGTTTTGCGCCCTGCGTTTGTGTGGGGCACAGCCCATCTGTCTGCATCTCCCTGACGATACGCCAACGAGGATTTCATGAGCGCAAACCACGACCACGCCCACGCGCACGATCACGCACATGACGAAGCCCATGAGGGCCCGATCAAGACGCCTAAGCAATTGGCCTGGGCCGTGTTCTTTGCCTTTGTGGTGCCGATCATCGTCATCATCATGCTGGCCAACTATGTGACCACCGATGCCAAGCCGTCGGCCGGCACCGAGGCTCTGGAAGCCATGGCCGTGGCCGCTCGTATCCAGCCGGTCGGCTCGATCGAGCTGAAGGACCTGAACAACGCCGCCGCCTTGAAGACCGGCGAACAAGTGTTCCAGGCCCAATGCGCGGCTTGCCACGCCACCGGCGCCGCTGGTGCACCCAAGGTCGGCGATGAAGCCGCCTGGGGCCCGCGCGTGAAGACCGGCTTTGAAGCCCTGCTGACCTCGGCCCTGAAGGGCAAGGGCGCGATGGGCGCGCAAGGCGGCGGTGATTTCAGCGACTTCGAAATCTCCCGCGCCGTGGTCTATATGGCCAACAAAGGTGGCGCCAAGTTCGACGAACCCAAGGCACCGGCCGCTGCGGCCTCCGCTGCCAACTGAGCCCTCAGCCGGTTAGACAGAAAACCGACTCATTGGAGTCGGTTTTTTTTCGCCTGACGGTGTTTGATTCGCCCGTTATGCTGCGGTGCATGTGGACTCTGTCGCTGAGCATGTTGCCCAAGCCCCGCATCGCTAGGTGGTTGTGTGCCACTGCGTGCTTTAGTTCGCCTGTGGTGATGGCTCAAGACAGCGCTACAGCACCACCGGTCAGTCGACATTGGCGGGTCTGTTTGGCGGACGTGCCCATTCCGCCCTATATAAGCCTGGATGCCAAGCGACCCGGCATCGCCGAGCGCTTGTTGCAGGACACGGCCAAACAGCTGGGCTTGAGTCTGGACTTTGACGTCTTCCCGTCCAAGCGCTGTCGGCTGAGGCTGCAATTGGGGCAGTCCGATGCCATACCCGTGGCGCCAACCGCAGGCAATTTGAATGACATGCAGTTTCCGATGCGAAACGGGGCGGTCGATTTCAACCGCCGGGTGGCGAGTGCGCAGTTGGTGTGGGTCAAGCGCAAGGATTCAGCCCTGGCTTGGGATGGCCAGAACTTGCAGGGGGCCGAGGCCGGCGCAGTGTTGGTCGGCACGCGAGCTTCTTTCCGCGCCGCCATCGAAACCGCTCGCGCACTGGGGCTGAAGGTGGATGACACAGCCTTTGATGTGTCGCAGCTGTTCCGCAAACTGGCCGCCCATCGCGTGGATGTGGTGGCCGTGCTGCGCGAAGAAGCTGAGGCCCATGCGGATGAACTGGCGCGTCATGGCTTGCAAGTCTTGCCTGTGCCGGTGTCGAACAGTGATTTCTATTTGGGCATTCGCACTGGGCAATCGCCCGAGCGCCAAGCGCAGGCCGAGGCTTGGTGGGATGCGATTGCCAAGCTGCGTGACAAGCCCGAATATCGGCCGCGCTAGTTGGCGAGCTATTCGCGCGGCCTTAGCCCCAGACCTTCAAGGCACGGGCAGACGACTCACTAACGCTTCAGTTGAGCGTTTGCGGCGGGGCTGAGATTCACCCCGTATTGCGCCAACAGGGCCGCATGCGTGCTGGGCTCCGGTACCCATAAGCCCGCGTCCACGGCTTGGGCCGCCCAATCCATGTCCATGCTGTGCACCAGGCCCAGCCCTAGCGGGGTGGCGACGAAGAGCCGGTCATGCTCATCCAGCCAGCAGGCGTTGACGGTGGTGTCTAGCCCGGTATGGGTGCTGAGCTTGCCCTCGGTCAGCAGTCGGCCATCGAGGCGAAACACCCAGGGGGCGGCTTCCAATTGCAGATAGACGCGCTGTGGGCCGTTTTGAAAGAACCAGCAGCCGGCCTCGTCGGCGGCGTAGTTGCGTTCGATGAATTGGCGCAGCTTTTCGTGCGTGATGCGGCTGCCCTTGACGGCGGGGAAGGGGCCGGCCGCCTGGATGCGTTCATCGCGCATATACCAGTCGCCGCGCGCATCCAAGGCCAGCCAGCCATAGCAGTGCGGCACATTCGGCCATTTCTTCAGCGCCGCTTCAACGATTGCATCCATCGGCTCAGTGTAGGTGGCCTGACTTCAAAGCGCGCGCGCCAGCCAATCGCACACCTGCTCCGGCATGCCGAAGACATGGCCAGGCGGCCGCCCTTGGGCGAAGCCGACATGGCCGCCGTGCTCCGGCTGCCACAGGGTGACGTAGGCGCTAACGTCGTGTTGGCGCGGTAGGCAAGCGGCCGGCACAAAGGGGTCGTTGCGCGCGTTCAGAACCAGCGCCGGAATGCGGATGCGCTTCAGATGCGGCTTGGCCGAGGCGCGCAGCCAGTAGTCTTCGGTATTGCGAAAACCATGCAGCGGAGCGGTGAACAGATTGTCGAACTCATACAGATCGCGCGCCGCGCGCAGGCGCTCGCCATCGAACAGGCCGGGGTGTTGCTCGAGCTTCTTCAGTGCCTTGGGCACCATGGTCTTGAGGAACATGCGGGTGTAGAAGAGGCGATTGATGCCCTGCCCGATGGCGTGACCCGCCGCCGCCAGATCCACCGGCGAGCAGATCGAGCAGACCGCGCGGGTGGTGGCCGAGGCGCTTTGCCCGTGTTCCTCGGCCCAGCGCAGCAGCGCGTTGCCACCCAGCGAAACGCCGGCAGCCAGCACCGGCCCGTCATGCTCGGCCTTGAAGCGGGCCAGCATCCAGCCCACCTCTTCAAAATCTCCGGAGTGATAGGCGCGTGGCGCCAGGTTCAACTCGCCCGAGCAGCCGCGGAAATGCGGCAAGGCAAAGGCCCATCCGCGTGAGCGCGCCACGGTGGCAAAGGCTTGGGAGGAGTGGCTTTGCGAGCTGCCCTCCAGACCATGGAAGAGCACCAGCAAGGGACGCTCGACCACGCCCCGGTCGGGGTAGTCGAGCCAATCGACGTCGACAAAGTCGCCATCGGGGGTGTCCCAGCGTTCGCGCCGAAACAGCAGTTCGGGTCCGCCGCGATGTCGCGAGAACAGGGCGGGCCAGATCGTTTGCGCATGGCCGCCGGGCAACCACCGTGGGGCTTGGTACTGCATCACTCGGGCGGATCGCTGCATGCGGGAAGGAACAGAGCTGGACCGGGCCAGACTTCGGCCCGCAAGGAAATCAATGCAAAGTGGCCGGTTCTTCCACCACTTCTTGGATGTCGTGGGCGGTGCCGGGGCTGGCGTGGTGCACCACCATGCGCCAGCCAAAGGCGGTCTTCAGATAGACATTGGTGGCGATCACCCAGGCGCTTTGCTGGCCGTCTGCACCCTCGACCACCACGCGCTCCAGCACCTGGTGAATGGCGGTGTCACCGGTGTGGATGCGTCGCACCCGCTCCGGCGTCACCGCGATTGCGCCTTGCGCAAACACCACCTCAAAGGCGGCGCGAATCGCGCCCATGCCCACCACGCGCGGTCCGCCCGGGTGAACGCAGGAGATCTCTTCCTCCTCCGACCAGACGGCCATCAGCCGGCTCAGATCGGCCTGCTGCAGCGCTTCGTAGAACTGCGCCTCGGTGTCCTCGGGCGAGGACAGCAGGGCGGCGGCTTGGGCCTTGGTGCTTTGCATCTCAGTGGTGGCTGTGCAGCACTTCACCGGCCTTCAGGCGATAGACGGTGCCGCAGTACGGGCACTTGCCGCCGCCTTCATGCGTCACGTCGACGAAGACCTTCGGGTGGCTGCTCCACAGCGCCATCTTCGGGTTCGGGCAGGCCACCACACCGGCGCCTTGCACATCGGCGGCGACGACTTCAACAACAGATTTGGATTCGCTCATCTTGGGCTTTCTTGGCGGGGCAGGGTGGTCGGTCAGACCAGGGTCAGCCAGTCCGCATACTTGGGGTTGCGGCCATTGACGATGTCAAAGAACGCGCTCTGGATTTTCTCGGTGATCGGGCCGCGCGAACCGGAGCCCAGTTCGATGCGGTCAAGTTCGCGGATCGGCGTCACCTCGGCGGCGGTGCCGGTGAAGAAGGCCTCGTCGCAGATATAGACCTCATCGCGCGTGATGCGTTTTTCCACCAGCTTCAGACCCAGGTCTTGGCAGATGTGGAAGATGGTATTGCGGGTGATGCCGTTCAGTGCACCGGCCGACAGATCGGGGGTGTAGACCACGCCGTTCTTGATCACGAACAGGTTCTCGCCCGCGCCTTCGGAGACAAAGCCGGAAGCGTCCAGCAGCATGGCCTCGTCGTAACCATCGTCGGTGGCTTCCATATTGGCCAAGATCGAATTGGTGTAGTTGCTGACCGTCTTGGCCTGCGTCATCGTGATGTTGACGTGGTGACGGGTGTAGGAACTGGTCTTGACGCGGATGCCGCGGCGCATGCCTTCCTCGCCCAGGTAGGCTCCCCAGGCCCAGGCCGCCACCATCAGATGCACCTTGTTGCCCTTGGGGCTGACGCCGAGCTTTTCGGAGCCGATCCAGGTCAGCGGGCGCAGGTAGCAGCTTTCCAGCTTGTTGGCGCGCACCACTTCTTTTTGGGCTTCGGCGATCTGCTCATGCGTGAAGGGGATCTTCATGCGCAGGATCTTGGCACTGTTGAGCAGGCGCTCGGTGTGTTCCTTCAGGCGGAAGATGGCCGGGCCCTTGTCGGTCTTGTAGGCCCGCACACCTTCAAAGGCGCCGCAGCCGTAATGCAGCGTATGGCTCAGCACGTGGATCTTGGCATCGCGCCACTCCACCAATTCGCCGTCCATCCAAATCTTGCCGTCGCGGTCGTCCAGTGACATGGGGCTCTCCTTGCCTATCTCAGTGCTTGTGCTCAAGGGTTTCGGGTGCATGGGGCATCCCGGCACCACGCGGCGCCATGCGGCGCTTCATGGCCTGCGATTCTAGCGGGGCGCCATCTCGTGACATCTTGGGCATTTGGCGCCTTTGATGCTGCGCACCGCGACTTTTGCACGCTGGCCGCCCCCTCAAGCGCGGGGGCGGCCAAGGCCACCGCCGTGGGGGTTTCAGTCAAAGTTGGGCCATGGCTTGGCGTGAAGCGCTTGGCCCCCGGCCCGACATCCTCAAGGAGCGATCATCATGAAGGTCCACACCACGACACGCGGCTACAAGCTCGGCGCAACAGCCTTGTTGTTGATGTCCCTCAGTCTTTCGGTGGCGGCCAAGCCGGCTGAACCCCAGATGAGCGCCTGTGGGGCCGGTGATTTGTCCGGCGTGACCTTTCTGAGTTGCAGCGGCTACTTTTCGGGCAATCTGATCAATAGCAACCCGACAGACCAACTCGCCGTGGATGGCTATCTTTCGGCCTTGGGCCTGGCAGGCACCGGCGGTGTATGGGTTGAGAAGATCGAGAATTTGAACGGCGCCAGCGTGCTGAACTTCAATACGCCGCTGAACGGCGTGAGCTTCTTGGGCATCCACAAAGGTGGCGGGCAAGACCAGGGTACTGCGTTCTACAAGATCAATGCCGGTAGCAACCTCGACACGTTCACCTTCAACCTGGCTAGCTCGTCGAATGCGGCTTTGTATTCAGTGTCGGCTGTGCCCGAGCCTCAGACCTATGGCCTGATGCTGGCCGGTTTGGCCGTTGTCGGTTTCGTGGCGCGGCGTCGGACGGCTCGCTGAAGCAAGCCCTTGCGCTGAATGAGAAAAGCCCCGCACTGCGGGGCTTTCTTGTTGGGCGCTAGCCCCGTTGAGGGAACAGAGCGCAAAGAAAGAGTTAACGGGTCGATCAAGTAGTTCAGGTCGACTCGACCGGCCGGGTCATGGTTTCGGTATTGGCTTCGGTGTCGGCATCGCCAAAGCTGGAGGGACGAACCAAATTCCAGCTCTGCACCTTGCCGCTGCTCAGCACCACTTCGACTTGGATGCCGCCGGGGTCGATCCAGCCATAGGTTTCCGGCGCATCGCTGAGCTTGCGCCCCAGGCTGCGGGTCAGCGGCAGCAGGTCGATCAGCTTCATGCCGGCTTGCAGCTTGGCATTCAACATCACCGCGCTTTCGATATGACCGACCGGCGCCTCGGAGGCGGCCTTCATGATGCGCATCAGCTTGGCGAACTGCAGCAGCAGCCAGAACACCACCACCGTCAGCGCCAGGATTACACCCTTCCAGCCATACAGCAGGCCGCCCGAAACTAGCGCGGCCAGGGCCAGCGCACTACCTATCCAAGTATTCATGGGGGCGAATGCTAACCGGCCTGCGCGGCAGGGTTCAGCATCGGGTCGGCGCGGCCGTCCAGATGGTCCCAGCCATAGTTGCGTTCGACCTTGGCGATGCGCAGCGTGTAATGCAAATACCAATCGGCACGGCCTTGGTCGCGTGCCGTCTGGTGTTCCCCTTCGCGACGCCAAGCGGCGATGTCTTGCAGGCTGCGCCAGTAAGAGACGGTGATGCCCAGACCATCGGCGCCGCGCGTGCTTTCCACGCCGAGGTAACCCGGCTGTTGGGCCGCCAGGGCCACCATGCGATCGGCGGTCTCGGCATAGCCCAGCGCCACCGAGTTGCGCTGGCTGGTGAAGATCACCGCGTAATACGGGGGCTCGAACAAGGGCGCGAGGCCGGGGTGTTGTGCTTCTGCTGCCTTGTCCATCAAAGTCCTCTCGCCATTTCCATGGCTTCCTCAATTCGCTCTACCGCATGCACGGTCAAGCCCTCAATCGGTTTTTTCGGGGCATTCGCTTTCGGCACGATGGCGACGGAAAAGCCCAGCTTGGCCGCTTCCTTCAGTCGCTCCTGCCCGCGCGGCGCCGGTCGAATCTCGCCGGCCAAGCCAATTTCGCCAAAGGCAATAAAGCCCTTGGGCAAAGCGCGCCCGCGCAGCGAACCTTGAATGGCCAGCAGCACCGCCAAGTCGGCTGCCGGCTCGCTGATGCGCACCCCGCCGACCGCATTGATGAACACATCTTGGTCCATGGTGGCCACGCCGGCGTGGCGATGCAGCACCGCCAGCAACATGGCCAGGCGGTCCCGGTCCAGGCCCACCGACAGCCGGCGCGGGCTGGGCCCGCCGCTGTCCACCAGGGCTTGCAACTCCACCAGCATCGGCCGCGTGCCTTCCAGCGTCACCAGCACGCAGCTGCCCGGCACCGGCTCGCCATGGGTGCTCAAAAAGATGGCGCTCGGATTGGCCACGCCCTTCAGACCTTTTTCGGTCATGGCGAAAACGCCGATCTCATTGACCGCGCCAAAGCGGTTCTTGATCGCCCGCACCAGGCGGAAGCTGCTGTGCGTGTCGCCCTCGAAGTACAGCACCGTGTCGACGATGTGTTCCAGCACCCGCGGGCCGGCAATCGCACCTTCCTTGGTGACATGACCCACCAGCACGATGGCGCAGCCGCTGGCCTTGGCGGTGCGGGTCAGCTGGGCCGCGCATTCGCGCACCTGAGCCACCGAGCCGGGGGCCGAATTCAGGTGCTCGGAGTAGAGGGTCTGGATCGAGTCGATGACGCAAAACGCCGGCTTCTCGGCCTCCAGCGTGGCGAGGATTTTTTCCAGGCTGATCTCGGCCAGCACCCGCACCTTGTTGCCGGCCAGGCCCAGGCGCCGCGAGCGCATGGCGATCTGCGCCCCCGATTCTTCGCCGGTCACATAGAGCACCGGCAGCTTGTGCGAGAGGTCTTCAATCGCCTGCAGCAGCAGTGTGGACTTGCCGATGCCGGGGTCGCCGCCGATCAGCACCACGCCGCCGGCGACGATGCCGCCGCCCAGCACCCGGTCCAGTTCTTCTTGGCCGGTGGGGGTGCGCTCAAAGTCGGTGGCCTCGATCTCGCTCAGCGTGGCGACCGGCTGGCTCTTGGCCAGGGCTTGGTAGCGGTTGTTCTTGCCGCCGGCGCCGGGCGCCTCGGCAATACCTTCCACCAAGGTGTTCCAGGCGCCGCAGCTGGGGCATTTGCCCAGCCATTTGGGGCTGATGCCTCCACAGTCAGAGCAGGTGTAGATCGATTTTTCTTTGGCCATGGGGCGATTGTCCATGGCTCTTGCCAAATCAGCGCCAGGGCTCTCGCGGAGCCCGGCCAATAGACCTTTGCCGGGCGCCGTGAGGCGGTACAAGAGACAATGCCCCCAGCTCTTTGTCGAGCAGTCGGAGTCAATCTCATGCAGTTCTCAACTTGGCTGGCCTTTTTTGCCGCAGCCTGGGCTATCAGCCTGTCCCCCGGCGCGGGTGCCATTGCGGCAATGAGCTCCGGCCTGAATCACGGCTTTCGGCGCGGCTACTTCACCACTTTTGGCCTGATTCTGGGCATCCTGACCCAGATCGTGCTGGTGGGCGCCGGATTGGGCGCCTTGATCGCCACCTCCAGCCTGGGTTTCGCCATCGTCAAATGGCTGGGCGTGGCCTATCTGGTGTACCTGGGCATTCAGCAATGGCGCGCACCGGCCACGCCGATGGTGGCGGCCGATGATGAGCCGCGGATGGTGACGCGTCGGCAGCTGGTCTTGCGTGGCTGGATGATCAATGCCGTCAACCCCAAGGGCACCGTTTTTCTCTTGGCCGTGGTGCCGCAGTTTCTCGACCTGAAGGCCGATTTGACGCAGCAATACCTGGTCATCGCCGCGACGCTGAGTTTCACCGACCTGGTGGTGATGGCGGGCTACACCGTGTTGGCCGCGCGGGTGCTGTCGGCGCTGCGTTCCAGCCACCATATCAAGATCATGAATCGCAGTTTCGGCGCCTTGTTCATTGCCGCCGGCGCCCTGCTGGCCACCTTCAAACGCAGCGCTTGAGCCATCAAGCCTTCTCAGTTCTTTTCGAATAGGCCGTTCCGCCGGGGCGGCCTTTTTTACTGATGCCTACAGCTCTTCCGATTCGTCTGCTCTTCTGGGGCCCTACTCTGATCTGGGCCAGCACCTGGCATGTGATCCTGTATCAACTCGACAGCGGCGTGCCGGTGCTCAACTCGGTGGCTTGGCGCTTTGCCATCGCGGCTGTGCTGCTGCTGGGCCTGGCACTGTGGCGGCGCGAGTCCCTGCGCATGCCGGCCTCGGCGCATCTGCTGATGCTGGCCACCGGCATCGTGCAATACAGCGGCAACTATTACTCGGTCTATGAAGCCGAGCGCCACATCCCGACCGGTTTGGTGGCGGTCTTGTTCTGCCTGATGGTGTTTGGCAATGCACTCAGTGGCCGAGTTTTTTTTGGTCAGCAAGTGACGCGGCGCTTTCTGCTGGCGGCCAGTGGCGGGGTCGTGGGAGTGGTGATGATCTTCTGGCCCGAGATCGCAGAAACCGGCGCGCGGCCCACCGCCGCGCTTGGCCTGGGCTTGGGCTTGCTGGCCGTGTTGGCCGCCTGCGTCGGCAATGTGTTGACCCTGACGCTGACCCGCCGCGGCCTGGCCCTGGTGCCCATCTTGGCCTGGAGCATGGGCTATGGCTCGGCATTCCTGCTGCTGATGTCGCTGCTCAGCGGCCAGGGCCTGCATTTCGCTTGGCAGGCGCCTTACATCGTCAGCCTGCTGTACCTGGCGGTGTTCGGCTCGGTGGTGGCCTTTGTGCTGTATTTCAAGCTGGCCCAGCTGCAAGGCCCGGCCCGCGCGGCGCTGACCGGGGTGGTGATCCCGGTCATTGCCTTGGTGATCTCCGCCGCCTTGGAAGGCTGGGTGCCCAGCCTGCAGTCGGTGGCCGGCATGGGTTTGTGTTTGGGCAGTATTTACGCCGCCACCCGGCCTGGGCGGTGAAGGCCCGGGGGCACGCTGGCACTCAACGCTTCAACCTTCGCCGCGACTGCTGCCGTTCCACTCCAGCGCCGGCAGTGGGGCGGGCCGCTCGGGCACCAAGGCCCACAGCAAGAGGTAGACCACCAGGCTGACGGCGTGGCAGGGCAGCATCAGCACAAAGATCAGGCGCCAGATCCATGACGCCAGACCGCTGATTTGGCTCAGGCCGCCGCAGACACCGCCCAGCCAACGGTCTTCGCGGCTGCGCTGCAGTCCGTTGATGGCGCCGCCCAGACCAGGCTGAGCAGGCTGTTGCGGTGTGCTGCCGCTCTTGCTGGCCTTTGCGCGCTGGCCTTCGGCCTCGGCTTGCCCGAGCAAACGCGCCTTGGCGAGGCTGAATTCCTCGTCGGTGAGATGACCGCGCTGGTGCAAGTCGGACAGGCGTTCGAATTCGTTGCTGAGTGACATGAGAGGCTCCTTGCCGACAGGGGAAATGGATCTGTCTTGCGAGCAAGTCTGCCCAGCACTGGCGAGCGCAACCAGCTTCATGCGATGAACTGCAGCGGGCGCCGTACGGTCGGCGAAATCAAGGGTATTCCCGAATTTCTGAGTCCTGCTGCGAGGCGCTCAGCCCTGGGTGTTCAAGAGCGGGTGAGCCGCGGTGCAGGTAATCAAGTGATCCAACAAGGCGCGCACCCGCGCGGGCATGCTGCGGCTGTGTGGCCACACGGCGCTGATGACGCGCAGCTCGCCCGTCCAATCAGGCATGGCCTCGACCAAACGCCCGGCCTGCAGCTCGGCCGCCGCCTGGGTCAACGGGCAGTAGATCAGGCCAATGCCGCTGCAGGCCATGTGAACGGCCAGCTGGGTTTCGTTGACGCGAAAGTGCGCTTGCGGAACGATCTTCACTTCCGCGCCGGTGTTGCGATGGGTGAGGCGCCACTGGGTCACGGGCTCGTTGATGATGAAGTCGTGCTGGTCGAAGTCGTCCGGGCTGCGCAGTGCCGGCTTTTGCGCCAGGTAGCTGGGCGCGGCGACCAAGACGTTTTGCACTGCCCCCAACCGCCTCTGACCGAAGGACGAGTCACTCAGCGTGCCGGCCCGAATCGCCAGATCGGCGGCGCTGCCGAGCAGGTCTTCGGTCATATTGCTCAGTTGCAGCTCCAGATGGATCTCGGGGTGGCGCAGCAGAAACTGGCTCCACATTTCGCGCAAGGGCCCATTGGCCAAGTTGATGGGCGCCAAGACGCGCACCGTGCCGCGCAGCTGGTTCAGATTGGCGTCCAGCGACTGGGTGGTCTGCTGCAAGGCCTGCAGCAAAGGCCGGCATTGCTCGTAGTACTGCAGTCCCTCGGGTGTGGGCAGCAGGCGACGGGCGCTGCGGTGCAGCAGCCGACAACCCAGCGAGGCCTCGAGCGCCTGCAGGCGGCGCGTCACTTTAGCGGCGGGCAGGCCGGCAGACTGGGCCGCGGCGCGCAAGCTGCCGGCCTCAACAATCGCCACGAACAGGGCCAGATCGTCCAACATTTGGGCTAAATTTGAAATTTAAGATTTGAATTTTGAGTGTAGTTTCTATTTCAGACATTGATTAGCCTAGAGCCCTGTTTGAGATTCAGGAGTATTCGATGTCTGCCGCTACCCGCTTTCGCTTGGTTTTCGCCTTGCTGATGTCTTTAGAAATGTCTTTGCTGATGACCGGCTGGGTCACCTGGGTGAATCTGGGCTTTGGCGCGCAGTTCCTGGCCCGCTGGCTGCATGCGTTTGTGCTGGCTTGGCCCGCCGCTTGTGTGATCGTGCTGGCCACGGCACCCAGCGTGCAGCGCTTCAGTCAGCGTCTGTTGGTGCTTTTGGCGAAGTGGACTCCGGCCACAACACAGGAGGCGCGGCCATGAGTGCAAGTTTGCAAACTCACTTGCGCCTGCCCTATGCCGAGCTTTCAAGCGCGGCTCTACAAGGCCTTCGTGAGGTCAAGAAGGCGGTGGCCCAGAGCGCGGTTGGGCTGAGCTTGATCGAGTTGCTGTATCTGCGGGTTTCGCAAATCAATGGCTGTGCTTTTTGCCTAGAAATGCACAGCAAGGCCTTGCGCGCCCGGGGTGAAAGTCAGGAACGCCTGGACGCGCTGGCCGGCTGGAACGCCAGCGCGCGTTTCAGCGCGGCTGAAAGGGCAGCGCTGCGCTGGGCCGAATCCTTGACCGATATCGCCACCGCGCAGGCCAGCGATGCGGACTTCGAGGCCATGCGAGCGCACTTTGATGCACAGGCCATCTCCGACCTGACCCTGGCCGTGGCCACGATGAATGCATTCAATCGGGTGGCAATCGCCATGCGGCAATGAGGGCTTCGCTAGCTGTTTCTGTCAGCTGACAAACTGCCCGCTACCAGCCCCTTTAAGGCTGGTTCGAGTGGCCACCCGCCGGGTCTTTCTAGGGCGTTTTTTGCCGGACTTGCGCTTGAGTCGTGACAAGTGACCGCGGCGCCCTGTGGCGGTGTCAACAAAATGCAGCGCACGTCGAGCTGCGGTAGGTGGGGCAGATACATTCGCGCCAGGGAGCTGAATAACTATGTTGACGACTTTTCTGACGCGTGGCCAGAAGGGCTGCGCTTGGGGGCTGGTCTTTGCATTGCTGGGTGGTGGCACCGGCACGGTATCTGCGCAGGCGAATGTCTACCGATGTGTGGATGCCGAAGGCAAGGTTTCGTACCAAGCCCAAGCTTGCGCCAATGCCCAGGCGGGTCAGCGCATGGATGTCAAAGGGGGCACCGACACCTCGACAAGCAGGAACAAGACGGTACCCCCCAACTCGCGAGGGAATTCAGAGGCGTGGAATTTGCCTTTTTCACCGAGTGAGCTGGCGCAGCCGGCCCCGCGTGCCATGCCTGCTCCCTCTGCGTCCCCGGCGCCCACGCGTGGCACGCCAAATCAGCCGCCAGCTATGCCGACGCGCGCCTCCCAGCAGCGCGTGCTAGAGCCCGTCTCCACCCCGCAAGGGACGGCGCAATGGGGCGCGGACGCTGACGTGATCATCGTTTCCGGCTATGAGTTCTCCGCCAGCGTCACCAAGCTCCATGTGAATCACCCCAACGCCCCGGTCTTGCTGGTGCTGACTTCTAACGGCGGCACGCAGTGGAAGGTTTTGCCTTCGCCGGGCACCCGGATCAAAGCCATTGTGCTGGCCTCAAACGATCGCAGGGCCACCGTGCTCGCGCCGCCAGAGGTGCCGGTCCTCAATGATGAGCTCCCTTACGCCGTGGAGACGGCCAATGTGAAATTTCGAGAATTGATCAGCAAGTTGAATGCACGCTATGGCGTCAACAAGGTGACGGGTTACCGTGGCGGCTACAGGTTGCCGGAACTGGTGCCGGTGAGTGGTCCCTTCACGCCAGACCCGAATCTGTCCCTCGAGGGCTTGCGCCCCGAGGTGCCCAGAGTTCGCATAAGCTTCGATCTGATGAGCACCGATGGACGGCGCCTGCCGTGGACCAATACGGGGCCCAAAGAGGGCAAGCGCTACACCGGCATCATCGGCGGCGGCACGCTGGGCGCTGTGTCTTTTGCAGTCAGCGAGAACGGCAGCGAGGCCTATAAGTTGGAAGGCAACGGCGGCACCCTGGTCTGGATGCCTCAAGGGCTGGGTGGGCCGTCCAAAAAAGTGGACTTGCCGAAGGAGCTGCCCGAATTGTCTTGGGGCTCCGGGATGGCCTGGGATTCACGCAAGGGCGTGCTCGCCATCGTCTCCTTTGGCGGTGAGGGCTATTTCTACCGTTATGACACCCGCAAGCAGCAGTGGTTGGGCGCGCGGTCCTTGCAGAACCGAGATTTGTACAGCCTGGCGTTGAACGCAGAAACCGGCGGCTACGTCTCCATCTCTGCCAGCGCTGAACTGCTGATCTTCAGTGAGCGCGGTGAACTGGAAGAAGTGCGCCCCCTGGCGGACCTGCTGCCGGACCTTGGCAGCACCTATGACCGCGGCAACACTCGCTTAGAAGGACTCACCGTCGCTGCCTCCGGGAACACGGTGGCGGTGGTGAATGTGCGCAATGCAAGTGTGACGCACATCTGGACCTATGAGCTGGGCACCCGCAAGGCGCAGCTGACCTACAAGATGCTGGAGTAGGCGACGGAAACAGCACTCAGACTTGGCTCACAGCGTGTTTCAACGCTTTGAGGCTTACTCGCTGACCCGGCCGCGCCCGGCCTTGACGTTGCTGCGTATGGCCTTACCCTCGAGGCGGCGCATTTTGGAGCCGAATGTCGGCTTGGTGGCACGGCGGGCCTTGGGCGTGTGGGCCACGCTCTGGGCCATTTCCACCAGGCGGGCCACCGCATCGGCGCGGTTTTGCTCCTGGCTGCGCGACTCCTGGGCCTTGATGACAATCACGCCGTCCTGCGTGACACGCTGATCCGCCAGGGCCAACAAGCGTTCCTTGATGACCGGCGGCAGCGTCGAGCGGCGGATGTCAAAGCGCAGATGCACCGCGCTGGAGACCTTGTTGACGTTTTGCCCGCCCGGGCCACTGGCGCGGATGAAGCTGAAGTCCAGCTCCCAGTCGGCCGGTGTCCAGTGCAGGTTCACCGTTCAGGCGTCCGCGCGGGCGCTCATTCCAGGTGCTGAACCGTCACTGGTACCCGCTTGGCCAGCGCGCACATCAGCTCATAGCCGATGGTGCCGGCGGCCTTGGCCACCTCATCGATGGGCAAGACCTGACCCTTGGGCCCTTGACCCCAGAGTGTGACTTCGCTGTCAAAGCCAGCACTGGCGGGCAGGGCGGTCAGATCGACCGCCAACATATCCATCGATACCCGGCCGACGGTGGTGGTGCGTTGGCCGTTGACCAGAATCGGCGAGCCGCTGGGCACATGGCGGGGGTAACCGTCGGCATAACCACAGGCGACGATGCCGATGCGCATGGGCTGGCTGGCGGTGAAGCTGCTGCCGTAGCCCACGGTGTCACCCGGCTGCAGGTGCTGGATGCCGATGATTTTGGAGCGCAGCGTCATGCCTGGCAACAAGTCCCAATGCTCCGGGCCATGCTCCGGGTAGTCGGGCACGCCGCCGTAAGTCATGATGCCGGAGCGCACCCAGTCGCTGTTCACGCGCGCGGTGTGGCGCAAGGTGGCGGCGCTGTTGGAGACCGTCCGTTCGCCGGGCAGATCCGCGCAGACCTGGTTGAAGATGTCGAGCTGGTGCTGGATGCCATCGGTGCCGAAGCGCAGCGCGTCGGCGTCCGAGAAATGCGTCATCAGCGAGATTTCGTCGACCTGGGGCAGGGCGTTCAGCCGCGTCCAGGCGGCGCGGAAGGCCTGCGGCGCAAAGCCGAGCCGGTTCATGCCGCTGTTCAATTTGAGGAAAACGCGGTGCGGCTCGTGCGTTTTGTGCATGGCTAACCAGTCAATCTGCTGTTCGCAATGCACTGCATGCCAGAGCTTCAGCCGCGAGCACAGCTCCAGGTCACGGGTCTCGAAGCAGCCTTCCAGCAGCAAGATGGGGCCGCGCCAGCCGAGTGCACGGATGCGTTGCGCTTCGTCCAGGTCCAGCAAGGCGAAGCCGTCGGCGGCGCGCAGGCCCTCGTAAACATTTTCAATCCCATGGCCATAGGCATTCGCTTTGACGACGGCCCAGACCTGCGCATCCGGTGCGCAAGCGCGCGCGCGGGCCAGGTTGTGGGCCAGGTTGGGGACGTGGATCAGGGCTTCAATAGGACGTGGCATGGGGCGAATTGTGGCACCGCCCTGGGGCACTGGCATGACTTCAGCCAGGCTGGCGCAAGCCCTGCATGCTATAAACCCGGCGCAGCGCTTGTTGTGAGCTCGGTCTCCAGCAGCCCCCGCATGGGTGCCGGCGCGAATCTCTCGCAGTATCGATTGGGTTCATGAAAAAAGGCTTTTCCACCATCATGTCAGCGCAGTTCTTCAGCTCGCTGGCTGATCAGGCTTTGCTGGTCGGAGCGATCGAACTGCTTAAAAGCACCGGCTCGCCGGCCTGGCAGATTCCCGCTTTGGGGCCGATGTTCGCGCTCTTTTATGTGGTGTTGGCGCCCTTTGTCGGCGCTTTTGCCGACGCCGTGCCCAAGGGCAAGGTCATGTTCTATTCGAACCTGATCAAGATTGCCGGCTGCTTGATGATGCTGTTTGGCACCCATCCGCTTTTGTCCTATGCCATCGTCGGCCTGGGCGCCGCGGCCTACTCGCCGGCCAAGTACGGCATCTTGACCGAGTTGCTGCCGCCCTCTCAGTTGGTCAAGGCGAATGGCTGGATGGAAGGCCTGACGATTGCGTCCGTGGTGCTGGGCATCTTGCTCGGCGGCCAGTTGGTGGGCCCGCACCTGGCGCCTGCGCTGATGGGGCTGGATTTCCCCTTCATTGATTTCGGCATTGACACGCCGCCCGAAGCGGCGATCGCCAGCATTGTGCTGCTCTACATCGTTGCGGCGATTTTCAATCTGTATATCCCGCGCACCGATTCGCCGCTGCAGCCGCTGGGTCATGGGGTGGTTGGCCTGGTGCGTGACTTTGCCGATTGCAATTCGCGCCTCTGGAAAGACAAGCTGGGTCAGATCTCGCTGGCCACGACCACGCTGTTCTGGGGCGTCTCCGGCAATATGCGCATCATCGTGTTCCCCTGGGCCGCCGTGGCGCTGGGCTACACCACCACCCAAGCGTCCAATCTGGCCGGCGTGGTGGCGATTGGTACCGTGGCCGGCGCCGTCATCGCCGCCTCGGTCATGCGCCTGGATGCGGCCACCAAGGTGATTCCGCTGGGCATCGGCATTGGCATCTTGGTGACGGGCTTGAATCTGGTTACCAATGTCTGGGTGGCCGTGCCCTTCCTGGTGGTGCTTGGCCTGATTGGCGGCTTCCTGGTGGTGCCGATGAATGCGCTGCTGCAGCACCGTGGACACAACCTGATGGGTGCCGGCCGCTCGATCGCGGTGCAGAACTTCAATGAACAGGCCTGTATCTTGGGCCTGGGCGCGCTCTACACCGGCATGGCCAAGCTGGGCCTGTCCACCTTCACGGCGATCGGCATCTTTGGTTTGATCGTTGCCCTCACGATGTGGATGGTTTACCGCTGGCATCAGCACAATCTGAAGAACCATGGCGCCGAGGTGGAGCGCCTGCAGGAATTGGCTCGCTGCGACGAATGCCACTGATCGGCGCGCACCGCATCTAAAAAAGCGTCTGAATAAAAAAACGGCGGGATGGCCCTGAAGGCCTCCCGCCGTCTTTTATGGCTCCGACTTTCGTCGGGTTCTGTCTTGGCGCTGGCTCAGCTCTTGCGACGCCCGCTGGTGGGCTCCACCAGCTTGACCCCGCTGAGCACGGCCTCAATATTCTCCGACCAGGCGCGTGCGATCTTGAAGCAGCCGCTGTGGTTCAGGTGAATCTCGTTGTGCCAGTCGCCGCTGCTGCCACTAGAGCCGGGCGTGGCCGGGGCCAAGGGCACGGCGGTGGAGTCGAACACATGCAGGCCGGGGAACTGTTCCTTGTCGGCCGCCATGCCCTTCAACAGCAGGGCCAGATGGAAGACCATCAGGCGGCTGACCGCCGCCCAGTCGGCCGCGGGCAGGGCGCAGGCCTTCAGCGCCGGGTAGAGCCAGGGGCCGGAGGCGCCCAGACCGGCATCTTCGGCGCCGGCGGGCCGCGGCATCGGCACTGCGTAGCAATGCATGAAGACCGGCTTGCCGGCCGAGGGGCCTTGGTCCCGCAGGGTCAACAGGTGGCGCACATTGGTGCGCAGGTATTCGCTATAGGTGGCCCAGCCGGGCTCCGAGAAGTAGCGGGCTACACCGGCCGAGGGGGGGCCCCACTCGGTCTGGCGGCGCAATAGGCGCAGGTGCAGCGGCACATCTTGGCCATCGGCGGTGTGTGCCGGGGTTTGCGCGGCCGCGATCAGGTCATTGCCGCCGACCGACAGCAAGACGCCGTCCCAGGCCGGGGCGTCGTCGCTGCTGAGCAGGCGCACAAAGTCGGGTGCCGACTCCAGGTCGACCATATGGCTCAGCGCCTCGCCGGATCCGGCGCAGTTGATGGCGCAGGTCGGCTGCTTGAAGACCATTTCCTGCAGCAAATTGGCGTGCGCGTTCAGTTTGGCGGCTGCCGTTGAAAACCAAGAGTCGCCTTGCGCCAGCAAACGCCAGCGGAAGTTGCTCAGGTCAGGGACCGGTGTCGACGCAAGGTCTTCCGGGGTAAAGCAGGCCAGATGATCCAAGAGAGACTCTCCCTTTTTTACAAAAAGCTGGGGCGTTGCGAAAGCGTGCGCGATGCTGCGTTTTGTGCGCCGCGCAAGCCTATCTCAAAAGTGGCACTTGGGCGCTCGGCGCGGCAGTTTTCACCATGCTATAAACCCTCGGCATTGTTGGCCGCCCGCCCCCACTTTGTCAGCGACTTTTGGGGTCAGGTGTTGCTAGCGACCAACCGAAGGCGGCGCCCTCACCCTTCCTCTTCCAGATCCTCTCCCCGTTCCCTTGGCTTTCCTCTTGCCCGCCACCTCATGCCTGTACTTGCTTTGATGTTCAACGCCCTGGTTTGGGGGCTGTCCTGGTGGCCCTTCCGAGCGTTTGCGGGCGCCGGTTTGCACCCCTTGTGGACCACGGTCACGCTCTACATCCTCTCGCTGTTGGTGATCAGCCTGAGCCAGTGGCGCGCTTGGCGCGAGTTCCTGGGCACACCCTCCTTGTGGCTGATCATGCTGGCGGCCGGTGTGACCAACACCGCCTTCAACTGGGGCGTGGCACTTGGTGACGTGGTGCGGGTGGTGCTGCTGTTCTACCTGATGCCCTTGTGGGCGGTGCTGCTGGCGCGCTTGATGCTGGGCGAACGCCTGACGGCCCTGGCTGGCCTGCGCATGGTCTTGGCGCTGGGTGGCGCCGCCATCGTGCTGGCGCCCGAGGGGGGCGGGCTGCCCTGGCCGTCCAGCCTGGCCGACGGGCTGGGCCTGCTGGGCGGTTTCACCTTCGCCTTGAACAATGTGATGTTGCGTCGTGAGGCGCATCGCGGTGCCCATGCCCGTGCGCTGGCCATGTTCAGCGGTGGCGTGCTGGTGGCTGGCGCGGCTGCTTCGGTCATGGCGAGCATCGGTCTGGTCGCCTGGCCCACCTTGCCCGGCCCGATCTGGCTGCTGCCACTGGCCGGTATGGCGTTGCTGTTCTTCCTCTCCAATTTGTCCTTGCAATATGGCGCCGGGCGCTTGCCGGCGAATGTGACGGCGATCGTCATGTTGACCGAGGTGCCTGTTGCGGCGGTCTCGGCCATCTGGCTGGGAGGCGGCAGTCTGGACTTGAAAACCGGCCTGGGTGGCGCCTGCATCTTGGCTGCCGCTTTGCTGGCGGCGCTGGAGCGGCAAAAAAACGCCGCGGCGGCTACGATCGCAACCTGATTCAAGCAAGGGCATCCACCATGGCAAGCAGTGTTTATGACTTTCAGGCGGTTTCGATCGAGGGCAAGCCGGCCGATCTGGCCAGTCAACGCGGCAAGGTCATCTTGATCGTCAACACCGCCAGCGCTTGCGGTTTCACGCCGCAGTTCAAGGGCCTGGAGCAGTTGTGGAAGGATTACGAGGCGCAGGGCCTGGTGGTGGTCGGCTTCCCCAGCAATGAGTTCGGCGGCCAAGACCCCGGCAGCAATGAAGAAATTTCTTCTTTCTGTGAGTTGAACTACGGCGTCAGCTTTCCGATGATGGCCAAGGTCCAGGTCAATGGCGCCGAGGCGCACCCGCTCTGGCAATGGTTGAAGAGCGAGGCGCCCGGCATCCTCGGCACCCAGGGCATCAAATGGAACTTCACCAAGTTTCTGATCGGCCGCAATGGCCAGGTGATCAAGCGTTACGCCCCGAATGACGAGCCCTTGAAGATGCGGGCCGATATCGAGGCGGCTTTGAAAGCGAGCTGAGCGCGCCATCCCGGCCTTCGACGGTGGAGGGGCGAGGGTGGCGCGGTGTCAGCGGCGCGACCCAATCCCTGCCGGCCTCACCCAGATTCGGCGATAGCCCAGGCGGATATAGCCTTCAGCGACCGCCGTGCCCAGCATTTGATTGGTGGTTTGTCTGGAGAGACTGGCCAGCGCTGCCAACTCGGCTTGGCTGGCTCGCATGCTTTGCCAGCCTTCGGCGTCGCTTGGCCCATCGGCGCGCTCTCTCAAAAGCTGCGCCAGCGCCAGGCTGAAGCGCTCGGCGGCCGAGCGATGACGAGAGGCTTCCAGCAAGCGCAGCGTGCCGCCATAGCGTTGCGCGAACTCACGCAGCAAAGCGCGGGCGAAGCCCGGCACCTCGTCCATCAACAAGGTGTAGGCCGCTGGGCCGAACACCATGACTCGGCTGGCTTGCGTCGCCAAAGCCTCGTAGCTGGAGGCCTGGCCTGCGGCAAACGCAGCCAGCCCGAATAGGCGCGGGAACTGCACGTGCTCGAGGATGGAAATCTCTCCATTGGGGCCAGTAAAGCGGGCCTCGATCTCGCCTGACATCACCGCGTAGAAGGCCCGGGCCGGCTGACCTTGGGCAAACAATGTACGGCCGGCGGCGAGCCTGCGCACGGGGACAAGAGTCGCTAAGCGCAGCAAGGCCTCGTTTGCCAGGGGCAATGCCGGGAAGTTGCCGAGAAGCACCTTGCCTAATTCCTGTACCGCTTCGTTCATCGGCATTCTTTTGTCATTTGTCGGCTATCCGACATTCTGCCGGCACTGGCGCCGCTAGGCTTGCATTCATGAAACCTGAAGCCCAGACCCAGACCTTGCGAGGCCAACAGTTCCGCCAGTTCGCTCATGTGGAATGCCCCCAGGATCCGCTCTATGCAGCGATCTGCCTGCTGGTGGCCGACTCGGCCGAACTCCTGGCCTTGTTGGACCACGCGCCGCCGACTCAGGCTCGCCCCAATCTCTTGTTGGCCGCCCTGCACGAGCGGGTTTTGGCCGGTGTGCAGCACCCGCTGGCTGACTACTACCCCAGCGTCGGTGGGCAACGCATGCCGGACGCCGATTTGCCCGCCACCCTGCTGGACTTCGCTCGCCGTCAACGCGTGCAGCTAACGGCCCATTTGCGCACACGCAATACGCAGACCAATGAAATCGGCCGCTGCGCCGTGCTGTGGCCAGCCCTGCAACACATTGCCGCGCTGAGCGGGCGGACCGAACTGGCCTTGTTTGACTTCGGCAGCAGTGCCGGCTTGAACCTGGGCGTCGATGAATATTGCTACCGCTATGAGTCCGCCACTGGCGGCTTTGAGGCGGGCGCTATATCGGCGCTGCACCGGCCCCTGATTCAATGCCAGTGGTTAGGCTCCGCCAAGGCCATGCCTGCCGCCCGATGGCGGGTGGCAGAGCGTATCGGTGCAGACCCGGCGCCCATTGATGTGCAAAACGAAGATGCCGTGCGCTGGCTGGCCGCTTGTTTGTGGCCGCATGACCGGGCGCGTGCATCGCGCTTGCAACAGGCCGTGGCGCTGGCACGCGTGCAGCGGCGCCAGGTGTTGCAGTCGGCAGACTGCCTGGATGCCTTGGAACACTGGCTGAATGAACTGCCGGACGGTCTGCAACCGGTGCTGTTCAACAGTTGGGTCTTGCACTACTTCGACGCCGAGGCTCTGGCGCAAATGCGAGAGCGCGTGGCCGGTTTGATGCGGCAACGCGCTCTGTGTTGGCTCAGCGCCGAGTCGCCGCAATTGCGGCCGGCCGGGCTTGAATTGCCCGCGCTCGCCGAGGGTGCGCAAGCGTCCACCCTGTGGACCCTGCAGTGGGCCCAACAAGGTGAATTGCAACAGGCCGTCCTGGCCTGGTCGCACCCGCATGGGCGCTGGCTGCAGTGGACGGCCTGAGGGCCTGCGCCAAGGGTTAAGCCTAGACTGAGCCCGCGAAAAGTGCCTTCGGAGGCGCAGTCAAAGCTCAAGGGACCTGAGCCACTTTCAATAGCCGACTCATGCGGCGTGCTGGTGTACGAAGTGCTGCTGCTCATACCCTACTGCCGGCCATGTGTGCGCTCGGAGCGAAGCGTTTGCATCGCCAAAGGGATAAGCCCAGGTCAACCCTGCATAACGCTTCCCGACTACGGGGAAGAATAGATTTCTCGCCATAGCTATGCCGGGAAATCCGGCGTGGCGACTTGCTTTGCTTGTTGGGGGGCTCTACTCACTTTGATGCCCATCTGACCTAAGTCAAATGGTGTCCGACTCAAACCCGCATCATTTATGTAAGGCTCAGGGTTTCATCTGAAGTTCTTTGCCCGGGTTCTAGTCAATAGACGCAAAGGGAGTAAAGATGACGCAATATTCAACCATGGCGTTAGCGGCGGGCGTGGCGCTGTCGCTGATGTGCAGCAAGCCAGCCGAGGCTGCCGATGCTTGGACCATCACCGATCTTGGCTCGGCCAACAATGTGCAGACCATGGCCTTGAACGATCAAGGCTGGATTGTGTTGGGCAACAGGATTTTGAGTCCTTCAGCGGGCGGCTACACGGTCACGGAGTTGTTCAATGCGCAGGGCAATGCCAATAACTTTGGCCTGTACGGCATCAATAACAGCAACACCGTGATTGGTGTTGATCGCAATGCGGGTTCGTCGCAGGCCTTTGTGTGGCAGGCCGGCAGCAGAACCAACTTGCCGCAGTTGGCGAACTGGGATCACTATGTCGCCTCTGAAGTGCGGCAGATCAATGCCAAGGGTCAGATCATCGGCAACACCGGTGACGGCGCCGCGATTTGGACGCCCAATGGCAGCGGCGGCTACGACATCGCAGAGCTGAATAAATGGAGCACGGGCAGCGCCATCAACGATGCCGGCATGGGTTTGATGAGCAATGTCAATTCACCGACGGCCAATTTCCAAACTGGCTATTCAAACGGCGTCGGTGCCACCACTTTCATCCCCGAGCGGGTCGGTTTCAGGCCTGCAGGCGCGGCCATCAACAATTCAAACACGGTGGCCGGCGCTGCCTTCTATGAGGCGGCGGGATATAGCTGGAACCAGACTTATGTGTGGCAGGGCAATACGGTGATGCCATTGTCTGTCAGCGCCACCGCCAGCAGTTGGCAGTTGAATGTTGGCGGGGTCGGCGGCATCAACGAATCCAATGTCATCGTCGGCTTCGGTTCTTATGGGCCCTATGACGAGCGGGCCATGATGTGGACGCCGGGCGCGCTGGGCTGGAATGAAGTCGACCTGAACACCTTGAGCTACACAGGCGCGAGTTTTGGCAAGCTGACCCAGGCCAGAGACATCAATGAAAGCGGTCAGATCCTTGGCGCCGGTGATTATTTCGACAGCGCCAGCGGCCAATGGAGCCAGCATATCTTCCTGCTCACACCGGTGCCGGAGTCAGCCAGTTCATCCATGCTGTTGGCGGGCCTGCTAGGCCTGTTTGGCTTGATGCGGAGGCGCCAACGCGTCGCCTAAATTTGCTCGTCGGGCTTCCCCCAAAAAAAAGGGAGACCCGCAAGGCTGATGCGCTGCGGGTCTTTTTGAAGCCTCCCCCTTTGAGGCGGCGGGCTTATCTGCTCAGCAATGCGACCGTTTGTGCGCCGCTTGGGCTGCCCGTTTCTTTGAAGTGCAGTTCAAAGGCATAAAGTTGGTTGGTACCGCTGCTATCTGAGCAGCTCAGATGATGTACGGCGCGGCGAATCGATTGCCGATAGGCGTCTGGGCCGCCGCGCGCAGAAACTGAATTGATTTGATCACCGTGCAGACGAAACTGCACCCGCACCAGACCTGGTTGACCAATACGCTCCCACTGCGAGTCCAACTCTTCCTTCAGAGTCTTCTCTATGCCGGGGCAGGCCTTGGCGACATTCAGCTTGGCAATATCGGGGTTGGCTTGCCCCGCGACTTCGACGCGTTTCATCGTCACAGGGGTCTCAGCGTGAGCGAGTCCCATGCCCAAAGTCATGGGCAAAATGGCGGCAATAGCGAGCTTGGAAAAAGACGTGCGGTTCATGAGTTACTCCTAGTGTTCATCGGGCCAAGATGCAACCGCTTCCGCTCCCTTTATTTGGCGTGAAACAGTGCTGATCTGTGGTCAGAATAGGAGCGACCATGGCGCCGTCCAAGCTGGACAAGACCAACGTCGGTTTTGATGAGACGAAGAGCAGGAATCCGCGATGAACTGCGGGAAAGCCTTAGGGGTTTGTCCCTGTTTGAGATCAGTTCAGCGCATAGGCCACGCGAGGGCCTTCGCGGCCGATGCGGTCGAGTGCCGACACGACCATGACTTCTAGCCCGGGCGCGGCGATCAATAGCTCGGAACCGCTGCTGAAAACCCAGCCCGAGCCGGCATAACGCAGCCACACCGCGTAGCGCTGCGGGCCGCCACCGCCGCGCAAGCTGCCGCCGATTCCTCCGCTCAGGCGGAGACGGTAACTTTCGACATGGTCTGACTGGGCGGCCAGGCTCAGCCGAACTTGAGGGGCGGTTGCGGGCTCGACCGCTTCGGCCAGCCAGGGCGTGGCCGGCGCTAGCGCCGGCGAGGCATAGGGGCCGGCTAACAAGGCGTCTTTGATGCCGCGACGGTTTTGTTTCAAGGCCACCATGCTGAAGTGCAGATGGCCGGCGCTGGGCTTGTTGGCGCCCGAGTCGCGGCTCAGTGCAATCTGGTTCACGATCTCGTCGCTGGGCCAGCTGTCCGCCTTGTCGGTGATCTTGCTGGTGAACAAGCCGGGCCAGATGTGGCGCTGCTGCGGGTTCTGCGCCTGCCAGTAGTCTCGCAATACCTCAAAGGCCTGTGCTTTTTGCGCAATTGGCCAATAAAGCTGTGGGGCCAGATAGTCCAACCATCCTTCGCTGAGCCAGCGCTCCACATCGGCGTAGAGCTTGTCGTACTGGCTGAAGCCGGCAATGCCGGCCGGCCGCAGCGCCGGCTTGCCCAGGCCAAAGGGGCTGATGCCAAACCGCACGCCCGGCTTGGTGCTGCGAATCAGTTGCTGCAGCCGTTGCACCAGCTGGTCGACGTTCTGGCGCCGCCAGTCGGCGCGTTTGAGCGTTCCGCCGGTTTGTAGATAGCGCTGCCAGGCCGGCTCGTCGGGGAAGTCCAGCTCCTGCTTGCTGACGGGGTCCAGCACCGGGTAGGGGTAGAAGTAGTCATCGATGTGCACCGCGTCGATGTCGTAGCGTTGCAGCACATCTTGGATGACGGCCAACGTGTGTTCGGCCGCCGCGGGCTCGCCGGGGTCGATCCACAGCTGATCGCCACAGCGTTTCACCCATTGCGGCTGGCTGCGGCTCAGGTGGCGCGCATCCGTGCTGGAGGCAGCATGGCTTTGGCGGGCTCGAAACGGGTTGAACCAGGCGTGCAACTCCAGGCCGCGGCGATGAGCTTGCTCGACCCAGAAGCTCAGCGGGTCATAGAAGGGCTCCGGGGCCTGGCCCTGAATGCCGCTGAGGTATTCGCTCCATGGCTCCAAGGTCGAGGCGTACAGCGCGTCGGCGCTGGTGCGCACCTGCAGCACGATGGCATTGAGCTTCAGGGCCGTGGCCTGGTCGAGCAGGGCGATGGCCTCGGCCTGTTGCTCGGTGCTGCTCAGACCCTTGCGGCTGGGCCAGTCGATATTCGCCACGGTGGCCACCCAAGCGGCGCGGAACTCGCGCGGCGCTTGCGGGGCCAGCGCGGCCAACTCGGGGGCGAGCTTCAAGCGCAGCGCTGTGCCAGGCTCTACATCCAGTGGCGCCGGCGGGACGGTGGGGCTGGTGCAGGCGGTAATGCCCAAGCAGCCAGTGGCGCCGATCAAGAAGCTGCGCCGCTCGGCGTTCATGCCTCGTCCTCCTTTTTGCCAAAGTCGGCTGGAATCTTGATCAATGCGGTCATGGCGAGCGAGGGCAGGGTCGCCACCAACACCCAGGTGAAGAACAAGGGGTAGCCCAGTTGCTGCTGCAGCCAGCCGCTCCACATGCCCGGCAGCATCATGCCCAAGGCCATGAAGCCGGTGCAAATGGCGTAGTGGGAGGTCTTGTGCGGCCCGTCGGCCACCAAGATCATGTACATCAGGTAGGCGGTGAACCCCAGGCCATAGCCAAATTGCTCGACGGCCAGCCCAAGGCTGATCAGCGGCAAATTGGTCGGCAGGGACATGGCCAGCAACAAGAACACGATGTTGGGCACATGCATGGCCAACACCAGGGGCCACAGCGCTCGTTTCAGGCCCACGCGCGAGATGATCCAGCCGCCCAGCAGGCCGCCCAGGGTCAGTGCGATCAGGCCCACCGTGCCATAAGCAATGCCCACTTGCTTGGTCGACAGGGCCAGCCCGCCCTGCGCGGCTCCGTCCAGCAAGAACGGGGTGGCCAGCTTCAGCAGCTGCGCCTCGGGGAAACGGTAGAGCAGCAAGAAGCCGATGCTGATGGTGATGCCGGGTTTGCGGAAAAAATCCGCAAACACGCGCAAGAACTCGGCCATCAAGCCACCGGCGGCGCGGCTGCCGGGGCCGGGCCGATCTGCCGCGGGGCGCGGCAGCAGCGCCAGGTGGAAGAAGCCCAGCATCACAAACACCGCCGCCATCAGCCCAAACACCAGCGACCAGGCGGTTTGCATGCTGCCGGTGCGTTCTTGCAATTCGCCGGCCAGGTAGACCAAGCCGCCTTGGCCGCCGATATTGGCCAGCCGGTAGAAAGTCGAGCGCACACCGACAAACGCAGCCTGACTGCGCTGCGGCAAGGCCAGCAGATAGAAGCCATCGGCGGCAATATCGTGTGAGGCCGAGGCAAAAGCCATCAACCAGAACACCGCCAGCGTCATCTGGAAGGCCTTGGGGCCGGGAATGGTCAAGGCCACCAAGGCCAAGGCCGCGCCAATCAAGAACTGCAGCGCCCAGATCCAGGCGCGCTTGGTGTGGAACAGCTCAATCAGCGGCGACCACAGCGGCTTGATCACCCAGGGCAGATAGAGCCAGCTGGTGTAGAGCGCGATGTCGGCGTTCGACAGCCCGAGGTTCTTGTACATGATGACCGAGAGCGTCATCACCACCACATAGGGCAGGCCTTGGGCAAAGTAAAGCGAGGGCACCCAGGCCCATGGGTTGCGGCTGAGGGAAGGGGAGTCGGACATGCGAGTGCGCGGGTAAGCGTCGAGGCGGGCGAAGGATAGCGATCAAAGGACAGCGAGTGCGGGGCTCGGGCGACTGTAGCGTGCCGCCCGCCAAAAGTTTTTTCAAACGGGCTGTAAGTTTGCGCGCCGCTGACGCGACAGAGTCAGGCACGTTGAACGGCCACTGGCCCGGATCTGCAGTTCTGAGCTTCGTAACTTTGTATCCACACTTACCTTTTCAGGAGCATCACATGCAACAAACCCTCAAGACCGGCCTGAGCATTGCCGCAGCCGCCGCCGCTCTGTTTACCGCCACCGGCATCGCCAGCGTTGCCCACGCCGAAGACGGCATGGTCAAGTGCAGCGGCATCAACAGCTGCAAGGGCAGCTCCGAGTGCAAGACCGCCAAGAGCGAGTGCAAGGGCCACAACAGCTGCAAGGGCCAGGGCTGGGTCAGCGCCAAGTCGGCGGCCGAATGCAGCAAGTCCGGCGGCAAGGTCGAGAAGTAAGCCCTTTGCCAGCGGGTCGGCATGGGCTAGCCGCGTTTCAGCGGCCGCCCATGCCGACTTCATTTCTCTCTCCAAGATGCTTGGGAGGCCACCGTGCCGACAAGACCGCTGCAGGGCTTTGGACTCGGCCTCAGACCCGAGCACTATGCCGACATCAGTGATCCGCAATCCCCGTTGCCGGCCGCTTTGCGGCCCGACTGGCTGGAGATCATTTCCGAGAACTATCTGGTGCCCGGCGGCAAGCCGCTGCAGCACCTGATGCGCATCCGTCGCGACTACCCCATGGTCATGCATGGCGTGTCCATGTCGATCGGCAGTACCGATCCCTTGAACCTGGACTATCTGCGCGAGCTGAAGGCTCTGGCCGAAAGGCTAGAGCCCGCCTGGGTGTCCGATCATCTGTGTTGGACCGGCGTCGACCACCGCAATCTGCATGATCTCTTGCCGATGCCCTATACCGAGGCAGCCTTGCAGCATCTGCTGCCGCGCATTGCGCAGGTGCAGGATCTATTTCAGCGACCGCTGGTGCTGGAAAACGTCTCCAGCTATGTGCACTTCGCCGCCGATGAAATGAGCGAGGCCGAGTTCGTGGCCGAGCTCTTGCGACGCAGTGGCTGCCGCCTGCTGCTGGATGTGAACAACGTCTATGTGTCCAGCCGCAACCACGGCTTTGATGCGCGTGATTACATCAACCGCCTGCCCGCCGAGCAGATCGTGCAAATCCATTTGGCCGGCCATGAGGACCGCGGCGACTTGGTGGTGGACACCCATGACCATCCGATCAGCGACGCGGTGTGGCAGCTGTATTGCTATGCCTTGCTGCGCATCGGCGCGCGGCCGACCATGATTGAGCGCGATGACCATATCCCACCCTTGATCGAGCTCTTGCAAGAGCTCGACCAGGCGCGCTGTCTGATGCGTACCGTGTTGGGTCGGCAAAGGCCCGCCGCGCGGCTGAGCCGGCCGATCCGGCAGCCTTCGGAGCTGGCGCTGTGAACGGGACAAGTGGCTTGGCCGAATTGCGCAGCCAACAACAGGCGCTACAGGCCTTGACCTTGGGCGCTGGGCATGACGTTGGGCTGGGCCGGGAGGCCGCGCCGGGTACGTGCTTGCGCGGCGAGGCCGGTCTGGCGGTCTATCAAGCGGCTTATCTGGCCCGGCTGCTGTCCGCCCTGCGCGACAACTATGCGGTCTTGCACCTGGCCATGGGTGATGAGGCGTTTGAAGCCTTGGGTCTAGCCTATGCGGCCGCTCATCCCTCGGCGCAGCCATCGATTCGCTGGTTTGGTCATGCGCTGGCCGAGTTCATGGCCAGCGAGGAGGCTGGCGCCTTGTCGCATCCGGCGCTGCTGGACTTCGCGCGCATGGACTGGGCCTTGCGCGCCGCCTTTGACGGCCCCGATGCACCTCCCTTGGCGTTTGAACGTTTGGCCGCGCTGGCGCCCGAGGCCTGGCCTTCGCTGCGCTTCACGCTGCATCCGACGGTGCAGCTCTTGACCCTGGACTGGGCGATAGAGGCGGCCTGGCTGGCCCTGCGCGCCGAGCAGGCCAACGGCCCGGCCCCCGAGCACCGGCCGCATAACTTGTTGGTCTGGCGCCAGGGCTTGGAGACGCGCTGGCGCTCGCTGGAGGCTTGCGAGGCCGCTTTGATCGCGGCACTGCAGGCCCCTCACAGCTTTGAGTCCATCTGCTGCTTGGCGGCGCAATTTGTCGGCGAGGCCGGTGCTGCGGCGGCCGTGGTGCGGGCCTTGCAAGCCTGGGTGGCGCAAGGCTTGCTGGCCGACGCCCTGGGCGCGTCGGCCGAAGTTCAGAGCCGAGCGTCGTAGCTGGCCTTATGGCTGGCCGAGCGCAGCGATTCAATCCATCCCGAGCGGTGCATGCCCGTGGCGGTGGTGCCGGTCATCCGCTGCGTCCAGTTGAAGCTCAGATCGCAGGTCTGCACCAGCGAGCTGTTCGGGCTGTTGGGGTTGTAGTTCTTGCTGGCCGTGTTGAGGGCCAGGTCCAGATCCAGCGTGCTGATGCGGTAGCTGGCGCCGTCGATGCTCGTGCCCAGGCCCAGGTCTTTGCTGTCAAAGCTGGTGCCGTCGGCGCGCACGCACTGCGCCGAGACCATCACGGCCATGCCGCCGGCCGGCGCTTGGCTCATCTGCACCTTGAACTGCCCGGCCGAGCGCGCAATCAGCGCCACGCCGGTGGGCGAGACCACGCTGAAGGGCTTTTGCATCGTGATGGTGCTGGTGTAGACCTGGCTGCCGCGGTGGAAGTTGACGGCCACGCTGGGCTGCTCGGTGGTGTCGGCCAGCTTCGCAACGTAGACGATGCCCTTGCCGGTGTCGTCGCTCAGATCGATGCGCTGCGCGCCGATGGCGGCCGACAAGCGGTCGCTGCCGCTGCGGTAGACGATGGAGAAGGGGTTGTCGCCAAAGCCCAGCCGCGACTCGACGCGCACGATCCCCTGGTCTTGCGTGATCTTGTACTCCGGCCGAATGTCCTCTATGCGCAGCGTGTCGGACTGCTTGCAATTGCTCAACGCGCAGGCGCTGTTGTCAATGAAATTGTCGATCTGCTCCTGCAAGGTGCCGCCGCCGCAAGCGCTGAGCACCAGTGCACTCAGCAATGCGAGGGCCGTGACGCCGCTGATGCCTTGCATGCCGCTGCGGGCGTTCGGGTAGGCCGATTGAAGGGGCAACTGAAGCGAGGCGTTCAGGCCTTGGCTTGGATGGGCGGGCCGGTTTGAGTCTTGAGCGTGCATATCGATAACTCCCTGTTGATGAGGCTGGCTTGGACCTGTGGCTCCAGGAATTGGCTTCCTTCTTGTCAGCGCCGTCGCAGTGTGCCTGTTTGCGTGCTTTCGCCAAGCCGCCTGTCGCAGGTGCTGAAAGCTGCGCCTCGGCGTGCCGCCTGGCGCTACCTTGCTGACCCCTGAGCCTAGGCCTAGGGGTCAGCCCTCGCTGTTCGTGACATATTTCTCGGGCATCATTGCGCGCCTGTCCGGCGTCTGTGCTTGCCGGCCAATTTGAAACACCTAGAGAGGGATAACAATGAAAGCTTACGGCGCCGAATTTTTGGGCACCTTTTGGTTGGTTTTGGGTGGTTGTGGCAGCGCGGTGCTGGCCGCGGCCTTCCCCGAGTTGGGCATTGGCTTCACCGGCGTGTCGCTGGCCTTCGGCCTGACCGTCTTGACCATGGCTTACGCGGTGGGCCACATCTCGGGCGGGCACTTCAACCCGGCTGTGTCGGTGGGCTTGTTTGTTGGTGGCCGTTTCCCGGCTTCCAAGCTGTTGCCTTACATCGTGGCGCAGGTGCTGGGTGGTCTGGCCGCCGGCGGCGTGCTCTACCTGATTGCCAGTGGCAAGGCCGGTTTTGACTTGGCCGGTGGCTTCGCCTCCAACGGTTTTGGCGAGCATTCGCCGGGCAAGTTCTCGATGCAGTCGGCCCTGCTGATCGAAGTGGTGTTGACCGCCTTCTTCCTGATCGTCATCCTGGGCTCCACCGACAAGCGCGCCCCGGCCGGCTTTGCGCCGATCGCTATCGGCCTGTGCCTGACGCTGATTCACCTGATCAGCATCCCCGTCACCAACACCTCGGTTAACCCGGCACGCAGCACGGCCGTGGCCCTGTATGTGGGCGGCTGGGCGGTTGAGCAGCTGTGGCTTTTCTGGGTCGCCCCCATCCTCGGCGCTGTCATTGGCGCCTTGGCCTACAAGTTCGTGGGCAGCAGCGAGCGTTGAGTGAATGACGCCGCCTGTGGCGGCGCGAAGACTCGACAAGCCGGCCAAGCGCCGGCTTTTTCATGCTTTGACGCCGCTTTGCGGTGTTAGATTGGTCGGTCCCTTGCAGGCTGACGATGGCCGCAAGGCTGGAGACTGTTCATCATGCTTTTTGACCTGCCGGATTTGCTGGGCCCCTATCTGCTGCCGCTGCTGATTGCAGTGCCTTTGGCCATTGTGGTTTTCCTCATCAGCACGCGTCGCGGTGATGAGCGCGAAGATCGTGGGGGCACTGACAGCCGACCCGCCGCGCCTGCTGCAGCGCAAGCCGCGCCGGTGCCTGCCGCGCCCGCCGCCGTGCTCTTGGTGGACGACTCCGCCGTGGCCCGCGCCAAGCTCGGCAAGCTGTTCGAGGCAGCCGGCTACCGCGTCACCCTGGCCAAGGATGGGCTTGAGGCGCTGGAACGCTTGGCCGAACAACATTTCTCGGTCATGGTCACCGATCTGGAAATGCCCAATAAGGACGGTTTCGAGCTGATTGCCGACGTGCAAGGCAGCATGACCACCGAAGATTTGCCCATCATCGCCATCACCGGCCATGACGAAATGCAGGCCCGCGTGCATCAGGTGCAAGGCCTCTACGGCATCTTCAAGAAGCCGTGGAACGACCGTGAACTGCTGAAACGTGTTGAAACCCTGGCAAGCCTGCGCCCGGCCGCGCGCAAGCTTTAAGTGACCGTCGAAGTGAAGGCTTAGGCCCGCTGCGCTGCGAAGAACTCAAGCATTGCGCCAGGCCGCGTTCTGCAAGACCACACGATAGCCGTCGTGGTCTTCGAAAGTTCGGCCGCAGCGCTCCCAATACGGGTTGAATGACGTCACCGGCTTGAATCCAGCCGCCTGCATCTGGGCGCAGGCAAGCTGCCACTCGGATTCGACTTCGATGTAAAACACCGCCAAGTCCTCTTGGGTCGGGCTGGGATGAATCGGGTGATGCCGGCAGCTTGTGAACTCGAAGTGGTAGTTCGCGCCGGCTTGGCCCAGCATGACGCCATCGAAGCCCTCGTGATCCTCGAAGCTGCCCAGCACCGCCAGCCCCAGGCCCTCGCAGTACATGGCCTTGGTTTTGGCAAGCTGGCTGACGGGGCGTGCAATGCGGAGTGGGTGCGTCATGGTGCTATGGCTGCGAGGGGTTGGCGATGGATGCAGCGGGCCGCTCATGCAAAGCAACTCGCGTGACCGATTCGGCGCTTGATTCCTAGGCCGCGCCCATTCACGATTGTGGACGAGCGCGAACCACAAAAAAACCAAGCGCGAAGCCCACACCCGCCAGGCCCCAAATGATCGCTGCGACGACTTCAAAGGTGTTGAGCATCGCCGGATGCAGCAGCGCCAGAGGAATCAGCACCAAGGCCCGAAAAAGGCAGACGCTGGCAATGCTGGCGAGACCGAGCCTGAGCAAAGGCAGGCGACGGATATAGGCCGCGGCAGACAAGGCATACGCCGCGCACAGTCCCATGGCCAACGCAATGGCCAGTGAACCCAAGGGGGCCAGCAGCGTGCCCGAGCGGGCGGACTCGACCACGAAAGGTGGTGCGCCGAAGAAGACCAACCAGGGCGCGCCGCCAACGATGGCGCCGAGGTGGATGACCACGCCCATCAACGAAATGGCGGCGGCCAGATAGATCCATGCGAGGGACGATCGGCTCATCTCGGGTTTAGTAGTCATCGCGAGTCCGGTTCAGAGTTTGCAGGGGCGTCATGGCCAGGTGGGTCGTGACCCGACAAGGGCAAGAACGCGCTGCACAAAGGGTGTCTTGGCCTGTGTGTAAGCCTCGCGATCATGGGCGAACTGGGTCGCTAGGCGCAATTTCAGTTGGGCGTATTCGTCGGCAAGTTCTTGGCTGGCGCGTAGCGCGTCGCGAAAAGCCAGGCGTTCGAGCCACAGCTGACTTCCAAACGGCACGAGGTGGAGGTGATGCGTCCGGACCTTCGGCGAGGGCTTGCAGAACCAGTGCATGACCTCAGCGCGATACGGGTGATGGACGTAGCCGACGCGGCAGGCCGCGCCAATGGCCGCTTCAGACTCGCGGAGCGAGGCAACGGGAGCCATGATGTCGATGACCGGCTTCGCTGCAAGCCCAATCACTGCGGTGCTGCCGATGTGTTGGATTTCACCCGCCATCCAAGGCGAAAGAGCGGTTTGAAGTAGCTGCTTCTCGGCCTCAAACAGAGCGGGCCACTCAGCACTATAAGGAACGACCTTTACCGAAGCGCTCATGGGCGATGCACCCTACTAAGCGTCGACGTCAGAGGCCTTGCAGCGGGCTTAGCCCTGTGGCGAAACACGAGACGCATCCAACTTGCCCAGCAGCCACTGCAGCCCCGCAAGGTGCTGTTGATCATGGCTGCAGAGGTAGTGCACCAAGCTGCGCAGCGACAGAGGACCATAGCCTTCAAACACGGCTGTTCGATCAAACTGCTCGGGTTCTAGGCTGTCAATCAGCGCCATTGTTTGCTGGCGGGCCTCGCGAAAGGTGGCAAGGGCAGCGTTTGCATCTGACTTGCTGTAGGCGCGCTCCACGGCCAGCTTGTCCGTATCGATAGACGCCAAGCTGGGGCGCACCTCAGTCAGAGTTCGGCGAAGCCGAACGTGATAGCCATCGATTTCAATGTCACGTACGTGGCAGACCTGCTCAATGGCCGTCAGCGCCTCACTTGGCACACCCTCCCAAGAGGTGGGTGCCCAATTCTTAAACTCCGCCGGGAAGGCCTCGTAATGCTCTTCAAGTTGCTGGGGAAAGGCGCGCAAAGCGGCCAGGGTGATGGGGTTCATGTCGTCGAGCTGGAGTGAGGGGTTAAGGTCAAAGGTGGCGTGGGGCGTAGCAGCAAGCCAATACTAAGGCCCGGATGACTGGGCAGCACCTGGCCCAAGTGATTGGTGAAGAGCAGCTCTGGAGCGATTAACTCGTCGAGTGCGACCGAATCAGACGCCAGCATCGCTAAGCGCAGCCGCTCCTCAGCATTGGCGAATGAATCATTGGCAAGGTGCGACATAAGTCTTCTGCCTGCCTGCCTGAGTGATGGATGCGGTGTCAAGGCGCTAGCTGGCTCAGTCCTGTTTCTTCTCAGGCGCCGACGGCCTATGGTCGAAGCTCAGAACCCTGGCCAAGCGCCACGCGCCGTTCTCGCGCTTCCACAGGTGCACGAATTTGGCTTCCTCTGAACCAGGCTCACCCTTGCGCGCGAAGACATGACGCCCCATCTGTATGGCGCCGTAGCCCTGCATCGGATAGACCTCAAGGCTTCCCGTGACAAGGGTTCGGGTGACGCCGTTGTCGCGGGGACATGACTTCAGAGTTCTTGCGGCCTCGCCGACCGAAGCGCCGGTGCGGTCGTGATAGAACTCTGCATCGTCTGTGAAGAGTGCGCGGAACTGGCTCGCGTTGCAGCTCACGAATGCTGCGTCAAACAACTCGTGATCCATGCGCGCAAGCTCTTCGAAGAGTGGGTCGGAGCGGGCGGCATCCTGCGCAAAGCACGCGCTCGCGCTCATGGCGATGAGTACCGGGGCAAAGCGCCCAGGCCAACTGCGGTGGCGGCGCTGTGGCAGTGGGTAGGTGTGAGGAAGGCTCATGCTGGGATCCTTCGTAAGGCTTAACGCTGGAGCTGATGGGGCGAAACCGGCTGACCACGTGGAACCGGAATTGCTCAGGCAGCATAGCGCGGGCAGCTGACAGCGGTCTACTCGAGTCCGTAGTTAGACCGAATTGCTGCGATCCACATGGCCTTCGCCTCACGAGTCATTTTCCAGTGCGGCCACTGCAGATCAGGAATGAATCAAGCGGCCCTGAAAAGGCTGGAGACAGGTGGCACGCAATGAAATGGAAGCTTGAAGCGGCCGGTCGTCGAGAGTTGATTCGAGCGCAGCATTAGCCAACGCATCTGTCATCCATCCATAGCTCGTAAAGCACGTCCGGACATTTCTCCTCATTGGCCTCGCCATCCGTCAGCTCGATGGGTACAAAGCCGAATCTCTCATAGAACCGCCTTGCACCCGTGTTGGCTTGAAAAGTGTAGAGCCGCACTCGGCCGCGGGCGCCGGCCAGTGCCTGCCGCAACAGCGCAGCACCGAAGCCTTGCCCGACTGAGTCTGGCCGAACATACAACTGGTCAACCCACAGGACGGCGTCCGACACGACGGTCGCAACAAAGCCTAGGGTTTCACCATCGGCCACCGCTAGCGTCACATTTCGAGTTGTGACCAGCTCGCTTTGTACCCATGCAAGCACGGCTTCCTTGGAATGTGCCAGCGGTGCAAAGGGAAGGAAAGTCTCTCTTGAGGCGAGATAGATCTTCGCAATGTCAGCCGCGTCACTGCTCGTGGATGGACGAAGAAGCATTCTGGAGATGGCTAGCGTTTGAACTCGGTGGCGGGTCCCGGCTTGCCGGGTGACCTGCGCTCGATTGAAAAATTAGATGGCACTCTTTCCGTGGCGGGCAAGCCTGAAATTAGCTTGCTTGTGCAGGCGCTCAGAGCATGAGTTGCCGAATGGAGCCGCATACAGACAATAACTGCGGACTCTCCATGCGCCCAATCACCTGTCGGGTCACCGAAGCCATGACCTGCTGCACGCCTGCCATGCCGAGGTTTGCCGATTGCTCCACGATGAACCCAGGCTTGGCCAGCTTGAGCGGCCGCATGAAGCAGTAGTTCAAGCCTGCGTTTGTCAGCTCAACCACGACATTGGCCAGGGCGTCGCGGTGGGTCGTAGCGTCAGGAGCCTGTTCCAACGTATTGAGCAACGACAGCGTCTTCTTGCGAAGTGCCTCGGAGTGATAGACCCGAAGGAATGGCTGGGCTGCCTGATCAGCCTCCTCCGAAGCTAGCTTCGAAGAATGCTTTGAGGCCGAGGTAGGAGCGCGTTTCGAAGGTGTAGCCATGCTCGCGATGATACGGCGCGGCCGGGCGCGCACAACGGCGCCTTTACCGGAGGCAAGCTTCAGAAGAACGAAGGGGCTGCCGGTGCCGTTGAAACTTCAAGGTCATTGGCGCTCAGCGGCGCCATACCGTCGAGCATCCGGTTTAGTGAAGCTTAGGTAACACCCGGATGCCTCAACTCTGTAACAGACACTGCGAAATCTTCATTCCCCGGCATGCGTCCGTGTGAACGGCCAACTTCGACAAACCCAGCCTTCTTGTAAATGGCCAGGGCGGGCACATTGCCGTCCAGCACCTCGGCGCTCAAGCTTGCGGGAATCTCGTGAAGTACAGCCTGGATGAGCGCAGTGCCGATCCCAGTGCCGTAGAGGCGCGGGTCAACGTAAAGCCAAGCGAGCTCATCCATTGAGAATGCAACGAAGCCCATCACGTCTCCGTCACGCTCGGCTACGCGAATCTCGTACTCATGGAATCCTTCGTTGTCCGCCGTCTCAGCAAGGGTCAAGTAGGCCTCGCCAAGTCCGGCGGCAGCCAGCTCATCGCGACGTGCCGCGTCGTGGATCTCGCACACGCGCTGCCAATCATTGTTGGTGTATCGACGAATATTGATTCAGTTGCTCAGTTTGACCTTGGGGGGCTTGGCCGCAATCGTTGGCTCCAGCACATGCGTTGTGACCATTCTGTCATCTGGGTCCGGGACCTGTCGTGAGGGCGTGAACGACGGGTCTTGGAAGATTGAGTTCCAGAACGCCGTTGCTCCAACGGCCTCGTCGTAGACCACAACCGTCCAAGGCACGGCTCGGCTTGACATGAAGTGCCGCACGACCTGGCGCCCGATTCCGTGCCGGCGAAACCGCTTCATGATGAAGAGGTCGGCCAGCTCCAGGGCGCCAGACAAGGCGTCAGAGGTCTCGATAAGCGCAAATCCTGCAATCGCTCCGTCCCATAGGAGGAGATGCGCGCTCCAGCTCGGCGCGGTCCAGTACTGCGCGAAGTAGTCCTGTGAAAGCGAGTAGAAGCCGGTCTCCTCCACGTCACAGCCTTCTTCAGCTGATGTGTCATAGCAGTAGAACTGGAACAGATTCCAGATGACCGTCTTGTGCGCTAAGCAAGGCGAACAGATTTCGAGTGACATGACGGAGGGAATCGGTTTTACGGTCTAACGTTTGAAGTGGCCGGCGCGCAGCTAGCGCGGCTGCTGAGGGTCAAAATGAAATTAGGCCCGATGCCGACGAACCGTTGCTCCCCCGATTGACCGAGTGCTCAGGTATCTGGGCCAGAACGCTTCTCTTCCATGAGGCCAACCAAGTTGCCATCGGGGTCTCGGAGGAAGCCTATCCACAAATCATGATCAGGCATTTTTGAGACGAACTGTGGAGGCCTTTCAGAGGCTGAACCACGGGCAACCATGGCGGCATGGGTGCTTTCGATATCGCTTGTTTTGAAATAGAGAACTGAGTTGCTACCTATTGCCCCGGATCCTTGTGGTGTGGATAGCATGATTCGAATCGACCCGTCAGATAGAAAAGCCAAATTTGGCCCCGCATTAAACAAAAACGTCAGGCCGAGAACATCCCGGTAGTAAGCCACGGCTGTATTGACATCGCTCACGGTAAGGGCGATCTGGCCAATCATCTCAACCCGGTTATTCATAGAGCCTCCATGAGATGAATAACTTTGAAGCTAAACGGTCTTGAGCGGCAAAGTGTCGCTGGGCAAGAATGAAATGATGCGCCGAAGGCGCGGTATGCGGGGCGGAAGCAGCTTATTTTTCTGTGACATCAACAGACCCGGGCGCCCTGTGTGCCAAAACCTGGTAGACGACTTGGCCGAGCCCACCGCCTAGAAAGGCGCCAACGCAAGTGAGCGCAAAAGTGGAGGGGAGTTCGCCGGAAATGCCAGCAAGCAACCCAGGTATGAAATATTTGGCGATGAGGACACTGACTATGCCGACCAAGGTGCCGAGAAGAGGAATCGCCCGAAGCTTGGCCGAGGGAAGTGCTGAGCGTTTCTTGCCGCTAATCCAGTCGAAGTCGGGTTCTAAATATTGGGAGTAGCTGCCTGGGGCGTGGCGAGTGCTTGAGTTTTTCATGGTGCGACAGCGAGGTAATGGTGGAAATCGTACCTAACATCTGAGCTAACCGGCCCGTAGCGGCAGGAGACCGCAGGGCCAGCCTAAATGAGGCTCGAAACGGGCATGCCCTTGAGGCGCCAATTGAAAACTTGCTCAGTTCGGAATCGATGACGTGGCATCGGCCTGCCTCCATTCAGTCGCCAGCGCCCATCGCTCGGCTGCAAGGTAGATGATGTCCGCTACTGGATCCCTGACCTCCGGGTAGCTCTCCGGGTCGGCAAGAGCCACAGCCAGCCGTTTCTTCAGCTCGCCATAGGCTTCGGCGATCCGTGCTTCAGCTCGAAGAAAGTCTCGGACCAACAGGGGGTACCGTTGGTTTGGCCTGCCGAACTGCCTGACGTGAATGTTGCACCGACGTGCTCCGGGGCGCTGCATGAAGAAGAGCTTGGTCCAATCTTGATCTCGCGGCTCGAATCCAGGGGGAAGGTGGTCCTGCCTGATCATTTCTGTATGGACGGTGAATCCGCCAGCGAGAAACGCCCCCGAGATACTGGCGTCCAGGCTGTGAACAGTCACCTGGACATCAATGATGTCCTTTGCCGCGAGCGAAGGAACGGCTGTTGACCCGATGTGGTCGATGTGAAGCGCCTTACTCCCCAGTACTTCCCGAAGCTGCGCTGCAATGGCCTCAAACTCGGCGCTCCAAGTGGCCCGGTGTTCGACGATAGCTACGGTACGCGGAGGCATGCTTTGTGCGTATAAACGTTCAAGGTAGGCGGCGTCGTTTAGTTAATCCGCTTGACAAAATAGTTAGGCCTCACTGGACATGGATGTCGCTCAGGCGGCCAATTCCCAAGGTCTCCAGGATCAGTTGCGCCATATTTGCATGGCCCACAGCATTGGGGTGAGTGTGATCGTCCATCCAGGCAATAGGATCCTGCGCGCCAAACTTCACCTTCCAATGGGCCTCGTGATCCACGAGCGGACATCCTTGGCGCGCAGCCAACTCACGAACTGCATTGGCGTAGATCGGCAGGAACTGCCTTCGGGTGGGCGGAGCAGAACTGGTCACCAAGGCGGGCGTCTGTAGGATGACTGTGGCTCCAAGCTGCTGAGATTTCTCTACGAGCGCCAGCATCGCCGATTTGAACTCCGGTAGACCGGCATCTCCCTGAAGGCAGTCGTTGGTTCCCAGAGAGAGACTGACAACTTGGGGCGAATACCGTCCGATCAAATGATCGAACTTCTCTAGGACCTCCGGTGCTGACCATCCTGACATGCCGCTATTAATGATGGTGTCAAGGAAGCGATCAAGTTGCCACCTCAGGCGCTCATGCAGGTGCTCCACCCAGCACCTCGCACCGTAGGTATGGAGGACGCCTTGAGTGATGCTGTCGCCGGCAAACACCCAAACGAGGGGCGACTGAGGGAGTTGAAACGAACGTTGAGTCATCTAGGTTAGGGCTTCTGAGGCAAGGAACGGCGCCAGCGGCAGTGTCAGAACTGGAAGGCGACGCATGGCGGTGACTATGAGGCCTAACGTGACTTAGACGTCAACGCTGGACTCCACATCTGGATATAGAGATCCAGATGCAGGGACGAAGGCGAAGACGTTGAGGTCATAGGTGGACATTTTGCGCGACGCACCAAGGTGCCGCAAGCTGGATGCTATTGGATGGCATAACGATTGACTTACTCGGCATTGGATTGACCGGATTGTTAGGGCGCATTAGCGTCTGCAATGAAGCCGTGCTCCCTAAGAAAGGCAATTGCCGCGTCGCTTGCATCTTTAGTGACATCCTTGTCGATAGCCCTGTAGTCTGGCACTTCCTGATCTGCCAGATTGCGCGTGAATAGGTGTCCAACACCGGGGTAGAGCTTAAGCTTGCACGTGTTTCCGCGATCCTGCATGCGTCGGCAGAACTCGATCGCGCCTGATGCGGGCGTGACGTTGTCCAGCTCTCCTTGAAGCAGGATCATCGGAGGCAAGCCAGAGCGGACGTGCAACACGGGCGACAACGAGGCCGCTTGCGCGACACCACCAGAGAGCTTCTGAAACCATACTGAATTCGCTACCGCTACGGCAGGTGAGCGGAGCACCAAGGCGTTAGGGATGGAGGAGACGTCGCTTCCGAAAGGCTCGTCGAAAATGGCCGTCGAGGCTGCGAGATGCCCGCCAGATGAAGTCCCTAGGGCGACAACCTTGTTCGGGTTGATCCGCAATCTGCTTGACTCACGACGCAGCCAGCGGATGGCGTTTCTGGCATCTGCCACTGCGTCAAACGGCGTGACGCCGTCACGCGAGAGTCGATAGTCGACCGATATTGCCACCAGCCCTAGCTCGGCATATTGCTCGGCGATGGAATCCATCCAGCTTGCGTCGCCCTCGCTCCACCCGCCGCCGTGGAAGAGAACTACGGCACTACGCGCCTTCTCCCCGCCATTAATGGGATAAAAGACTCGCACCTCGATCTTTGCGCCTTGGCTCGTGATTTTCTCGACAGTTGGAGTGGCGGCATCTGCGGCCTTGGCAGGGCTGCCGAGCACAAGAAGAACTGCAAGGAATGCGGCTTGAGCGGTTTTCATGAGATGCCTCGATTTGGGGGCGCTCTAAGGTCTGAGTTAACTGGCGTACGAAAGAGTGACGTAGCCGGACAAAATGAAATGGCGCTGGGCGGAGAAGCGCCGGAGTATGTTTGGGTGAAAAAATTGGCTAGGCCGTTGCGTTTTTCATGCCTACATCTTCATTGCGAAAACGAACTTCTGTTCGCCAATCTCGATGGATTCGCCCTTCTTAAATGGACCGTTTCCGTCGAGCTTGCCAGCCTTAACTGTTATCGAATCGCCCGCGGTCGTATACGTGCCGGAGCCAGAACTAGCGAGCGAACTTCGCTTGCCGTTGACAAAAGAAGCCGCGGTGTACCGCGCAGCACCTTTAGCGCCGTCCCCGATAATGAACAACGTATGCTTAACATGGTTGTTAGGGTCTTCGCCTTCTTGATAGGCGTAGATATAGACGGGTTCTTGCGGAGCCTGAGCAGAGGTCACTACTGGGGTTCCTGCTCCGACCATACATAGCGAAGTCAAGGTAATGAAATTCCGGCGATTCATGTTTGCTCCTTAGTTGGGACGACTTGATACGGTGCCTGCCGTAGAAAAACCAATTGAAAAATGAGTTATGGCGCGCCGTGCACTTCGGTGATGGGCTGCGTCCGTTTACTCAGCTTCTCTTGCCGTTGGTGGGCGGCCAAGACCCCTTCTTGAATTCTCCGGGCGCGGGTGTCTGGCTTGGCAGCTTCGCCAATGCGGCGGATGATGAAGTTCTGCTTGCCAGGCGGCAGCGACTGGAATGCCTGCGTAAGGCCTTCGGTTCTTAGCGCAATCATCAGGGCGTCTGGAATCTCGACGCTGTCGCGATCGAGAACAGTGAACTGAACCCGAATGCGGTCGCCGGTCTTGGTATTCGTTTCCTTCCGAATCCTTGCCTTGACGCGAACGTAGTGCTGGCCGCCTCCGACTGGGAATAGGCTCACCTGGAATGGATTGGAGTCGTTGACCCGCGCCAGGACAAGGATCGGCCCCTTTGTTCCCAGCGCCTGCGTGATCTGTGCCGGCACAGGGACTGCACAGTAATCCAAACCTTCAGCCCAGTCTTCCAAGACTGCGTCGAATGAGAACTGCTCTCCTAAGCTGGGCGAATGCTTCATGGACTGGAAGGTTTCGGTGGATATCCCGCTCTCGTGGCGCAGGACAGAGCCTTGTGCTGACCAAGGTTTGACAGGAGGGGCGTTCTTTAGCCCGCCCTCTCGATTCAAGGGTTAGGCATCACTGCATTCGACTCCGCGAAGACGAAGATACCTGCAAATGCTTTCCAGTCTCGACTCCGTGTCATCTTCTGCCACGAAGTAACGCTGCGCCTCAAGCGCAGTAAGGCCGGAATCGAGGGCGAAGACAGGCGAATCGTAGTTGCGTATGGAACCCTCTAGGTAGTACGCGAATTGATCGTCGGCTTTATCTTGTGAATGAACACAGCGGTGACCAGTGAGCCAGTTTGAGAAGGCCTTGCTTGTCTTGTGCAGTGCTGGATATCGTTGCCGAAGCGGCGAGGCTAGAAAATGGACTTCACCTGCTGTCCACAAAGCACCACGCCGAATTCGCGGATGAAGGATCGTGGCGACTGGTGAAGCCTTGGCATCAAGTCGGCCGCCAGGGCCATACACCAGGGGCCCGCACTCCTCGAAGTGGACGACAGTACCTCTTTCGGCTTTCAATTCCTTGGGCGCGCGCGGAAGTGATCGAAACCAGGCCATGACTTCAGAGGGCTCGGTGGGAGACGCCAGATAACGATAGGTGGTGCCCATTCGTGATGCCTAACGAAGTAAGGGGCGGCTTGCGCCCTGGTGTAAGACTTCCTCTCGACTGAGGGCTTAGGCCTCGCCGGCGATGAGGCCACCGTCACTAGCGACTACCTTGAAGCCTTTGCCGAAAGACTTTTTGCGTCATCGCTTCGTTGCGACACTCAAGAGTCACTGCCCATTCCACATAGTTGGAGACCTCAAGCCACACGCCTCCCTCAACAGAAACCTCCCAGGATCGGCTGTTCTCGCTGACTTTTGTCGTGGCCCTTTCCGCCGGCGGAAGCTGATTCAATAGATCGTCTAGGACCTGCTGCCCGAGCGCACGATTCGACTCCCTTTGGGTAGGGGTCAACGATGAAGAGCCCTGCGGAGGCTTGTCGTCGAAGACCTTGAGCGCTTGAATTAGAAACACCTTACCGTCGAACTCAGACACGCAGGCAGCATAGGTGTCGAAGAAGGGGTGCGGAGCGGGCGGACTTACTTCATAGCAGTGGCGACCGAAGAACATTGTGCGCTTGGGCACTTGAGTGGAAGCATTCTTGTCGCCGAAGCGAAGACCAAAGGTTCCATTCGCGTTGCAGATCGTGACGGGTTGGTTTTCAGCGGCCTGTTGTGCAGCGAGCGGACTGACGCTGAAGCACGTGAGCGTCGCCAGCAGCGAAAGGAGGGCAGTGTTTCGCATGTCGTGGTGCCGTGGAACTAGGAGAATTCGTGAGGGCTAACGTCCAAGCTGAGGGGCCGCAGCCATCTGGCAGCGCGAAGCTGAGAATACAGAGGCAGCGTAGCGCCGCCAGCTGGTGGCGGTCCAATGAAGCGACAAGTTGGGCATCACTTCGGTGCAGCCGGGACAAGCCCGTACTTGGACATCACAGATACCAAGGCCGCCTTGTCCGGAGGTCCTCCGGCGTTGACCACGGCGGCGACGTCTGTGAAGTATTGGGCTCCGATGTCTGGGGACAGCACGACCATGGCCTTGGCCATTTCGGGAAATGGGTTCGAAAAACCATGAACAACGCCCTTAGGTGTGGCCATGCTCTGGCCTGGCTTCAGATCGCGTGTTTCGGCGCCAACAGTGAATCGAAGAGTCCCCTCGAGAACGTAGATGCACTCCTCATTGTTGGAATGGCTGTGTGGTGGCGGAACGTTCGACCCCGGTGGCACGGTCAGCTCAAATATTCCGATATTCCCGGTGTGCGAGCCATCGATGAGGTAGTTGATTCCAAGCTGCCCTACTTTGATTTCAGTTTCGCTCATGAGCTTCCTTCAATGGTGGTTTTGGTGCGTTCGGTTTTTGATGCCTAACGTTCGAGTTAAGCCGGCTTGCCGTTTGAGCTCGGCTTGAAAGAGGGGTTAGGCCCCAGTGTGCGCTGGTGCGAGGCCTTTGCCCATGAAGACACTGAGCGGATGGTCCGGATAGGTGCCGAACGGACCCCTACGCTCATAGCCTTGTTTCTTGTAGAAGGCCAAGGCCTCTGGCTGGTACGGCCCGGTTTCCAGCAAAAGTTCTTGGCACCCCATCTTGGCCGCCGACGCCTCGAGTTCTACGAGCACTTGCTGAGCCACTCCTTGACCTCGATTCTCTTGGCGCACGTACATGCGCTTCAGCTCTCCGTGGCTCTCAGAGACCACAACCGCGCCGCAGCCCAAAGCCTTGCCGCCTGAGTCTCTGGCGACCACAAATACGACGTTTGCCTTCTTCAGTGAGGCCAGATCGAGCGCGTACCGGGCCTCGGCCGGGTACAGGGTGTCTTGGTATGCGTCCAGTTCGGCGATCAGTGCGATCACGTCGGGTTGGTCTGGGGTTTCTTTGGTCACGCGCATGTGATGGTCGTTTTTTTGGGGCCTAAGGTTGAAGCGGAGGTCCACTCGATCGACTGGTTAGACCCCACTTGCTGCCTTGTGCGCAAGCAAAAGGTACTCTGCAAGCTTCTTGCTCTTGATTTCTGCGACGGACCTGATCTTCAAGTGACGGCGACCTTTACCTGACCCTTCAAGAAAACCAATTTCATCAGTGATCTTTGCGCCTGCTCCGAATTCGACGGATACATGTTCCTTGTAAGCGAACACACCACAGAACTGCACTTCTGAAGAGAACAGGATTCCTCCGTACTTGACCTCTTCGGAAGAACACTTGAATGTCTGCTTGACCAAGGCGCGCACGGTCTCAACGATCTCGTGGTTTGCCTCACTGATAAGTCGGATGTCTTCGACCAGCGACTGGACAGACTTTGTGGCCATTTTGAATGAGGTCCTCTGTGAATCCGGCGGCAGGACGATAGGTGTTCCGCTGGTGTTTAACGTTCGCGGTAAGAGGACAAGCCAGCGGAGCTGGCGAAGGTCCAATTGACCAAAGGGTTAGCCATCGCGGTCGGGCGGCGAGGCTTAGTCGAACTCGGCGGTAAGGTAGACATCGTATGCATTGCAGCGCCGGCAAACAAAGATGTTTCCGGAGTATCGACCTTGAGGGCTGTCTTCTGCGCAGACGTAGACCTCAAGATCCCCCTTGCATAAGGCGCAAGTAGCGCGTGAACGATGGGCAAGTACATACGCAAGAAAACCGAGGATGGTGAGGATGAAAAATGCAATAACGGCAGTCTTGATTTGACCAGTCGCCACGCCCCAAACCCAGAAGGCAAGTCCGCCGCCAACTGTAGTGAAAAACCCGCCAACAAGCAGCGCATAGAACGCCCTTGATCGCTGGAGTATTGCCTGCTGCTTCAGATTAATGAAGTCAGCGACGTGAGCTTCCTGCATGCGCTGGCTAACGTCGAAGTTGAGCCGCTAGCGACGGCTGTGCACGGAGGGCCCAGAATGAAATGGGGGCCTGAAATGACCAGCCGTTGCGAGTCGGCTCGAACGACAGGTTCTGCCTCATGCCCTGCGCGAATGACGGGCGACGTACTGCTGCAACACGCCATCCATCCGCGACTGCCAGCCTTCGCCTGTTGACTTAAAGTAGGCCACAACCTCAGGGCTGTACCGGACAGATACAAGCAACTTCTTGTTTTCCGACTTGGGCCTACCGCGCACCGCTTTGAGCGGAACCATAGCTTGCAACTGCTTCGGGGTTAGGGGCTGCGCATCTGGGTCGGCCTTGGCGGCAACCGTGATGGCTTTGTCTTCAGCCACGGTCGGCATGACAACCGTTGGCCGCTTACTAACTTTGGACATAGTGCTTCACCTCGCGTCGATTGGCCTTGCGCAAGCTGATGATCCTGCGGGCATCATCACGATCCACAAACGCCACGTAGTACAGGATTCCGGTATCGGGTGCGAGCGCGATCATGCGCAACTCGCCATATTCATACCGATCATCAACCCACACCAGAGCTTCGTCCCAATCGAGCGCCGATGCCATAGCAAGTGACAGGCCGTGCTTCTCTTGATTGGACGCATCTTTGGCTGGGTCCAATTCAATCCGCATTTTTAATTGTAGCTACAACAATTAATCGACGCAACCAACCGCGAAAGCTGGATTTGGTGAAGCCGTCCGCTGCAGCAATAGGTTGGGCAAAGGGCTCACCACAACTTCCACCACGGCTTTGACGCGGTTGATGGCCCGTCGGGGTAGTGAACTTGCTCGGAGTGCGGGTCGTAAAGCGCGAGACCGTGTTTCGTAGCAAGTGACTTGAGCAAGGCGCTGACGTAGTCGGCTTTGGACCAGACACAACACATGATGATGTGGCTGCCCGATCGATCGAAGGCAATGCTCCACGGGCAAAGATCATGGTCATCCACTTGGTCGTCAGAGATGTCGTTGATTTCTGGATGCTTTGCGACAAGCTCTTCGTAGAAAGCGTCGACGGCGGGGTGATCTTGGATGCCAGAGGTATCACCTTCGCAGAGAGCCGAATGCAGTGCTCCCGCCTCGGCATTTGATAGCCGCTTATGGGGAAACCAGACGGAGTGATCGCAGCTCATGCCCTGCCTTCTGCCCAACGTTGAAGTTGAGTGGCTGCAGCCAGTTGGCGGCGCGGAGCTGAAAATATAAAGGCAGCGTAGCGCCGCCAGCTGGCGGAGGTCCACTCGAGCGACCGGTTGGGCGTCAATGCGTAGCAACTATTTTCTAGTGGCATACCAACTCTCGAGAATGGGCCAATGCAGGTCGCCCCTTCTGGATCATGACGACCTTGGCTATCTCTGACCAGTCGTTGCGAGTCGACTCGAACGACCGGTTGGGCTTCATGTGCTTAGGCGCGAAACCGCTGGTTCTCATCGCTTGACTTGATCTTTGACGGTTGGGACAAAGACCAGGCCCGACGAGCATGGACATGGCCCGCATCAAAGAGTTGGAACGTGAGGTCAAGGAGTTGCGCCGGGCCAATGAGATCCTGAAGGTGGCCAGCGCGTTTTTCGCCCAGGCGGAGCTCGACCGCCGCATCAAGAACTGAGGGCCTTCGTGGCACAGCACCGCCATCAATGGGGTGTCGAGCCCATCTGCCAAGTTCTGGAGATGGCAGCCCATTGGACGGGCTCGCTCCCACCGCACCTGGCACCAATGTGGGCGCTCCGCCGGTTCAGCTTGCCGGCCGTGCGTGGCCGCATCGGGCTGCCTGCTGTCTGATCGGGTAAACCACCTAGCCAGCGCTTCCTCGCCCCCGATAATTCGTCAGCATTGATCACGAGGGGCGCGCAGTCGTCGCGCCAGGGGCACCCGATGAAACTTCCCAATTTGCTGGGCACAAAGAATGGCCGCTTGTCGGCCTTTTTCTTTTTGTACATGACCGAGGGCATACCGCTCGGTTTTGCGGCTACGGCGGTGGCCACCCAACTGCGCCGCATGGGCGTGGGGCCGGCCGAGATTGGCGCTTTTGTGGCGGCCTTCTATCTGCCCTGGGCTTTCAAATGGGCTTTTGGTCCGCTGGTGGACGTGTTCCGTTCGCAGCGCTTTGGCCATCGGCGTGCCTGGATCATTGGCACCCAGCTGATGATGGCCGCCACCTTGGCGGTGCTGATCTTCCTCAAGCTGCCCGAGCAGCTGGCCTTGTTCACCGCCATTCTCTTGCTGCACAACAGCTTTGCGGCGATTCAAGACGTGGCGATTGATTCCCTGGCCTGCAATGTCTTGCATGAGAACGAGCGAGGCCTCGCCAATGGCCTGATGTTTGCCGGCGCGGCCATTGGCCAGGCGGTGGGCGGCAGCGGTGTTTTGTTCTTGATGCCTTATCTGGGCTTCCAGTCCAGCTTCATCTTTGTGGCCCTGTGCATCTTGGCGGTGACCGGTCTGGTGGTGCTGCCAATGAAGGAGGCCTTGGTTCAAGCCAGCGCCGAAACGGCCAAGAGAGCCGGTTCAGGTTTGAGGCAAGCCGGCGCCGACCTGCGCGACTTCGCCGTGGCCGCGTTCCGCTCCTTCTTGGGCACGCGCGGCGCTTTTGTCGGCGTCTTCTTTGCCTTGCTGCCAGCGGGGGCCATGTCCTTGAGTTTGGCCCTGCAGTCCAATCTCTCGGTGGAGTTGGGCCTGAACGACGACCAAGTGGCCTGGCTGCAACTGGCCTCCACCGTGGCCAGCGCGGTGGCCATGGTGATTGGCGGCATCTTGTCGGACCGCTTTGGGCGCCGCCGCGTGCTGACGATCTTCATCGCCTTGATGAGCTTGCCGGTGCTCTATTTGATGGCGGAGCTCTTGAAAGCGGGCTATGTGATGCCGCGCCAACCCGGCAGCGGCGGGCCGGCGGTGCCGCCGACTTTGGTGACGGCGCTTTGGGTGGCCACCATCAGCTTCAATATTTTCCTGGGCCTGATGTACGGCGTGCGCTCGGCCCTGTTCATGGATGTGACCAACCCGCGCGTGGCTGCCACCCAGTTCACTGCCTATATGGCCTTGATGAATGTCGCGATTGCCTACACCGCCACCTGGCAAGGCCTGGCCATCGAGGCCTGGGGCTACCCGGTCACGCTGGCAGTGGATGCGGTATTCGGCTTGCTCGGCCTGGCCTTGCTCCCCTGGATGAAGAAGCCCGATAGCGAAGCCGAACAAATGGGCGATGCCCACGCCGCCGGCCGCGCCAGCCGCAGCGCCCTGGGGCTGGGCTTGCTGTGCTTGGCCTGGTTGCCGTTTTGGACCTGGCGCGCCGAAACCGGCTCGGCTGAAGCCATCTTCAACACCTTCTTCACCCTGGTCTTTGTGGTGGCAGCGCTCTTCATGCTGGCTGGCCGTGAAGTCTTGGGCGCGCAAGCCGGTGCCGCGCTGCGCCGCGCCTGCCTGTGGCTGGCGCCTTTGTTGCTGGCGCTTTACCTGCGCAAGTATTTGGACGCTTTGGGCTCTGGGGCTGCGCCGGCCCTGCAAGCTCTGGCCCAAGGTTTGATCTATGCGGTGCCGCTGGCGGCGGGCGCGGTCTTGCTGCTGCTGGCCCGTCGTAACTGGGGCGCTTTGTCGGAGACTGTTGCATGATGAACAAGCCATCGAAAGTCAAGAAGTGGGCGCTGCGAAGCGGCGTGGTCCTGCTGGTCAGCACCGGCGTGTTGGCAGCGGCTGTGACCTGGCATTTGCGCTCGCTGCGCCCTGTGCGTTCGGGTGACTTACCGCTGCAAGGCCTGCAAGCCGCGGTGTCGGTCCGTTATGACGAATGGGGCGTGCCGCATATCGAGGCGCAGAACGAGGCCGATCTCTACCGCGCCTTGGGCTTTGTGCATGCGCAAGATCGCTTGTTCCAGATGGAAATGCTGCGGCGCTTGTCGCGCGGCGAGCTGGCCGCCATCCTCGGGCCCAAGCTGGTAGAGACCGACCGCTTGTTCCGAACCCTCGGCATTCGCGCCCATGCCGATGCCTATGTAGCCCGCGAGTTCGCGGCTGCAGACACGCCGGCCAAGCAAGCCCTGCTGGCTTATCTGGACGGCGTCAATCAATACCAGGCCACGCGCCCGGCGCCGCTGGAGTTTGAAATTTTGGGCATCCCCAAGCGGCCTTTTACGCCGGCTGACACCGTCAGCATTGGCGGTTATCTGGCCTACAGCTTTGCGGCCGGCTTTCGCACCGAACCGGCGCTGACGCAGATCCGCGATCAGCTGGGCGGCGCCTATCTGAAGATCTTTGATGAAGCTTGGCGCCCCGACGGCGTGCTGCGCCAAAACCTGCGCCCCGGCGACTGGCAAGACCTGGGCCGCCTGGCCCAGCTGAGCCAAAGCGCACTGGAGGCCGCCGGCCAGCCGCTTTTTGAGGGCAGCAATGCCTGGGCCGTGTCGGGCGCGCGCACCGCCAGCGGCAAGCCGCTCTTGGCGGGCGACCCGCACATCCAGTTCGCCACCCCGGCGGTTTGGTACGAGGCCCATCTGAAGGCGCCGGGCTTTGAGCTTTATGGCCATCACCAGGCCTTGAATCCCTTGGCGCTGCTGGGCCATAACCAAAAATTCGCCTGGAGCCTGACCATGTTCCAGAACGACGATGTCGATCTGGTGGCGGAGAAGCCGAACCCGGCCAATGCCAATGAGGTCTGGCAAAAGACTGCCGACGGCGGCAAGTGGGTGGCCTTGCAAAGCCGTGAAGAAACCATCGAGGTCAAGGGCGCCGCGCCGCTCACGCTGAATCTGCGCCGCTCGCCGCATGGCCCCATCATCAACGACGCCTTGGCCGGCGCGGTGGGCGAGACGCCAATAGCTCTGTGGTGGGGTTTTCTGGAAACCGAGAACCCGGTGCTGGAGGCTTTTTACGCGCTCAACCGGGCCAGCAGCTTGAGCGCTGCGCGCCAAGCGGTCAGCCAGATCCATGCGCCGGGCTTGAATGTGGTCTGGGCCAATGCCGACGGCGATATTGGCTGGTGGGCGGCAGCCAAGTTGCCGATTCGCCCGGCTGGCGTCAACCCGAACCTGATTCTTGACGGCGCCAGCGGCGAGGCCGAGAAGCTTGGCTGGCTGCCCTTTGAAAAGAATCCGCAGGAAGAAAATCCCGCGCGCGGCTATATCTTGTCGGCCAACCACCAGCCGGCTGCGGCCGAGCCGGTGCCGGGCTATTACAACCTCTGGGACCGAGCCGAGCGGCTGGACTCCTTGCTGCGCGACCCCGCCATCAAATGGGCCCCGGCCAATACCCGCGCCCTGCAGCTGGATGTGCAAAACGGCTACAGCCATCGGGTGCTCAAGCCCTTGTTGCCGCTGCTGCAGGTGGCCGTTAAATCCGAGGAAGAGCGCGCCTTGTTGGCCGAGCTGTCGGCCTGGAGTGGCGCCTACAGCAGCGAGGCGCGCGCGCCAGTGCTGTTTCAGCAGTTGTTGTTTGAACTGCTGAAGCTGGCGATGGAGGATGAGCTGGGCGAGAAGGTGTTCGACAACCTGCGCCGCACCCGCTCGCTCGACCACGCAGTGCCGCGCCTGATGGCCGATGCGGCCTCGCCATGGTGGGACAAGCGCGGCACGCCGGAGCGAGAAACTCAGGCCCAGCTGGTCGCCGAAGCTTGGGGCCTCGCCTTGAAGCACTTGCGCAGCAGCTTAGGCGCCGACGCCAAGCAATGGCGCTGGGGTTTCGCGCATACCGTCACCCATGGCCATCCGCTGGGCCTGCAAAAGCCGCTGGACAAGGTCTTCAACGTGGGACCTTTTGCGGCGCCGGGCAGCCATGAGACGCCTAACAATATGGCTGCGCGCATAGGCCCAGCGCCTTGGGCGGTGGCTTACGGACCGTCCACGCGCCGCATCATTGATCTGGCCGCGCCCGCCAAAGGCCTGGGCATCAATCCGGTGGGGCAGAGCGGTGTCTACGGCGACCCGCATTACGCCGATCAGGCGCTGATGCATGCGGCCGGCCAGTACCGCCAGCAATACCTGGCGGCCGAGGATGTGCAGGCGCACACCCGCAGCACCTTGACCCTCAAGCCGGCAGCAGCGAAGTAGCGAACTCGGAGCCGCCATCAAGCTGCCGAGCGCGAAGACTTCGCGCTCGGCGCTTGCACCTCAGTCCAACTTCAAAGCCCGGGCCACCTCGGCCCAGGGTAGGTACTTGAAGTTCTGCGGCCCGTCGGGCAGGCGCTTGTGGCCGTCTTGCACCACGATCAGGCCCTGGCTGTAGAGGCCGCCAAAGTCGGACGACAGCACTTCCAGCCCGTCGGTTTCCGACGTGCCATCAATGCCTAACTGCGCATTGATGCCGATGCGGAAACCGCCGCGCAGCGCGAAGGGCGGCTTGGCGTCCAGCACCAGATAGCTGTGGTTGCCTTGCGAGGAGGCCAGCAGATAGCTGGGCTTGCCTGCCCGACCTTGGTAAATGGCCAGGCCTTCTACATCGGCCTGCAAGGCGCCGCCGACCGGCATCACCAGCTGTGGCTTGGCGGGGCTTTCCGCACGCGCGTCCAGCGCCCAGATGCCGCGCTTTTCTTCGCCCACAAACAAGCGCTGCTCGGCCTCGTGCACCACGCAGCCTTCCGGCTGGCTGGCCAGCTTGAAGGACCGCAGCAACCGCGTCTGCCATTGGCCTTGCGCATTCAGCTCGATGCGGTACTGCTGAACCCGACCGTCTTTGTCGTTAGGGAAGGCATCCAACTGGCCCTCGGGCGTGCGCCCGAGGCACAGGCCGTAGATGTCTTTCAGATCGGTGGGCAGGCGCGCCAGTTCTTTGACCCGGCCTTCATCGTCAATGCCGAACAAGACCAGGGCGTTCTCGTCGCGCTGCGTGGCCACGGCCAGATCCAGGGTCTGGCCGCCGGTCTGGATGCGCTGGCGCACATCGACGTTGTTGATGCGGCCGACCTCCAGCAATTGCTGCTCGCGCCCTTGCAGGTCATAGACCAAGAGGCCTTGCTTCTTGTTGGTGCCCAGCACCCGGCTGCGGCTGCCGTCTTGCGGGTGAACCCAAATGGCCGGGTCGTCCGCCGCATCGCCAAAGCGCGCCACCGGCTCGGTCTGCGCGCTGGCTTGCAGCACGGGCCAGTCGTAGCGCTTAGCAGTTGCGACCGGGCTCGCAGTGGCCGCAGCGCTCTTCAGCAAGCGCCGCTGCGGCTTGCCCTCGACCTCGGTGCCATGCTCCCACAGGCCCACACCGGGCTCTTGCACTTGCAGCAGCTGGCGCGCGTCGTCGACCTTGCAGCCTTCGGGCGCAGGTGCGGTGGCCAGTCGACGCAGGGTGCGCGCTGTGTTGCCGCTGATCAGCCATTGCTCGCTCAAGCCTTCTTCACCGAGTAAGAAGAGATGCAGCAAGCCTTGCGGGTCGCGGTGCAGGCACAGGGCCTCGACCTGGAAGCCGGGCTCGGGCAGCTCGCTGGCACGCAAGACCTGACCCTGCGCGCGCACCAGCACCGGCCGGCCGCGGTCGGCGTCCAGCAGCACGGCGATATGCGCAGGCCCGCCTTCGCTGGACTTGGCGGCCTCGCTGCGCTGATCCCAGCGCTTGGCGCGCAGCTTCAAACGGTCGAGCGTGCGGCCGCTTTCGTCCAACAGTTGCAGGCCGTTCTTGTCCAGCTTCAGCGAGCTAGGGGTGGCGGCGCCGGCCGCGCCGCCGATCAACAGGCTCAGAGCGCAGGCCGCGCTCAGTAGGCTTCTCATGCTTGTCTGGCTCCGCATCAGAACACCGCCAGCTTCAGACCCAGCTTGTAGCTGCGGCCATACTGCTCGTACTGCGTGTTCAGGGCCTGGCGGCCGGCGTAGACGTAGTAAGGCGTGTCGCGCAGGTTCAGCGCTTCGAAGCTCACTTGCAGTTTGGGTGTGATGTCATAGCGCAGCGACAGGTCCACCTGGGTTTGCGCGTCCACCCACGCGTCTTTGTCCGCGTTCAAGACATCGCCCACTTCCAGCAGATAGGCCGACTTGTAGTTGGCCGCCAGACGGGTGCTGAAGCCATAGCCTTCCCAGCCCAGGCTGAAGTTGAAGCTGCGGTCAGACTGGCTGGGCAGGGCCAGCTTGCGCTGCTGCCACTGGCCCGCCTTGTAGCCGCCGATGGTGGCTTCAGAGCTCACCAGCGTCGCATTGGCGCCGACGATCAAGCCATTGAAGGGCGCGGGCAGGCTGCGCAAGGCCTGGCCGTAAGACAGCTCCAGGCCGCTGACCTTGGCCGCATCGCCATTGGCATAGGTCAGTGCCGAGTCGAAGCCGACCCAAGCGCCCTGGCCGGCCAGATTGCTGCGGTAGACAAAGTCCTTGATGTTTTTGTGGAAGGCGTAGGCCGACACCGCGCCGTCGCGGTCCAAGCGGCGTTCGATGCCGAAGTCCAGGTTTTGCGAGCGCAGCGGCTTCAGCTCCGGGTTGCCGAACTCGGCCGTCTTGTCGTCGATGATGAAACCGGGGCTCAGCTGGCCGAAGGTGGGGCGCACGACGGACTGGGTGTAGGCGGCGCGCAGCTGCGTATCTTTTTGCAGATCGTGGCGCAGCAAGAAGGCTGGCAGCCAATGGTGGCTGCGGGTGCTGGTTTGCTGGGCGCTCAGCGTGCCCTTTTTGTTGCCGGTGCCGTTGGCCTCCATGGCCAGCTTCTCATGGCGCAGACCGGTGATGATTTGCGTAGCCTTCCACTCGAGGCGGGCCTGCAGATAGGCGGCGTCGCTGTCTTCCTTGATGCGGTAGTCGTTGACGGCGGAATCGCTGGGGTCGAGGAAGTCGGCCGGCTTCAGCCCGGCGACCAGGTCGCGCACGGCCGCCTCACTCATATTCGGGCCCAAATCGCCCCAGGAATAACGCGGCATGCCATCGGCGACCACGGCGCCCAAGGCCAGCTTGTCCTTGCTGAAGTTGTAGGGGGCCTTGGCCAGGGCCTTGCTGCCATAGCTCCAGACATCGCGTTCATTGTCTTTCTGGCGGCGCGCCAGCTTGATGCCGCCTTTCAGCTCCAGCTCCAGGCCGTTGACTTCTTGCTCATGCGAGAGGTCCAGCTTCAGATTGCGCTCGCGGTCGGTGGCCAGGCTCTTTTCCAGCTTGATCTTGTCGAGCACAAAGCCGTTGGCGCTGGCCAGGGCGGCCGGGCCGCTGACGATGGGCTGCTGGCTGTCGCTGAAAGAAACACCGCTCAGGGCGCTGGCGCTCTTGTAAGTGGCGCCCGACAAGGTGTCGGGCTTGTTCTCGCTGGCGCGCCCGGCGCCGACGGCGGCATGCAGCTTCCAGTCACCAAAGCGGCGCTCGCCGCCCAGGCTCAGCGAGTCGATCTGCGAAATCTCTTCACGTGCCTTCAGGCTGCGGGCGGCCTTGGCCGAGCCGCTGGCGGCAACCGTTAGCGCGGGCGAGAACTCCAGGGTCTGGGCCTGGCGGGTCTCGGTGTCGGTGAAGCGGCTGCTGAAGCTGCGCAGGTAGTAACTTTGATCCGCATCGGGGCGCAAATCCAGATTGAGCGCGCCGCCACGGCGCTCACGGCGGATGGTGTAGCTGCGCCGCTCCAGCTTGCTCAGGGCTGGCTGGGCGCCGCTGAGGTCCCAGGCGCCGCCGCTTTCCACATTGTTGGAGCCAAAGCTGCGTTCGTCCGTGCTCAAGGCCAGGGCCACGCCCAGGGTGTTGGCGAAGAAGCGGTCGCTGTAGATCAGCGCGGCTGTTGGCTTGGCCTTGCCGGTCAGGCTGGAATGGTTGGCGCCGGCCGACAGGGTCAAGAATCGCCCCGGCTGGTCAAAAGCCGACAAGGTATTCACCTCAACCGAGCCGCCCAGCGAGTTGGCGTCTTGATCGGGGGTGGCGGTCTTGCTCACCACCAGCGAGCGGATCAAGCCGGCCGGTACCACGTCCAGGCCGACGGCGCGGCGGTCGGCTTCGGCCGAGGGAACCAGCGTGCCGTTGATGCTGACGGCGTTCAAGTCAGGCCCCAGGCCGCGGATGCGGATGAAGCGGCCTTCGCCCTGGTCGCGCTCGACCGAGACACCGGGAATGCGCGCCAAGGCTTCGGCGGCATTGGTGTCGGGCAATTGGCCGATGCCGTCGGCATGCACCACGCTCACCACGCCTTGGGCGGCTTGCTGCTTGTCCAGCGCGCTGCGCAGGCTGGAGGCTTGGCCGCTGACCACCACCGTGTCCAAGGTTTTGGGTTTGGTTGCTTCCTTGGCTGGGGTGCTGCCGCTGCTTTGGGCTTGGGCAGTCAGGGTCGTCAGGGCGCCCAGCAGGCACAGGCTGAGGGCGCTGAGGCGCGGGCGGGTGGCAAGAGCAGCTTTGCGGTGTGAGTTCATGGCAGTGGACATTGTCGGTTTGAAGGGAAGTTGGGTGCCCTTGGTGGGCTTGTCGGGCGTTGGTGTGCGCCCCGTTCGGGCTTCGGAGCGCACCTTAGGCAGGCCAGATGGCGGGTCCGTGACAGTCCGTCATGCAGACGCCAAAGGGGACCGATCGGCGCAAATGGCTGGGCCCGCGTGAGCTTTTGGCACCCCGTCCGTCCACAAACGCGCTTTGTGACACCCCTGTCACATGGCTTCATTAGCATGCGCAGCCATGACCTCGCTCCGCTCCTTTCTCCGGGTTTTGCAGCCCAGCCCTTTGGCGCCAGTGCTGGGCCTGAGCCATATTGCGCAGTGGCTGGCGCTGCCGATGGTGGCGCTGCTCTGGGCCTTTGCCACCTTGGGAGAGGCCAAGCCGATGGCGCAGTGGCGCTGGATCGACATCGTGGGCGAGGGCGGCATGGGGGTGATGGCCGGCATCTGGTTGTTCCAGCTGCGACTGAGCCGCCCGGGAGGTCGCGTCACTGATTTGTTCTGCCTCGGTCTGGCCGCGATCCTGCTGGGGCAGTGGGTCGACTTGCTGGACGAGTTCTGGCATCTGCCCAAAGCGGTGGTCTGGGACAACTGGTTGGAGTCCACCTTGGTGCCGCTGGGTGCCTTGCTTTTGACGCTGGGCCTGCACCATTGGCGGCTGGAGCAGCGTGCGCTGACCGAGCAATTGCTCAAGCGCGAGCGTTTGTTCCGCGAGCACCGCAGCATGGACGGCGTCACCCAGCTCGGCGACGCCCGCTATTTGCAACAGCAGATCGCGCTGGAGCAGCGCATGCGCCGGCCCGGCGCCATGCTGATGTTGAGCCTGAAGGACTTTGACCGGGTGGCGCGCGAGCTGGGTCTGGCCGAGGCCGACCGGCTGCTGCAAGCCCTCAGTCATTTGCTGCTGCTGAATCTGCATCCGGAAGACTTGCTGTGCCGCTATGCAGCCGATCGCTTTTGCGTGCTCTTGCCGGGCTCCGATGCCGAAGCGGCGCGATTGCAAGCCGAGCAGCTGAGCTTGGCCGTGCGCAGCTTGGCGCACCACAGTCGCAGCGGCCAGCGCTTGCAATTGCAGGCGCTTACGGCTTGCGCGGTGATCGATCAGGCCCAGCCGCCCGAGACGCAATTGCTGACGCTGGCGCAACAACTTTTGCGTGCGGCATGAGTGGCGTGGCCGCCTTGACTCAGGATTGCGCGCAGCACTCCGCACAGGATGCCGCGCTGGCCGAGGCCTTGTGTGGCCTTGTGCCGCCCGAGGCGGCGGAGCGAGTCAAGCCTTACCAAGCCAGCAGCCCTTGTCTCGCCTGGGAGCATTGGCCGGTCTTGCTTTTGGAGTTTGCGCGCAGTCGCGGTCTCAGCCCCGCTCTCGTTCAGCAGTCCGCCGAGATTGGCGAGGCCGGCAAGCTGCCCGCGCAGCTCAGCCCGCAGCAACTGCTGCGCATGATGGCGGTGGTGCAGCAAGAGTTGGCCTCGGCTGACACGCCTTTTGTGCTGGGCCAGCTGAGCTTGCCCGGCCATTACGGCCTGCCCAGCCATGCCTTGGCCCAGGCCGAGAACCTGGGCCAAGCTCTGCAAGTGTTGGTGCGCCATGCCGGGCGCCTCTCACCACTGCTCACGCCCCGGCTGCTGCGCCACAGGGACGAGATCATCCTGCTCTGGACCGAGGCTTGCGGCCTGCCCGCTGCACAGCGCGGCTTTGTGGTCGATTTGCAGATGAGCGCGGTGACCGCCATGTGCCAATGGCTGGGCGGCGAACGCTTGCCCTGGCGCTACAGCTTCAACCGCACCCAGCCGCGCGATCTGTCGCAGCATGCGGTCTATCTGGGCCCCGAGTTGCAGTTTGATTGCCAGGTTGATGCGATGCGCTTGCCGGCCGCCTGCCTGGGCAAGACCTGGCCCCGTGGTGTGCAAGCCAGCATGGCCGCGCAGGCCTTGGCCCAAGGCGCCGAGCCGGCGGCACGCGCCCGTGGCTTCTTGGCCGCGCTTTACGACTATCTGCTGCCACGCTATCGGGAGGCGCCCACGCTGGAAGCCGCCGCCGCCTTCTTCGGTGTTAGCTGCGCCACCTTCAAGCGCCATCTGGCCCAGCATGGCACCCATTACCAAGCCCAGGTCGACCAGGTGCGCACCCATGTGGCGCTCTACCTGCTGCTCTTGCAAGGGCGCAGCAACGAGGGCGTGGCTCAGCAACTGGGCTTTCACGACCGCAGCAATTTCCGTCGCTCCTTCAAGCGTTGGACGGGCCTGGTGCCGAGCTTGCTGGCTTGAGCCTAGGCGCAAGTCCGCTACCGGCGCCAGCCGGCTTGTGCTGCAATCAAGTTGCTCAGGCGTGCTGAGTTGCGGAGGCTTGCATGGTGTTCCATCGAATGGATAGCGGATCGCGCCAACATGGCATGAGGCCGTGGTTCTTCTTGACCTTGGCTTGGCTGATGGCCAGTGCCTGCTGGGCCCAAACCCTGCCCGATCCGGCGGCGCTGCAGCGCATGTTGGGCGCAGCGCCCCAGCGGGTGGAGGTGGTCGAACCGCATCTGAGCGTCAAAGGCGAAGCGCTGGTGCGGCGCATCTACCGCGGCTATCCGGCCGAGCAGGTGCTGCGGAATGTGCTGGGGCCGGGCTGGCAGAGCAGGCCTCAGCAAGAAGTCGAGTTCAGGGCCTTGGACGGTTATGTCTCGCGCATTCCGGTCGAGCGTTTTGCCCGCTACAAGGCTTCGCTGGTGTTTGCCTTGGCCGATGCCTCGCAACCTTTTACGGTGGACAACAAGGGCCAGCGCGAAAAGAACGTGCCACTCGGCCCTTACTACCTGGTGTGGGACAACATCAGTGCCCCGGACTTGCTGCCGGAGGGCGCTTCCTTCTGGCCCTATCAGGTGACGCAGATCAGCCTGCGCGAATACAGCCCGGCCGCATTGCTGCCGGCTGGCCTGGGTGAGGGCGCCTCCGAGCGCTGGGGCGAACATGCCAAGCTGGCGCAGAAGTACTGCTTGAGCTGCCATCAGATCAATGGCTTTGGCGGCGACAAGATGCCGCTGAATCTGGCCGTTCGTGCCAAGCTGCTGGACGATCGCACCTGGTCCGTCTGGCTGCTGACGCCGCAGGCCTTCAAGCCGGGCACCAGCATGCCGCCGCTGCCCGAGGGCTTGACGCATGCGGAGCGTGAAGCCATTGCTGCCAAGTTGCATGCGTACTTGAAGGCGCTGCCGGTCTTGCCTTGAGGTCAGGCGGCGCTCTAGGGCGCCAAATTCAGCGCGACCCGCACACCGTGTCGGGCATATTGAGTTGGGTGGCCGCTTTCTACTTGGCCCAGCGCCCGACGTGAACAACGAAGCCTTTGATCAGCAAAGTCGACTCATCCAGGAACTGCATGCCCCTGCCATTCGAGTCTGAGATCCTGAAGTCTGGGTTCGGTTGCGACCAACTGCGCAAGTAAGAACCGAGACCCGCCCTGGCCTGAACAGCCAGTGTGTCCGGATCAAGCTTGACAAGTTGGTCCGTCGTTGAATCCACGCAGACCAGGGTGCCGTAGCCCAAGGCGCAGACATTCGATGTGTAAGGCAATTTGGGCCCTGGAGCGCCGTCGCTGATGCGAATGGTGCTGCCGTCCATCAGGTGAAGCAGGCTGTTGCTGATGTACCAGATCTGAGGAACAAAGTTGCCTGAGCGAATGGTGTGGACAGCACCCACATCGACACCACCGGCCGGGGAAAACGCCCTCATACGCAGGGCCAAGGGGTCGATGTTCTGACTCGAAAAGAAACGGCCGTTGGTCCAATCGACCCCGAGCAGCAGTTCATTGTCAACGCGCGCAAGCGGGCTTGCCAGCGTCGGTCCGAGCACCTGTGTGTAGTGCTCAGGCTCGCCGGAGGTTTGGAAATAGTTCTTCTTATAGAAGCCGGCGACGAAGCGCCCGCTACCGTCCGGTGCGGCGAAGAGGGCGTCGAGTACTACGGGCCAATACTTTGTGGGCTGTGCGGCATCGGGGACCGCCGGCAGCGTATAGGTGGCCATTTCAGCGAGATCTTTGCCGCTGACCTGATGGACCACATCACTCAGGGCCAATGCCTCGGCCGCCGTCTTCGGCCAGGGATTGTTTAAGTTGAGTGGCGGAAAGCTCTCGGCCACCAGCAGGCTCGAAGAATCGCCAGTGGGAACCGGGCATTTGGAGAGAATGCCTGAAAAATTCCGCGTGGTGCCGACCTGCGCGCCCGTGTCCATGTCCCAGAGCGCGAGCGCCAGTGTTGGTGTCGATTGGACTGGCGGCCCGTACTCCACAGTTACAACCCGGCGCAAGGCCGGGAACACCACCGGCACGCAGTAGTACATATCGACCGAGGGGCCGCGGTAGTTGAGAGCTATCGTTAGCTGCGCGGGCCACACGGTGCCGTTGGCGTAGGCATTTGTGAGTTCCAGACTCGACGCACTGGCTTTGTCCTCTGTGCCGTCGATGATGACCTGATCTGTCTCCTTCAGGACCCCAACACCAGGCGCCACCCAAACAGTCGAGCGCAAGACGAGCGTCGTTACGGTGCTTGCTGACTTAGGAACGACGATTTGTTGATCCGTCACGACGCGGACCGCTCTGAAACTGCCAGCCCCGACCGAGATGCTTTCCACTGCGCCGATCTGCTCGGTCACCGAAAAGGCCATGGGCTGGATGTCAGATCCACCAGTGAAATTCAGTTTGGTGTCCGTGATCCTGCGTGCGTCGAGCTGCCGGGCGCCAGCCTGCACCGGAAAACTCTGCGCCGGGAATTCGCCGACGACGTAGGACACGAGAGCCACGTTCGTACCCGAACCCGTGAGCGTCTGGTAGCCGCGACTGGCGCTCAGCCGCCCGTTTGCACGCGAACCGGCCACGGGCTGCCATTGCGCATTTTTCTGCGTGGAAAAACTGGCGTTGTATCCCCAAGATCCATCCGCAGTCATCGTGCGGCCGAATTCGTCCTTGAGCGTTGCCAGCACTTGCTGGCCAGTGCCATCGACGAAGAAGGCGGCGTAGGTATTGGACATGGCGTAGAAAGCGCCGATATCGCCAGTACCCTCGCTGGGCAAGGTGCCGGTGTTGCGCAGGGTAGTGACGACGTAGCTCATCGCATGGTCGCTAGCGAGCGCGCGGACGATTTGATCTGCTGCAGCCGAAGGCGCGAGTGCAGCTCGCTGATCTCCGGTGGCATCGGCATACAAGCCCAAGGTGCCCGCGATCTGGCCAACTGTGGTCAGTGGCCTGCCGGGAAAGGCGAGCACGCGGCCGGCCGCACCGATAACTTCGCGGACCCAAGCCTCTGAGCCGACATCCACACGGACTGCACCTGGGTAGAGGTAAGCGCGCAGGCTGACGCTTCCGGCTTTGGCCACCAGCATCCAGCTGCCATCCGAGGTGGAACTTCCGGCGGGCATGGCGATGGAAAAGCTTCCATCGGAGGCTGTACTCGTCACGCCCATGATGGGTCCGAGGCTGCCGTCCGCTTGAATCTGGTGCAGTTCGACCGCGACACCGGCCTTTCGACCCGAGGCATCAAGGGTGTCTGCGGTGACGGAGACTGTGCCGCTGGCGCGACTCGTGTCTAGTGCTGGCGCCACGGGTGCTGAGGCGGGCTGCACGGTGGAATAGGACGCAGGTGCGGGCACATTGCCGGTATCACCTGAGCCCCCGCTTCCCCCGCCCCCCGCGCTTCCCCCTCCGCCCCCGCCGCATGCCGTCAGCATCAGGACCGAAATACACAAGCCAAACCAAGTTCGCCAAGCTGTCATTACCTACTCCCTGCCTTTTTATTGCAAGGACTGTAACCTTGAGTTAAAGCGGTGCCAGCTCAGCAAAAAAGCAGGCTTACCCCGTGGCTCTCTAATGCCTGGGATCAGGCGCCCAGCGTCGCACGATTTCTGGCGACGGGGATCGGCAATCGGCAATCGTTACTTTGCCGCCGCGCACTCTGGGCGTCTGAATAGTTGCTTTGGTGCCCGAAGGGCGCTATCTCAACGCAGGCTGCTGCGCAAGAACTCCAGCAGCTTGGGGTAGGCGTCACCCTGCGCATGGGCGTCTGCAGCGGGCGTGCCGCCCATCTTCATCGGGCCGGCATTGCTTTGCGTGGTGGGGTTGTAGCCATGCCCGGTGATGGCATGCCCAGCGCCCTCATAGACCAGGCTGATGGTGGGCAAACCATGGCGGGCGCGGGTGGCCTCGACATTGCGGGCCATGCCGCCAGAGTCCCAGACTTGGTCATCGCTGCCGCCGACCATCAAGAGTGGGCCCTTGTAGTTTTCGATCGGGATGCGCGCGGCGGGGACACGCTCGGGGTGGGCCGTGCGTCCTGCGTCTTGCGGGCGACGGATGATGATGGGCTTGCCCATCGCCGCATTGGCAAACTCGTCTTGAAAGCCTTTGTAGGGCACCCAAGGCAAGGCCTGACCCTTCCAGCTGAAGGAGGAGGCGCTGTCCAGGCCTTTGACATCGGGCCCCCAGCCTTCCCAGACCACATCGGTGGGCACGACGGCGACCACGGCCTTGATCCAGGGCATGCGTGCGGCGGCGTTCAAGGCGAACTCGGCGCCCTTGGAGATACCGTAAACGCCGATGCGCTGAGCGTCCACTTCGGGCTGTTGCGCCAGCCAGTCGCGGGCTTTCTCCAGCAACTCCAGCTCGATGTTCTTGAAGGACGCGGGCAGGGCCGGCAACTCGGCGGGCGTGGGGCCGCTGCTGCTCCAACCGGCCGGTGAGTAGTAGGGCAGGCCCAGCACGGCATAGCCTTGCGAGGCCAGTTCCGGCGCCATGGCCTTGGCAGCATAGCTGCCTCCTTCGGAGCCGCCCAGCACGATCAGCGCTGCGCGCTTGCCGCCGCCCGAGGGGACGGCGAAGCGTGCACCGGGGAATGCGTCGACCGGCTTGGTTTGCACATTGGCAGCGACTTTGCGCAGGTACAGCGTTTGCTCGCCGAGCAGGACTTCCTGGCCGTCGGCCTGCGCCGCAAAGGCTTGGAGCCGAACGCGCTCGGCGTCGGCGGCCGGGTCGCTGCCTTCGCGGGTGGCCGCTGGCGTCGCGGCCGGCCGCATGGCCCAGAACAGACCGCGCCCGTCGGCCTCTTGATAGCTGCTGCCGGCCAGCGGCGCCTGGGTGTCCAGATCCACACGGCCACTGGCGCCGACGATGAAGCGGGCGTTCGACTCGAAATGCTTTGGCCCCATAAAGGTCGGCAGCACACGGCTGGCCTGCAGGCGCAATGTGCTGCCGGGCTTGAGTTGTTCAACACTCAGGTGCAGTGCCGTACCGGCCAACACCTCGGTCGCCGGCAGCACCCGGATGCTCTGGGCTTGAGCGGGGAGGGCGAGCAGCAGACCGAAGCTCGAAGCGAGGCCGATGGCGCTGAGACGCGCGCCTTGTGCGGTGAACGACATGGAAAGTCCTTTCAAACAGATCCTGCGGGTTGGGGTGTCGGCGGGGTGCCTTGGGTGCATCGGCAACAAGGCCTTGATGCATGGTCTGCAGCATAGGAAGCGGCGAGCCGGCCGCGCCCCGCATTGCGACGAGTCGACAGCCGGCGCGACGATTGGTTTTGTTCAGCCTTGTCTCAGTTGGCTTCAAGTAGCATGGGCGCCCCATCACCCGTGAACGCCCTGGGGCCACCTGTTCGCATGAGCCAGCTCGACATCAGCACCGACAAAAGCCGCCTGGACCTGGGCCTGATCCACCGATTCCTCAGCGAGCAATCGACCTGGGCGCTGGGCATCCCGCTGGCAACCGTGCAGCGTGCCGTGCAGCAGTCACTGTGTTTTGGTGCTTACTTGGACGGTGCGCAAGTTGGCTTCGCCCGCGTCATCACCGACGGAGCCACGTTCGCCTATCTGTGCGATGTGTTCGTGCTGCCCGAACAGCAGGGGCGGGGCTATAGCAAACGTCTGATGGAGGCGGTGATGGCGCATCCGGATCTGCAAGAGCTGCGCCGCTTTGTGCTGGTCACCAGCACCGCGCCGCAGCTGTATGCGCAATACGGCTTCACGCCAGCGGCCAAGCCGCAAACCTATATGGAGCGACTCGACCCCGAGGTCTATTCGCGCGGCTGAGCCTATTCGGATTTGCTGCGCTTGGACTGCATGGGGGCGATGTTGCCGCAGTCTGCGCTCAGCCAGCGGCCTTGTCCGGTCATGGACATGGTTTCGCTCTTGCCGTTGACCAAGGCGGTGGTTCGCGTCGTCGACCTGTAGGACTCGGGGCCGTTCAGCGTGGCCGTGCTGTCGCCGCTGAGCTGCGGGTCGCTGCAGTTGAAATGGGCCTGGATCTGATTGCCCTTGCGCTGCACGTCGTACTTGCACTTGCCTTTTTGGTCCAGCGGCAATTCGTTCAAGGCCGCTTGCTCCGGAGTGATGCAGACCTTCAAGGACACCTGACCGCTGTTGAGGTCGGCGTTGATGCCATTCTTGGCCATCATGTCTTGAATCATCTTGCGTTGCTCGGCCGGCATCGCGTTCATCTGCTTCTGGGCTTCGACCATCATCGCCTGTCTCTCGGGGCTCAGCTGCGGTTGCAGCTGGTTTTCCCACAGCCCGGGCCGGATGTTCTGCGCCTGAGCAGCCGTTGCGCCGGCCAGCAGCGCCAAGGAGAGCAAGACCGAGGAAGGGAGGGGGCTGAGCGACTTCATGCGAGAACTCCGCGTCGAAAGCGCCGAGTGTAGCCAGCCCCCGCGGGGCCGGCCGACGTGTGGTCGGTGCTCAGGCTAGACGCGCCTTCAGCACCGGCGTGGCCTGCTCCACCGGCCCCAGCAACAGCGGCCAGATGCGTTCACCCAGATCACGCCGGAACATGCCGAAGTGGCCGATGCCGCGCAGGCCCAGTTGGCGAGGGTCGAGGGTGTGGCGGGCCACCTCGGCGCCGCGGAACTGCTTGGCCAGATGGTCCACCGCCGGTCCGGGGCCGAACAAGGTGTCGTCCGTCACGTTCCACAGATGCACCGGGCCGGTGAAGCGGTCATAGCCCAGCTCGGCTTTCAAGCTGGGGTCGGTGAACAAATAGCCCTTGCGGCGCCCCCAGCGAGCCCAGTCGAGCGCGGCGGCCTTGGGCAAGCCCTGGGCGCGGGCGCCGAGTAGCCAACCGGGTGCGTGGCCCATCGCGTGGCCAAAAGCCGGCAGCAGTGCGTGGAAGAACAAGGCCGCCTTGATGCGCTGCAGGCCGGCCCAGAAACGCCAGTCGGCGGCCTGTGCGGCCACGCCCAGCAGCGCGTCGGCCTGCTCAAAACCTTCGGTCAGACCAATCGCTTGGCCGCCGAAGGAGTGGCCAATCATCAGCAGGCCGATGGGATGGCCCTGGGTTTGCTGCTCGGCCAGCCGGCGTTTGTGGCCAGCGCGCAGGGCGGCCGCCATGTCGAGCCGCGCCCAGTCGCGCAGGCCGGCCGGCTCGTGGCGCACGTCGCCCTGCAGATTGCTGCCGATGCCGCGGTAGTCATAGCTGAGCACCGCATAGCCGCGACCGGCCAGCCACTCGGCAAAGCCCTTGTAAAACGGGCTGGCCACCGCCATGGCCGGGCTGATCACCGCCACTGCCCGGGCCGGCCCGATCGGGTCTTGCCAACGTGCTTGCAAAAGCCGCCCGTCGGCGCAGCGCAATTGCGTGCTGCTGCTGTGACTGGTGGCGGGGCTGGCGGGGGTGGGGGTAGACATCGGAGTTTCCTGTGCAGGCGAGGGGCTGAACTTGTTGGCGCTCAGTCTAGATTGGCAACTGATGTGCGAATAGACTGCGAATCTGCGACACATTGGTAGCAATAAATTGACAATTAAGCCGGCCAAGACGATTTCACGCAGCCGCCGCACGGCGGCGGACCAGGCCTTGGATGCCAATGCGCTGGAGCTGTTTGCGCGCATTGCGCAGGCCGGCAGCTTTGCCCGCGCCGCCCGCGAGCTGGGGCTGACGCGGGCGGCCGTCAGCCGCAAGGTGGCGGGCATTGAGGCGGCGGTGGGCCTGGCCTTGTTCGCCCGCAGCACGCGCAGCCTGAGCCTGACCGAGGCCGGCCGCCGCTTGCAGGCCAAGGCGCGCGCGGTACTGGAGGCGGCAGAAGGGGCGCGCCTGGCCTTGCGCAGCGAGCGCGACCAGCTCAGCGGCACGCTGCGCATCAGCACCGCGCCGGTGTTCGGCAGCCATGTGTTGGCGCCCTTGTTGGCGCGCTTTCAGGCCATGCATCCGGCGCTGCGTTATGAATTGCTGCTGACCTATCGGCGTGTGGATTTGCTGCGCGAAGGGGTCGATCTGGCGTTTCGCGCCACCGCCAAGCCGCCCGAAGACTGGGTGGCACAGCCGGTCATGCGCTATGCGGTGCGTGCTTACGGTGCGGCCGGCCGCGCCAGTCTGGCGGGGCCGCAGCAGTTGGCGCAGCAGCCTTGCCTCTTGATCGGCACCCATGAGGAAGGCGGGCACAGCGTCTGGGTGAAAGACGCAGGCCCGGCGGACGCTGCGCAGCCCGCCACCGAAGAGCTGGACCTGCGCGCCAGCGCCTGGGGCAATGATCTGGACACCTTGCTGGTGATGGCGCGCCATGGCGATGGCGTGGTGCTGTGCCCGGACTTTTGCGTCGGCCCCAACTCGGGCTTGGTGGACCTGCTGCCCGGTTGGCGCATGGCGGTGCAGGAGGGCGAGTGGATCCAGGCGCTGACCCTACCGATGCCGACCGGCTCGGAAACCGCGCGGGCGCTGGTGCGCTTTGTGCGTGAATCGCTGGCGCCGCCTGGGTGATGCCGGCCGGGCCGGCCAAGGTCGTACGAAGGAATCCGCAGTTGATGACATGGAATCCGCAGCCGGGCGCCCGAGCCCGGTCGGCGCTGCGCTCGCTGGCTAAGCTGCCGAGCATTCCTGTTCAACAACGCTTTGTGGAGAGCCTGCCTTGACAACCTCGACCCATCTGTTCAGCCCCTTGACCGCCGTGGCCTCGGCCGCATTGCTGTGCGCCGCCAGCCTGACCGCTGTGCCTGCGCTGGCGCAAACTGCCGCAGCCGTGGGCGGCCTGGCAACTGCCGGTCAAGCCGAGCGCAAGGTCATCCGCAGCGCCGACCAACTGCCGCGCCGTAGCTACACCCTGGCCCAGCTGCCCAGTGCCTATCTGAGCGCACCCTTGGCTGATTTGAAGTCGCTGGGCGCCCAGCTGGAGGCCGATATCCAGGCCGATCTGGCCGCCTACGACATCCAGGATTCGGCCACCTTGCGCGAGGCCTATGGGGCCCTGGCCAGCCTGGCGCAGCTGCGCGGTGACTGGGCCGCCGTGCCCGCTTGGACCGCCAAGGCCCGCGTCCTGCAGGACAAGCCCGCCGGCAAGCTGACCAGCGGCGTGCTGACCGATCTGCTGTCGCAGCAGCAACTCGAGAAGCGCGATGCCGCCTGGCTCGGCACCGAGGTGGCGCGCCGTTATGGCGCGATGAACTGGGCCGAGGTGCAAGACACCGTCAAAGCCAGTCGCGGCGGGGTGGAAACCTTCAACCCCGAGTTGATGGTGGGCAGCTTCAAGGCTCAGCTCGATGTGATGGCCCAGAACGGCAAGATGGTGGTGCCGGTGCAATTGGCGCAGGCGATTGTCGCTACCCGCATGCAGATGGAGCTGCTGGGCCCGAACAAGGCCGCCATCGTGGCCGGGCTGCAGCAGGTCCTGGACGCGAATAGCAAGACGGTCGCCAAGGCCGACATCTGGACGCCCCGCACCTTCAGCATCCCGGCCGATGCCAAGGCCACGCCGGTGCTGATCGGCGTGTGGGACTCGGGCGTCGACCTGAGCCTGTTCAAGACCGGCGCGGCCAAGGGCCTGGCCTTCACCGACGACGGTCAGCCTTCGAAAGACCTGCTGCGCCCGCTGGGTGAGGCTGAGCCGCGCTGGCCGCAGCTGCGCAGCCTGATCAAGGGCGCGATGGACCAGCGTGCCGCGCTCGACACGCCTGATTCGCGCCAGTTCCGCGCCACCCTGGGCAGCCTGAAGGCCGATCAGGCCAAGGGCTTTTCTGAAGACATGGCCCTGACCGGCATGTATGTGCACGGTACCCATGTGGCCGGCATCGCCGTCGACGGCAACCCGTTCGCACGTGTCTACGCCGGCACCATGCTGTGGAGCCACAAGACCGAGCCGGCCAAGCCTTCGGAGGCTCGCTCGCGCCAGACCGCCGCCAACTACGCCACCCTGGTGCAGGGCTTCAAGAGTGCCGGCGTGCGCGTTGTCAATATGAGCTGGCGCTACGGACCCAGCGCGTACGAGATGATGATGGCCTTCCACAACCTGGGTGGCACGCCCGAGCAACGCAAGGCCGAGGCGCTGCGCCTGTTCAAGATCGAGCGTGACGCTTTGAACGCGGCCATCGCCGGCGCGCCGGAGATCCTCTTCGTGGCCGGCTCTGGCAATGAAGACAACAGCGCCGACTTCCAGGAATACATTCCTGCCGGCCTGGAGTTGCCGAATCTGATCACGGCCGGTGCGGTTGACCGTTCCGGCAGCGAGACCAGCTTCTCGACCTTCGGCAAGACGGTGGTGGTGCATGCCAATGGCTTCGAGGTTGAGGCACCCATCCCCGGCGGGGCGCAGATGAAGCTCAGCGGCACCAGCATGGCCAGCCCGCAGGTGGCCAACTTGGCGGCAAAGCTGATCGCGCTGAAGCCGGAGCTGAAGCCGGTCGAGCTCAAGGCGTTGATCTTGCAAGGCGCCGAGCGCATGACCGGCGCCGACGGCAAGCCGGGCCGGGTCAATCTGGTCAACCCGCGCAAGAGCGCGGAGCTGGCCGGCATCAAGCTCTGATCGCGGCTCTGCCCTGAGGGCTGGCGGGGGCGGCTGGCAGAACCACCCCCGATCTAGGGGCCGGGCTCTAGGGAAAAATGCCCGACTCCCTATAATCGTGGGTTTTCTCGAACAGCCGCACGGCCCTTGGGCTTGTGCGGCTGTCCGGTTTTATGGGCTGGTGGTGTTGATAGTGTTGATGGGGGCGTCACTTCGCGGGCGATCTTCGCTGCGCTGTCGCTCAGGCCCATCAAGCTGCTCTTTCCCAGCGATACAAGAAAGTCGTGCCCCCGCAGAGCCAGGCTGCGGGCGCCTAGCCCATGAGTTCTGCCGCGTCCGATCAGATCCAGCTCCCCAAAACTCAGCGTTTGCTGCATGTCGATGCCATGAAGGCCTTGGCGGCGCAGCTGATCGTGTTGCACCATCTGTCGGCCTATGGGCCGATCTCGGACAGCGTGCGGGCCGTGTTGCCACAGCTGATGGACTGGCTCTATCACTACGGCCGCATGGCGGTGCAGGTGTTCCTGGTGGTGGGCGGCTTTTTGAGCGCGCGCGCCTTGTCGGCCCACGGGCAATTGCTCGACGGCCGCCTGCCCGAACTGATCTGGCGTCGCTATCAGCGCCTGGTCTTGCCCTTCATGGCCGCCGTCTTGATCACCTTGCTGGTCTCGGCCCTGGTGGCGCATTGGCTGCCCGAGCTGGTGCCGGCCTCGCTGAGCCTGCCGCAGCTGCTGGCCCATGCGACCTTGCTGCACGGCGTCTTGGGCTATGAGTCGTTGACGGTCGGGGCTTGGTATGTGGCCATCGACCTGCAACTTTTTGCCTTGCTGCTGGCCTTGTTGTGGATGGCTCGCCACATGGCCTTGCCACGCGCCTGGCGGCGCGTGATCGGGCCGGCCCTGGTGCTGCTGACGACCTTGGCGTCGCTGTGGTTGTTCAACCGCATGCCCTCGCTGGACAACTGGGCCCTGTATTTCTTCGGCGCCTATGGCTTGGGCGCAATGGTTCACTGGCTGGGCCTGGTCCGCCATCGGCGCTTGGGGCTGGCCTTGTTGGGTGTGGCCGTGTTGCTCGCCTTGCTGGTGGACTTCCGCGAGCGCGTCTTGCTGGCGCTGCTGACCGCCTGGGTCTTGGCCTGGTTGCAGCAGCGTCATCAAAGCGGCCGCTGCCTGTTTGCCGGCCGGCCCAGCGCGCCGCTGGTGGCACATCTGGGCACGCATTCCTTCGCGCTCTTTCTGGTGCACTTCCCGATCTGCTTGATGGTGAACGCCTTGTTCGAGCACCGCGACCCGGAACTGGGTGGGCGCGCGCTGCTGGCCATGCTCTTGGCCTGGGGCCTGAGCAATATGGCCGCCGTGCCCTTCTTCCGCTGGATCGAGGCGCCCGCCGGTCGCCTGCGCCTGATGCCTTTGCTGGCGCGCTTGCTGCCCAAGGCCTTGCGCGCCTGAGCTCAATCCAGCGGTTGCGTCTGCGGTGTGCGCTGAAAGGCTTGGCGGTCAAAGCCCAGTTCTGCCGCCCGGTCCAGCAGCTTTTGCAGCTGCGCCTCGTCCATCTGCGGCGTGCGCGACAAGATCCAGGCGTATTTGCGACTCGGCTCACCGATCAGCACATGGCGGTAGTCGCTGTCCAGATCCAGCACCCAGTAGTTGCCGTAGAACGGCCAGAAGAAGGTGACGCGCAGCTTGGCATTGCCGCTGCCGTCCACCGTCTTGGCGTGACCGGCGGTTCTGTCCACCTCGCCATTGGCGGTGCGGCAGCGATTGATCACTTCGACGCGATTGCCGTCGAGCCGGTAACGCGCCTGCGTGTCGGCCACGCATTGTTTTTGGAATCGATTCGGCAGCAGCGCGATCTCATACCAAGCGCCGGCATAGCGCTGCAGATCGACGGCGGCCACCGTCGGCAAGGGCGCGGGCTCAGCCGCTTGCGGGGCGCTGGCAAAGGCGCTCATGCAGAGCAGGACCAGAAGGTGTCGGTTCATGAGTCAGTCCAGGGGTTGCGTTGATCAGCAACCCCTGACCCTAGCAGAGCCGACAAAGGCTTGGCGCTTACCGGTCTTTCAACGAGCAGGTGTTCATGCCCAGCAGCGGGTAAGCCGGGCAGAAACGGAAGATGCCGGTCAACAGGGGCACGATGCCGATATAGCCCCAGGGGCCGACGGTGCCAGTGGCGGCCAACACGATCAGGGCCAAACCGGCACCGATACGCAAGACCCGATCGGTGGTTCCAACATTGATCTTCATGGCAAGTTTCAATCCGAGCCTGGAGTGGCTCTGAAGTCGATTGTGAGCCGCTCCGGCCTCAACCAGGCTTGCGCTGCATCAATTGCCTTGGCTTGGGCGACGGCCAGCCTCAGCGCGAGGCATCCCATTCGGCGGCACGTGCCGCCGAGGCGCGGTTCATATCGGCCAGGGTCTTGCCGGGCTCATCGCGAAAGCGCTGCTCCAAAACCTGCAGGGCCTGGATGCGGTCGACCCGGAAGCTGCGAAAGTCCTGCCGCAACTCGCACCAAACGGCCAGGGTCCAGACCTGACCCCAGAACAAGCAGGCCAGCGGCCGCACCCGGCGTTGGCTGCGCGCCTCACTCAAGTCCAGGTAGTCCAACTGCAAGAGCTGCCGACTCTCCGTCGCCTCGCGCAGCAGCGCCAGGCGCTCGCGCATCTCGGGGCTCAAGCCGGTCAGCGGAGCAAACAGGGCCAGGCTCTCGGCGGCGGCCCGCTCTGCACTGGGCAGCACGCCCAGAATCTTCAGCATCGCCTCTTCGGCCTGGCGGGCCAAGCCGCTGTCTAACTGGCCCTGGGCCAGGCGCACGGCGGCCACCAGCGCTTGGGCCTCGTCCTTGGTGAACATCAGCGGCGGCAGGTCGAAGCCGGCGCGCATGCGGTAGCCCACGCCGGCCTCGCCCTCGATGGGCACGCCTTGCCCTTGCAAGGCCGCCACATCGCGGTAGACGGTGCGCGGCGATACCTCCAGGCGCTGGGCCAGGAAGTCGGCGGTGGACAGGCGGCGTCCCCGGATCAGGTGGACGAGTTGAAACAGTCGGTCGGCGCGGCGCATGGCCGCCATTGTGCAGGCCCCTCAGGCGTGGAAAGCAGACATGGCACGCCAATTGCGTGTCGTGTTCATCTCCAAGCGCCCATGAAGAGAACCTCCTTGGCTATTTTTGCTGTCCCCGCTGCGGGCGAAGCCCGCCCTCATTTACCCTTTGGACTGGGAGCATTGCCCATGCGTACCGCCTACACGGGTTCCCCTCGAGCCTTGCATGTGAATCAGCGCTGCCCGGGCCAGATCTGGGTGGCGCGGGCCGGCGACAGCGCTTGTGCAGTCCATTCGCAAGTCCGGATCGAAGCCTTGGGCCCGAACAGCCGCAGCGATCTGTCCCCTTTGCTGGCCGCACTGAATGACGCTGAAATCGGGCATTACCCCAGTGCTCATCCGCTGGCGCAGCGGCATCGCGATGCACTGGATCGGCCCAATTTGCGCTTGGCCGTGGTGCGTGATGCACGTCAGCGTGCCCTGGGCCTGGCCGGCTTGCAGCTGTTTGATGAGAGCGCCGAGCTGTGCAGCTGGGTGGTCTCGCCCAGCCAAAGAGAGCGGGGCCTGGGTGCTGCGCTGCTTGCGGAGCTGGAGCGCGAGGCCTTGCGCCAGCGCCAACCCTTGCTGCGGGTGCAAGTCGCAGCCTCACAGCGCGGCACGCAAGGCTTGCTGGAGCGGCAAGGCTATGGCCGTTGCGGCCCGTTCTCGGGCCGGCGTGCCGAGCCTTTCACGGTCTTCTTTGAAAAACTACTTGGGACCTAGTGAGGGTCTGCACAAAGCACAGGCGGTTGTGCTCGATGCAAATCGAAGTTGCTTCGTGATATCTGAGGCCTCATCACCGGCAGGTTTCGGCGTATCGCCGCGTCCACCTGTCGGTGAGTTGGCGGACTTCGCGCTTTGCAGGCGCACTCATGCCTGCACTGCGCCCAATGGGCGGCGCGCCATCCACAGATTGGACAGTGCGAATAGGGTGTGCAACTGCGCCGTGTTCTTCGGCAGCCCGCGGTAGCGCACTTGCGACCACTGCTGCATGAAGTGAATCCGCAGCCTCACTTCCACCGCAAACGGCGGCCGGCCACGCCGGCCTTCGGGCATGTACGGACTGATCAACGTCACCAGCGCGGTCCACGGCACCACGCGAACCATCTCTTCGAGGAACACGCGTCGCCGCGTGCGCTTGCTCGATTGCCCCAGTCCAAGACTCGTTTGTTTCATGACCCGAATCGTCTCAGCTGCTCATACCTCCGGGTAGCTGATATGCACGGGGGTTATGCAGACCTTCCCTAGAGCCGCAATCCTCGCTCAGCCCTGAATGAAGGGCTTGATCCGTTCGTGCCCGGCGCGGCTGATCGGCACGCGCAGCCCCTGTGTCAGCAAAGCGTGGAGCTGATCCTTGCCCTGGCGCTCCAGGCCGCGCAGATGGTCGAGATTGATCAGCCAGGAACGGTGCACGCGCACAAAGCGCGCCGGGTCGAGGCTGTCCTGCAAATCGCTCAAGCGCTGGGTCTTCAGATAGCTGCGCTCGGCGGTATGGATGCGGATGTAGTCGTCCTCGGCCTCCACGCACAGCACGCTGTCCAGCGGCAAAACATGCACCTGCTGGCGTTCGCGCAGCAGGATGCGATCGAGGCGCTGCGGCGCTGGTTCGGCCAAGACTTGCTGCAAACCTGGCGAGACCAACTGCATTTGTTTGCGCGCTTGCGCCAGCGCCTCGTCGAAGCGCTCTTGCGAGAAGGGCTTGAGCAAGTAGTCGACCGCATGCAGATCAAAAGCCTTCAGCGCGTACTGGTCGTAGGCGGTGGTGAAGATCACGCCATGCTCGCGGCCACTCAGGGCCAGCACCTCGAGTCCGCTCAGCTGCGGCATTTGGATGTCCAGGAACAGCAGGTCCGGGCGCCGCACCGGGTCGGGGTCTGTCAGGGCCTGCACGGCCGCAAAGCCGTTGTCGCATTCGCCGATCACCTCGATGTCGGCGTGTGGCTTGAGGAACTCGCGCAGCAGGCGCCGCGCCAGGCTTTCGTCATCAACGATCAGGGCCGTCAGCATCGCGTGAGCTTCTCCAAGGCAGGGTGATCTCCACCAAAAAACGGTCGCCGGTCTGTCGTTCCAGCAGCCGGGCCTGTTCGCCATACAAGCTGGCCAGGCGTCGGCGCACATTGTCCAGGCCAAAGCCGGAACTGGGCGCGCTGCTGCCGGCCTCCGGGCAGCGGTTCTCCACACTCAGCCATAGCCAACTGGCGCGGACACCGGCGCGAATCTGCACCCGGCCGCCCTCGAGTAACTGGGCCACGCCGTGCTTGACGGCGTTCTCGACCAAGGGCTGCAGCAGCATCGGGGCCAGCAGGGCTTCCGCGGCCGCGGCCTCGACTTCCAGCTCGACCGTCAGCTTGTCGCCAAAGCGCAGTTGCTCGATCTCCAGCAGGCAGCGGCAGTGGGCCAGCTCCTGGGCCAGTGTGATCTGTGACTGCCCGCTCAGACTCAGCGTTTGGCGAAAGTACTGCGCCAGCGCCAAGGTCATCGCGCGGGCTCCGGCCGGGTCCAGGCTGGTCAGCGCGCTGATCGAATTGAGGCAATTGAACAAGAAGTGCGGATTGACCTGGGCGCGCAGCATCAGCAGCTCGGCCTCGCGGGCACGCTGCTGCGCCTGCTCGGCGCTTTGCTGCGCCTGCCGCGACAGGCGCAAGGCGCTCAGCGCATCGGCCAGCAAGAGGGCGCAAAAGTAGAGGCAACCACCCAGCGCCAAGACGCTCAGCATCAGCGGCATCGTCCACAGGTTCGCGGCCCAGGCCTCGCCCAGCTGCGTCAGCAGGCTGCCCCACAGCAGGCCCGCGGCCAGCCACAGCAGCGCGACCAAGAGCGCCGCGGCCATAAACAGGCTCAGGCCCAGCCCCAGCGAGCGTTGCGCCAAGGGCAGTGCACGGCTGACATGCCCGGCCGAGGGCAGCAGCACCGCGAAGCACAGGCTCAGCGGCAGCGCGAACAGCAGGGCCGGCGCCCAGGGCAGGGTGCCGCCCAGCTGCAGGCCAGCGGCCAGCAGCACGCCCAGCAAGGCGCTGGCCAGCAAATAGCCCAGCAGGGCGCGAGGCCGCGTCAGCAGCAGATACATGGGCGGGCCGCGGCCTCAGTTGCGGACTTCGATGCCGCCCATGACCGCGCGGCCAACAAGCATCAGCCGTTTGCTGGGCACCAGCGGCGGCACGGTCTTGTCCTCGAAGGCGGCCAGCAGCGGCGTGCCATTGATGCTGACGCTCCAATCGCTCGGCACCTTGAGCTCCAAGCCTCCCAGCACCACATCGACCCGCAAGGTGGCCGTGCTGGCTTCGGCCATCGAGGCCTGACGCAGGTCGAGCTCGACGGCGCCCAGCACCACTGAAATATCGCCGCCGCTGAAGTCCTGCGCATCGACGCGTGACTGGTTGCCGCTCATCACCACGGCGATATTGACCTGCTTGTCATGCAGCAGCTCTTGCTGCATGTGATCCGGCCTGGCGCCTCGCTCAGCGTCCGAAAACCGGCCCTTCAATATCACTTTGAGTCCCACGCCGATCAGTAGCAAGGGCCACCAGTCGCGCCAGTGGAAATCAAGCAGGCCCAGATGACGCAGCAGCAGCGCGCTGCCGACGACGATCAGGCCCAGGCCGAAGACGCGCCCCGCTGGCTCTCGGGGCTGTAGCAGCTTGACGAAGCCGACCACGATCAACACCACTGGCCAGAACGGCAAGATGGCGCGGGCGTTGAAGATGTGCAGGTTGTCGAGCAGAAAGATCCCGCCCAGCAGGGCAAGCAGCACGCCAAAAATCACCTGGCCTTGTGGATTGTGGTGATGGCGCATGTCAGCGGGACTCCTCGGCCGCCGGCGCACGCAGGCGGGCTAGGCCATCGACCATCTTGCTCAGCCCGAAGGCGATCAGCAGCAGCGGCCAGCTGTTGTGGAAGGTTAGGCCCCACAGATGCTCCAGCGAGGCATAGAGCCAGCCGGCCAGCAAGACCCAGAAGGCACCGCGCGCCACTTGCCCGGGGTGGGAAGCAAACAGCATGCGCCCAAGGCCCAGTAGGGCCAACACAGCGGTGCCCAGCACCTGCACCGAAGGCAGTGCAAGCAGACCTTGGCGCTCGAGCAGAAACAGGCTGCCGATGGCGATCAGGAACAGACCGTTGAAGAGCTGGTGATGACGCCGATGCGGGCGATCGTGGTGGCGGCAGTTTCGAAAATCTCGCATGTGAACTCGCATGTGGATGGGCTTTCTTGAGCGGCGTCGGGACGCGCTGCGCTGCGTTGAGTTAAGTCATGTGTGGTGACGACGGTCACGATATCCGTGCCGGACCGGCTTGTCGCCGGTTTTTCGGTGAGTGACGGCATTGTCTCGGTGAATGGCGCGTGCGCTGGCCGCACAAGCAAGCGGGTGGGCCTGCTGCGGCCGCGGGGTGGCGCTTGCAGCGGCATCGTGGCACGCAAGGACCGCGAGCTGTGGCCCTGCCCATACCGCTGAACTAGTCCGTTTGGCACCCTGGCCGTCATCGGCACGACCTATTTCCTCAATAGATTGAACGGAATCCACAAACAGGAGCTTGTTCATGAGGAAATTTGTGTATTTGCTGAGCCAGGTCGCAGTCGGCGGGGCCTTGCTGGCCACGCTGCCCAGCGCCATGGCGACGACGCTGAATTTTGACGACCTGCCCGACGGCATCGTCAGCGCCAACTACGGCGGGCTCGACTGGTCGAACGCCGGCTGGATCGCCTTCTCGACCCCGGCAGCGCCCTACACCGCCAAATCCGGCGATGGCCGTATCACCAACGAGTTCCTGGGCAGCGACGCAGCCAGCCTGATCCGCTTTGGCAGCGCAGGCCAAACGGCGCGTTTCGACGGTGCCTATTTCTCCGGCCAGGGCGGGGCCGTGCTGAGCTTCGAACTGCTGTTGAACGGCCAAGTCGTGGCCAGCAGCGCCACGCTGGACCCGTCCGCCACGCCGACCTTCCTGGCCAGCGGCTATGCCGGCCTGGTGGATGCCGTGCGCATCAAGAGCCTGAACCACGGCGAATTCGTGATGGACGACTTCAGCTTCACCCAGGCCGTGCCTGAGCCGCAGAGCTATGCCTTGCTGCTGGCCGGCTTGATGGTCGTTGCCCGCGTGGCCCGCCGCAAACAAGCGGTCTGAGCCCACCTCCCCCAATTCCTCTGAAAGCACACACCATGACCCAACAAGATCGTCGCGGTTTCCTGCGCACCATGGCCTCGGCCGCTGGTGCCTCGGCCGCCCTGGCCAGCTTCCCGCCTGCCATTCAGCGCGCCCTGGCCATCCAGGCCAATAACCGCACCGGCACCATCCAGGACGTCGAGCACATCGTGGTGCTGACCCAGGAAAACCGTTCCTTCGACCATTACTTCGGCACGCTCAATGGCGTGCGCGGCTTCGCCGACCCCTTCCCGATCCCGGTGGCCGACAAGACCGGCATCACCGGCCGCACGGTCTGGGTGCAGCCCAATGCCACCGCTGCTGTACCCGGCCGCCCGGCCACCGGCCCGGTCGCGATTGCGCCTTTCCACCTGAACACCGAGCAGAACTTCGCCTTCATGCGCGTCTCGGGCACGCCGCACGCTTGGGCCGATGCGCAAGCCGCATGGGACCAAGGCCGCATGAACGCTTGGCCCAAGGCCAAGAACAACCACTCGATGGGCCATTTCAAGGAAAGCGATATGCCTTTCCAGTTCGCGATGGCCAATGCCTTCACGATCTGTGACCATTACCACTGCGCCACCCAGACCGGCACCAACACCAACCGCCTGTTCGTCTGGACCGGCAGCAATGACGGCCTGGGTCTGGGCAATGGCCCTTCGACCGACAACAGCCACGAGTGGTTCAACCCGAACCCGCTGGACGACTACACCTGGACCACCTACCCCGAGCGCCTGCAAGCCGCCGGCATCACCTGGCAGGTCTACCAGAACCTGAACGACAACTTCACCGACAACGCGCTGTTCGGTTTCCGCCCCTTCCGCGACGCTTATTACAAGCGCCCCGGCTACTCGGCCGAGCTGGCCGAGCGCGGCATCAACACCCGTGATCTGGACAAGCTGCGTGAAGACGTGCTGGCCAACAAGCTGCCGCAAGTCAGCTGGATCGTCGCCACGGCCGAAGGCTCCGAGCACCCTGGCCCTTCCAGCCCGGCTCAAGGCGCGGACTACACGGCCAAGGTGCTGGACGCTTTGACCTCCAACCCCGAGGTCTGGAGCAAGACGGTTCTGTTCATCAACTTCGACGAGAACGACGGCTTCTTCGACCACATGCCGCCCCCGGCCGCGCCCAGCTACATCACTTGGGATGCCGACCCGGCCAAGGCCGAGCTGGCCGGTGCCTCCACCGCCGACACCGCCGGTGAGTACCACCACATCCTTAACGGCACTCCCGCCACCCATCAGCACAAGCCTTACGGCTTTGGCCCGCGTGTGCCCATGTACGTGATCTCGCCTTGGAGCAAGGGCGGCTGGGTCAACTCCGAAGTGGCGGACCACACCTCGGTGATCCAGTTCATCGAAAAGCGCTTCGGCGTGATGGAGCCCAATATCAGCGGCTGGCGTCGTGCCGTGGCCGGTGACATGACTTCGGCCTTCAACTTCCGCGACCCCAATGATGTCGCCTTCTTCGACAAGTTCCCCAAGACGCTGGAGTTGGCGAATCGCGCTCGTGCCTTGCCCGGCACCAGCACGCCGCCCACGCCGAGCAGCCTGCAAGCCCCGGTGCAACTGAGCGGCCCACGTCCGGCCCGCGCGCTGGCCTATGAGCTGCACACCACGGCCACCGTCAAGGTGAACCCCGGCCGTGTCGGCTCCAGCCGCATCGAGCTGCAATTCGCCCACACCGGCGTGACCGAAGCGCCCGCAGCAGTCTTCCATGTCTATGACCGCCTGAACCTGGCCGCGCTGCCGCGCCGCTACACGGTCGAAGCCGGCAAGCAGCTGAGCGGCACCTGGCAGCCCAGCAGCACCGGCGCCTACGATCTGTGGGTCTTGGGCCCGAATGGCTACCACCGTCACTTCACCGGCAATGCACGCCGCGTCGCTGCGGCCGCCCAGCCTAACCCCGAAGTGCGTGTGACGCCGGACATGGTCAATGGCGAACTCATCATCGAGCTGAGCAACGCCGGCAGCTTCGCCTGCAGCATGACCTTGGTGGCTAACAAGTACTACGCGGTGGAGCCGCAAACCGTCAAGTTGGCGCCGCGTGCCAGCATCACCGTGCGCCTGCCGCTGAAGGACAGCGCCTACTGGTACGACTTCAGCGTGCGCGTGGTCGGCCAAGCCGACTTCAGCCGCCGCTTTGCCGGCCATCTGGAAACCGGCGAGCCCTCGATCACCGACCCGGCCATGGAAGGCCCGGCTCAGCTGAACCAGTACCGCCTGCCGGTCTGAGTTCCCGCTGCAGCTCTTACCTCACTGTTCACTTTGTTTGATTCACGGAGACTTTTCATCATGACTACCAAGACCCTGATCCGCGGCGCCGCCGCTCTGACCCTCTTGGCCGCCAGCCTGGCCGCTCACGCCACCAGCTTCGGCAGCAATCTGATCATTAACGGCGACGCCGAAGCCGGCGTGACCGGTTGGACCGCCTACGAAGGCACCGACCTGTTCCAGTCCGTTGAATACGGCAGCAACTGGGTGCTGCCCACCCAGCCCGGCCCTAGCAACCGCGGCGCCAAGATGTTTGCCGGCGAAAGCTCGCCTTTCTCGGCCGGCTTCCAGTTTGTCAACGTCAGCGATCTGAGCGCCAGCATCGCCACAGGCAAGGTCGCCTTCGACCTGAACGGCTATCTGGGTGGCTGGACCAGCCAGGGCGACAACGCCCAGCTGCTGGTGACCTTTGTTGACGCGGCCAACGCCGACATCAGCAACATCACCCTGGGCCCTGTCACCCCCGCTGACCGTGGCAACCAGACCGGTCTGCTGTTCCGTCAGCTGAAGGGCTTTGTGCCGGTTGGCACCGCTCAGATCAAGTTCGATCTGACCATGGAGCGCCTGGCCTCGAATGACAACGACGGCTACGCCGACAACCTGGCCTTCTCGCTGACCAATGTCGGCGCCGTGCCTGAGCCACAAACCTATACCTTGATGGCGCTGGGTCTGGGCTTCCTGGGCGCCGCTGCTCGTCGCCGCAAAGCCTAAAGACAAACCCCAGTCTGGCGCGTAAGCACAAGCCCGCGTCACAAAATCCCTAGTCGGCAAGGCCCGAGCTGCATAAGCTCGGGCCTTGCCTTTTTTTGAGCCGGGGATTCGTGATGCGTCGTTGGAATGGTTGGGGTGACGAAGGGGTGGCCAGCGCCCTGAACGAGGGCGCACTGGACTTCTTGCACGCCCAGGTCGGGTTGGCCGAGGTGCCGCAAGACGCGGCTTTGGCGGCGGCCTTGGCGCAAATTCCGCCATCCCGCCTGCCCGCGCATCCCGGCCTGGACACCAGCGCCGAGGCCCGTTTGCGCGCCAGTTTCGGCCAGAGCCTGGGCGACTGGTTACGTCTGCGTTTTGGCCGCGTGGGTCCGGTCAGCGATGGCGTGGTCTGGCCGGAAAGCTCGGCCCAGGTTCGCGAGTGGCTGGATTGGGCGGCCCAGGTCGGCGCGCTGGTGATTCCCTGCGGCGGCGCTACCAGCGTGGTCGGCCATCTGACCCCGCCCGCCGGCGATGCCCGCCCGGTGCTGACGCTGATGCTGGGCCGCATGCGCAGCCTGCTCAGCCTGGACCCGCTGGCGCAATTGGCGCGCTTCGAGGCCGGCGTCTTGGGCCCTGATTTGGAGGCGCAGCTGCGCGCACGCGGCTGGATGCTGGGCCATTACCCGCAGAGTTTTGAATACGCCAGCCTGGGCGGCTGGGTGGTGACGCGCTCCTCCGGCCAGCAGTCGGCCCGCTATGGTCGCATCGAGGCGATGTTCGCTGGCGGGCGGCTGGAGACGCCGCAAGGCACGCTGGAGCTGCCCACCTTTCCGGCCTCGGCCGCCGGCCCCGATCTGCGCGAGCAAGTGCTGGGCTCGGAAGGGCGTTTTGGCGTGCTGACCGAGGCCTCAGTGCGCATCAGCCGCCTGCCCGAGCGCGAGGACTTTTTGGCCTTCTTCCTGCCCGACTGGGCGGCCGGCGAGGCGGCGGTGCGCGAGCTGGCCCAGGCCAAGCTGGGGCTGTCGATGATGCGTCTGGCCAATGCGACTGAGACGCTGACCACCCTGGCCCTGGCCGGCCACGCCAGCGCCATCGCCTGGCTAGAGCGCTATCTGGCCCTGCGCGGCTGTGCGCCCGGCGCCAAGGTGATGCTGATGCTGGGCTTCACCGGCGGCGCGGCGCAGGTCAGCGCAATGAAGGCGCTGGCCAGAGCGATCTTGCGCCGCCATCGCGCGGTGGGCACCGGCGCACTCTTGGGCAAGAAATGGCAGGCCAATCGTTTCAAAGGCGTCTATCTGCGCAATGCCCTGTGGGCACAAGGTTATGCGGTGGACACCATGGAGACGGCGGTGGACTGGCCGCGCGTGCCGGCCATGATGGCGGCTATGGAAGCCGCCGGCCGCGAGGCCCTGGCCGCGCAGGGCGAGCGCTGCCATGCCTACACCCATCTCTCGCATGTCTATGCGCAGGGCAGCAGCGTCTACAGCACTTTTGTCTTCCGCATCGGGCCCGACTTTGAAACGGCGATGGCGCGCTGGCAGGCGCTGAAGACGGCCGTCTGCGAGGCCATTGTGCAGAACGGCGGCACCATCACCCACCAGCACGGTGTCGGCAAAGACCATGCGCCCTATCTGGCGGCCGAGAAGGGCGCGGCCGGCATGGCGGCGCTGCAGGCCTTGGCCCAGCACTTTGATCCGCAGCGCTTGCTGGACTCGGGCAATCTGCTGCCCAGTGCACCGCGCCAAGGGCAGGCGCAGTGAAGCGCGCCGAAGATCTGGCGCGGCTGCGCGCGCTCGGCCGGGTTGATGTTTTGGTGATCGGCGGCGGCATCGCCGGGGCCGGCGTGGCGCTGGAGGCGGCGCGGGCCGGCGCCTCGGTGGCGCTGGTGGAGGCACGCGACTTTGCCAGCGGCACCTCCTCGCGCTCCTCCAAGCTGGTGCACGGCGGCCTGCGCTATCTGGCCCAGGGCCGCATCGGCCTGACACGCGAATCGGTGCGCGAACGCGAGGCCTTGCTGCGCGATGCGCCGGGCTTGGTGACGCCGCTGCGCTTTCTTTTGCCGGTGCGCGTGGGCGACAAGACAGGCCGGCGCGTGCTCGGCATCGGCTTGGCCCTGTACGACGCCTTGGCGCGGGCGCGCTCGCGCTGCTGGTTCAGCGTGACTTCGCTGTTAGAGCGCGCGCCTATTCTGGGCTTGCAGGGGCTCTTGGGCGGCTGGTCCTATCTTGACGCGCAGACCGATGATGCCCGCCTGGTCTTGCGTGTCTTGGCCGAGGCGCGCAGCCTCAGTGCCTTGACGCTCAACCATCTGGCGGTTCGCGCCTTGAGCCGAGGTCCCTCAGGTGTGGACGGCGTGCAATTGCAAGACGCGCTCAGCGGCGAGTGCTTCGATGTGAAGGCGGCTTGCGTCATCAATGCCACTGGCGTCTGGGCCGATCAGCTGCGCGCCAGCCTGGGCTGTGCGCCCAAGCTGCGGCCTTTGCGCGGCAGCCATCTGATGTTCAATGCCTGGCGCTTGCCGGTGGCGCAGGCCCTGGCTTTCTTCCACCCCCAAGACGGCCGGCCGGTGTTCGCCCTGCCTTGGGAGGGCGCCACGCTCGTCGGCACCACCGATCTGGACCATGCACCTGACTTGGGTGAAGAGCCCGCCATCAGCCGCGCCGAGTTCGACTATCTACTGCAAGCCTTGAATCATCAGTTCCCCAGCTTGGGGCTGGGCGAGGCCGATGTGCTGTCCACTTGGTCGGGCGTGCGGCCGGTCTTGGCGGAAGAGGGCCAGCAGGGCGCAGACCCCTCCAAAGCCACCCGCGAGCATTTCATCAAGGACGAAGAAGGTCTCATCACCGTCACCGGCGGCAAGCTGACCACCTTCCGTGCCAGTGCCGTCGAGGCTTTGCGTTTGGCAGCCGCGCGGGTACCGGCCCTGGCCCATGTGCGGCCCGATGCGGCGGTGCTGTCCCCGCAAGCGGATTTGTCGGCCCATTGGCCGGCTGATTGGCCCAATGACTTGCGTGCCCGCTGGCAATCGCTGTACGGCATCGACGCGCTGGCGCTGCTGGCCTGCGCAAAAGCGCACCCGCAAGAGCTGGCGCGCATCGGCCGCAGCCCCAATAACTGGATCGAGCTGCGTTACGCCTGCCGCGCCGAGGCGGTGGCGCATCTGGACGATTTGCTCTTGCGCCGCAGCCGCCTGGGCCTGTTGCTGCCGCAGGGCGGCGCCGAGCTGCTGCCGCAGCTGGAACCTATCGTGTGCGAAGAGCTGGGCTGGTCGGCCGAGCAATGGGCCGCTGAAATGGCACATTACCTGGACCGGGTGGCGCGCTGCTACGCGGTGCCTGCGGAGGAGGGCCTGTGAGCACGGACCATCACCAATCCAAGAGTCGAGACGAACTCTTGCTCGCCATCGACTGCGGCACTCAAAGCGTGCGCGCCTTGTTGGTCGATTTGCACGGGAATATCCGCGCCAAATGCCAGCAGCCGCTGGATGACTACATCTCCTTGCAGCCTGGCTGGTTGGAGCATGATGCCGAAGCCTTCTGGCAGGCCGCGGCCTCGGTGTGCCGGGGTTTGTGGGCCCAGCATGCGGATCTGCGGGCCTGCGTCAAAGGCGTGGTGGTGACGACTCAGCGCGGCACCTTGGTGCCGGTGGATGCGGCCGGCAAGGCGCTGCGGCCCTTCATCATCTGGCTGGACCAGCGCCGCGCCAGCCGCGCGCCGCGCGTCAGCCCCTGGTGGGCGCTGGCCTTCAAAGCCGCAGGCGTGAGCGCCACCATCGACTATTTCGGCCGCGAGGCCGAGCTGAACTGGATTGCCGAGCATGAGCCCGAACGCCATGCCTTGACGCACAAAGTGCTCTTGGTCTCGGGCTGGTTGAACTACCGCTTGACCGGCCGCTTTGCCGATTCGGTCGGATCGCAAGTGGGCTATCTGCCCTTTGACTTCAAGCGCCAGGACTGGGCCCCGGCCTGGGACTGGAAGTGGCAGGCCTTGCAGGTGCGGCGCGAGCAAATGCCCGAACTGCTGCCAGTGGGCAGCACCCTCGGCGGGCTGACGCGCGAAGCCGCTGAAGCGACCGGTTTGGACGAGGGCCTGCCGGTGATTGCTGGCGCGGCCGACAAGGCCTGCGAGATCATCGGCGCCGGCGCCATCAGCCCCGAGATCGGCGCCATCTCTTACGGCACCACCGCCACCATCGATATCACCACGCCGCGCTATGTGGAGGCCACGCCTTTTGTGCCGCCCTATCCGGCGGTGCTGCCCGGCCAGTACAACACCGAGGTGCAAATTTTTCGCGGCTATTGGATGGTCAGCTGGTTCAAGGAACAGTTCGGCCACCCCGAGCTGGCTGCCGCGCCCTTGGAAGGCGTGACGCCCGAGGCCTTGTTTGACCGCATGGTGTCCACCGTGCCGCCCGGCAGCCAGGGCCTGATGCTGCAGCCCTACTGGACGCCCGGCATCCGCCACCCCGGCCCGGACGCGCGTGGCGCGGTGATCGGCTTTTCCGATGTGCACACCCGCGCGCATTTGTACCGGGCGATTCTGGAAGGCCTGGCCTATGCGCTTCGCGAGGGAAAAGAAAAGATCGAGGCGCGCAGCAAGGTGAAGCTCACATCCTTGCGGGTGTCGGGTGGCGGTTCGCAGTCGGACGCAGCCATGCAGCTGAGCGCCGACATCTTCAATCTGCCCACCTCGCGCCCTCACACTTTTGAAACCTCGGGCCTGGGCGCGGCGATTGCCGGCGCGGTAGGCCTGGGCCTGCACCGCGACTTCCCCACAGCCGTGGCGGCGATGACGCGGCTGGGCCGCACTTTTGAGCCCAAGCCCGCCAACGCGCGACTCTATGACGAGCTTTACAAACGCGTTTACTTGCGCATGTACGAGCGGCTCGGCCCGCTGTATGGCGATCTGCAAGAGATCTTGAATACAGCCAAAGAGGGCTGACTTCGGGTGAGCAAGGATGGTGGCCGCCCTGGGCCTGCGGCAAACTGCCGGCCATGTCCGTTTCTTCTCCTGACACGCCTGTCCAGCACGAGTCCTTGAGCAGCCTGCCGCCGCCCGCGCAGGCCCGCGTGGTCGGGGCCTATGCCAAGACGGCGGTGGACACCGCCCGTGAGCTGGGCGCCGATATGGCGCGCCTGGCCAAGGCCTGCGGCCTGCCGGAGCTCGCCCAGCCCGGCGCGGCCTTGCCGGAGGCCATCCCGGTGCAGCGCTATATCGCGCTGCTAAATGCCGCAGCGCTGCAATTGGACGATGTGTTCTTTGGCCTGCATGTGGGGCAGCGCATGGGCCTCTCGACCTTTGCCAGCTATGGCCTAGTGCTCTGCACCTGCGCCAACTTCCGGGCCGCTGCAGAGCAGACGCGCCGCTTCGAAGGCTTGGCCCATGATCTGGGCCGTTCGGAGATCGTGGTCGAGGATGCCGTCGATGGCCGCTTGGCCCTGGCGCATTACCGCTGGCATTCGCCCTGGCTGGATCAGCTCGGCGCGCGCCATCTGAGCGAGAGCGTGATGGCCGGCATCCACACCTTTGTTAGCTGGTTGGCCGGCGGCGCCAGCGTGCCGGCTTATGCGTTGGCCTTTGTGCACGACGCGCCAGAGGGCGCCGATCTGGCCGAGTACCAGCGCGTGTTTGGCGCGCCGGTGCGCTTTGGTGCCCGCGTTACCGAGGCCAGCTTCCCGGCCCTGGTGCTGGACCTGCCGTTGCCGAATGCTGATGTCGGCATGTTCCCGCCGCTGCTGCGCGCCGCCGAGGAGCGCCTAGCCCAGCGCCTGCATGAAGCCGGCCTGGCCGGCACGCAAAGCAGTTCCGCCGTAGCCGCGCCCGAGCCCGCCATCGTGCAAGCGGTGCGGGAATGCATACGCACCCAATTGCGGCATGACAGGGCCCAGCTGCCGGCAGTGGCCGCCGCTTTGTCTTTGAGCGTGCGCACCTTGCAGCGCCGCCTGGCCGAGGCCGAGGCCAGCTTCACCGCCCTGGTGGAAGCGGTGCGCCGCGAGCAAGTGCAGGTCTTGCTGCGCGACCCGCAGCTTTCGCTGACCGAGATCGCTTTTCTGCTGGGTTTCAGCGAGCAGAGCAATTTCAACCACGCCTTTCGCGGCTGGTTTGGCTGCACACCGGCGGCCTGGCGCTCGCGCGCAGCGAGCTGAATTGACGGCCTGTCGCGGCGACTCTGCAGTTCGTCGCAAGCGCAGGGTCAGGTCTTGCGGGTTTTCCTAGGATGCGGGCATCTGCCGATAAATCTTCAGGAGTTCTCCGATGATCAAGACCCGCCTCATTGCCCTTGCAGCCATGGCCCTTGCCGCCACCCTCAGCGGCTGCGCCATCCACATCACCACCACCAAGGACGGCGACAGCGCCTCGGTCAAGACCCCCGGCTCAGCCAAGTTCGAATGCGTGGCCAGCCCGAGTGGCGAGTGCAATTACGCGCTCTACACCAGCCGCTGTGAGTCCGTGGGCGCCGAGAGCAGCACGCCCACTACCACCTGCACCCACCAGGTGTTCGAGCAGTTCAAGCTCAATGTGGGCCAAACGCGCCAGGTCAGCCATCTGCCGTCTGGCTACAAGCAATGCATGAAGTCCAATGGCAAGCCCGAGGTGCCGAGCTGCAGCTGATAGGCCTCAGAGAAACTCGGCCCTGATATCCACCGAGGACTCCACGCCCACCTGGGCCGCATGCGCCTCCAGCCAGGCCTGCGCCTGCTGGCGGCCGGCGTCGCGCAGGCTGCAGAGGTAAGGCCAGGCGGTGTCCATCTTGCTTTCCACGCGTTGCGCGGCCATCAACTCGTCGCAACGGATCGAGTGGATGCGCATGCGGCGGGCGTCCGCGGGCTCCAGTTTGCCGCGGTCGATCAGGCCGGTGACGAAGGCGATGGCGCGCATCTCGCGCATCAGCGAGGAGTTGAAGCTGATCTCGTTGATGCGGTTGGCGATTTCGGCGGACGTGCGCGGCACGCCTTTGCGCAACACCGGATTCACATGCACGATCAGCACATCGGCCGAGACCTTTTCATAGATCAGCGGGAAGATCGCCGGGTTGCCCATATAGCCGCCGTCCCAGAAGAACTCGCCCTCGATTTCCACCGCCTGGAATAGCGTCGGCAGACAGGCGCTGGCCAGCACCGCGTCGACGCTGACATCGGCGCCGCTGAAGACGCGGATCTTGCCGGTCTCAACATTGGTGGCACTCAGGAAGAGCTGGATCGGTGAGGCCTGCCGCAGTGCCTCGAAATCCACCTGCGCCTGCACGATCTGGCGCAGCGGGTTGATGTTGAGCGGGTTCAGTTGGTAGGGCGAGAACAGCTGCAGCATCGCATTTGCCCACAGATGCGGTGCCGACCATTCCGGTGGCACCGCCTGCTGCAGGCCGCGTAGGGCGCCATGCATAAAGCCGTCCAGCCACGTTGCTTGCAGCGGGTTCAATCGGCCCGCGTCGGCCACCGCGCGCCACAGGTCTTGCAGCGCTTGGCGGGCGCCGTCAACCCCGCCCTTGCGCAAGCCATCGGCCAGCGCCACCGCATTCAAGCTGCCGGCGCTGGTGGCGCTGACCGCTTCCACTCGCAGGCGCCCGTCTTCTAGCAGGGCGTCCAGCACGCCCCAGGTGAAGGCGCCGTGTGAGCCCCCACCTTGCAGGGCCAGATTGATCGCTGGGTGCGGGGCGGCTTTGAGGCTTTGGCGTCGCGGCATGGGCAAGGCTCCGAGGGCTTGTCCGCAAGCCCCTGCCTCGCCAGTATGCCCTTGAGTGGGGCGTTACGGGCCTTGCTTTGGTGTTCGAGCTTAGGCTGTCGTCTCAAAGCGAAACAGCTGACAGTCCTCTCCGTCGATGGCTTGGGTGCTGTGGGTGTAAGACTCGCCCACGCAGGCGGCGATGGCGCGGGGCCAAAAGCCGGCCGCCGCTTCATTGGCTTGCAGGTAATACACCTCCCAGATGCCGGGAAAGCGGGCAAACAACTGCTGGGCGGCCAAGCGGCCCACGCCGCTGCCGCGGTAGCGTCGCGTGACGAAGAAGTACGCCATATTGTGCTGACTCCCGGGCAATTGGGTCTCGGTGTCGACCACCGCAAAACCCGCCAGCGCTTGGCCGACATGGATCAAGAAAGGCCGCACGCCGGCGGTGGCCCACAGTGCCGCCTTGGGCGATACCGGCATGCGCCCCTCGGTGGTGAACTCAATCGGGTACCAGGCACTGAGCTCGTAGTTGAAGTACTGCATCATCGTCTCGATGCAGTCGAGTTGCGCCTGCGTGTCGGCGGCGTGCAGTTCAACCGCGGTCATGATCAAAGCCCTTCCAGCAGTTCACGCTCGCGCTCACGCGTCAAACCCTGCGGCGCCGTGGCGGGCTGCGCGGCCAGCCACTGTGCGGTGTCGGTGAGGGTTTGCAGCAGCGGACGGTAGGGCAGGCCGGCGGCTTCCGCCTTGCGGCTGCGGATGTCCATCATCGCGTTGTCGGCCTCGGGCAGCCAGTAGGGCAGGTCTTGGAAGGGCTGCACGCCGGCGGCCAGCAGATCGGCATCGCTGCGCCAGACCAGCTGGCTTTGGCTCGCGCTGGCCTGCTGGCAGGCGAGAAGCAGTTCGCCCATGGTTTGGCCATCGGGGCCGCTGGTGTTGAAGACGCCGCCGCGGCGGCTCTGCGCCATCGCCAAGCAGAAGTCGCCGATGTCGCGTGCGTCGATCAGTCGCACGCTGCGCTCGGGCCGGCCCGGGGCCAGCACGCGGCCGCCCTCGGCCATGCGGCGCAGCCAGTAGGGCAGGCGGGGGCTGTAGTCGTAGGGGCCGACGATGAAACCGGGCCGCACGATCAGGGCGCGCTCGCCGAAGGCGGCCTGCACTTCTTGCTCGCACAAGGCCTTCAGGCCGCCATAGGCTGCGCCATAGCCGCCGCCGGAGCGCGAGCCGCCGCTCAAGCTCAACTGCTCGGCCTCTTCAAGCTGCTGCGCCGTCAGCTGCGCCTTGGGCGAGTCTTCGTCGGTGGCCGCGTTGATCTCCGGGAAGACCGAAATCGTCGTGATCAGGCCGTAATGCTCGGTCGAGTCACGCAGCAGCTCGGCACTGCGCCTGGCGGCGCTGGGCAGGTAGCAGCTGGCATCAAAGACGGCATCCCAGCGGCGCCCGCGCAGCAGGGCCAGGTCTTGCGTGCGGTCGCCCTTCAATTGCTCGACGCCGGGAAAGAGCGAGGCGCCATGCAGGCCGCGGTTGAACAGGGTCAGCTCATGGCCGGCGGCCAGCGCCGCTTCGGCAAAGTTGCGGCCGAGGAATTGGGTGCCACCGAGGATCAGGATTTTCATGGGCGAGCGTGTTGGAGCTTGGGGCTTGGGGATGGAGCGATTGTTTCAGCAATGCACGAGGCAGCCGCTCGTCATAGCGCGGCCCGGCAGCGGACTAAGATGCAGCGCCCTGTGTCATCTGCGACTCATGACCGTGACTCCTGCCGAGCCCCCCTACGACCCGCGTGCCTGGGTCACGCCCGAAGACCTCAACCTTGCGCCCGAAATGTTGGGCCAGCCCTTGGCCACGCCGCGTCAGCGCGCGCTGGCCATGGGGGTGGATGTGGCCTTGCTGGCGGTGCTGAATGGCTTGCTCAACGCCTTGCTGGTGATTGCGATGGGCTTGGGTGCTTGGTTGTGGCTGAAGTGGAAGCGCCCCGACCTGTTCTCGCGCGTCGGCCTGGGCTTGCGCCGGCGGGCTGCTTCTGCGGCTACGCCTGCCGAAGCGCTCACGCCGGGGCGGCCGCCGCGCTTGGCGGCCTGGCTGCTGGTGGCGCTGTTTGGCGTGCTGGGCGTGATGGAGCTGGTGGATGAGCTGCGTGCCGGGCACAAGAGCGCGACTGCAGTGGAAGAGCAAGAGCCGGCGGACGAGGCCGTGGACGAAGCGCCGAAGCCGCTGACCAGCCCCTCGAGTGCGTCGGGCGTCGCGGGCGCAGCCGAACAGGCTTCGGATGCCGCCTCCACCAGTGAAGCCGAGCGCCGCGCTAAAAAGCAGTCGCGCCGCATCCGCCAGCTGGAAGCGGAACTGGCGCGTGCCAAGGCGCCGCGCAGCCTGGCGCTGGTGGAGGAATACCGTTACTGGCGCGACAAGTTTGGCTTCCTGATCTTGCCGGCGCTGTACTTCACCTTGCTGCCGGCGCTGTGGCCGGGCCAGACCGTCGGCAAACGGCTGTTCGGTCTGCGCATCTTGGAGCTGACCGGCAAGCGCTTGACGCCGCTGATTCTGTTCAAGCGTTATGGCGGTTATGCCGCCGGCATGGCCACCGGCTTTGCCGGCTTCTTGCAACTGATCTGGGACCCCAATCGCCAGGCGATTCAGGACAAGACGGCCCACACCGTGGTGATCGACACCCGCCGGCCCGCCCAAGTGCTGGAGGCGCGCCTTGAGAACGGTGTGGCCGAGTCCCTCGGGTCGGAGCAAGCTCAGTCATGAGCGAAGGCATGTTGATCGGCCAGATCTGCCGCTTGACCGGCGCCTCGGCCAAGGCCGTGCGCTTGTACGAGGCCATGGGCTTGTTGCCGCAGCCGCGCCGGCGCGGCAAGTACCGGGTGTTCGAGCAAGAGCATGTGGATGCCGTCGCCCTGATCCGTCAGGCCCAGGTCTTGGGCTTCAAGCTGAATGAGCTGAAGCAACTGGCAAGCCAGGGGCCGCTGGTGGAGGCAGTCAGCCTGGCCTTTGCACGCGAAGCGGTGGCGCAGCGCCGCCAAGACCTGGCGCTGCAGATTCTTGCGCTGCAAGCGCAGGCCGGGCGATTGGAGGCCTTTGCCGCCACCTTGGCCGGCGCGCATGAACTGGCTTGTGCTTGCCCGCAACTGCAACTGCAACAGCAAACAAGAAAAAAATCGGCGACGGGGGCTTGACTCTGCCCCATGGGACAGACCGCAGACTGCGGGCATTGTTGTTGATCACAAGGCCCCCATGTCCATCGCCAAACGCATTCTCATCATCAATGGCAACCCCAAACCGAGCAGTCTGAGCCGGTCACTGGCCGAGCGCTATGCCGAGGCTGCCGTTGAATCGGGTCACAGCGTCGAACTGATTCATTTGAGCGAGTTGCAGTTCAAGCTGAGCCTGGACTTGGGCTACCAAGTTGAACAGGCGCTGGAGCCCGACCTGCAGCGCCTGCAGCAGGCCATGCATGCGGCCGAGCATCTGGTCTGGGCCTACCCGGTTTGGTGGGGCTCCGTGCCGGCCTTGCTGAAGGGCGCGCTGGACCGCGTCCTGCTGCCCGGCTTCGCCTTCAAATATCACCCCGGCAACAGCGTGCCCGAGAAGTTGCTGACGGGGCGCAGCGCGCGGCTGCTGGTCTGCATGGACACGCCGCCTTGGTACTTCCGCTGGTTCCAGCGCGCACCGGCTCACCACATGATGCGGCGCACGGTGCTGGAGTTCTGCGGCATCAAGCCGGTCCGCATCAGCGAGTTTGGGCCGGTCTTGCCCAGCACGCCGGCCCAGCGCGAGCGTTGGCTGGCCGAGGTTGCCCGACTTGGCGCAGGCGCGCAATGATTGGCCCCGCTAACGAACGCGAGCCTGCCTCACATCAAATCCCCCGGCCCACTGAGTTCGAAGCGGTTGCGCCCCTCTTGCTTGGCGCGGTACATGGCATGGTCGGCCTGCTGCAAGAGTTGGTCCGCGTTGAGCTCCCGGTCCGCGGGATAGAAGGCCACGCCCAGGCTGGTCGAGACCTGCAAGCTCACGCCTCGCCAGGCCACGGGCAGGCTGGCCGCCTCTAGGATGCGTTGCAGCATCGGCTCACAAGCCAATTCGTCCGGCAGGTCGGCCAGCAGCACGACAAACTCGTCGCCGCCCAGGCGCGCAAAGGTGTCGCCCTCGCGCAGCACTTGTTTGATGTGATGCGCCACGCCGACCAGCAGGGCATCGCCGGCCGCATGCCCATGCCGATCATTGATGGCTTTGAATGCGTCCAGGTCCAGAAAGGCCAGCGCCAGATGATTGCCGCGGCGCTTGGCCTGGACCATCGCTTGTTGCAGGCGGTCTTGCAGCAGCGCCCGATTCGGCAAGCCCGTCAAGGCATCGTGGTAGGCCAGAGTGAGCAGTTGCGACTCATGGTGCTTGAACGAGGTGATGTCCGAGAACAGTGCAACAAAGTGGGTGATCTGCCCCTGCTGATCGCGGATCGCGCTGATGGTCTGCATCGCGGCATAAATTTCGCCGGTTTTGCGCCGGTTCCAGAGCTCGCCGGTCCAGAAGCTCTGCTCGAGCAGGCTGCGCCAAAACGCTTGGTAGAAATGGGCATCGTGGCGGCCCGAGCTGAGCAGGCGCGGGTTCTGGCCCAAGACCTCGTCGCGGGCGTAGCCGGTGATCTCGCTGAAGGTGTCGTTGACGTCGATGATGGCGCCATCGGCGGCGGTGATCATGATGCCCTCGCGCGCATGGCTGAACACGCTGGCCGCCAGGCGCAACTGGGCCTCGGCTTGATGGCGCTCCTTGACCTCGCGCCGCAATTCGCTGACCAGGTCCACCGCCATGGCGTCGAAGTGACGCGACAACTCGCCGAACTCGTCATCGGTGCCGGTGGCGCTGCGCACACTCAAATCACCCTTGGAAATGGCCTCGACCGCCCGGTTCAAGCGACGCAGCGGATACAGCACCCGCTTGAACAGCAGCACCGCCAACGCGCCGAACAGCAACAACATCAGCGCCGGGATGGCGATGGCCAAACGGCCGGTCAGCTTTTCATAGTGCTGGCGCTGCTGGTCAGCGGCCAGGCTCCAGCGCTGCACCGACTCGGTCACCGCTTGTGAATCGGCCAGCAATTGACTCAGCAGCAGCGCCTGGCGGCGGGCCTGCACCGAGTTCTGCCCAACATCGGTGTCGGCTTGCCGCGCAGACCCATTGCTCACCAGTTGGCGAAAGACGTCGGCCAACTGAGCGACGCCGGCCGTGGCCTCAAGCGGTGCGGGCATTGGGCTCTGTTCGGTGGCGGCCAGCGTGTCGCCAATCTCGGCTTGCAAGGCCTTCCATTGCTGCACCGTGCGGGGCTCGCCGTGCAGGGCGAATTCATGGGTCAAGACCAAGAGAGAACTGATCTGGGTCGAGGCCTGGTGAGCTTGTTGCTCCAGGCGGGCCACCTCACGGGATCGATTCGCCAGATAGCCCACGCTCAGCGCCAGGCCCAGCGTCAGCAGCAACGCCGAGGACACAAAGGACACCAACAGGCTGCGCAGGCGCATGGCTGGGCCTACTCAATCAGGCTCACTGCTGCGGGTGCAACCTGCCGCAGCGGCTTGGAGTAGATCAAGGCCAGGTAGTTGGGTGGCCGTTCGCCGGCCACATGGCCCTCTCGCTGGGCCCAGCGTGCCTGGGCTTCCAGCGAGGCCAGCAGCGCTTGGTCGAGGGTGAGCCGGTACTGGTAGCTGGGCCAGATCCAATCGATGAATTCCTTGTCGAGCTTGAGCCGCTCGCGCAGCAGGGCCTGGGCCAAGGCTGGTTTTTCGGCGATGAAGCGCTCTGCCCGGTCCAGCGCCCGCAGCAGGCGTGCCAATTCATCGTCTCTGGCCCCGATCAGCGCCCGTCCCGCCACCAGATTGAAGCTGAGCCGGTAGCTGATGCTGCCGGGCAGCACACGGCTGCCGGGCACGGTTTGCAGAATCTTGAAAGGGAAAGGCTCCCAGATGGACACGGCGTCGAGATCGCCGTGTTTGAGCAACTCGGCCATGTGCTCCGGTTGGGCATGCTGCACCTTCATTGCCCGAGGGTCTAGGCCGGCGGCCAAGAGCGAGGTGTCGAGAAAATAGTGGCTTGCGGCGCCCAGCACGGTGCCGACGCGCTTGCCAGGCATGTCTTGCCACTGGGCAATGCCGGCACCGGCCCGCACGATGATCTTGCTGTCTTTGTTGCTGCTGACGAAGCTGCCCAGCACCGCAAACTGCCGTGATTTGAAACTGTTGAAAACCAGCACCGTCTCTGACGCGGTGGCCAGATCGGCCTGTCCGTCCAGCAGCGTCTGCATGGCGCGGTGCCCGCCCACCAATTCTTGCAACTGCAGGTTCAAGCCTTCGTCGGCAAAGTAATTCTGCTTGTCGGCCACAAAGATCGGCAGGCACAGCGGCGAGGCCGAGACAGCCAACCTCAAAGGTTCGGCGGCGAAGGCGCTGGTGCTGAACAGTCCCCAGGCGATGAGGAGTGATGGTCGGGGGTGGCTCGCCGAACGAAGCGCCACGCCCAAGCCGCAGGCCGCGCGCCATAGCATCGCTACTGCTTCTTGCCCAAGGCTTCGAACGCGATCCATCATCCCCCCTGACTTTTCACACCCTCTTTGTTGATTCTGACACGAAGCGTTTGCTGTGGCAGCACCATGGGCTGCGCGGTGAAACGCAAGGGAAACTTGTTGCGCTGCGTCAAATTTCACGGTTATGGGGCAGAATTTGTGGCGCTGTCATCTGCCAAAAGGAAGCTCATGCAACTCCGCCGCCGTCCCCTGATCCGGTCTTTGTTGGCCGCCTGCCTCTTGGCCCAAGGTTTGCCCGCAGCCATGGCGCATGGTGAAGCCTCGGCCGAGCCCGCCGAGGCGCCTGCTGCAGCTGCAGCCAAGCCCAGCGCCGTCTTGTTTGAGAACGTGCGCATCTTCAATGGCACGGCCGACCGCTTGTCGCCGCCGTCCCACGTCTTGGTGGTGGGCAATCAAATCCAAGCCATTTCCAGCACGCCGATAGCCACGCCGGCCGATGTGAATCTGCTCAAGGTTGCAGGCGCCGGCCGCACGCTGATGCCGGGCTTGATCGACGCCCACACCCACATCATGTTCTCCAGCATGTCGAAACTGGCCATCCTGACCTCGGATGTCGGCTTTGTGAATGTGGCGGCGGTGAAAGAGGCGCAAGACACGCTGATGCGCGGCTTCACCAGCATCCGCGATCTGGGCGGCCCCTCGCTCGGTTTGAAGAAGGGCATTGACCTGGGCCTGGCCAGCGGCCCGCGCATCTGGTCTTCCGGCGCCTTCATCTCGCAGACCGGCGGCCATGGCGACTTCCGCTTGCCGGTGGACTTGCCGGCCCGTCCCGGCGACTTCAGCCACAGCGAGCGCGTCGCGGCTGCGGCCATCGCCGACAGCCCGGACATGGTGCGCCAACGCGCCCGCGAGCAACTGGCCCTGGGCGCCTCGCAGATCAAGATGATGGCCGGCGGCGGCGTCTCTTCGGACTACGACCCGCTGGACGTCACTCAATACACCACCGCCGAGCTGCGCGCCGGTGTTGAGGCCGCCGAGAACTGGGGCACTTATGTCGCCGTGCATGCCTACACCCCGCGTGCGGTGCGCCAGGCGATTGAAGCCGGCGTCAAATGCATCGACCATGGCCAGCTGCTGGACGAGCCCACCGCCAAGCTGATGGCCGAAAAAGGCGTGTGGTGGAGCTTGCAGCCCTTCATCGATGACGGCAAATCCGCCTTTGCCGAAGGCTCGCCGAACCGCATCAAGCAAAAGCAAATGATGAGCGGCACCGACACCGCCTACGCCCTGGCCAAGAAGTACAAGATCAAAACCGCTTGGGGCACCGACACCTTGTTCAACGCCAAGGTGGCCGCCCAGCAAAGCCAAAAGCTAGCGCAGATGGTGCGCTGGTACAGCCCGGTGGAGGTCTTGAAGATGGCCACCAGCGGCAATGCCGAGTTGCTGGCGCTCAGCGGCCCGCGCAACCCTTACCCTGGCAAGCTGGGTGTGGTGCAAGAAGGCGCGCTGGCCGACCTGATCTTGGTGGACGGTGACCCGATTGCCCATATCGAGCTGGTGGCCGATGCGGCCAAGAACTTTGTCGTCATCATGAAAGACGGCAAGGTCTACAAGAACACGCTGCGCTAACGTTCAATCGAGCCGGGTCGATCCAGTTTGCGCCGCACCAGTTCCACATGCTGGCGCAAGGTGTAGACCCGGTCGGTGAAGTCAATCGGGAAGCGGGTGCCCAGCACATCGGCTTCAATGCGGTCCAGGCTGGCGCGGGCCTGGGCCAGCTCCTCCGGGCTGAGCTGGTGGCTCAGCAGGTCTTGCTCCAGGAACTTCAGTTCGCCGTAATGGCGATAGATGCGCCGGCTCTGCCGCCAAGTGCGCAGCCAGGGCAGCAGGCGAACCAGCGGCAGCAGCAAGGCCAACACCGGCAGCACCATCAAGACCGTTCGCTGCACCAGATTCGCCATCCAAAAGGGCAGGTAGGTCTGCAAGAACGGCCGGCCGTTCTTGAAGTAACGCGCCGACTCCTCGGCCAGCGGGAAGTCGGTGCCCTGCGGGTTCGGGAACTCACCCGGCCGCGCCAGCAAGCTGGGCGTGCGGTGAGTTTGTCGCGCCGCCTCCAGCAGCAGGTAAGCCAGGGCGGGGTGCAAGTCTTCTTGAATCACCAAATTGGTGGTGGTGGCCAGCAGGGTGATGTCTTTATTGGGCCGGTCCAGCAAGGGGCTGACCGAGCCGCGCTTGAGCACCACGGTTTCAAAGTAGGGCAGGCGCCGCGCCAGCCCCTCGGCTTGGTGCAGCGAGGCCAGGCGCAGCCCATCCGAGGCCAAGAGCTTTTGCACCACCGGTGACTGCACCGAGGCCACCAAGATCAAGGCGTCGATCTGGTCGGCCAGCAGCTGCTCCACCGCCGCCATGCCGCCCTCGGCCACCAGCACCGTGCCGTCAAGCGGGTGGTGGCGGTGGTCGGTCACGCCATAGCTGCTCAGCAACTCCAGCGCCACTTTCTGGTTGCCGCTGCCGGCCACGCCCACCGCCACGCGCTGACCCTTCAGCGGGCCCAGGCCGTCCGAGAGCCGCAGCGTGCGCGAGAAGATCCACACCGGCTCATGCGCCACCGTGGCCAGCGAGCGCAGCGGTGTGTTGGGCTGTTCATCGTCCTCCAGCGCTTCAAAGTCCGGCAGCTGGTTGTGCGCGGCGATGGCCATGGGCCCCAAGCCCCCTTGCACAAAGCCCACATCGGCCTGGCCGCCGTTCAGCTGCGCCAGGTTCTCCACCGAGCCGCTGCTGGGCTGCAGCGTCAGCGTGATGCCGTTGAGCTTGAGCAGCGCCTGGTACTTGAGGCCGAACTGGTGATAAGCCCCGTCGGGGCTGCCCGTCACCATGACCAGGGACTTGGGCGGCGCCGGGCTGAAGTGCTTGACGGCAAAGTAGGCCGCCAGCCCCAAGCTCAAAACCAGGGCCAGCCAAAGCAGGGCGCGCGGGCCGTCGCGAAAACTACGGGTCAGGGAACGGGATGCAGACATGGGCTCAGTCTAGCGAGGCCGAGTGCCCACCCGCATCGGGTCAGTCCCTTTGATACTCGGGCAGCGGTGCGCCGCAGTGCCGGCAAAAGTTGGAGTCCGCCTGCAGGCCTTCGCGCAGGCAGGCATGGCAGGTGCGGGTGGTGGGGGTGATGGCCCGCTCATCGCCCATGCGTTGTGCGGCCATCTCGGCCGTCATGATGCCGGTGGGCACGGCCAGCACGCCCCAGCCCAAGAGCATCATCATCGAGGCGATGGCGCGGCCCAGGTCGGTCTTGGGCGTGATGTCGCCAAAGCCCACCGTGGTGACGGTGGTGATGGCCCAGTACACGCTGACCGGGATGCTCGTGAAGCCATGCTCCGGCCCCTCCACCACATACATGATGGTGCCCATGATCAAGACAATCATCAGCACCGCCGACAAGAACACCAAGATCTTCTTGGCGCTGGCCTTTAGGGCGCGCCCCAAGCTCATATAGGCGTTGATATAGCCCTGCAGCTTCAAGATGCGGAACACCCGCAGCAGGCGCAGCACCCGAATGTCCACCAGCGCATACAGCTCCGGGAAGAAGAAGGCCAGATAGATCGGCAACACCGCCAGCAAGTCCACCACGCCAAAGAAGCTGGTGGCGTAGCGCCAGGGGTGGCGCACGCAGGCCAGGCGCAGCAGGTATTCCACGGTGAAGAGTGCGGTGAAGGCAATCTCGGCCCAGTTCAGCCAGCCTTTGTGCGATTCGCGGAAGCTGGCCACGCTCTCCAGCATCACCAGCACCAGGCTCAGCAGCACGGCGGCAATCAGCGCAAGATCGAAGTTATGTCCGGCGCGTGTGTCGGCTTCGAAAATGATGGTGTAGGCCTTCAGCCGCCAGCCTTGCAGCGGTTTGCCAAACTCGGGAGGTTGTGTACTTGCGCTATTCATGCCGCAAGCGTAACCGAGAGCCAGCGGCGCTCATGGGCCAGGCATGGGCTTGGCAGGCTACCGCCATCCGGCTCATGGTCCGCCGCTTTGTGGTCACGCCCGCATCATCAGCGCCGCCTAATCTCGCGCCATCTGTCCACCCCCCCCACCCCATTGAGCTTGGAGCGATCCATGAGCGAAAGCACGAAGAAGCCATCCCCCGACAGCCGTCGACTCTTGTTGAAATCTGGCCTGGCCCTGGGCAGCGGCCTGGCCTTGCCGATGGCTGGCGGCCTCGGCCGCGCTTGGGCGGCTGGCCAAGCCCCGGCCATCATGGCCTCGGACACTGAGCGCCCGCTGATGGAGCAAGGCATCCAGTTCGGCGACATGACCCTGGGCAGCACCATGCTCTGGAGTCGCGCCGACCGCCCGGCTCGCCTGCATGTGGAATACGCGCTGAACCCGCAGTTCAGCAACGCCGTCAAACGCGTCGGCCCGCATGCGCTGGACAACACCGACTTCACCGCCCGCCTGGACCTCACCGGCCTGCCCGCTGACCGCACCGTCTATGTGCGTACCTGGTTCGAAAGCCTCAGCAACAGCCGCGCCACCAGCGAGCCGGTCCTGGGCCAGTTCCGCACGCCGGCGCTGAAGCGCGATGTGCGCTTTGTCTGGGGTGGCGACACCGCCGGCCAGGGCTGGGGCATCAACACCAGCTTCGGTGGCATGAAGATTTATGAGTCCATGCGCCGCGTGCAGCCCGACTTCTTCATCCACTCCGGCGACACCATTTACGCCGACGGCCCCATCAGCGAAACCGTTACCGCCGAGGGCGGCCGCACTTGGACCAATATCGTCACGCCTGAAGTCTCCAAGGTCGCCGAGACCCTGGCCGAGTACCGCGGCCGCTTCAAGTACAACCTGCTGGACGAAAACGTGCGCCGCTTCAATGCCGAAGTGCCGCAAATCTGGCAGTGGGACGACCACGAGGTGGTCAACAACTGGTCGGCCTCCAAAGACCTGATGAACGATGCGCGCTACACCGTCAAAGACGTGCCGCTGCTGATCGCTCGCGGCTCGCGCGCCTTCCAGGAATACGCCCCCTTCCGCCCCTTCACCGCCGAAGAGAGCGAGCGCGTCTACCGCCACATCCCCTACGGCCCGCTGCTGGACGTGTTCGTGGTCGATATGCGCAGCTACCGTGGCCCCAACAGCAGCAATTTGCAGCTGACCGAGAGCGACCTCACCGCCTTCCTGGGCAGCGAGCAAGTGGAGTGGCTGAAGGCCGCGCTGCGCCGCTCGCGCGCCACCTGGAAGGTGATCGCTGCCGACATGCCCATCGGATTGAATGTGGGCGACGGCAAAGACGCCGCCGGCAACAACAAGTGGGAAGCCATCGCCAACGGCGACAACGGCCCGGCCAAGGGCCGCGAGCTGGAAATCGCCGGCCTGCTGCGCGGCATCAAGCAAGCCGGTATCAAGAACGTGGTCTGGCTCACCGCCGATGTGCACTACTGCGCCGCCCACCAGTACGAGCCCGCCAAGGCCCAGTTTCAAGACTTCGACGGCTTCTGGGAATTCGTTGCCGGGCCGCTCAACGCAGGCAGCTTTGGCCCCAACAGCCTGGACGCCACCTTCGGCCCGCGCGTGGACTTCTTCAAGGCCCCGCCCGCCGGTCAGGCCAACCTCTCGCCCTTTGCTGGCCTGCAGTTCTTTGGTGAAGTGAACATCGACGCCAGCAGCCGCCAGTTCCGCGTGGCCTTCAAGGACATAGCCGGCAACGAGGTCTACAGCAAGACCTTGAGTCCGGTCTAAGCCCCGTCTAAGAACTCGGCCCCCTGCAGCATTTGCATCAAGGACAAGATTCCATGAAATTCACTTCACTCACAGGGGCCGCGCTGGCCCTGCTGGCCGCCGGCTCGGCCCAGGCCTTGACCATCAGCCACATCGAGACCGAGGGCCAAAGCGCCACAGCCCAGCTCACGACTGACAGCCTGGGCGGCAGCCTGCTCAGCGCCGACATCGGCTTTGCGCGCGGCGCCACCGTGCGCTTTGATCTGACGTTGGACGTCGCCGACGAAGGCCAGGCCTTTGGCTTCAACGCGGTGATCACTGCGCTGCAAGGCTTTGAGCTGCAGAACCTGGAAGTGCGCCTCAGCGGCGGCGCCGAGTTCGCCTGGGTGGGCAGCCTGTCGCCGGCTTTTGCCAGCGTGGCGGCGCAAAGCGGTGACGCTGTGGCTCAGCGTTATCAGCTGAGCCCGGCCGAAGGCTTTGGTGTTGATGTGGGCAACCCCTTTGCCCACGCCGGCCAGAGCGACTGGCAAATCGGCAGCCTGGGCCTGAAGGCGGGCGACACGGTCACGCTGAGCATCAGCAGCGCCGTGCCGGAGCCGAGCAGCTGGGCTTTGTTGGGCCTGGGCGGCGTGGTTTTGATGGGCTTGGCGCGCCGGCGCGCCAAGTCAGCGCGCTAAGAAGTACGTTAGGTCAGCGCGCTAAGTCAGCCCAAAGGCTCAGGACGCTTGGGCCTTGCGGCGCAGGCGCCAGGCGAGGCCCAGGCCGCCGAGCAGCGCCAAGGCTGCGCTTGACGGTTCTGGCACGGCGGCCAACATCTCCCCGTTGAGCACAAAAGGCAGTTCCACGCCGACTTGGCTGCCGGCGTCCAGGATGGCGGCGAAGCTGCTGCCGGCCGCCGAATACATGGCATTGCCGACGCGGGCATCCGAGGTGGGCGCCGTCCAAGGGCCGGAGCTGAGCGAGCCTGTCATGCTCCAGCGCAACCAGTAGTGGCCAGCGCTCAGGCTCACATCGGCGATGTCGGCGCTGGCGCGGTAAATCGGCCGCGTTTTGTCGGTCAAGGTGCTCTCGGTGACCCGGTAGCCGAGCAGGCCGCCGTTGCTCAGCGCGGTGATGCCGCTGGCCACGACCGGGCCATTGTTGGCGTCGTCGGCCAGGATGCTCCAGCTGACGTCCTTCAGGGTGAAGCTTGTGGCGTTGTTCTGCAGTGCAAAGAAGTCGATGCTGCTGATCAGCCAGCCCGCGCCTGTGACGGTGAAGTCCTCGGCCAGTGCGTTCTTGGAAGCGGATTTCGAGCTGAAGCTGAAGGTCGCGGCGTTGGCGGCCCTGATCGACAAGCCGTTCGCGTCCACCACCGGGCCGTTGTTGTACAGCTCGGCGGCGCTGGCCCAGCCGGGCGCGGCGCTCAACAAGAAGGTGCTGAGGGCCAGCGCGGCTGGGCGGAGGAGGGCGAGTTGCTTCATGCGGTCTGCTGCCAGTCTGTGAGCTTGCGTGCGTGCTTGCTCGCTTTGCTATGGATGACCGAACTCAAAACGCGAAGCAAAAAAAACCACAAGGCTTGCGCTTGTTCGGCGCGCGCAGTATCGCAGCCCGGCAAGTCAGCTCAGCGGACCCAAATCACTCCGGATCGTTGATGATGAGCGGATCATGGCTCAGGCGACGGCCGCTGCCGTCTTCCAACACATGGATGGTGAAGTTCAGTGTGGCTGCCTTGGAGCAACGGTCGCGCATAAAGACCTGGGTCGCGCTAACCGCCCACAGGTCGGGGAAGTCGGTCGTCGCTTCGCTGAAGACGATGGGCGCCACGGGTTCGAAGCTATAGCCCGGCGTGGCCAGATCAAACTCGATCAGTCCGTTGTTGGTGCCGACGGTGATTTCGGCGGGGACGGTGGTGACCGTGGGCGGGTCGGTGGCGTCGCTGACGTTGACGGTGAAGGTGTAGACCGGTTTGTCGCTAGGTGTTGTCATGGTTTCCCTGTTGGCGGAGCTGAAGAAGTTGGCGCCTTTTGCAGCAGCGTTCGGAGCCGGAGGTAGTCCGGGTGCCGATAGCTGGAGGCCTCCAGCTTTTCGGCCAGCCGGCGCGCTTCTTCAATTGCATTCAAGCGGAAATGGGCCAATGCGCTCACGGCCAGCGCCGGCGCATCTGATTTTGTGACATCTGCACGCAAGCGTTCGACGGCCGCTTGCCAATGCAACTTGGCTTCGGTGACTTCGCTACTGCCCAAAAGCTCACCCAAGCTCAGCTCGACTCGGGCCAGTATCAAGCGCTGGTCTTTGTTGACGCGCGTGCCGGCTTGGATGCGTGCCTGCATATCGGCCAAGTAGCTGGTCATCTCGGCGCTCAGCGCGTGGACTTGTGCTTCGCTGCGTTCGATTTGTGCTCGAAGCCACAGCAGGCGGCCACGCAAACTGCCCTGCCACTTCATCTGCTTGGCGTCGGTGGACAGCAAGAGCGCAATATCGGTCTTGAGCTGGTTCAGCAAGGGGGTCAGGTCTTGCCCACCACGGGCCAGGCGGATTTCGGCCAAGCCTAGGCGCAGGGAGCAGAGTTTTTCCAAGGCGTCAAGATTGCTCTTGTCTGCCGCACTCAGCAGTTCGAATTGCGCGACCGCCTTTTCGGATTCCTGCTGGGCAGCGTCGTTGTTCCCCATGAAGAACAGCGAGCGGCTGACGTCATGATGAGCGTTGGCCTCTTGGTCCTGCAACTTGTGGTCTTGCTCGCGGTTGGGAATGCCGCTCAGCACCGCCAGCTTGCTCTGGTCGGCCGTAAGGGCTTCGGCGTAGCTTCCCAGGTATTGATGCGCCCGGGAGATCCAGCCCAGTGTCGAAATCTGATTACCCCGCAAATCGGTTTGCGTCTGGGCCAGGTCCTCATAGACAAGCAAAGCCTTTTGGAAATTTTGCAATGCCGTCTGAGCCTGACCGGCCTGCAGCTGCAAGATACCCAGGTTGCCCCTCGCATGCGCCCGCTCGGCCTGCCAATCAGGCTTGCCCGCCGCCAGCGGCCCCAGCTGCTCGGCCAATTCCAGGTAGCGCTTGAACTGCTTTTCGGCCTGCTCCGCCTGGCCCTGCCGCCTGGCGGCATCGCCGACCCAGAACACGCTTTGCGCATGGTCATAAATGCGCTGGCCGTCTTTGGGCGCGCGCTGCAGCAGTTCGGCGGTGCTGCCGGCGGCAGCGTCATACATGCGGCTGGCTTCGTCGAGCTTGCCGCGCTGCTGGGCAATCTGGCCCATCAGGTGCAGCGCGCGGGCACGTTGGCCCAGCGCGTCGGCGTCCAGGCGGCCGGTTTGCTGGGTGGCGTAATAGCCCAGCGCCTTCTCGCCCACGGCATCCAGCACATCCAGCCGCCCGACCGGCTCCAGCTTTTTGCGCAGATCGCCGAGCATGAACTCGATCAGGCCCTCGGCTTGGGCGCGTTGCGCTTGCGCCTCCTGGCCCTGGCGCAGCGCCACGCCGATGCTGACGCTCAAAGTCAGCAGACCCAGGCTGCCGGCCGCCACGGCGAGGCGGTGCCGCCGCACAAACTTGGCCAGGATGTAGGCGGCGCTGTCGGGCCGTGCGCTGATCGGCTCATGGTTGAGCCAGTGGCGCAGGTCTTCGGCCAGTTCGGCGGCGTTGGCGTAGCGCTCGGCGGGGGCTTTTTTGAGGGTTTTGGCGACGATGGTGTCGAGGTCACCGCGCAGCTCTTTGGCGCGGGCGCGGGCTTCTTTGTAGCTGGCTCCTTTGCCACCGGCGTATTGATCGCTGTCTGCGCGGCGGGCGCTGCGGGCACGCTCGGAGAGTTTTTTGGGCTCGACTTCGACGACGGTGCGCAGGCGCTCCAGCGGTGTGGTGCGCTCATCGTCGCGCTGCTGGGTGGGGTGTTGCCCGCCGCTGAGCAGCAGATAGAGCAAGACGCCCAGGGCATAGACGTCGGTGGCGGTGGTGACTTCGCCGCCTTCCACCTGCTCGGGGGCGGCGTAGCGCGGGGTGAAGGCGCGGCCGGCCTGGCGGGTCAGCTCGGTGGCGGCGCCGGAGGATGAAGACGCGTCGTCTTCGCCGGGCTGGTGCAGCAGCTTGGCGATGCCAAAGTCCAGCAGCTTCACCTCGCCGGCGGTGTTGACCAGGATATTGGAGGGCTTGAGGTCGCGGTGCAGGATCAGCCGGGTGTGGGCGTGGGCCACGGCGGCCAGCACGTCGAGGAAGAGCGTCACGCGGGCGCGGATGTCCAGCGAGTGGCTGTCGCAGTAGCGGTCCAGCGGCAGGCCGTCCACATATTCCAGCACCAGATAGGGCTGGGCCTGGGCCGGGCCCAGCGCGGTGTTGACACCGGCGTCGAGCAGGCGTGCGATATGCGGATGGGCCAGCTTGCCGAGGATCTGGCCTTCGCGGGTGAAGCGGCCGGCGTCGCCATGGCCCAAGAGGCCGGCGTTGAGGAACTTGATGGCGACCAGGCCCTCAAAGCGCCCATCGGTGCGGCGCGCCAGCCAGACGGTGCCCATGCCGCCCTGGCCGATTTCGCGCTCCAGCGTGTAGCTGCCGATCTGCTGGCCGGGGCTGTTGCTGGGAACAGCGGCTTCTGCGGCAGCGGCCGCTTGCTGCTCCATCTGTTGCAAGGCGGGGGTGGCGAGGTAGTCGGCGGCTTCCAGTGCGTCTTGGCGGCGCAGCAGTTCTTGCAGATCGGCCGCCAGGGCCGGGCCTTCGGGGCTTTGGGCGTGCAGCTCGCGCAGGCGGGCGCCGCGCAGCTCGGCGGGCAGGTCCAGCAGTTCGTCCAGCAGGGGGCTGAGCAGGGGCCAGCGGGCTTTGTCGATGTCGCGGCGGGCGTCGCTCATGGGTGGATGCTCATGTCTTCAAGGCCATGGACAAGAAGAGCCGGGCTTTTTGCCAGTCGCGCTGCACGGTGCGCTCGGTCACGCCTAAGGTTTCGGCGATTTCGGACTCCAGCAGGCCGGCGAAGTAGCGCATCTCCACCACCTGGGCCAGGCGCGGCTCGAGGGCGGCGAGTTCTTCCAGCGCCTCGTGCACGCGCAGGATTTCCTCGTCGCCCTGCGGTGCCAGCTCGGCCACGGCGGTGTTCAGTGTGAGGTGCTCCACATCACCACCCCGGCGCTGGGCGGCGCGGGCACGCACCAAGTCGATGACGATGTTGTGCATCACCCGGGCGGCGTAGGCGAGGAACTGGCCTCGGTCTGAAAAGCTCAGGTCGCCGGCCTTCAGCAGCTGCAGCCAGGACTCGTGCACCAGGCCGGTGGGGTCGAGCAGGGTGAGGTGGCCGCTTTGGCGCATTCGGCTGCGGGCCAGGCGCTGCAGGTCTTCATACAGCAGGGTGGCGACTTTTTCGGCGGCCAGGCCATCGCCGGCGCCGGCGGCGCGCAGCAGCTGGGTGATGTCGCGGCTGGGGTTGTGAGGGCTGTTCGACAAGGCGGCGGGCGGCGGGGAGGCCTGAAAACAAGGGCGGGCCCGCCACTCTAGCGGCAGGCCGGAGGGCGAGCCGGAGCGGGATTGAAAAATATTTTGAAATCGATGTCGGGTTTGTCGGGCCGATTGCGTTTTACCTATTGAGGACATGACGGAGCGTCGAGGGCGGGGAGGCCGGCACCACAGGTGCTGGGCCGTTGTCGAGACGTTGTGATCCTCGCCTTTGCTTGGGCCAGCGAGGCCCGGGCAAGCTGCTTGGCCTGCCACCAACCACCAGCCTCCTCGACAACATCGCCAAAACGAATATGGTGAACATCAAACCTCCGCTCTTCCCCTTTACCAGCAAGCCGGTTTCGGCCGATATGGTGGCGGCGCATGGGCCGGCACCGCGCGCGCCCTTGGCGCAGCTGGGGCGGGTGGCCGATTTGACGGGGTTGGCGCATACGCTGAGCCGAGAGCTGAGTGCGGCGCGCCGAATTGGCACCCGACCGGCCTTGTTGCTGATCGAGGTGGCGGTGCGCTCCCCCTTGGGGCTGCGTCACCCAGAGGACGACAATACCGCCAAGCAGTTGCAGGGCTTGACCGAGCGTTTGGTGGAGCTGTTGGCGGGGCGGCTGCGCAGCCGGGTGCGCGCGGCCGATGTGGCGCTGCGGGTCGGCGACTGCCGGCTGGCCGTGGTGCTGCAGAACGTGGAGCGGGCCAATGTGATGGCGATCCAGGCGCGTTTGCACAAGGCCTTGTCCGGCCACTATGAGCTGGACCAGCTGAGCCTGCACGCCGTCTTGTCGATGGGTCTGGCCAAATGCGAATGCCCGCGTATCAGCGCCACCGAAATGACGCAGGCCGCCGAGGCCGCCCTGCAACTGGGCGCGACCGACGCACGCTGGCCGGTGCAAGAAGGCCGCCGTGCCTTGGACCTGCACATGCCAGCGCCGGCCCCCCTGGGGCTGAATGACTTCGACGTGCGGGGACTGCCGGCTTCCTGACACTGCCGGGTTGCGATACAGCGGTACAGCGATACCGCGACCCGCGTCACCCCGAAAAATCTGCCACGCGACGAGCAACCCGCTGACCGCAGGGGTCTGCAAATCGACCGCGTCCGTGCGACCATAGGGCCTGTCGAGAGCGCAGAGGCCTGTTGGGATGATTGTTCGAAGCTCGCTTCAATGGCGATGGCCGTGTCGGTCGGGATGGCTGCTGGGGCCGCGCCTGTGGCTGGCCGGGCTGTGCTTGCTGGGCGCCTGCCTTTGGCTGCCGCCTCGGGTGGCCGAGGCCAATGCCTTGCACAGCCTGCGCTTTTCTCACCTGGGCACGATTGACGGTCTGCCCAGCGCTGCGGTCTTGAACGTCTATCAGGACCGGCAAGGCCTGATCTGGATCGGCACCATTGCCGGACTGGCTCGCTTCGACGGGCGCCACTTCAAGGTGTTCCAGTCGCAAGCGGATCGCAGCGACTCGCTCAGCCACCCGATTGTTCACGCGCTGCTGGAGGATCAGCCGGGCCGGCTCTGGGTGGGCACGGCCGCTGGCTTGGACCGGCTGGACAGCAGCAGCGAGCAGATTCAGCGCCAGCAGATGCCGGCCAATTTGAGCGCTGCCGAGCGCCGCGTGGTGGGCTTGTTGCAGGCCGGACCCGGCAAGCTGTGGATGGGCTGCTATGGCGGCTTGTTCTTGTTTGACATTGCCAGCGGTCGCTTTGAGCGCTCGGCCGCGGAGCAGCAATTTGCCACCGCGACGCCGGGCAATTTGCGCACCCTCTTGCCCGATGGGCAGGGCGGGGTGTGGGTGGCGCGAGGCTCGCGGGTGCTGCAGCTGCGCGCCGATGGCTCGACCGGCATGCAGTTCGACACCGCCACGCAGGCGCATGGCGCCGAGCCGGCCGAGTTGATGGTGAGCCGCATGGCGCTGGACGGCGCCGGGCGCCTCTGGGTGGGCATGACCGGCGGGCTGCAGATCTGGCGGATGGAGCGGGACGGCCCACGGCCCGACCCGCTGGGCGACCGGCTGGGCCTGCCCAAGACCTATGTCTACGGCCTCTTGCGTGACCGCGAGGGCTCGATGTGGATCGGCCAGTCGCAGGCGCCGGCGCTGCACCGCTGGCGCGAGGGTGCGCTGACGGCCGAGGCGATCCGGCATCTGCCGGCGATTCAAAGCAGCCTGGTGGCCGACTCGGTGTCGACGCTGGCGCTGGATGCGACCGGCTCTCTGTGGGTGGGCAGCTGGGATTACGGCATCAGCGTGGCCGGGCTGGGCAGCGAGGGCTTCAGCGCCTATGTGTCGGTGCCGGGCGACGCCGAGTCGCTGTCTGGCCGCGAGGTGATGGCGATTGCACCGGACGGCGCCGAGCATGTGTGGGCCGGCACCTACGGCCAAGGCTTGAACCGCCTGCATCTGGCCAGTGGCCACACCCAGCGGATTCCGCAGACGCAGTTGCCGATCACGCAGATCAAGGCCTTGCTGCGGGCGTCGGACGGGCGGCTGTGGGTGGGCGGCGAGCGTGGCTTGGTCTTGTTTGACCCCTCCAAGGGGCAGAGCACGCGCATCGAGCTGGGCAACAAGACGGTGGGCGGCGCCTCGATCAGCGCCTTGGCCTATGACGCCCAGGGCGATGTCTGGGCCAGCAGCAAGGTGGGCGTCTACCGCATCGGCGCCGACCTGAAGGCGCGCAATTACCTGATCGATTTGCAGCCCACCGGCAAGAGCTATAGCGACATTGTCGACAGTCTGTTGCTGGACCGCCAAGGCCGACTCTGGGTCGGCAGCAAGGGTGGCCTGTATCTGTGGGATGCACAGGCCGAGCGCTTCGGCAGCGTGTTGCGGCCCAGCGCCCTGATGCCCAATCCATCCCGACTGGCCGTGCACGGCATGCGCCAAGACGCCTTGGGGCGTTTCTGGTTGGCTACCGATCAGGGCTTGTTTGAGTTGCTCGACCCGGACGGGCGCAGGGAGCTGAAGTCTTGGCGTGAGCTGCCGGGTATGCCGACCAAGGGTTCGATCGAATCGCTTGAGGTGGCCGGCAATGGCGAGGTCTGGTTTGCTACCGAGCATGGGCTGGTGCGCGTGCAGCCCGAGCAGCGCGTGGCGCGCTATTACGACGGACCGCGGCGATTTGATGGCGGCTTTAATTTCGGGGCGGCCTGGCGTGCCGCCGATGGCCATTTGTTTTTTGGCGGGCATGGTCTGCTGCGCTTCAATCCGGAGCTGCTGCGCGACAACCTGTCGGCGCCGGAGGTGGTGTTGAGCGATCTGTTGATCCTCAACCGCTCGCTGCGCAGCGATGCCGAGGCCGCGCCCGACATCACCCGGCAGGCGAATCGCCCCGCCAGCGACGCCCAACTGAGCTTGCAAAGCCTGGGCATCACCGGGGCCTTGCACCGGGCCAAGTCGGTGCACATTGGGCATCGCGAATCGATGATCAGCTTTGAGTTGTCGGCGCTGCATTTCAGCGACCGCAATCAGAACCAATATGCCTGGATGCTGGAGGGCTTCGACACCAACTGGATCTTCGGCCAGGGCGCGCTGGGGCTGGCCACCTATACCAATCTGGACCCAGGCTCCTACCGCTTGCTGGTCAAGGCCGCCAACTCGGACGGGGTTTGGGGCGAAGGGGAGGCCTTGCTGACGCTGGAGGTGCAGCCGCCCTACTGGCGCACTTGGTGGTGGCGGACCGGCTTGGGGTTGCTGGTCCTGATGGCCTTGGCGGCGTTTTACCACTGGCGTGTGCGCTTCTTGCAGCGCACGCGGCAGAGCCTGGCGCGCCAGGTGACGGCGCGCACGCAAGAGTTGCAGGAGCAAAAGCTGCAACTGGCGGCCGAGAAGCAGCAGGCCGAGGCTCAGCGCGAGCAGGCCGACAAGGCACGCCACGACATCGCGGTGCTGAGCGAAATTGGCCGGCAGATCACGGCGTCGCTGGATGTGCTGTCGATTCAGCGCACGCTGTATGCGCATGCGCAGGAGTTGGTCAACGCCTCGGTGTTCGGGGTTGGTTTGCTGGATCGGGAGGAGGAGGTGCTGGCGTTTGACTTTGTCATGCACCACGACCAACTGCTGAAGCCCTATCGCCGCAGCCTGAGTGCCACCGAGCAACCGGCGGTGCAATGCGTGCTGGGGGCCCGCGACATTTGCATCGATGACATGGATTTTGACAACCGCGAGATCATCGAAAGCCCCGGCGCCGCGCCGAAGCGGGTGGAGCTGCACAGTGGCGCGGAGCTGATTCCGTCGCGCTCCTGCATCTACGCGCCGATGATGTTGAAGGGCGAGGTGATCGGCGTGGTGTGTGCGCTCAGCGACAAGCCGTCAGCGTTTGGCGCCGGTGATCTTGACATCTTGCGCACGCTGGGCGCTTATGCCGCGGTGGCTTTTGATAACGCCGAGGCTTATCGGCGCCTGCAGCTGACGCAGGCCAGGCTGGTGGAGCATGAAAAGCTGGCCGCCTTGGGCTCCTTGGTGGCCGGGGTGGCGCATGAGCTGAACACGCCGCTGGGCAATAGCTTGCTGGTGGCCAGCACCTTGCGCGATACCAGCAAGGCGCTAGGGCAGCAGGTGCAGGCGGGCGGGCTGCGTCGCTCGGACCTGCTGCAGTTTTGCGAGGATGCCGAGTCCTCCTCCGATCTGCTGATGCGCAGCCTGGGGCAGGCGGCCGGCCTGGTCAGCAGCTTCAAGCAGCTGGCGGTGGACCGGACCTCGGACCAGCGACGCAGCTTTGAGCTGCACACGCTGTGCGACGAGGTGGCGCTGACGCTGGCCAACCGCTTGCGCCGCGACGAGCATGAACTGGTGCTGGACGTGGAGCCCGACCTGCGCATGGACAGCTACCCCGGGCCGCTCGGCCAAGTGCTCAGCAACCTGATCTTGAACGCCATGCTGCACGGCCTGGATGGCCGCAAGCAAGGGCGCATGCGGCTGCAGGCGCGGCGCCGCGAAGATGCCGGCGGCGAGGGGCCGGGCGAATGGGTGCGCATCGAGTTCAGCGACAACGGCAGCGGCATCAGCGCCGAAAACCTCGGCCGCATCTTCGAGCCCTTCTTCACCACCCGCCTGGGCCAGGGTGGCAGCGGCCTGGGCCTGCACATCAGCTACAACATCGTGACGGCCATCTTGGGCGGGCACATCGAGGCCAGCAGCCCACCGGGCGAGGGCGCGCGCTTCGTCATCGACATCCCTTGCACGGCACCTTGACCCGCTAGGCGCACGGCTATCGATGCTTGGCGCGCAGGCGAGCGGCGGCCAAGGCTTGGAATCGACTAAGCTCTGGCCTCATTTGACTCGACGCTCATCATGAAGAAGTCCTTGCCCCAATTCGCGCTGCTGTCTTTGTGCCTGGCGGTCTTGACCGCTTGCGGAACGCCGCCCGGCGCGCAGGTACCGGCGCAGCCGGGCGCCCCGTCGAGCGCTGCCGCGCCGGCGCCCAAGCTGATCGTCTTCCTGGTGGTGGACGGCCTGCCGATGCGCCAGGTTTTGAGCTACCGCGACCAGTTGCAGCCGGATGGCTTCAAGCGTTTTCTGGACCGCGGCGCCTGGTTTGCCAATGCCCACTATGGCCACGGCCACACGGTGACGGCGGCCGGCCACGCCACCATGTTGACCGGCGCCTACCCGGAGCGCACCGGCATCATCAGCAATGAGTGGCGCGACGCCAAGAGCTTCGAGCAGGTCTACAACACCGGCGACACGGCCTACCAGTACATCGATCACAAGACCGACCCGCTGGCCGGCACCAGCCCACGCAATCTGCGCGCCGAAACGGTGGGTGATGTCTTGCGCGGCGTGCAACCCGAGTCCAAGGTGATCGGCATCTCCGGCAAGGACCGCGGCGCGATTCTGCCGGCCGGCCACAAGGGCACGGCCTATATGTTCATGAGCGAGGACGGCCAGTTCGCCTCCAGCACCTATTACATGCCCAGCCACCCGCAGTGGGTGAAAAACTTCAATGCCGCCAAGCCGGCCGACGCCTTCTTTGGCAAGGCCTGGGCGCCGCTGTTGCCCGAATCGGCCTATGCGCGCTCGGTGCCCGACAACCAGCCCTGGCAGAGCAATGCGGGCAATGGCAACAAGCTGCCGGCCGTGTTGGGCGACAAGATGGACGGCCCCGGACCGCGTTTTTACGGCAATATCTTGCCCTCGCCTTATGGCGATGAGCTGACGTTGGCTTTTGCGCGCGCGGCCATTGAGGGCGAGCAGCTCGGGGCGGATGCCAAGACCGACATCCTTTCGGTCAGCCTGTCCAGCCACGATTACGTCAACCATGCTTTTGGCCCAGAGTCGCGCCTCTCGCATGATCACTTCCTGCACCTGGATCGTTACCTGCAGGGCTTCTTCAAATACCTGGATGAGAAGGTTGGAGCCGCTAACTATGTGGCTGTGCTGACTGCCGACCACGGCTTTGCCGACACGCCGGCCTGGGCCAAGACGCAGGGCCGCGATGCCGAGTTGCTGAACCCCGCGCTGCTGCAGGCCACGGTCAATGAGGGCTTGGTGAAGAAGTTTGGCGAGGGCCGCTGGGTGGTGGGCTTCTCGGCCGCGGGGGTCTTGTTCGATCACAAGCAGATCGCCGCACGCGGCCTGCAGCCGGCCGAGGTGTACGCCGAAGCCAAGCGTTTGATGCTGCAGGTGAACGGCGTGTTGGCCGTCTTCACGCCGGATCAATTGCTGAGCAGCGATGAGAGTACGCCTTTCCTGAAATCGGCGCGCAAGGCCTGGCACCCGGAGGTGTCGGCGCCGGTGCAGTTCGTCATCAAGCCGAACTGGCTGTTCAGCTCGCGCCCGGGTGGCAGCTCGCACGGCACGCCACATGCGTATGACACGCATGTGCCGATCTTGGCCTGGGGCCCGCAATGGGTGGGCCGTGGCGAGGTGACGCAAGCGGTGGAGGTGGTGGACATTGCGCCTTCGCTGGCACAGATGCTGCGCGTGAAGGCCCCGGCGCAAGCGCAGGGCAAGCCGCTGCCTTGGCCCAAGGCGCCCTAATTGGCTTGACGCAGGCGAACGAGTGCCACTGCCTGGCGGCGGCGCTTCACTCCTGCGTCATCATCGGGTAGCGCTTGAGGATGGCGGCCCAGCTGCCGTCTTGGCGCATCTCGGCCCAGGCTTGCTGCAGGCGCAGCAACATGGGCTCGCCACTGGCGAGGCTCAGGGCCATCGACGGCCGGGACTCGGAGAACTTCAGGACCGGCTCGATCAGATCGGGGTCGTGGCCAAACTGCCGCAACAAAGCAGGCGCCAGCGAGGGGTTGAGGGCCAGCAGATCGGCCCGCCCCGCAAAGAAGCGCCGCAATTGGCTGGCGTGATCGGCGCTGCGGTCCAGGTGCTGCTGTTGGTTCAGGCCCAGGGCCAGCAACTCGCGCTCGGAGACGTCGCTCTTCACCACGGCGACGCGGTAGGCGCTGACTTCTGCGATATTGCGCGGCCTGAGCTCGGGCCGCGACTTGAGCCGGTACAAGGTGCCGCGACGCACCGAAATTTGCGCCGGCCAGAAGAACTGCGCCTCACGCTCGGCCAGCCGCACCATGGCGGGCACCAGGATATTGGCTTCGTTGTGGGCGCGGTGCAGGATGCGAGGCCAGGAAGCAAACTCGAATGTCGCCTCGATCTTGGCGCGACTCAGCAGGGCCAAGGCCAGCTCATAGGCATAGCCACTGGGGCGGCCTGCGCCGTCCTGATGTGAATAGGGCGGCAATTCTTCCATCAGCACGGTCAGCTTGCCGGGCTCGTTGACGAGCGGCTGAGCCGAGGCCTCGCGCAGCGCCAATGCGGCGGCAACACCCCAGACCAAGGCGGCGCGGCGGCTGGGGCCGGTGCTGCCGGCAAGGGACTGAATGAGGCAAGTTGTCATGAACAATGGACCGTCTGGCTGGCTTGGCCGCTTGATATGCGTCATTCAAGCGCTCACACGACCCAGGCACAATGGGCCGCATGACAGCGCGAGATCAAACTTTGGGCGAGGAAATCGCCAATGCCATCAGCCATGGGCTGGGTTTCTTGCTGGCCGTGGCTTCGCTGCCTATTTTGACCTACACCGCCGCACAGCAAGGGCAGACGCGCAATGTGGTTGCGGCCAGCGTGTTCTCGGCCACGATGATCTTGCTCTATCTGATCTCGACGCTGTATCACGCGGTGCCCGAGGGCCGCGCCAAGGTCTGGCTGAATCGGCTGGACCATGCGGCGATCTATCTGTTCATTGCCGGTAGCTACACACCGTTCGCGCTCGGCGTCTTGCATGGCGGTTGGGGCTGGACCTTGTTTGGCCTGGTCTGGACCAGCGCCATCGTCGGCGTGACGGCCAAGCTGTTCAACCGCCTGCGTCATCCGCTTTGGTCGACCGGCTTGTATGTGGCGATGGGCTGGATGGTCATCATCGCCCTGGGGCCGCTGATTGGCCGCATTGAATCGGCCGGTTTGGCCTGGTTGGTGGCAGGCGGTGTGGCCTACACCTTGGGTGCGCTGGTGTTCTTGTTTGACCACCGGGTGCGTTACGCCCATTTCGTCTGGCATTTATTCGTGCTGGCCGGCAGCGGCTGCCATTTTGTTGCCGCGCTTTGGTACGCCTTCTGAGCGCGCAGGGATAGTCCCTTCACGGGGCGCAAACCATCTTTCAGGGGGGGGCGATGGCGATGCGGTCACGCCCATCCGCCTTGGCTTGGTAGAGCGCTTTGTCGGCTCGGGCGAGCAGGGTTTCGGCCGACTCGCCCCACACCGCCAAGGCCAATCCGGCTGAACAGGTGTAGCCGCGTTCGGGGTGCTCGGGCAGGGGGCGTGACACGCGCACCCGGCTCAGCAAGCGCTCAACAATGGACTGGGCCTGCGGCAAGCCGGCCGCCGGAAGTATCAGCAAGAATTCTTCGCCACCTATGCGGGCGCAGCCATCTTCGCGGCGGCTGCTGGATTGCATCTGGCTGGCGAAATCACAGATTACCCGGTCGCCGGCCGCATGGCCGAGGCGGTCGTTGATTTGTTTGAAATCGTCTAGATCAAACGTGACCACGCAGATGGGCCAGGACTCGCTATGGCTCAGCACTTCTTGCAGCAGTTGCAGGCCGCGGCGGCGATTGCTGAGCCCGGTCAGCGCGTCTGTTTGGGCGGCCGCCAGGGCTTTGCTGTGCGCGATGCGCAGCGAGCGGCTGTCTTGGCGCAAGGGGGTGATCTCGCTGCCCACGCACAACATCCAGCCTTGCGCTTGGGAGGTCTCGGTCATCCAGATCCAGCGGCCGTCACACAGGTCGGCCTCGAAGGCGCGAAATGGCAGCTTGCCGCGCCTTGAGCTGATGTTGGCAATCCAGGCTTCGATATTGTCTGTTTCTATGGCGGCGCCATGCCGCTGAGCGTGGTTGTCACGCATGATGTCGGCCCAAGTTGGCTGCTCGTCGGGCCCGACCACATAGGCTTGCCGCCAGGCCTTGTTGGCGTGGCGCAGCCGGTCCCGCGCGTCGAACAAGGCCACCAGCAAGGGGCTCTCTTCATGCAGGCTCATCAAGATGTCGGCCATGCCCTGCGGTAGCGGCGCGTCGGCTTCGGTCATAGAGGTCACTCCTGGGCAAGGCCTGATTCTGCTGGATTCTCCAGCCCTTGGGGGCGGCATTGCGGCGAAGCCGATACCATGCGCGACAGGTTTGAAGCAAGGGAGCTGATGATGAAGTGGGAAGATCAACGCCAGAGCGATAACGTTGAAGACCGACGCGATGGATCCGCTGGGATGGGCGGAGGCATGCGTGTCGGTGGTGGGCGTGGGCTGAGCCTCGGGGGCATCGTGATTGCCTTGCTGGCCTCATGGGCCTTTGGCATCAATCCGATGACGGTGTTGGGGCTGATGGATGGCGGCGGCGCTGGGCCAGCGCCCGTGCCACATTCGCAGCCAGGCGCCAAGCCGCAGGACCCCGCTGCGCGTTTTGTCAGCGTGGTGCTGGCCGATACCGAAGATGTGTGGGCTAACTATTTCGCGGCAAGCCAGCAGAAGTACCCGGCGCCGGCCCTGGTGCTGTTCCGTGGCCGCAGCCCAACGGGTTGTGGCATGGGCGAGGCGGCCATGGGGCCCTTCTACTGCCCAGCCGACCGCAAGGTCTATATCGACCTGGGCTTTTACGACACCTTGCGCAACCAGCTTGGCGCACCAGGTGACTTCGCTCAAGCCTATGTGATTGCCCATGAGGTGGGCCATCATCTGCAGAATCTGCAAGGCACCACGGCCAAGATGGATGCGGCACGCCAGCGCGTGTCGGAGCGCGAGTACAACGCCCTGAGTGTGCGCTTGGAGTTGCAGGCCGACTGCTACGCCGGTGTGTGGGCCAACCTCTCGCAGCAAAGCAAGGGCTGGCTAGAAAAGGGTGACATTGAAGAGGGCCTGAATGCAGCGTCACAAATTGGCGACGACACCTTGCAGCGCAAGTCCCGCGGCACCGTGGTGCCCGAGAGCTTCACGCACGGCAGCAGCGAGCAACGCATGAAGTGGTTCAAACGCGGCCTAGAGGCGGGTGACTTGAAGGGCTGTGACACCTTCAGGGGCGGGTCGGTTTGAGGCCTTAAGGCGAGCGGCCTTCAATCCAGCGTGACATAAGGGTGGCGTGCCGCGATGGCCGCCACGGTGCCGTCCCGGCGCATGCTGTCCCAGGCGAGTTGCAGCTGGACATACAGGGTTTGGTTGCCTTCGATGCGGCTCAGCGCCATATAGAGGCTGATCTCAGACAGCTTCACCACCGGCTCGATTTGTTTGAAGTCGTAGCCCAGTTTCTCCATCACGGCAGCGGCGACGGTGCTGTTGGCGGCAATCAATTCAACGCGTTGAATGAAGAGCTTGCGCAGCATCGCCGCGTGGTCGGGGCTGCGGTCCAGATGCGTGCCCAACTCGAAACCATGAGCCATCAGCGTACGCTCGGCCGCATCCTCGCGCACCACCGCCGTCTTGTAGGCCTTGGCCGCCTCCAAGGTGTTCGCCTGAACGTCTGGTCTTGATTTGAGGCGATAAAGATAGACGCGCCGGGCCGCCGTCGGGCCAATCCAGTGGAACTGCGTCTCCCGTTCGGGGAGCCGGGCCATGCTGATCACCAGGGCTCTGCTTTGCGATTGGGCGCGCTGATAAATCCGTGCCCAGCTATTGAACTCGATCCGGTGCTGCAGGCCGCAGCGGCGGAGCATCTCTTCCATCAATTCAACCGCGTAGCCGACCGGGCGGCCGTTTGAGTCGGGGTAGGAAAAGGGTGGGACGGGCTCAACGAGGACGAGCAGAGGGAGGGGCTCCTCTGTTGGCGTCGCCTTGGCGATGGGTTCAAGGCCCAGCCAAGCCAGACCCAAGGACAATATGCTCCGCAATAAGTCCCGCTTAAACATCTTGGTGTGTGTTGTTTAAGGCCACTAGCCGAGGAATTGATTAGACAGCAATCCAGAGGCTCAACGTGTTAGTACAGCACGCGAAATCTCTGTGCTCGTGGCCGAATGCCTGACAGCCATAGTTCGCCCATTACGGACTATTTGGCAAACAAAGCCTTGTACACGAGGTGATAGGCCAGGAGCGGGAGCGGCATGCGCAGCCAATGGCTGCGCGCAAACACCATCCAGTGAGCCAGGCGAGTGCTAGGGCCAAATGCGGAGGCGTGAGCCGGGCGGAGGGCGTGCTCAAAAAGCCACTCTCGCAAAAAGCCTGGCCAGCGGGATTGCTGGTCTTGCCGCAGTTGGCTGATCGCGTCGGCGGGGACCTCGGTTGCATAGAGACGCCGACATTGTCTGAGCGCATCCAGCAAGGGTAAGGTCAGTCGCAGGTGCCTGGCGCGTGCGATCAACTCAGGCCAAAACTCAGCTTGCGTAGAGAACTCGGTGAGTAGGCAATGTAGATCGTGGAGGTCGCGCAGACCCTTGTGGAATTCGCCGAAGAACAGGTGGCAGGCCGAATGGATCACCATGTCGGTGCGTGCCAACACATGAAAGAACGACCATTCGCCGCTTAGCTTCAACGAAGCATCAAAGAAGTCTTGAGGGTTGGGGCGAATCCCTGAGGTTGGCGGCAAGATGGTGAAATGAACGTCCAAAACCGTTCCGCGGTTATTGTGCTCGAGCGGTGGAATTTCATGCATCCACTCTCGGTAATAACGTTCATCGTAGGCATTGGTGTGCGAGGGATGCCAGCCAGCCCAACTCAGGTTTTGTTCCACCGCAGCAAGGCTCTGCTTGGGGACCAAAATATCGATGTCATTGAAGATTCGTCCGACCGAGGCCGAATTGGACTGCACGCAATAGGCCGAGCCCTTCAAGAGCAATACCGGAACATTGAGCTCTTGCAGAGCTTCTTGCAGGCCGCGTAGCTCGCTTTTCACGGCCTCGGCGTGCCGGATCGAGACCTGCCAAGCCAATTCGAGATGACGCTGCGCCGAGGGCGGAGCTAGTCGCAAAACATCAGCCGCGCTCAAAATTTGATGCAACTGCGCCATCATTTCCGCAGCACGGCTTTGCCAGATCAGCCGCTCCCAATCGCGGATGTTAAAGCGACTTACCGTCTGCGGCTCTCGCAGCGTATTGGTCAGAAGATGAGCCTGCTCCAGGGCGCGTGTCATACCGTTTTGCACCACAAGCGATCGATCTCAGGAATGACTTGATCGAATGAGGAGTATTGAATGTGAAAACTGTTGACCTGTTCTATCAAATTGCCTAGCGCGCCGAATCCGTCGCCAGCGAGGACCGAAAAGTTGAAGGTGTGGCGCGTCAATTCGATAAACGCCTGTGCCTTCCCCTCCTCCCGGCTGAGTAGATCCGCCCCACCGAGGTATTTGGGAAACACCAACATGGCCGGCATTGCGGTCTTGTTCATATCCGCCACGCTAGCGGCAGGGGGGCGCATATGGGCCACGGAGCCCTTGGCTGTATCGTGACAGGCTTCGCTGACGACGACGTCGGGGCCGAGGCCTCGCACGATATCTATCGAGGCATTCTTCAGACTGATCGGCCTGGCGATCGGCTGTACCGTGCCATCGGTCAAAGATACCAGGGTCAATTCATCGGACAACAAACGCCAACCGCGATGAACCAGTGCCGCACATAGCGTGCTTTTGCCCGAGCCTGGGTCGGCAGCCAAGATCAGCGCTCGACCATCCCGTTCCACCACGGCACCATGGATGACCAAATAGTTATGCGCGTGCGATGAAATTACCCAATTCAGGCCCCACTCCAGCATCGGGAAGGCTTGAGCCAATGGCAAGGGTTTGAAGGGAATGCGGCCGTCGCAGTTCAGCACGACCTGCGGTCGAAAATATCGACGCGGCCATGAGGGCGCGCGCAAGTCGACCTCGAAATCGACATAGGCCTGCGCATCAAGAACTGGAAAGGCGCCATACATCTGCAGCAGATCCCGAGCCAAGGACGGCAGGTCGGAGCGCAGTTTGACGTTAAATGGCCCACAGGGAAGGAGCAAGCCTTGCTGCGAGAGACGCTGCTGCAGTGCTGCGGGCGATAACTTGGCGATCGTCAATGGATGATGTCGAGAACTTTGAGTTCGATCAGTTCATCGAGGAGATGACCGGAAGCCTGAATCTCAGAGTGAACGCGATCTGGCGGGCAATCACCGACCTCAATAAGTTCCGGTCGATCGGTCCGCCTGATTCGTTCCGGGTTATTCAGAAGCAGCGAATACTGCTGGGGTAGAAGATGCGTTTCGCAGGTCTCGCCGACGTAAACGACAACACCATCAGCGAAACCGCGCCATCTCACCCCGCGGCCAAGACGTAATCTAGGCTCAGACACAAAAGGCAATTCGATTACACGATGCCGCCGTGATCCTTGCCATTACACCAAGTGTTGCTACTGGAGTAGACATCGACCTTTGTGACGAACGACGCAAAAGTTTTTGGGAGATAGCGGCTCTTGAAGTCAGCAATTACTGCCAATCCGTCCATATAGGGCGGAGCTACTGGGTAACGAGCGCCATAAAACTCAGCATTCAGCAGAGCCGCCACAGCGTGCATAGCAGTGCTATCGGAGGCAGAACATTTATTGGGGTATTTACTTCCCGGGCCAGCTCGTTGGCCCGGAAAAACTTCATTCAACGCAATATCATCCCCTTTAACGAGGATTTTCCCCGCGCTGTCTTTTTGGTCCCCAAAGAAGGCGCCAAATAATGAATTGAATTTTGTGGTTGGTGGATATTTGGTGAAGAGCTTTGGCGTCTTCGCCCACAGATTCGTGCCATTTTGGTTTTGTGGCCCCCAAAAACCAGGGCTGCAGCCGCAAGGGTTGGCTGCGCCTGCACGCGACAAATTTCCCGACGCGAGTTCTGAGCCGGTGCAACTGCCCCAGCCCGCCACTGCCGACCGACTTGGCACCGACAAGAGAACGGCCGTGCCGGTAACGCCAACGGTACCTAGGCGACGTCGACCCTGGTCAACTTTTCCCCCTGAGGAGTTATGTTGATCCACACCGTCTTTGTCGTTCATCTGGTCATTCATGGTGCTAAACCCTGGTCGATTCGAAATTTTGCTTCTGCAAAGCCACATGGCTTCCTGATGGCGCCGCTGAGCTCGCCTAGGGTACCCCAGCATTTGTGAAAACTGATGTGGCTGAATGCACGCAAACAATGGTTTGTGAACAAACAGACCCACATTCACGCGTCTGGTGAGGTCAAAAGGGCGGCACATACAACACGCGTTTCACCGAGACAAGGCGCCCTGCGCGTTGCTTAAAGCAACCGTTAGCACATTTGACACCATGCCAAGTGCCGGCGATACAGTCTCAACCCCCATACATCAGGGGGTAGGGCGGAGAAATTATAGAGTTTTGGCAATAGCCACTGGATTCGACCTTGGAGAGTGGGTGCTTTGGCGCATGTGGCCCCTGCTCCGCGAATCCGCGAAAGCCAACCCTCGGGCTTGCCTTATGCTGCTGCCATGACCCGTCCCAAACCTTTCTCCATGATTCGCGAGTTCCATCTCGCCGACTGGTTCACCCTTGCCAACGCTTTCGCCGGCATGGGGGCCCTGTTCGCGGTGATGAGTTTCTTGCAGACCGGTGATGTCAAGCATATCTATTACGCCTGCGCACTGATCCCCTTGGCCTTTGTGTTCGACGTGCTGGATGGCAGCGTGGCGCGTTGGCGCCAGCAGTCTTCCGTCATGGGCCGCGAACTTGATTCCTTGGCCGACGTGATTTCCTTCGGTGTGGCGCCGGCCGCGATTGCCTATGGTTGCGGCATGCAGGGCCTCTATGACCGCATCGTGTTGGTGTTTTTTGTCGCCTGCGGGGTGTCGCGCCTGGCGCGCTTCAATGTGACGGCCGAAGCCCTCAGCGAAGGCGGTGACAAGGTCAAGTACTTCGAAGGCACGCCAATTCCTACCTCGCTGGTGTTGGTACTGGCACTCTGGGCCGCTGCGGCACAAGGTGCACTGGGCGAACAACTTTGGTTCGGCAAATTGGAGCTTGCGGGCTTCTACTTGCACCCTTTGGTGCTTCTGTTCGCCGTATCCGGCTCGCTGATGATCAGCCGCATTCGAATTCCTAAACCATGATGTGGTTTCTAGCGGGCAGTCTCTTGATCGTCTCGCGGCCAGAGCCGTTTGCCTTGAGTTGACTTGCTGAGGGACGCAATGCACTGGCGCCTCCGCTCCATTCTGCGACGTTGGCAGGTCGCTATGCAGCCCATGCGTGAGCGTGGTTGGAGTGTGCTTAGCGTGGTGTTGTGGCATGTTCCGGTTGCCGCGTGCTTTCGAGCTTGGCGGGCCTGGGCTCAGCGATTTGACGGGGGAAAGGTTCAACAGGCCTTCAATCGGCAGCGCTTCTCAGACTTTCAGGATGGCCTCCCAGCGAGTTCCCTGCCTCGTTTTTATGTCATCGTGATGCCTTGCACCTTGCACTTCCTGCTGCCTTGCTTGGCTTTGCTGGAAGGTCAAGCCCAGGTGGTCTTGCTCGCCAACGGCGCTCGCCGCTGGGAATTGGACCTGCTGCAAAGGCGCTGGCCCACGCTGCCCGTATTCAAACTTCGAACCTTGCCCTTGACCAGTATTGCCCATGGGCATGTCATCAATCTGCTGCTTGAAAACCATCGTGGCAATTTCGGCATCGTTGATCATGACTGCTATGTTTTTGATCGCAGTATCTTTGAGCAATTGCAGCCTGCTATTGATGACTGCTGCTTGCTGAGTCTTTTCGCCGAGGAAAGTCAAAGCGCCGGACACACCTTCCCCCTGACATTTTTCTTGTACTTCAATGCCGAAATCCTGAAGGCACTGATGCATGAATATGGTGTCGATGCGCGGCTTTACCGCTGGGTTCCTGAGAGGGCACAGACGGCCATGGCGAGTATTGGTCTTGGGCCGAATACGTTCTGGAAGCACTATCACAACTTCCGCGACACACTGCATGTCTTACTCGGAGTCGCCTTGGCCGAGGGGCAGCGAATTCAATTCCTAAACGCTGAACAGCCAAATGCAGCGAGTCATGTCGGCGGCACCAGCATCGGCACGCACCACACCAAGAACCTGCCAGCGCTTTATGCCCATCTTTGTTTTTTGGAGCTAGCTAACGATCCGCTCCTGAGTCGACGCTATGCCTTTTTGACCGCCCCACTGCGCACGTCGGGAGAGGTCTTGCTTCAGGCAGAACTTTCCGACGCTTCTCGGCGTGGCATCGACGCTATTGATGCGCTCATTCAACAATTACGTGAGCGATTGAGTCCGGGTGAACACTGAGGCCGCGTTGATTTGAATCCGCGAGCTTAGGAATTTCCGGCTCAAAAAAAGACCGGATCACTCTTGCGAGCAATCCGGTCTTCGTGTGGCTGGCTGACCCGGCATATGCCTGGGCTGGCTGGCTTGAGGGTCTCCTCGACCCTCCCCTCCATTGTTTGTGCTGGCGATTGTGCGTAGCTGGTCATGAACCGGTGTTGGTATTTGCCCTGCTTTGCGCGCTATGCGAACAAGCCAAGCGGTCATCTGGCCGCGAGCCTAGGGCAATCCCTTGGGGTGACCCCTTCAGCCCTGAATCCCTCAAATTAAAGCCTGATCCAGCAGTTCTATCCAGTGCCGCACAGGCGTCGTGGTGCCACTTTGTAGGTGCTGAATGCAGCCGATATTGGCCGACACAATCGCCTCGGCATGTAGCGGTGCCAACGCGGCGAGTTTTTTGTCGCGCAGTTGTTTGGATAGGGTTGGCTGTAATACCGAATAGGTACCAGCGGAGCCGCAGCACATATGGCTGTCGCAGGTCGCTAGGTGGACCTCAAAGCCTAGCTCCCGCAAGCCGGCCTCGACGCCACCGCGCAGCTGTTGCCCATGTTGCAGGGTGCAAGGCGGGTGGTAGGCCAGCTTCGCGCCGGCTTTGTTGTGCAGCAGTGGCTTCAAACGGGGGATCAGGTCCGGCAGCAGCTCACTCAGGTCGCGAGTGATGGCGCTGATACGGGCTGCCTTGCTCGCATAGGCGGGGTCACCGGCCAACAGTCGGCCGTAGTCTTTGACCGTCACGCCGCAGCCGGACGCATTCATCACCAGGGCCTCGATCTTGCCGGCGGCGGTCAAACCTTCTACCAAGGGCCACCAGGCGTCGATATTGCGGCGCATATCGGCCAAGCCGCCGGCATGGTCGTTCAAATGACTGCGGATGGCGCCGCAACAGCCGGCGCTGTCCGCCACCAAGGTTTGAATGCCGGCCGCGTCCAGCACCCGAGCGGTGGCGCTGTTGATATTGGGCGCCATGCTGGGCTGCACGCAGCCGAGCAGCAGACCCATCTTGCGCGGCTGGCTGCGTGTGGGCCAGGCATGCGCGCGAGCCTCGGCTGCAGCGGGCACCTTGTCCTTCAGCGCGGCGGGCAGCAGCGGGCGCACCAGTTGGCCCAGCTTCATGGCCGGTTTGAAGGCGGGCGAGGTCAGCCCTTCCTTCAAGAGCCAGCGCACGCTGCGTTCGGCTAGCTGGCGCTCGACCTTGGTCTCGACAATGCCGCGCCCAATGTCCAGCAATTGACCATATTGCACGCCCGAGGGGCAGGTGCTCTCGCAGTTGCGGCAGGTCAGGCAGCGATCCAGGTGCAGCTGCGTGCTGCGGGTGGGTTGGGCGCCCTCCAGCACCTGCTTGATCAAGTAGATGCGGCCACGCGGCCCATCCAGCTCATCGCCGAGCAATTGGTAGGTCGGACAGGTGGCGGTGCAAAAGCCGCAATGCACGCAGCGGCTCAGAATGGCCTCGGCCTGCGCGCCTTCGGCGGAGCCTTTGAACTCGGGGGCAAGTTGGGTCTGCATCAGCGAAGCCGGTACTTCAGGGTCCAGAAATAGTCGAGATCCTGCCACTCGATCTCGGTCGCTTGCGCTGCCAGCAGCGCCTGCATCCGTTCGAGCGTGGGGAAGTTTTTCAGCACCTCATGCTGGCTGCCGTCGGACAATCCGCGCATTTGGTAGCCATTGCCCTCGCTGTCCACGCGGAAGATCGGCGTGCTGTCACCGTCCACATAGCGGTTGTCGATCAACACCACGGTGGCGCCGGGCTGCAACTGGCCATGCAATTGATCCAGCCAGGCCTGTTGGCGCGACACTGGCACATGCGAGAACCACAGGCCGGCAAAGGCCGCGTCGTAGGGCGAGGGGGCGCCGGCGGCGACCAGGTCGAGCGCGTAGGCATCGGCCAGACGGAAGCTGACGCGTTCAAAGTCCAGCGGCTTGGACCGCGCCTCGGCCAAGACCTCGGGGTTGATGTCGGTGCATTGCCAGCTCAAGGCGCCGGCCGTTGCGGCGGGCAACCAAAAGCCGGTGCCGGTGGCCACCTCCAGCACATGGCGGCCGCGGAATTGCTCCCCCAACCATTGCTGCAGGGTGGCGATATTGGGCTGGCGATGCGGGCGATCAAAGACCCGTTCGTACTCGCTGGCCCGCTGCGCGTAATAGCGCGGCATATGTTCGGCGATCGAAGCTTGGGCGATGGGGTCAGAGTTGCTCATACAGGCGGCCAGGGTTGAAGAGGGCTTGTGGGTCGAAGGAGGCTTTCAGTTGCCGATGGATCTGCATCAATGGTGCTGCCAGCGGCGTGAAGACGCCGGCGTTTTTGTTCTGGCCGCGGAACAAGGTGGCGTGCCCCCCGCATTGGGCGGCGGCCTCCCTGAGTTGGGCGGCGGGCAACGGCGTGGTCACCCAGCGCTGCGCACCCCCCCATTCCACCAATTGCTCACCATGCAGGCTGAGTGCCGGCGCGGTCTGCGGCAGTGACAGGCGCCAGAGCTGGGCCCCACCTTGCACGGCGCGCTCGGCGCCGACGAAGAATTCGTCGCTGTGGTCACGCAGGCCGGTCCAGAACGGTTGCGCCATCGCGTCGGGCACTTCCTCCCCGCCCAGACTTTGAATCGCCGCGCGCACAGCCGCCTCGGCGCCGGCCAGACGCAGCACCAGGGCTCCGTCCCACCAGGCGCTGGCCTGAATCGGCAGCGGCATGCCGCCCCAGCGATTCAGCTGGTTCAGCGCATGCGCCTGACTCAGTTCGAAGCGCAGCGTGGCCCGTGACACCGGCAGCGGCAAGACCTTCAGCGAAACCTCCAGCAGCGGGCCCAAGATGCCCATGGCGCCGGCCATCAGGCGCGAGACGTCATAGCCGGCCACGTTTTTGATCACCGTGCCGCCGAAGCTCAAGGCCTCGGCTCGGCCGTTCAGCATCGTCAGGCCCAGCAAATGGTCGCGCAGCGCGCCCATGCCGGCGCGCGCCGGCCCGCTCAGCCCGCTGGCGACCATGCCGCCGACCGTGCCGCGGCCGCCAAAGCGGGGCGGCTCAAAGGCCAGGTGTTGACCTTGTTCGGCCAGCGCCGCTTCTAATTCGGCAATCGGGGTGCCGGCCTTGACCGTCACCACCAACTCGCTCGGCTCATAGCTGCTGATGCCGCTGAAACCGCTCAGATCGAGTGGCTCGCCGATCGGCGTCTGGCCGTAAAAGGCCTTGCTGCCATGACCCCGGATGTCGAGTTTGGCGCCGCGTGCCGCCGCGTCCTTGATCTGCTCTTGAATCTGCGTCAGCTGCACGGTCAGAACCTCGGCAAATCAGGGTGGGCCAGCAGGCCGCCGCGCACATGCATGCGGCCATATTCGGCGCAGCGGTGCAGCGTCGGCACCGCCTTGCCGGGGTTCAGCAATTGCAGCGGGTCGAAGGCGTTCTTGACGCCGTGCATCTGCGCCAACTCGGCGGGCGAAAACTGTACGCACATCGAATTCAGCTTCTCCACGCCCACGCCATGCTCGCCGGTAACCGTGCCGCCCAGCGCGACGCTGGTCTCCAGGATCTCGGCGCCAAATTCCTCGCAGCGGCGCAACTGATCGGGGTCGCGCGCATCGAAGAGGATCAGCGGGTGCAGATTGCCATCGCCGGCATGGAAGACATTGGCGCAGCGCAACTGGTACTTCTTTTCCATCTCGGCGATGGCCAGCAGCAGCGCCGCGAGCTGCTTGCGCGGGATGGTCGAATCCATGCACATGTAGTCGGGGCTGATGCGGCCCGAGGCCGGGAAGGCATTCTTGCGGCCGCTCCAGAACCGCAGCCGCTGCGCCTCATCGGCCGACACCTCGCAGCGGGTGGCGCCGCTGGCCAGCAGCACCGCCTGCATGCGCTCCACCTCTTCGGCCACTTCCTCCGGCGTGCCATCGCTTTCGCAGAGCAGAATCGCCTCGGCATTGAGGTCGTAGCCGGCGTGGACAAAGTCTTCCACCGCGGCGGTCATCGGCTTGTCCATCATCTCCAGACCGGCCGGAATGATGCCGGCGGCGATGATGTTGGCCACCGCCGCGCCGGCCTGACGGATGTCGTCAAAGCTGGCCATGATGCAGCGTGCCAGCGCCGGCTTGGGGATCAGTTTGACCGTCACCTCGGTGATGACGGCCAGCATGCCCTCGCTGCCGACGATCAGGCTCAGCAAATCGAGACCGGCGGAGTCGAGCGCCTCCGAGCCAAACTCGACTGCTTCGCCGGCCATGGTGAAGCCCCGCACGCGCAGCACGTTATGCAGGGTGAGTCCGTATTTGAGGCAGTGCACGCCGCCGGAGTTTTCGGCCACATTGCCGCCAATCGTGCAGGCGATTTGGCTGCTCGGATCAGGGGCGTAATACAGGCCATGCGGCGCGGCGGCCTCGGAAATGGCCAGATTGCGCACTCCGCATTGCACCCGAGCGGTACGCGCCACCGGGTTGATCTGCAGGATTTGTTTGAACTTGGCCAAGGCCAGCGTGACGCCTTGCGCGTGCGGCATGGCGCCGCCTGACAAGCCGGTACCAGCGCCGCGCGCCACCACCGGCACTTGCAGCTGGTGGCAGATGCGCAAGACCGCAGCCACCTGTTCCTCGGTCTCGGGCAAGGCCACCACCAGCGGGCGCTGTCGGTAGGCGGTCAGGCCATCGCACTCATAGGGCGTGGTGTCTTCCCCGTGCCAGAGCAGCGCATGCGCCGGCAGGGCTTGGGACAGGGCCTGCACCACGCGGGCCTGCGCATGGCTGCGCTGGGCCGGGTCGATGGGCGAGGAAGCGACGGATGAGTTGGCGGCTGCGGGCATCAAGGCGTTTGATCTCGTGGGCTGCGCCGACTGTAGCCTGCCGCGGCTTGCGGCCAGCTGAATGCACGAAGGTCAAACGCTTGTGACTGTTGTGCAGCCAATCGGGCTCAGACTTCTGCCTTAACTCAGGTTTTGCGCTTGGCGGCCACGCTGGTCTTGCGGGGCGCGGCCTTGCTGACGGTTTTTGCGGAGGTCTTGCTGCTGCCGGCCTTGGGCGTCAGGGTTTTGGCCATCGTGTCCACCATGGTGCCAGCGACCGCGCCCGGCACGCTGGCGGCCTTGCGCAGGGTCTCGCCGGCCGCGTCAAAGGATTGCTTGACTATGCTGCCGGCCAGGTTCTTGGCCGCGTCCGTGGCGGTGTCCTTCATCGCGTTGGCTGCCAGTTGGGTGAACTGCTGGCTCAGCGCGCCCCACCATTGCATCGGGTCGACGGCCAGCGCCGGCGCAGTGGGTGCCGTCGGCGTGGCGGGCTTCTTCGCCTTGGCCGCAGCCGGGGACGCGGCACTGGCTGGCTTGGCGGCAGCGCTGACCGCCGCCGCAGCAGCCGGCATGTTCATCGATTTGGCCGCTGCCGCCATGATCTCCGGCGGCACGCCGGGCCATGCGGCCATTGGGTTGGCCTCGGCTGGGCTCGATGTGGTGCCGGGCATTTTCAGCGCTTCGCTCAACTGGGCCAGCGGCACGTTCATCGACTGCAGCGTCGACAGCGTCATCCTTTGCACCTCCAGCGCCTGAATGGTGGCCCCCAGCATGCGGCCGTTTTGTTCCAGCCAGAACTGCACCGTGCGCAGCTCTTCAATGCGCTTGCCCAGCTCTTCCGGGTTGATGGTGGGCGCCACCCATTGGCCGATGCCCGGCAGTGCCGCGCCGGCGTTCTTCACCAGTCCTTGCAAGAAATCGAAGCCGGGGACGAATTTGCTGAAAGCGTTGTCTGCCATGGGATCTCCTGAATGGTTGTCGCGCGTGCCGAATGGCGTCGGCTGGATGGTACGCCGGCACGGGTCAGAACTCGCAAACCCGACGGCTAATCATGCCCGGTGGGCTGCGTGGCCCATGGCATCTGTTGCGCGATAGCCATTCTTGCCTTGGCGCTTAAGGCTTGCTGGGTGGCGGCAGCAGTTGCTCCACCGTGAAGCCCTGTTCGGCAAGCAGCTTGGGCAAGGCCTTTGGGCCGCTCATATGCAGTGCACCGACGGCCGCCAGCACGCGCCGCCCGCTGCCATGCAGGGCGGCGATGCCGGCGGCCAGATGTGGGTTGCGGTCGTCGTTCAGGCGGCGCAGCCATGCCCGATCGTCGGCGCTGTGGACGCAGTCGCACCATTGTTCATAGCGCTGTAGTTCGGCCAGATCGCCTTGCTCCCAAGCTTGGGCTAGCCGGAGCATGGCCGGGCGTACACGCCCCTGCTCCAACTGAGTCAAGCCCTCATCCAGGCTGCGGCGTAGCGACTTGCCGTCCTTGGGGATCAGCGCGCTCATTTGATCTTCGGCGCGCTCCAGCGCGGCGATGGGCAGATGGCGTGATTGCGCCACTTGGGTCAGCATGGTTTCCTGGCCGTAGGCCACGTCGAGCCCGTCCCAACGGGCCGTCAGCACGGTCAGGGTGCTGAGTTGCAATATGGGGTGCATGCCAACCAGCGCCTGTGCCGGCAGGCAGGCCGCCCGGACTTGGGCGTCCAGTCGCGCTTGTAGTGATGCCGGCAGTGGTGTCTTGCTTGGCCGACTGCTGCGTGCCAGGGCGGCCTGGGTTTGGGCGTCGCTGCCGTCTAGTTCAAGCGCGAGCAGATCGACGTTTTGTAGGGCGTTATGCAGCGCCGGACCGGGGCGGGCCCAGGAGGGGCGGCCGATGTGCATGCTGCCGTAGAGGAAAGAGCTGCTGCCGCCGCGAGTCAGGCGCCAGAGCATGCCCACATCGACCGGGGCAGCGGCTGCTGTCGGCTCGTTCTCGGGCAAGACCGGTGGCGGGCAGGCGGGCTCGGCGCGGGTGACGGTGCCCAAGAACAGCGCTGCGGCCAAAACAAGGCAGCGCTTCATCGGCGCCCCGCCGCAATGCGCAACTCACCGCCTTGCTGGCTGAACTCCAGCTTGGACAAGATGTCCATGCCCAGCAGCGGCGCACTCAAGGCAGGCAAGACCGTCACCGGCAACTGCTCGGCCGCGACGCCTCCTTGCAAGCGGATGCTGGCTCGAGCGCGATAACCCTGGGCGATGCCGGCGGCGGTGCTGGAACTGACCTTGCCTTCGGCTTGCAGCGCCACTCGTTCGGCCAGGGCCTGCGGCAGGGCCGTCGCCGTGGCGCCGGTGTCGACCAAAAAATCAACCGCCAGGCCATTGACCTCGCCAGGCCAGTGGAAGTGGCCGTCGGGTGCTCGTTTCAGCACGATTTCGCCGGCGTTGAGGGCGAAGCGGCTCTGCTGGCGCTGACGCTCCCAGGCCTGGAAAGCCAGGAAGACCAATAGGAAGATCAGCAGCCAGATGGTCAGCAGCTTGAGGCTGCTGGGCAATTCTTTGTGGTGGCTCATGCCGCTACGATGCCACGAACTTTGGAGGCTTTATGGCGCGCAGCATTTTTCATCTGGCTTTTCATGTCCGCGATCTGGACCAGGCACGTGATTTTTACGGTCGATTATTGGGCTGTGCGGAGGGCCGCAGCACCGCGACCTGGGTCGATTTTGACTTCTTCGGACACCAGATTTCGCTGCATCTGGGTGAGCCCTTCGCCACCAGCCTGACCGGCCGGGTTGGCGATCACATGGTGCCGATGCCGCATCTGGGTTTGATTCTGGCCTTGCCGGACTGGCAGGCGCTGGCGGCCCGATTGCAGCAGGCCGGTGTTGAGTTTGTGATTCCGCCGCAGCTGCGCTTTGCCGGTCAGGCGGGCGAGCAATGGACCATGTTCTTCTGCGACCCCTTCGGCAACCCGATCGAGATCAAGGGCTTCGCGTCCTTGGAGACCGTCTTCAGTGTTTGAAGCCGATGGACCGGCGGCTGCGCACGTCGGGCTTGAGCTTGTGTTCGGCTTCTAGCTGAGACAAAAACTCATCCGCCGTCAGGGCCTCGCCGAGGATCTCGACCTGCTGGCGCACGGCGGCAAAGTCGCCCGGGGTCAAGGCATCCAGGGCGGCCAGCCTTGCGCATTGGTCCGAGTCGAGTTGCTGGGCTTGGCCGGCCAGCGCTTCTTGTACAAACATGCGTTCGCGTTGCTCGGGCTTCAGCGGCTTGAAGGCGATCTTGAAGGCAAAGCGGCGCAGCGCTGCCTCGTCCAGGTCTTCAAACAAATTGGTGGTGCAGATGAAGATACCGGCAAAACGTTCCATGCCGGCCAGCATTTCATTGACCTCGCTGACCTCGTAGTTGCGCTCCGCCATGCGGCGGCTGCGCAAAAAGCTGTCGGCTTCGTCGAGCAGCAAGACCGCGTTCTCGTTGCTCGCGGCTTCGAACATGCGGGCCATGTTTTGCTCGGTTTCACCGACGAATTTGCTCGCCAGGTCACTCGCCAGGCGAATCATCAGCGGGCGGCCTAGGGCCTGGGCAATGTGCTCGGCCAAGGCCGTCTTGCCGCTGCCGGGCGGGCCGTAGAAGCAGAGGTTGCCGCAGCCGCGCCGCTGCAGCGCAGTGACGATGCGCGGGATCTCGAATCGTGACTCACAGTTGAGCAGGTCGAGTGCGTACTGCGTCACCACCGGGCGAGCCCCGCGTTCACGCGACTGATGGCCGAGAGCCTTGTCGGCATTTTCCAATTGGCGCTCGATCATCCGCTCGCAGTCCTGCGCCTCACCGGCCAGTTGCGCAAAGCGCACCGCCGTGCGGATCTGCGCCGGGGTCAGTCCGCGCCGTTCGGCCAGCCGAGCGGTGAACTCGGCGCTGACGTTCACATCGGCCAGCGCCTTGGTGACGAGGCCCAGGCGTGCGCCGGGTGGCGGTGATTTCAGCTCCAGGTGGTACTGAAAGCGGCGCCGGAAAGCCGGGTCGATCTGCTCGATGCGGTTGGTGATCCAGATCACCGGCACCGGGTTGGTTTCCAGTATTTGGTTGACCCAAGCCTTGCCGCTGACCGACCCCGAGGTGGGCGCCTCAAGTGCCGAGTCCATGCGGGCAATCAGCTGCGCCGTGTCGCTGGACAGCGGCGGGAACACATCTTCGACCTCGTCGAACAGCAGGGCCACGTTTTCGCTCGCCTTCAGGAAAACCTGGCTGATTTGCAGTGAGCGGTAGCGGTCGCGGCCGGACAGCGAATTGCCCTCGCGGTCGGCATATTCGACCTCATACAGGTCGAGGCCGGCGGCGGCCGCCGCCACCTTGGCCAACTCGGTTTTGCCGGTGCCCGGGGGGCCATAGAGCAAGATATTGACGCCGGCCTCGTGACGGCGAACCGCCTGGCTCAGCAGCGTTTGCAGCACGGCCAGGTCTTCGTTCACAAACTGGAAGTCATCTGCTGCCAGCGGACTCTTGGAGGCCGGGCGGGTGAACACCGCCATCAGGTCATGCGGGCCCTTGTACTCGCGCATCAGCACCGGCGGCAGCTGGTCGCTGACCTTCATCAGGTCCGCCAGGTCGGTGATGTTGTGTTCGGAGATCAGGTTCTCGACCATGCCGATGCGTTCCAGCCGGGAGCCTGCGCGCAAGGCTTCGGCGACCTCCTGCGGGTTGACCCCGGCGACGGCGGCGATGGCGGCAAAGGCTTCCTGGGCGGTGTTGACCTTGAACTCGACCAGAGCGCCACGTAATTCGCGCTGGTAGCGGGCCAGCGTGCCGTAGAGCAGCAGCGCGCGTTCCGCCGGATTCAGCTGCAAAAGCGTGCCCAGCGCGGCAATATTGGTTTCGACCAGGGTGGATTCGCGCTTCAGTTGCCGGTCTAGCCATTCACTGGTGGTGGCCAGCAGCGACATCATGTCCTTGGGCGCGTCCTTGACGTATTCGTCCAGGTAGAAAAACAGCGTGGCCTCCGAGTAGGGCCCGCTCCAAACGCCGTAACGCTGCAGAAAAGCGTCATCGCTCAAGTCTGCCTGGCCGGCCCACAACTCATTGCCCTGGCAGCGTTGGTTCAAGTACTCGCGCAAGCGGGTCAACACGCGCAGCGGCCAAACCAGGTGGCGGCCGGTGAATGACAGCAGACCGTTGAAGTCACGGCGCAGATTGAAGCGGCCGGCATGCTTGACCGTCAGCGTGAGCACGAACTGGGTGCACATCCGATCCAGCACCGGCGCCTCCTTGAGGCCCGGTGAGGGCAGGACTCGCGCGTCAGCCAAACGCTTGACCATAGTGGGCAGCTCCTCGCAGTCTCATACGCCACAGACTGCGTGACGCTGCCCGATCTTGTCCCAGCCGCGCGCCGAGGACAAGAGCCTTATTGGGGGATTTTTAGTGCATTACGACCGGTTGATGTCCCATGCTGGCATAGGCTTCAATGAAATCGTCCAGGTCTTCCTCGCTCGGATCCTGCTCAATCAAGGCCTCGACGCCGTCTTGAAACTGCTGAGCCAGCGCGCCTTCGATGAAGATTTCTTTGCGGCTGAACTTGTCGACGATCTCGTAGCCGCCGCGGTGCAGTTGCAATTCCGGGTTGGCCTGCAGGAATTCTCCAGGCACGGGCTCTGTCACTTGGACGTCGAACTTGACGACACTGAAACTGGGGGAGTTGTAAAGCATGTGCATGATGGCTCCTTTCAGCGTCAACTGCGGCCAGCAGCGCTTGTTTCAAGAGTTATCGGCATCTTGAACGCTTGGCCGTGGATAAATAGTGGCAGAACTCTGGGCTTCTCGGGGGACTGAGAGCGCAATTTCATGCTCAAAGCGTCAAAAGATAACGTGTTGACACCCTTGTTCAGGGGGGCAGACCGTCATCCAGCAGCAGCAACTCCCAGCTGCGCTCGTCGGGCAGCTTGTAAACCAGCCGAACTGGCAGGTGGCGGCGTATCGGGTCCAGCCAGATGTCGATTTCTCCGCTATGGGCGAAGATTTGCGGCCGGTGCAGGTGCAAAGTCGGCAACGCCGCACGATCCGGCATGTCCAGCAACTCGGGCCCCACGACTTCAAATGCCCAGTCGCGCGCTTCGCCACGCAGGCCGATCACCGTCATGTGCAGGCGGGCGCCCTGGGTTTGAAGTTCGGGGGCAGCGTCCAGGGTGGCGGCCAGTTGGAACCACCAGCTGAGGCGGTCTTGTACCCCTTCCGGCAAGTCAAAGACGTCGGCGTTGGCCGAAAAGCTGATCAGCCCTTCCGGCCGACGAAAGTTGGTTGCCTGCGCGTCGCGGCCGCGCCGCTGCTGCGCAAAGCGCTCGGGCAATAGGCCTTGCGGGCCGACCTTGCCTTCGCTGCGCCAGCCGGGCAGGGGGCGTCCGTCGAGTTGGCGATCGAGGCGAAGCTGATAACTCGCATCCTGATTGGGCAGCCAGGTCAAGCGGGCCAAGCCCTGGCGCCCGTCTTGCAGCAGCAGAAAGCGCCATTCCACCGCGGGCGAAACCTTGGGTGCCTTGGCCGCGCTGAGTGTTTCCGGCGCGGCTGGGCTATGGGTGTCGCTGCCGGTGGGCGAGGGCGTGTCCATACTGGACGTTTGGGCTGGCGCGGGCGGTGTCGGCGGCTGGCGGGCTCCGACTGGTGCGGCCATGTGCTCTGAGGCGGGCGGCTTAGTGACGTTTGGCGCCGCCAGTGTGCGTGTCTGCAGGCCTTGGCGCAGCGTCGGTGCGGCCGCGCTGTGCACGGCCTGCGTGGGCTTGATCGGGCTCAGCAGCCAAGCATGCGCGATGACGCTGAGCAGCGCGGCCGCCAAGGCGGCTTTCCGCTGGCGGCGTTGAATCGGGCTGGAAATATTCGGGGGCATGCTGCGCATTGGACAATGCTGCCATCGCTTTGCTGCATTTCTCACCCTCCGATGAAACTTGCTACCTTGAAAGATGGATCCCGCGACGGCCAATTGGTGGTCGTGTCGCGCGATCTGAGCCAGGCCCATTACGCCAGCGGCATCGCGGGCCGGCTCCAGCAGGTGCTGGACGATTGGGGCTTTCTGGCGCCGCAACTGGAGGAGCTCTATGTTGGGCTCAACCATGGGCGCTTGCGCCATGCCTTCAATTTTGACCCCAAGCAATGCATGGCCCCGCTGCCTCGCGCTTACCAATGGGTGGAGGGCTCGGCCTATCTGAATCATGTGGAGCTGCAGCAAAGGGCGCTGGCGGGCGAACAGCCCAGCTTGCTCGTCGAACCCTTGATGCGCCAGGGTTGCAGCGATGAACTGCTGGGCGCTTGTGATGCAGCTCGTTTTGCATCCGAGGCCATGGGCATCGATTTCGAGGCCCAGCTCGCGGTGATGACCGGTGATGTGGCGCAAGGCGCCAACCCCGAGCAGGCGCTTGAGGGCGTGCGTTTGTTGTTGCTGGCCAATGGGTGGAGCCTGCGGCATCTGGGGCCCCAAGGCGTGGGCGGTCCGGGCGCCGGCTTCCACAGCCGCCCGGCCACGGCCTTCGGCCCGGTGGCCGTGACGCCCGATGAGCTGGGGTCGGCCTGGCGCGGCGGCCGGGTTGATTTGGCCTTGCAGACGATGTGGAATGGCCGCAAGGTCGGCCAATGCGAGGCTGGGCCGGAGATGAGTTTTCATTTCGGTCAGCTGATTGCCCAGGCCGCCAGGACGCGCGCGCTGCGTGCCGGCAGCCTGGTCGGCTCGGGCCCGGTGTCCAATAAAGACGCGGGCCGGGGCTATAGCTGTATCGCCGACAAGCGCGCACTCGAAGTGATTGAGAGCGGCCAAGCCAAAACGGCCTATATGGCCTTCGGCGACAGCCTGCGCATCGAGATGAAGGGCGCCGATGGCTTGAGCCTGTTTGGGGCGATTGACCAGGATGTGGTCGGCTTGTATGAGAATGAAGCCAGCCCGACCGCCTGAAGTCGGGACCACAGCGCGCCAGCAAGAGGCAGGGAGTTCAAGATGATGTTGCGTAGATCGATGCTGCTGGCCGCAGGCCTGTTGGCGCTGGGCCGGTCCGCGCGTGCGGCTGTGAGTGAGAGCGATGCCGCGACCGGTATACGCGCCGCTCTGGAGCGTGGCGCCAATGCCGCGATTGCCGGCCTCGGTCGGCAAGATGGTTTCATGAATAACCCGGCCGTTCGCATCGAGTTGCCCGGTTATTTGAAAGACGGCGCCAAGCTCTTGCAGATGACCGGCCAGGGCAAGCGCGTCGACGAGCTACTGCTGGCCATGAACCGCGCCGCTGAGGCGGCGGTGCCGGCGGCCAAGCCCTTGTTGGTCGCGGCGATCAAGGGCATGAGCGTGGAAGATGGTCTGCAAATCCTGAAGGGCGGGGATGACTCCGTCACCCAGTTCTTTGTGGGCAAGACCCGCGCACCCTTGAGCCAGCAGTTGCTGCCGCTGGTCACACAGGCCACGCAAAAAGTGGCCTTGGCCGACAAGTACAACGCGGTGGCCGGCAAGGCGGTGGGGCTGGGCTTGGTGAAAAGCGAGGATGCCAGCATCCAGCAGTACGTGACCGGCAAGACCCTGGATGGCTTGTATCTGATGATCGCCGAAGAGGAGCGCAAGATCCGCAAAGACCCATTGGGCAGCGGCAGCGCGATCCTGAAAAAGGTCTTCGGCGGAGGCGCTTGAAGCCCGTCAATATGCGGCCCGAGGCGCTGTCTTCGCGGCAGTGGACAATAGCGCTCTGAATTTTCTTTGTCTTTGAAGTTGCGCCGAGGCGCTTGCCCATGAACGAAACTCCCAACACGGTGCCGACTTCGGCGCCGCAAACGCCGGCTGAACTCGAAACGGTCGAGGCGGTCGCCGCTGTCGATGCCGTCGACAATCTCGCCGCTGCTGCCGAAGAAGCCCCTGCCGTCGATGCGGTCGTGCCCGAGGTGAATGTGCCCGCAGCCGAGACCGCCGCGGCGAAAGACATGTCGCCGGCTGCCTGCGCAGCCAAGCTGAAGGAACTGTTCCCGGCGCTGTTCGTCGGTGGCGGCATCAAGCCCTTGAAGCTGCGCGTTCAGGCCGATATCCAGGAGCGCGCCCCGGGTGTGTTCACCAAGGCTCAGCTGTCGGCCTTTTTACGCCGTCACACCGGTGGTACCGGCTATCTGCTGGCTCTCAGCAAGGCCAAGCACCGCTTTGACCTCGATGGACAACCCGCCGGTGACTTGAGCGATGAGCACCGCGCAGCGGCCGTGGAAGAGTTGACCCGCCGCCGCGGCCTGCAGCAAGAGCGCCTCCAGGTGGAGCAGCAGCGTCAGGCGCTGGAGCAGACCCAGGCGCGTAACCGCGCCGGACTGCTGCATGACTTCGAACGCACCACCTTGACGCTGCCCAACTTCTGCGCACTGAAGGGCGTGACGCCCGAAGAGCTGCCGGGTTTGTTGGATCTCGCACGCCAAGAGGCCGCCGAGCGCGCCGCTCAGCGCCCGCAGTTTCAGGCCCCGCGTGAGCCTCGCCCCGGCCAAGCGCCGCGTGGTGAGCGCGGCCGACCAGACGAGCGCCGCGGCCGCCGACCAGGGCCGCAGGGTGGCCGCAAACCCGGCCCGCAGCGCTGACGCGTCTTCACCCGTTGCCTGCTTGCTAGCGCCCACCGCCGGTGGGCGCTTTTCATTTGGGCAGGCTGATTTGGCCTTGTGGCAGCCCGGATCGCCACGCCTTTCTACAATGGCGCCATGAACGCTAATTCCACCCTCTTCACCCGCGGCGCGGCCTTGCCCGCCATCCTGCAGCAGCGCATCGCGATTTTGGACGGCGCCATGGGCACGATGATCCAGCGCTACAAGTTGGGCGAGGCGGACTTCCGGGGCGAGCGTTTTGCCGATCATCCCAAGGACCTGAAGGGCAATAACGACCTGTTGGTGCTGACCCGGCCCGATGTGATCAGCGAGATCCACGAAAAATATCTGGCCGCCGGCGCGGACATCATCGAGACCAATACCTTTGGCACCACCTCGGTGGCGCAGGAGGATTACGGCCTGGAAGCCTTGGCTTACGAGATGAATGTGGCCGCGGCCCGCATTGCCCGTGCGGCATGCGAAAAGTACAGCACGGTGGACAAGCCGCGCTTCGCCGCCGGCGCGCTCGGCCCCACACCGCGCACGGCCAGCATCAGTCCCGACGTCAACGACCCCGGTGCCCGCAATGTCGACTTCGACACGCTGCGCGCCGCCTACTACGAGCAGGCCAAGGGTTTGCTGGACGGTGGCGTGGACCTGTTCCTGGTCGAAACCATTTTCGACACCTTGAACGCCAAGGCGGCCATCTTTGCCTTGGACGAATTGATGGAAGACACCGGTGAGCGCCTGCCGGTGATCGTGTCGGGCACCGTCACCGACGCATCCGGTCGTATCTTGTCGGGCCAGACGGTGACCGCCTTCTGGCACTCGGTGCGCCATGCCAAACCACTGGCGATCGGCCTGAATTGCGCGCTTGGCGCGACGCTGATGCGGCCTTATATCGAAGAGTTGGCCAAGGCCGCCGGCAGCACTGCCATCAGCTGCTACCCGAATGCGGGTTTGCCCAATCCGATGAGCGACACCGGCTTTGATGAAACCCCGGACGTGACCGGCCGCCTGATGGAGGAGTTTGCGCGCAGCGGCTTCCTGAACATCGCCGGCGGCTGCTGCGGCACCACGCCGGAGCACATCGCGGCGATCGCCAAGGGCGTGTCGGCCTACCGGCCGCGCGCCAGCGGCGAGAAGTTCCTGAGCGGCTTGGTCGAGGCCTGATCGGGCTTTGAGAGCAGCCTGAGCCGCTGTGGCGGCTCAGCTGAGCTTCAGCAGCTTCTCCATCGAGACGCGCAGTTTCAGTTCATGCGGGGCCATGCTGGCGGCGACCGCTTGTGTTGCCAAGCGAGTGTCGCGGGATACCGGTTCGCTCAGCGGGTTGCCGCTCTTGCCCAGTAGGCTGGCCACCATCGGTTCGGTAGCGCTGTGGCCGCGCTTGTAGACGATACCGACCTCACCATTGGCCAGTTTCACCAAGCTGCCCAATGGGTAGAGGCCAATAGTTTTGACGATGGCTGCGCCGGCTTCGTCGGGCTGTTTCAGTTCATCTAGAAACACGGCGCGGGCTGCCATGGCGCCCGGTTGGGCCTTGCGTGATGCCCGTGGGCTGACGCGTGAGGCAAAGATGTCGATACGACGCAGCAGCCGGGCCAGCTGCTCGGCTGGCGCGCGCTCGGCCAAGGGGCCCGGTCCGGCATCGTGGTGCAGGCAAACGGTCTTCAGCCAGAGTTCCGACTTGGCGCCGAGTTCGGCCAGCAGGCTCGCCGAGCGGTCCCCGTGTGAGACCAGGCTTTGTTGTTGGCTGTGGCTCGGTTCGTCGGCCTGCGCCGCCATGCGGTCTTGCTGGGCGCTGATGCTGATGTTCATGCTCAAGGCCGCCTGGGTCAGGGCCAGCCGCCAGTCGTCCGGCCAGCCCAGCTTGAGTGCGCATTGCTCGGCCAAGGCCAGGCAGAGCAAGGCGTGGCGGGCGCTGTAGCGCTCAAAACCCTGGCTGGCATCAAAGATCAGGAACATCAGGATCGCATCGGGCCGGTGCGAGAGCCGGGCGATGGCATCGGTGTGCAGCTGCTGAAAACGGCCGCGGAAGTCCTCGGTGTGCGGGTCGCGCAGCAGGCTGTGCGCATGCATCTGCAAATCGGCCCAGGCGGCTTGCTCGCCCAAGTCGACGCGCTGTGCGCGGTCGGGCTTGTAATCGGCTTGCACATTGACGATGTCGCCCAGGTTGGCGCCCTGCAGCATCATCGTGTCCATTTTGTGGGCCAAGGCGCGCTGGTATTCCTTGGTCTCATGCGCCAGCACCCAGATCGGGCGCGCCAGCAGGGCCTGCATTTGCGGCGTGTTCGGCAGCGTCTGGCCGCTGGCCACCAGCAGCTTCCCACTCGCGTCGCGCAGGGAGAAAGTCAGCAGCTGACCGGGCCGCAAACTATGGGGGGGAAGCTGTATCAGATCCAAGATGTCTCGCTCATGTTTTGCTTGGATTGTCGGCTGAACCTCGCGGCGATTGAGCTCGCTGCCCACACTGCGCGTAAAATCACGCACGGTTCAAGGAGCGTTGCGACCTGCCCACCCGCATTGATCGTGAGATCGGCGAGGGCTCGCCAGGCTTGAACGGGCAGCTCACCCTGATCTGGGCTGCTGACAACGACGCTCACCGATCCATGATTTCGTGGCCGCGGTGAGTTCGCGGCCCAAGACTCTTCTGAGGCCGCCATGTCCGCTGAAACTACTGCCCCGAGCACCGCCATTCAACCCGACGCGATGAAACTGTCGGGCCTGGAACCGGTGCAAATCGGCGCCGGCACGCTGTTCGTCAATATCGGCGAGCGCACCAATGTGACGGGCTCCAAGGCCTTTGCGCGTTTGATCTTGAATGGTCAGTTCGAGGATGCCTTGGCCGTGGCGCGCCAGCAGGTCGAGAACGGGGCTCAGGTCATCGACATCAATATGGACGAGGCCATGCTGGACAGCAAGGCCGCCATGGTTCGCTTCCTGAATCTGATTGCCGGCGAGCCCGAGATTGCCCGTGTGCCCATCATGATCGACAGCTCCAAATGGGCCGTCATCGAAGCCGGCCTGAAGTGCATCCAAGGCAAGGGCATCGTCAACTCGATCTCGATGAAAGAGGGTGAGGAAGAGTTCCGCCGCCAGGCCAAGTTGGTGCGCCGCTATGGCGCGGCTGCTGTGGTGATGGCTTTTGACGAGCAAGGTCAGGCCGACACTTTTGCCCGCAAGATCGAAATCTGTGAACGCGCCTACAAGATCCTGGTGAACGAGGTGGGATTTCCGGCCGAGGACATCATCTTCGACCCGAATATCTTCGCCATCGCCACCGGCATCGAAGAGCACAACAACTACGCGGTGGACTTCATCGAAGCGACGCGCTGGATCAAGCAGAACCTGCCCGGCGCCAAGGTATCGGGCGGCGTGTCAAATGTGTCCTTCAGCTTCCGTGGCAATGATCCGGTGCGCGAGGCCATCCACACCGTCTTCCTGTACCACGCGATTCAAGCCGGCATGGACATGGGCATCGTCAACGCCGGCATGGTGGGCGTATACGACGACCTCGATGCCGAGTTGCGTGAACGCGTGGAGGACGTGGTGCTGAACCGCCGGCCCGACTCTGGCGAGCGTCTGATCGAAGTGGCCGAGCGCGCCAAGGGTATGGCCATTGATGACACGACCCGCCTGGCCTGGCGTGCTGGCGATGTGAATGAGCGCCTCAGCCATTCGCTGGTGCACGGCATCACCGAGTTCATCACCGCCGATACCGAAGAAGCCTGGCAAGCGATTCAAGCCAAGGGCGGCCGGCCACTGCATGTGATTGAAGGCCCGCTGATGGCCGGCATGAATGTGGTCGGCGATTTGTTCGGCGCGGGCAAGATGTTCTTGCCGCAGGTGGTCAAGTCGGCCCGCGTGATGAAGTCGGCCGTGGCCCATTTGCTGCCCTATATCGAGGCCGAAAAGCAGGCCTTGATCGACGCCGGCGGCGAGGCCAAACCGAAGGGCAAGATCGTCATCGCCACCGTCAAGGGCGATGTGCACGACATCGGCAAGAACATCGTCACCGTGGTCCTGCAGTGCAATAACTTCGAGGTCGTGAATATGGGCGTGATGGTGCCCTGCCAAGACATCTTGGCCAAGGCCAAGGAAGAGGGCGCCGACATCATCGGCCTCTCAGGCCTGATCACGCCCAGCCTGGAGGAAATGCAACATGTGGCCGCGGAGATGCAGCGCGACGAGCATTTCCGCTCGCGCGGCACGCCGCTGCTAATTGGCGGCGCCACCTGCAGCCGGGTGCACACGGCCGTGAAGATCTCGCCGCACTACGAAGGCCCGGTGGTCTATGTGCCGGATGCTTCGCGCAGCGTCGGCGTTTGCAGCGACTTGCTCTCGGACGAGCGCGCGGCCAAGTTCATTGCCGAGCTGCGCAGCGATTACGAGCAGGTGCGCCATCTGCACGCCAACAAAAAGCAGACCCCCATGGTCAGCCTGGCTGCCGCGCGCGCCAACAAGCATGCCCTGGACTGGACCAGTTATCAGCCGCCGGTGCCGCAGTTCATCGGCCGCCGCGTGATCCGCAATTACGACTTGGCCGAGTTGGCAGAAAGCATCGACTGGGGCCCCTTCTTCCAGACCTGGGATCTGGCCGGCCCCTTCCCAGCCATCTTGAAAGACGAGGTGGTGGGCACCGAGGCGCAGCGCGTCTTCAGCGATGGCAAACGCATGTTGCAGCGCCTGATTGCCGGCCGTTGGTTGACGGCCAGTGGCGTCTTCGGGCTTTACCCGGCCGCGCAGGTGAACGAGGACGACATCGAGATCTACACCGATGAGAGCCGCAGCGAGGTCTTGATGACCTGGCACGGCCTGCGCATGCAGTCGGAGCGACCTGTGGTGGATGGCGTCAAGCGGCCGAACCGCTGCCTGTCCGATTTCATCGCGCCCAAGGGTGTGGTGCCGGACTACATCGGCCTGTTCGCCGTCACCGCCGGCCTGGGCGTTGAGAAAAAGGAAGCCCAGTTCCTGGCCGATCTGGACGACTACTCCGCCATCATGTTCAAGGCCCTGGCTGACCGTTTGGCCGAAGCCTTTGCCGAGCGCCTGCATCAGCGGGTGCGCACGGAATTTTGGGGTTATGCGGCCGATGAAGCCTTGAGCAGCGAGGAATTGATCGCCGAGAAGTACCGCGGCATTCGCCCCGCCCCTGGCTATCCGGCTTGCCCCGACCACTTGGTCAAGCGCGATCTCTTCAAGGCTCTGAATCCCGAAGAAATCGGCATGGGCTTGACCGACAGCATGGCCATGACGCCGGCCGCCAGCGTCTCAGGCTTTTACTTCGCTCACCCTGAAGCGGCTTACTTCAATGTCGGCCGCATTGGTGAAGACCAAGTGGCTGACTGGGCCGAGCGCATGCGCTTGAACAAGGAAGCGGCCGAGCGCGCTTTGGCGCCACTCTTGTGATGCTGGCGTGATCGGCGGGCTTCTTCCGATGACTTTGTAAGCCGAAGTAAGAGCCCGGCTTGGCCCGGCTCAGCGGCGCTCGCCATGTTAGGGTTAGGCCCTAGCTATTGACTGCGCTTTTCAAAGGAGTTTTGCAGATGAAGCCCGCACATATCGCTATCGGTGGCGTCGCCGCCATTGCTATCGCCGGCTTGGCCTTTCAAGCTGGTCGCAGCCAGGCGCCGGCCCCGGTGGCCGTCGCGCCGGCTGTTGCCGCCTCGGCTCTGGCCAACGAGGCCAGCGCTGCAGTCGCTACAGCTCCGCCAGCGGCCTCGGTGCCCGTGCTTGCCGAAGCGCCGGCCTCGGTGCCCGCACTGAAGGAGGCTGCGAGCGTGCCTGCACCGCCGGTGCTGGCCAAGGCCCCGGCCAAGCCTGCGCCGCGCCCGGCGCCAAAACCTGCGCCATCTTCGGCGCCGCAGCAGCCGGAAAGCAGCCATGTCGCCAAGGCCGAGCCGGCCGCGCCCAGCGAGGCGGCCCCTCCTGCCCATGTGATCGCGCCGGAGCCGCCCAAGCTGTGCGCCGAATGCGCGACCGTGGTGCAGATCCGCAGCGAGCAACGCGAGGGCAAGGGCAGCGGCCTGGGTGCCGTCGGTGGGGCGGTGTTGGGCGGGCTGCTGGGCAACCAGATTGGTGGCGGGACCGGTAAAACGCTGGCCACGGTGGCCGGCGCGGCGGCCGGTGGCTTTGCGGGCAACGCGGTGGAGAAGAGCCACAACGCACGCCAGGTTTGGGTGGTCCGGGTCAGCTACCCAGACGGCCGCACCCGCAGCTTTGATTTCGACCATCAGCCCGATTTCCGCGTCGACACCGTCGTGCGCGTGCGTGACGGAGTGCTTGAGCGATATTGATCGTTCAGCGGCGCGTTCATCATCGCCCAAGGGGCGCTCGTCACACAGGGTGCAGCGCTCGCTGAGGGCTGCGCACAATGGGTCGCTTTAGGCTTTGGCTTGACCCGCTGATGTTCAATTTTCTGCCCCGATCATCGCGCCAGTGGGGGCACGCCGCCCTGTTGGCCTTGGCCTCGGCCGCTTTTGCTGGCCCGGCGCGAGCGGAATCTGCCGACGAAGCGGCACTCACCGAGGCGGTGGCGCAGCTCTACCGCAGTTTGGGCAGTGGCGATGTGGCGGGCTTTGCCGCCTTGGTGCCGGCCGGCGGCTTTAGTGAGTTCAACACCGAAGCCGAAGGCCTGCAGACGCTGACGATGGACTATTTCCGTGCTGTCATGACCTCGGGCGCGAAGATCGCGCTGCGCGTCAGCGATCTGCAGCCGCGTCTGCTGGGGGGCGACACCGCCCTGGTGACGGGTTACCGCGTTGGCAGCATCACCCTCCCCAGCGGCCAAAGGTTCGACAGCCGACAGGCCTTGACCATGCTTTGGCGTAAGGCGCCGAGCCAGGTCGGTGTGAGCTCAGCATCGGGGGCTTGGCAGCTTTTGCACGTGCATTTGTCCGAGCCAGGCCGTCCCCGGTAGCGCCTGCGCCGGGTTTGGCGCAGCCCGCGTGGCTCAGTGCTGCAGGCCGCGGCGCAGCTGTATCGCTTCGGCCATATGGCCCAGCTTGATGCCGCGCGTCGCGTCCAAATCAGCAATGCTGCGCGCCACGCGCAAGAGGCGGTGATAGCCGCGTGCCGATAGGCCCAACTGCCCGGCGGCTTTTTGTAAAAACTCCAGCGCGGCCGGTTCCGCCTGGGCATGTTGTTCGAGCTGTCGCGCGCTCAGGCGCGCATTGCTGCAGGCTTGGCGTAGCAAAGCGCGTTCGCGTGCGGCGGCCACACGGGCGGCTACCTCGGCGCTGCTTTCGCCGTCTGGCAAGGCCGCCAGTTCTTTCGGCGCAATCATCGGCACTTCAATCAGCAGGTCGAGCCGGTCCAAGAAAGGGCCGCTGAGCCGGCTCTGGTAGCGGGCGATTTGGCCGGGTGCACATTGGCAGGATCGCAAGGGATTGCCCAGATGCCCGCAGGGGCAGGGATTCATGGCTGCCACCAACTGGAAGCTGGCGGGGAACTCGGCCTGACGGGCGGCCCGCGAAATCAGGATGCGGCCGGTTTCCATCGGCTCGCGCAAAGCCTCCAGCGCGCTGCGATTGAACTCTGGCAACTCGTCGAGAAACAAAACGCCATGCAGCGCGAGTGAAATTTCGCCCGGTCGGGGCGGTGAGCCGCCGCCCACCAGCGCCACGCTGGAGGCGCTGTGGTGCGGGCTGCGCGTGACACGTTGGCCCCAGCGAGCCGGCTCGAATTGCCCGGCCAAACTCAACAGCGCGGCCGACTCCAGGGCCTCCTCTTCGTTCAGCGGCGGCAGCAAGCCACTCAGCCTTTGCGCCAGCATGGACTTGCCGGTGCCGGGGGGGCCCACGAGCAAGAGACTGTGAGCGCCGGCTGCCGCGATTTCCAACACCCGTTTGGCACCGGCCTGGCCTTTCACATCGCGCAGGTCGGCGGGGCTGGGCGGCTCGCCGCGGGGCAGGGGCCGGGCCGCTTGCAAGGTTTGCTCGCTGCCAGGTGTCAGGGCGGCCACCAAGTCGAGCAGGTGGGGTGCGCGCCAAACTTGTACGCCGTCCACCAAGGCGGCCTCGGCCGCACTGGCCTCGGGCAGGATCAGCGCGCGCCGCGACTGCTCGCGCCGCAGCGCCAAACTCATGGCCAAGGCCCCGCGGATGGGGCGCAACTCGCCGCCGAGTGACAACTCGCCGGCGCACTCGAAGCCGTCGAGCCGGCTGGCATCGATCTGCTCGCTGGCGGCCAGCAGGCCCAGCGCAATCGGCAGGTCAAAACGCCCACCTTCCTTGGGCAACTCGGCCGGGGCCAGATTCACCGTGATTCTTTTATTGTGCGGAAAGCTCAGGCCGCTGTTTTGCAGCGCGGCGCGCACGCGTTCGCGCGACTCTTTGACCTCGGTGTCGGCCAAGCCCACCAGCGTGAAAGAGGGGAGTCCGTTGGCCAGGTGCACCTCAACGCTGACCGGCGCTGCGGCCAATCCGTCCAGGGCTCGGCTGTGAACGATTGCCAGAGACATCTTGTGCGCCGCTTCTTGGCTCCACGCGGCCGCACCGTCGCGGGCCGCACTGTGCCCTGATTGTGCACTTCAAGGGGCTGCAGCGGTGACTGCACAGAAACGGTGCGCAGGCTCGGGTCGCCGAGTCGGTTGGATGGCCCAGTTTGGTGCGGTAACTGCCCGGCAGCCGCTCAAAACCGTCCGCCTTGCCGTGGTGTGGGGCTGAATTCGATTTGAGCGAGTTGGCACGAAAGCTGCTGAGGTAGAGACAAGTCCTTTTGAAACTCTCCTTCCGCCTCCCTCTCCATTCAATAGACAGGAACCTCGTGATGAAGTCGACTCTTGCTGCTTGTTTTGCTCTTGTGACCCTCGCTGCACTGCCCGTCGGGACGGCGCACGCCGAAGAGGCGGCCGCTGCACCTGCCGCGAGCCCTTTGTCCTTCAATATCAGCCTGGTCAATGAGTACCGTTATCGCGGCATCTCGCAGTCCCGCCTGGACCCGGCGCTGCAAGGTGGTGCTGATTACGCGTTCGAGAGCGGCTTCTACATCGGCACCTGGGCTTCGACCATCAAATGGATCAAGGACGCGCCTTACAACGGCGGCGCTTCGGTCGAAATCGACGTCTATGGCGGCTACAAGACGGAGATCGCCAGCGGCCTGACGCTGGACGTCGGTGCGCTGACCTACATCTATCCCAGCAATGATCTGAGCCCTAGCGCCAACACCACCGAGCTCTACACCGCGCTGAGCTTCGGCCCGCTGACGGCCAAGTACTCGCACAGCGTCACCAATCTGTTCGGCACCGCCGACAGCAAGGGCAGCGGCTATCTGGATGTGACGGCCAGTTTCGACGTCGGCGCTGGCTTCACGCTGGTCCCGCATGTCGGCTACCAAAAGGTCAAGAACAACAGCGCCGGCAGCTACACCGATTATTCGCTGACCCTGAACAAGGACTACGCCGGCTTCACCTTTGGCGCCGCCATCGTCGGCACCGACACCAAGGCCTATGTCGGCGGCCCCGGCTTGAAGAATCTGGGCAAAGACGGCTTTGTGGTGTCGGTCAAGAAGACCTTCTAAATCAAGAACCGAGTTACAGGAGATAGATGCAATGAAACTGATCACCGCCATCATCAAACCCTTCAAGCTGGATGAGGTCCGCGAGGCCTTGAGCGCCATCGGTGTGCAGGGCCTGACCGTCACCGAGGTGAAGGGCTTTGGCCGCCAAAAGGGCCACACCGAGCTGTACCGTGGCGCCGAATACGTGGTGGACTTTCTGCCCAAGGTGAAGATCGAAGCGGCCGTCGATGATGCGGTGGTGGAACAGGTCATTGAGGCCATTGAAGCTGCCGCGCGGACCGGCAAGATCGGTGACGGCAAGATCTTTGTGTCGCCGCTCGATCAGGTGGTGCGTATCCGTACCGGTGAAACCGGCAACGAGGCGCTTTGAGCGCGGGCTCGGCAGCAATTTTTCCGTTGGAGAAACAGATATGAAAAAATTTCTTGTGAGCCTGGCGCTGGCCGCAGCGGTGTTCGCACCGGCCGCCTGGGCGCAATCCGAGGCCGCTTCGGCCGCCGCAGCCACCGCGCCGGTGGCCATGGCGTCGGCCGCTGCCCCCGCGGCGGCGCCTGAAGCAGCCGCTCCCGCAGCCGCCGCTTCGGCGCCGGCCGATGCAGCGTCGGCCGCAGCTGCCCCGGCACCGGTGCCCAACAAGGGCGACACCACCTGGATGATGTTGTCCACCTTGCTGGTCATCATGATGACGGTGCCAGGTCTTGCCCTGTTCTACGGCGGCTTGGTGCGCAGCAAGAACATGCTGTCGGTGCTGATGCAGGTGATGGTGGCCTTCTCGATGATCGTGGTGCTGTGGGTCATCTATGGCTACAGCCTGGCGTTCACCGAAGGCAATGCCTATATCGGCGGCACCGATCGCTTGATGATGAAGGGCATCTGGGACAACGTCGCCGGCACCTTCGCCAATGCCGCCACCTTCAGCAAGGGCGTGGTCATTCCGGAAATCGTCTTCGCCGCCTTCCAGGCCACCTTCGCTGGCATCACCGCCTGCCTGATCGTTGGCGCCTTTGCCGAGCGCATCAAGTTCAGCGCCGTGCTGATGTTCCTGGCCCTGTGGTTCACCTTCAGCTATCTGCCAATTGCCCATATGGTCTGGTTCTGGATGGGCCCTGACGCCTACACCGCTGCGGGTGTGGTCGATGAAATGAATGGCAAGGCTGGTTTGATCTGGCAATGGGGCGCGCTGGACTTCGCCGGCGGCACCGTGGTGCACATCAATGCCGCCGTGGCCGGCTTGGTCGGTGCATACATGATTGGCAAGCGCGTCGGTTACGGCAAGGAAGCCTTCACCCCGCACAGCCTGACGCTGACCATGGTCGGAGCTTCGCTGCTGTGGGTGGGTTGGTTCGGTTTCAACGCCGGCTCTGCCTTGGAAGCGAATGGTTTTGCTGCGCTGGCCTTCATCAACACCTTTGTGGCCGCCGCGGCCGCAGTGTTGGCCTGGTCCATCGGTGAAGCGCTGCACAAGGGCAAGGCTTCGATGCTGGGTGCGGCTTCGGGTGCAGTGGCGGGTCTGGTGGCGATCACGCCGGCCGCCGGTAATGTGGGCGTCGGTGGCGCCTTGGTGATCGGCTTTGTGGCTGGCTTTGCCTGCCTGTGGGGTGTGACCGGCTTGAAGAAGCTGTTGGGCGTGGATGACTCGCTCGACGTCTTCGGCGTGCACGGTGTGGGCGGCATCGTCGGTGCCTTGTTGACTGGTGTCTTCAACTCTCCCGCCCTGGGCGGCCCAAGCGCCGTCGGCGACTGGGTGACGGCTTCGATGATCACGCCCGACGCTTACTCCATCGCTGCCCAAGTCTGGACCCAGGCCAAGGCCGTCGGTGTGACCGTGGTCTGGTCGGCTGTGGTGTCGGTGATCGCCTACAAGGTGGTGGACCTGGTGATCGGCCTGCGTGTCAGCGAAGAGGAAGAGCGCGAAGGCCTGGACATCAGCTCGCACGGTGAAACCGCGTATCACAAGTGATGTTTTGAACTCGGGTGCGCAGCCGCGGCGGTGTGAACCGCCCGGCCGCCCCGCCCGCGAGTGAGAACCCACAAGCTGCCTTCGGGCAGCTTTTTTTATGTCCGATGGGCAAGTTCTGTCGGCGCGGCCTGTCGGTGGCGCCGGTGCGAGGGCTGGCGACACGATATTGCTGCAATGTAAATACTTCACTATTCGCACAAATGGCAAGCGGGGAAGACACCGACAGGGATAGACATGATGGGCGCGGTGACGGCGGGCCGGAACACTGGGGCTCTTGCGACTGATCAAGGTGACCCCTTGAGCGCAAACCCCCTCTTCCCGAGAGATGAGTCCACCCCTACAGCATCACGAGGAAATCATGGCAACTAGGTCCCCACAGTCCCATCGTCCCCTGGCACTCGCCGTCTCCGCGCTCTTGGCCGCTATGGCCTTCGCGCCGAGCAGCGCTTTGGCCGATCGCGCCAAGGCAGAAGCTCGCGCGCTAGAGCATGTGCACGGCTTTGCCGGCCGCAGCTTGCACAACAGTGATCACGGCTACCAGACCCGCGATGTGCTCATCGATGCCGATGGTACCGAGCATGTGCGCTTTGACCGCACCTTCAAGGGCATGCGCGTCATCGGCGGTGATTTGATCGTGCGTTCCAGCCGCCAGGGCAGCCTGCAGGAAATTCGTCATACGCTCAGGCACGAAGCCAAGGTGGACGGCAAGGCCAGCGTCAAGGCGCACGAGGCGCTGCGCCTGGCGCAGGCCGCGCACGGCGGCGCCCTGATGCAACACCCCGAGTTGGTTGTCTATGCTCGCGGCGACCTGCCGCAATTGGCCTGGGAGGTGAAGGTGGCCGGTGACAAAGCCGATGGCACGCCGTTTGAAAAGCATGTGATCATCGACGCGCATAACGGCGCCCAACTCGACGCCTGGGATGACATCCATACCGCCACGGCGGCCGGAACCGGCAAGAGCTTGTTCAGCGGCAATGTGGCCCTCAGCACCAATAGCGTCACCGGTGGCTACGAGCTGCGCGATTTGAGCCGTGGCAGCCAGTACACCACCAATATGAAGAACCGCACCAGTGGCGGCACCATCTTCACCGACACCGACAACAGCTGGGGCAATAACGCCACCAGCGATCTGGCCACCGTTGCCGTCGACGCCCAGTACGGCACCGCCATGACCTGGGACTATTACAAGAATGTCCATGGCCGCAATGGCATCGCCAATGACGGCAAGGGCGCCTACAACCGCGTGCACTATGGCCGGGCCTACAACAACGCCTTCTGGTCGGACTCCTGCTTCTGCATGAGCTATGGCGACGGCGATGGCACCAATCTGCGCCCGCTGGTGTCCTTGGATGTGGCGGGTCACGAAATGACCCACGGTGTGACCAGCCGCAGCGCCAATCTGACCTACTCCGGCGAATCGGGTGGCCTGAACGAAGGCACCTCGGACATCTTCGGCACCATGGTGGAGTTCTATGCCAACAGCGCCTCCGACGCCGGTGACTATCTGATCGGCGAAAAGATCATGATCAAGTCGCCTTGGATGCGCAGCATGATCAAGCCCAGCGCCGACGGCGCCTCGGCCGATTGTTGGTACGCCGGTGTGGGCAGCCTGGATGTGCACTACAGCTCGGGCGTGGCCAATCATTTGTTCTTCTTGCTGGCAGAGGGCAGCAATAGCAGCTATGGCGCCAGCCCCACCTGCCAGGCCGGCGACACCCGCGTGGCCACCGGCTCGGCCCTGGTCACGGGCATCGGCCGCACCGCCGCGGCCAAGATCTGGTACCGCGCCTTGACGACCAAGATGACCTCCAACACCAACTACGCCGGCGCGCGCGCCGCCACCTTGGCCGCCGCGGCCGAGTTGACCGGCACTTTGGGTCGCGACTATTCGACCGAAGTGGCCGCGGCCTGGAAGGCGGTGGGTGTGAACTGATAGCGCCGCGCCGATCAAGCGGCGCCGCTTGTCAATGCAAAGGGGTGCCCACGGGCACCCCTTTTTTTGTGGCGCGGCGTCTTATTCGCGTTCGGTGGCCGGCGCGGCCTTGGGTCGGTTGTTCAGCAGCACCTCGGTCAACTCGAGCAATTTGGCCGGGCTGAAGGGCTTGGGCAAGAAGAAGTTGGCGCCGGCTGCCAGCGACTTGGCCTTGGTCTGCTGGGCTGCGTCCGCCGTCAGCATGACGATCAGCGTATGGGCCAGCGCCGGGTCCTTGCGAATCTGCGCGCAAACCTCGATGCCGTCTAGGCCGCCCGGCATCATCACGTCCAAAAAAACCAGGTCCGGGCGCATGGTGCGGGCCAACTCCAGGCCCAAGGTGCCGTTCGGCGCTTCTTGCAGGGTGTGGCCGGTATCTTCGAGCGCCCAGCGAACCAGGCGGCGGATGTCGGCATGATCTTCAACGACGAGTATCTTGGCTTTCATGCGGGTCCCATCGAATGCTCACAGCGCAAGCATATTCCTGTTTGTACCTTCTGCCGGGCTTGGCATTTGATGCTTCGACCCCACATGCGCAGGTCTCTAGAATCAAACGCTAGCCTGCTGCTAATCTCACGCCATGGTTCCCCATCTCATCACCGCATTGACCGGCCCGATCAACGAACTGGAGCAGCGCGTGCTGGAGTCGATGCCGGCCATCGAACGCTGGTTCCGGCTTGAGTGGATGGAGCATACGCCGCCGTTTTACAGCTCGGTTGACCTGCGCAATGCTGGCTTCAAGCTGGCCCCGGTGGACACCAATCTATTCCCGGGTGGTTTCAACAATCTGACGCCGGACATGTTGCCGCTGTCGGTGCAGGCGGCCATGGCCGCCATCGAGAAGATCTGCCCCGAGGCCAAAAACCTCTTGTTGATCCCCGAGAACCACACCCGCAATACCTTCTACCTGAGCAATGTGGCCACGCTGAAGCGCATCTTCACGCAGGCCGGCTTGAATGTGCGGCTCGGCTCACTGGACCCCGCCGTCACCGAAGCGACCGAGCTGAGCTTGGCCGATGGCAGCACTTTGACGGTGGAGCCGCTGCTGCGCAACCGCGGCCGCCTGGGCCTGAAGGACTTTGACCCCTGCACCATCTTGCTCAACAACGACCTGTCGGCCGGTGTGCCGCGCGTCTTGGAGCATCTGCACGAGCAATACCTGTTGCCACCGCTGCATGCCGGCTGGACCGTGCGGCGCAAGAGCCAGCACTTCAAGGCTTACGAAGATGTGGCGAAGAAATTCTCCAAGCTCTTGGGCATGGACCCCTGGCTGATCAACCCATTGACCGTGCCGGTCACCGGCATTGACTTCAATGAAGGCCAGGGACTGGAGGCCTTGCAGGCCCAGGTCGACATGGTGCTCAGCAAGACACGCAAGAAGTACAAGGAATACGGCATTCAGGAGAAGCCTTTTGTTGTCGTCAAGCCCGACGCGGGCACCTACGGCATGGGTATCCTGACCGTGCGCGATGCCAAGGAACTGGCCGATCCGAGCCGGCGCCTGCGCAACAAGATGAGCGTTATCAAGGACGGCCAAGAGGTGCACCAGGTCATCGTTCAAGAAGGCGTGGTCACGCACGAGCGTGTCAACGAGGCCGTCGCCGAACCGGTGGTCTACATGATGGACCGCTATGTGGTGGGTGGCTTCTACCGGGTGCACGCCGACCGGGGCGCGGACGAGAACCTCAACTCGCCCGGCTCCAGCTTTGTGCCGCTGGCCTTTTCGCAGGCCTCACAGTTGCCGCGGCCGGGTGAGAAACCCGGCGCCAGCGGACCCAACCGCTTCTATATGTACGGCGTGATCGCCCGACTGGCGATGCTGGCGGCCAGTTACGAACTGGAAGTGACCGACCCCGAAGCCGAGGTCTACGCCTGATCAGGCCCGCACCTCGGCCGCCACGCTCAGCAGTTGCTTGAAGCGTTCGACCACCGGGCTTTGAGGTTCGGGCAGGTGCCAGAGCGTCAGGTCGGCGAGGCCGAGGTCGGCGTCCAGCGGCAGGATTTTCACCAGCTCGTTTTGCGCCGCGATGCGCGCCACATGCAAGGGCAGGATGGTCAGCAGCGGCATCCGCTTCATCATGCTGAGCGTCAAGGTGATATCGCCGGTCTCGATCAGATTGGTGGGCAGCGGCAGGTTCATGCTCTGCCACAGGCGGTCCTGCAGCAAGCGTGAGCGGGTGCCCGGCAGCGGCCAAATCCAGCCCTGACTGTTGAGCGTGTCCCAGCCAAGCTTGGCGCTGCCCTTGGCCAGCGGATGCGCGGTGCTGATGACCAAGACCTCGCGCTGGGCCAGTAGGCAGTGGGCATGCAGATCGGCCGGCATGTCCTGCGGCGGCATGCGGGCAATGACCAGATCCAGGCGGCCCTCGCGCAGCTCATTGATCAGCGCCGTCAGCGCATGGGTGCGCACGCTCAGCGTGATGTTGGGGTACTCCAGCTTCATCGCCGCCATCGCGTCCGGCAACACCTGGGCGAGTGCCGCATTGGTGGCCCCGATCAGCAATTCTCCCGAGGCGCCACGCACCATCGAGGCCACATCGCCGCTGCCGCGCTGCAGGTCGGCCTCCAGTTTTTTGCCCAGCTCGATCAGCCGCTGACCCAGCGGTGTTGCGCGCAGGCTGCGGCCGCGGCGTTGGAACAGGGTTTGTCCCAGCCCGGCCTCGATTTCGGCCAGCGCCTTGCTGACGGCTGGCTGGGTGACATGCAGGTTTTCGGCCGCCTCACTGAGGCTGCCCGCCTCTGACAGCGCCAACAAGACGCGCAGATGGCGCAGGCTGAGTCGGCGGCTGATGAAGCTCTCTGCGGCCTCGGGCGAGGGCGTTGGGGTAGGGGCCGAACTCGAAATAACCATCCGGAAACTTTAGCAAACCAATCCTCATAGACGTTTGGACACATTCCCTTAACGTCGCGCCGCTAGTGCGCTGCGCCAGGCTTGTGGCAGTTGCACGGGAATACCACTGCTTCAAAACAACGGAGACATTTGTGCAACAACGTCATCACCTGATCGCCTTGGCGGTTCTCTCTTTCATTGGGCTGGCCCAGGCCCAGAACACGACTCAGGCGCCGGCATCGAAGCTGGATCGGGTCGAAGTCACCGGTTCGATGATCAAGCGAACCGACTCGGAAACCCCGGCCCCGGTCAGCGTGATCTCGCGCCAGATGATTGAGCGCAGCGGTGCCACCTCGCTGGATGAGTTGCTGCGCATGGACAGTGCCACCGGCACCGGCAGCCTCAACGATATGGACACCGGCAATGGCTTCGCCACCGGCACTGCCTCCATCGGACTGCGCGGCATGGGCTCGGCCGCAACGCTGACCCTGGTCAATGGGCGACGCCTGGCGCCGGCGGCCGTGGTCGACCCGAACTCGGGTCAGTCGACTGTCTTCAACATCAACTCGATCCCGGTCTCGGCGATTGAGCGCATTGAAATCCTCAAGGACGGCGCCTCCTCGTTGTATGGCTCGGACGCGATGGCCGGCGTCGTCAACATCATCTTGCGCCGCGACTACCAAGGTAAGTTGCTGTCCTTCAACGCGCAGCAGCGCCTCACCGATGGGCTGTTCAAGACCGCCACCGGCAGCGCCATGCTGGGCTTTGGCAATCTGGATACCGATGGCTTCAATGTCTTCGGCGGCATCGACGTCTACAAACGCGACGGAGTGATGATCACCGAGGCGCCGAACCTGGTGCGCCAGGACCTGTTCGGCCCTTTGTTCGCGCGCCTGGCGATCGACAGCAGCAGCGCCTACCCCGGCAATCTGTACACCTACAACAATGGCAAGTCTGGCAGCTTCCGGGCCATGCTGCCGGGTTGTGCGGCCGAGAACCAGTTGCCGACCTCGGCCACCAATGCGGTGCCGATCTGCAAATACAACGCCGACGCGGCCGGCATCCAATACACCGGCGACCAGACCCGCAAGGCCGGCTTCCTGCGCGGCAGTTTTGCGCTCAACAAGGACACGACGATTTCGGCCGAATTGCTCGCCTCGCGGGTCGAGAGCGCCTATACCGATGTGCCCACCTCGCGCACCGAGTCGCTGACGCAATGGGGTGATGCGAAGGGCAATCCGGTGCTCTTCAACGGCCTGGCCCTGCCCGGCACCCACCCCGACAACCCGACCCGTTTGGCGACCGTGGCCAAGCCAGTCGTCATGAAGGTCGGCAGCAGCAGCTACAGCTTCACCAAGCCGACCGTGCTGGGTCTGCGCTATCGCTTCGCCGACATCCCCGCGTCGAGTAGCAGCGTGGCCGACAACCTGCGCATGGTCTTGAGCGCCACCAGCACGCTGGCCGGCTGGGACATCGACACCGGCCTGCTGCACCATATCCAGAAGAATCAGCGCATCGGTGAGGGGCGCTTGAGTCTGTCGGGCCTGAATCAGGCCTTGGCCAGCGGCAGCTACCGATTCGGCGGAAACAACACGCCCGAGGCGATTGCCGGCATCGCCCGCAACACGCTGGATGAAGGCCGCAGCGTGACCAGCTCCGTCGATGCGCGCGGCAGCCGCGAACTCGGCCAAATGGCCGGTGGCGCGATGATGCTGGGCCTGGGCGGTGAACTGCGGCGCGAAACCTTCTCGGTCGAAGCCGACCCGCTGATGGCCAAGGGCGACATCATTGGCCGCGGCATTGGCGAGGCCAGTGGCTCCCGCAATGTTTCGGCCGCCTACGCCGAGTTGCAACTGCCTTTCTTCAAGGGCCTGGAGACCCAGATCGCCTTGCGCGGCGAACATTACAACGACTTCGGTTCGTCCCTAACGGGCAAGCTGGGCGCCAAGTACAAGCTGAGCGAGGCTGTGGCCCTGCGCAGCACCGTGGCCACAGGTTTTCGCGCGCCGTCGCTGTCGCAGATCGCCAAGTCGGCGGTGTTCGCCTTCTCGACCGTGCAGGACAAGCAGCTCTGCCCGGTCAAGAGCACCGGCAATGATGACTGCGAGCGCCGCATCTCCAGCGTCAACCTGTCGAACCCGGCCTTGCAGCCGGAGAAGTCCAAGTCCTACACCCTGGGCCTGCTGTTCGAGCCGACCCGCGGGGCCGAGTTGGTGCTGGATGCCTGGTACTTCGATCGCAAGGGCGAAGTGGATCGCCTGAGCGCTCAACAAGTGATCGACCGCGAGTCGGAATTCCCCGGCGCGGTGATTCGTCTGAGCAGCGATGTGCCGGGCAAGCCGGGACAGATCACCCAGGTGCTGCGCCAGTTCCGCAATCTGTCCCAGTCGCAAACCGGGGGCATCGATTTTGAGACCAGCTACCGCTGGAAGGCCATTGAGGGCAATGACTTCAAGCTCAAGTTCAGTGGCTCGCGCATGCTGACCCGCAAGCGGCAGACCGAAGACGGCCAGCCGGTGATCGAGACGCTGGGCTTCTATGGTGTGCCCAGAATCAAGAGCAGGGTTAGCGTGGATTGGGACCGTGGCCCATGGTCGATGACCGTGACCAGCAACTACGCCGGCAGCTTCCGCAGCCATGGCGCCACCAGCACCTGCCAGGCCGAACTGGTCGATGCCAAGCGTGAAGACCTGTGTACGATGGCCGCATGGGTGACCGGCGATGTGTCGCTGGTTTACCGTGGTTTTGGTGGCATGAAGATTGGCGCCACGCTGCGCAACTTCACCGGTTCCAAGCCGCCGTTTGATCCGACCGAAGGTGACACCGGTTTCGACAGCACCTATAGCAACCCCTACGGCCGCTATCTGTCGGTCAGCGCCAGTTACGAGTTCTGATCGTCGGCCTGCTGTTCTTTCCGCTTGCCGGGCCCTGCTGTCAGCAGCGGCCCGGCAGTTTTGTTTGGATGCTGACTGAACTGGCTGTTAGGTCGGGGCGGTGAGTTTTTGGTATGCGCATGCTTTCTATGAATTTCAGAACCCACCGCCTGCTTGGTTTGAGCCTGATCGTCTGTTTGTGGCTGCCCGCTGTCTCAGCTACGGCCAAACCAGTGCAACCAGTAGCCAGCTTGCTGGCCGATGGCATTCCCGTGTTCGAGCGGGTGCTCACGGCGGAGCGCAAGGAGCCGAGTGCGGTGCGCTTTGTCGACTGGCATCCGCTGCGCGCCGAGATGTTGGTGCTGGCCACGGCCGGCGGCAGCTTGCAACTGCACAGCCTGGCCGAACCGGGCGCCAAGCCGCGGCCGCTGACACGGGGCCGCGACAAGGTCGAGACTGCCCGCTGGGAGCCGAGCCGCGGCGACTATCTGGTCTTCAGCCGCGACCAAGGTGGCGATGAGGCCTACCGCCTTTACCGAATGCAGCCGGGTGATGCCAAGGCCTTGCTCAGCCCGACCGAGGAGCCGCAGGCTCTGACGCCGGTGGGGGGGCGCGTCAGCGAATTTGCCTTCCTGCCTGAGGGGCGCGGCCTGGTCTATGTGTTGGACCGTTTGGACAAACATGCCGATCCGGCCCTGCAGGGCGGCGCCCGCAAGTCGAACAGCCAATTGGTTTGGGTCGATCCGCTCAATCCGGAGAACAGCCGCAGCCTCGGCGTGTCCGAGGGCGGGCGCTATAGCGACCTGCGTGTCTCGAGCAGCGGACTCGTGGTGGTGAACCTGACCGCAGCCGGACGCAGCCAGACGCTGCGCTTCAACCCGCTGGGCGAGGGCGCCGCACGGGCGCTGGGCGCTTCGGTGGCCGCGTCCGATGCGGATCTGGCCGAGGCCGAGGAAGAGTTGCTGTGGGGTCGTCGCGTGCTGAATAGCGAGTTCCGGCTGCTCAGTTCGCTGGGCCTGGAGAGCGGCCATCGCAAAGGTCTGTTGGCCGACATCAAGGCCGATCTGGAGGCCATGGCCACGCCGCCGGCGGGCAGCGACAAGCCCTTTGCGCTGGTCCACAACGAGGACGGCGTCTCGGTGCTGCGCCTGTACACGCCCGGCGCGGCAGCCGCGCCGCAGCGGGTGGCTCAGAAGCTGCCGGCCGGTTTGATTCAAAACCCGCGCTGGCATGCACGCCTGCCGCTGCTCGCCTTTGACCATCTGTCGGCGCAGCATCCGGGGCGCATCCAGGTCTTGGACCTGAATAGTGCGGAGGTGCAGGCCTGGACCGGTGTGGACGACAGCGCCGCCGCATCAGCGACCGCTGGCAGCAGCGAATACGCCAGCCTGCGCTGGACCAGCTTTGACGGGTTGAGCATCTCGGGCCTGCACATCGCCCCACCGGCCCGCTTCAAGGGGCCACGGCCGGTCTACATCAGCATTCATGGCGGGCCTTCGTCGCAGTCGCGGCCCGGCTATCTGAACGCCACGCTGCGCCATCTGGTCGAGGTGATGGGCATGCATGTGATCCTGCCAAATGTGCGCGGATCGGATGGCTTCGGCAAGAAGTTCCTCAGTCTGGACAACGGCCGCCGCCGCGAGGATTCGGTCAAGGACATCAGTGCCTTGCTGGACCTGATTGCCACACGGGCCGACATGGACGCGGGCAAGGTGGTGGTGGCCGGCGGCAGCTACGGCGGCTATATGTCGCTGGCCGTCTCGGTGCATGAATCCAAGCGCATTGCCGGCAGCATCTGCCGGGTCGGCATCGCCAATTTCGTCACCTTCCTGGAGAACACCGAAAGCTACCGGCGCGACAACCGGCGCGGTGAATACGGCGACGAGCGCGACCCGAAGATGCGTGAGTTCCTGCAACAGATCTCGCCTCTGAATCGCGCCGATGCAGTCAAGAAGCCGCTCTTTGTGGTGCATGGCCGCAATGACCCGCGCGTGCCATATGCCGAGGCGCAGCAGATGGTGCAGGCGGTGCGTGCGCATGGCACGCCGGTGTGGTTCTTGACCGCCGAGGACGAGGGCCACAGCTTCACCAAGGCCGACAACCGCGACTACCTGTTCCAGGCCACCATCGAGTTTGTGCGCCGGGTCACGGCCGGGCCAGCGGCCGAACCGAGCGCGGAGCCCGCTGGCGCAGCGGCGATGCCAAATGGCAACGCTGCCGCGACGGTGGAAAACGCGAATTGACGCGGTGCAGCAAAGCAGGCGCAAAATAGCACTTTTGGCTTGACGCTGCCTCGGCTGCAGCAACATCACGTGAGTTCACCCAATTCGGCGCATTCGCCATCGGCCCTGGCCGGTTTGACCCTCGGCGCTCTCGGGGTCGTCTATGGCGACATCGGCACCAGCCCTTTGTACGCGCTGAAGGAGGTGTTCCACGGCGGCCATGTCGCGCCGACGGCCGACAACATCCTGGGCGTGCTCTCGCTCTTGTTCTGGACCATGACCATCATCGTCTCGGTCAAGTACGTGATGCTGATCCTGCGCGCCGACAACAACGGCGAGGGCGGCCTGATCGCCATGCTGGCGCTGGCCACCAATGCGGTCAATGACCAACCAAAGCTGCGCCGAGTGCTCTTGATGGTGGGCCTGTTCGGCACCGCCATTTTCTATGGCGACGCGGTGATCACGCCGGCGATGACGGTGTTGGGTGCGGTCGAAGGTATCGATGTCTATGCACCGCAAATGCACGACGCCATCCTGCCCTTGACGCTGGTGGTGCTGGCCGGCTTGTTTGCAGTGCAGCGCTTTGGCACCGGTGGCATCGGCAAGGCCTTCGGCCCGGTGATGCTGGTTTGGTTTGGCAGCCTGGTGCTCTTGGGCCTCCCGCATATTCTTGAGAACCCCCATGTGCTGGTGGCCGTGAATCCGGCCTACGCGGTGGCGTTTTGCATGGCCCACAAGCTGGTCGCCTTTGTGGCCCTGGGCGCGGTGGTGCTGGTGGTGACCGGTGGCGAGGCGCTCTATGCCGACCTGGGTCATTTCGGCAAGAAGCCGATTCGCATCGCTTGGTATGGGGTGGTCATGCCCGCGCTGGTGATCAATTACTTTGGCCAAGGGGCGATGCTTCTGAACGAGCCTTCGGCCATCAAAAACCCCTTCTTCCTCTTGGCGCCGGACTGGGCCGAGATTCCCTTGTTCGTGCTCGCCACCTTGGCGGCCGTAGTGGCTTCACAGGCCCTCATCACCGCAGCCTTCTCGGTCACCAAGCAGGCGGTGCAACTGGGCATCTTGCCGCGCATGCGCATCTTGCATACCTCGGTGCGTGACATCGGCCAGATCTATGTGCCCTTCGTCAACTGGGGCTTGTTTGTCTTCATCGTGCTGGCCGTGGTCTTGTTCGGCTCCAGCAGCAAGCTGGCCGGCGCTTACGGCATTGCGGTCACCATCGACATGACCATCACCACGGTGATGACCTTCTTCGTCATTCGTTACGGCTGGAAGTACCCGCTGCCGCTGTGCATTCTGGCGACCGGTTTCTTCTTCATCATCGACGTCACCTTCCTCAGTTCCAATATGCTGAAGCTGGTGGCCGGTGGCTGGTTCCCACTGATGATCGGCATCGGCATGTTTACGCTGATGCTGACCTGGAAGCAGGGCCGCCGCCAGCTCAGCGACAAGCTGCGTGAAGACGCCATTGAATTGGCCAGCTTCCTTGAGGCCGTCTTCGTCAACCCGCCCGTGCGCGTCGAGGGCACGGCGGTGTTCTTGTCGGCCGAGACCGGCGTGACCCCGAATGCGCTTTTGCATAACCTCAAGCACAACAAGGTGCTGCACGCGCAGAACCTGTTCGTCAGCGTCAAGCACCATGAGGTGCCCTGGATTGGCTTTGACAAGCGCGTCGAGGTGCAGCCGCTGGGCAATGACTGCTGGGCGGTGGGCCTGCATTTCGGTTTCAAGAACGAGCCTGATGTGCCCTATGCGCTGAAACTGCTGCAGTCGCATGGCGTCCACATCGAAGAGATGGAAACCAGCTATTTCCTGTCGCGCGACATCGTCATCCCTACCAGCGGCAATGGTGGCATGGCCCTGTGGCGCGAAAAGCTGTTCGCCAATATGCACCGCAACGCGGCGGCGGCGGCAGACTTCTTGCACCTGCCGGCCAACCGCATTGTTGAGTTGGGCTCCAAGGTCGAAATCTGAAGCATTTGGCTGGGCTTGGCGACAGGCCCTAACTCAGCCCTAGCTCAGCAGTTCGCTGCTGCTGTGGCCCCGCTCATCCAGATGCACGACGGTACCGGGCGGGATCAGCTCCCAGCCCTCTTGGTCGTCGGCCAGCGGTTCCGAGGCGACCGCCAAGCCCTGGCTCGTCTCATCGCGGCGCAGGTAGAGCGTCGGTGCCCGCTTGTCGCTGGAGAAGCGGAAGGCATGCACCTGGTGGCCGTCCGCCAGCGCACCGGCGAAGCGCAGCGGCTCCTGGATGTGCAGCACATGCATCATGGCCAAGGTTTCATTAAGGATCTGGCTGACCGCCTGTTGGATCGATTGCCCGGTCTCGATGCGCGCCACGATCAGCAGGAACAGCAATTCCGAGTCGGTCGCACCCTTGCGCTCGGCGTACAGATGGTCGGGCAAGCGCGCCTCCATGGCGCGACGGATCTTGCCGTAACCGCCAATCTGGCCGTTGTGCATGAAGAGATAGGGCCCGTAGCGAAACGGGTGGCAGTTCTGCCGCGAGATGCCGGTGCCGGTGGCGGCGCGCACATGGGCGAAGAACAGGTGCGAACGCACATTGCTGCACAGGGCCAGCAGGTTTTCGTCTGACCAGGCCGGCATCACCTCGCGGTAAATGCCGGGCGAGGGCAGTTCGCCATACCAGCCGATGCCAAAGCCATCGCCATTGGTGACCACCTTGGCTTGGTCGGCGCGCAAGGATTGCCGTACCAGCGAATGCTGCGGTTTGCAGATCAGCTCATCCAAAAAAATTGAGGGACCCAGATAGGCAAGAAACCTGCACATGCTTGCTCGCTCGCTTTCCTTGTTGGCCTCGTTCGCTCAAACCCCGCCCGACCTGACGGCTTCCCCCAGCGGCGCAGCGCCGCTGGCGCCAGGCCGCTATGCTGCGGTCATGAAGCGTTGGCTCAATGATCTCTCAGTCTCGGCACTTGTGGCGGGTTTTGTAGCGGTGCTGGTGGGCTTCACCAGTTCGGTGGCCATCATCTTTCAGGCCGCCCAAGCCTTGGGCGCTACCGCCGCGCAGACCAGCTCCTGGATTTGGGCTTTGGGTTTGGGCATGGGGATCAGCAGTTTCGGCCTCTCGGCTTGGACCCGCCAACCGATCCTGACCGCCTGGTCCACCCCGGGTGCCGCGCTGATCGGCGCCACCGCGGGTCTGTCCATGCCCGAGGCGATCGGCGCCTTCCTGGTCAGCTCCAGCCTGATCTTGTTGTTTGGCCTGACCGGCTGGTTCGAGCGCTTGATGGGGCGCATCCCCTTGGCCATCGCCGCAGCTTTGCTGGCCGGGGTGCTGACACGCTTTGGCCTCGACGCCGTCTTGTCCGTCAAGACCGCGCCCGCCTTGGTGCTGTTGATGGGCGCTGCCTATCTAGTCGGCAAACGGCTGTGGCCGCGCTATGCCGTGCCGGGTGTGTTGCTGGTCGGCATTCTGGTCGCCGCGGGGCAGGGTGGCTTGCATATGGAGGCGGTCGAATGGGCCTGGGCGCGGCCGGTCTGGACCGCGCCAACGCTGAGCGTGGCCGCCGTGGTGGGCGTGGCCCTGCCCTTGTTTTTGGTCACCATGGCCTCGCAAAATCTGCCCGGCGTGGCGGCCCAGCGCGCCGCCGGTTATGAAATTCCCGTCTCCAAGAGCATCGCCGTAACTGGTTTCGCGGGCTTGGTCTTGGCCCCCTTTGGCGGCTTCGCCTTCAATCTGGCGGCCATCACGGCCGCCATCTGCAATGGCCGCGAAGCCCATGAAGACCCGCGGCGCCGCTATGTGGCCGCGATGATGGCGGGGCTGGTGTATCTGGCGCTGGGCCTGGCAGGCGGCGCGGTGGTGGGGCTGCTGGCGGCATTTCCGCGCGAATTGGTGGCGGCGGTGGCCGGGCTGGCGCTGATTGCCACCATCGCCGGCGGCATGGCCACGGCCTTGAAGGAAGAACAACATCGCGACGCGGCCTGCCTGACCTTTTTGGTCACGCTGTCGGGCGTGTCGATCGCCGGCATTGGCGCGGCGTTTTGGGGCGTGCTGGCCGGCAGCTTGGCGTTGCTGGTGCAGCAGTACCGGCGCCGCTGAGTCAGATCAGAATCAAGAACTTTTCAAAGGACGAGTGAACCATGAAGTTGCTGTTTGTTGCCGACCCGCTGGAGACCTTCAAGACCTACAAGGACTCCACCTTCGCCATGATGCGCGAGGCCGCCAAGCGCGGCCATCAGCTCTGGGCCTGCGAGCCGCAAGACCTGATCTGGCGCTCCGGCGGCCGGGTCGAGGCGCGCCAGTCGCGTGCCATCATGCTCACCGGCGATGCGCTCAACTGGTTTGCTGAAGGCGAGCGGGTTGATCTGGTGGTGGCCGAAGTCGATGCGGTGCTGATGCGCAAAGACCCGCCTTTTGACAGCGAGTTTTTCTACGCCACCCATCTGCTGGAGCAGGCCGAGCGCGAGGGTGCGCGCGTCTTCAACAAGCCGCAGGCGCTGCGTGACCATCCCGAGAAGCTGGCCTTGATGCAGTTCCCGCAGTTCTGCCCTCCCACCTTGGTGACGCGCAATGAGGCAGCCATCCGTGCCTTCCATGCCGAACACGGCGACATCATCCTCAAGCCGCTGGACGGCATGGGCGGGGCCGGCATCTTCCGCGTCGGCGCCGACGGCATGAACCTGGGCGCCATCATCGAAACGCTGAACAAGGGCGGCGCCGAGACCGTCATGGTGCAGCGTTACTTACCCGCCATCAAGGACGGTGACAAGCGCGTGCTGGTGATTGGCGGCAAGCCGGTGCCTTTCTGCCTGGCGCGTATTCCGCAAGGCGGCGAGGTGCGAGGCAATCTGGCGGCCGGCGGCAAGGGCGTGGCGCGCGCCATCAGCGAGCGCGACCGTGAAATCGCGGAAAGCGTCGGCCCCATTCTGGCCGCTCGCGGCTTGCTCTTGGTGGGTCTGGATGTGATTGGTGAGAACCTCACCGAGGTCAATGTCACCAGCCCGACCTGCTTCCAAGAAATCACCGATCAGACCGGCTTCGATGTGGCCAAAATGTTCATTGACGCGCTGGAAGCAGCGCTCCGCTCGGAGAAGAACACATGATCAAGACCCGTGCAGCCGTGGCTTGGAAGGCCGGCGCTCCGTTGACGATTGAAGAGGTGCAACTCGACGGCCCGCGTGCCGGCGAGGTCTTGGTGGAGGTGAAGGCCACTGGCATTTGCCACACCGACTACTACACGCTCTCGGGCGCCGACCCGGAAGGCATCTTCCCCGCCATCCTGGGCCATGAAGGCGCAGGCATCGTGCTGGAAGTGGGCGAGGGCGTCACCTGGCTCAAGCCCGGCGACCATGTGATCCCGCTCTACACGCCCGAGTGCCGGCAGTGCAAGTTCTGCCTCTCGCGCAAGACCAATCTCTGCCAGGCAATTCGCTCGACGCAAGGCAAGGGCTTGATGCCGGATGCCACTTCGCGTTTCTCTATCGACGGCAAGCCCATCTTCCACTACATGGGCACCTCAACCTTCTCGAATCACATCGTGGTGCCCGGCATTGCCCTGGCCAAGATTCGCGAAGACGCGCCCTTTGACAAGGTTTGCTACATCGGCTGCGGCGTCACCACCGGCGTCGGTGCGGTGCTCTTCACCGCCAAGGTGGAGGCGGGCGCCAATGTGGTGGTGTTTGGTCTCGGCGGCATCGGCTTGAACGTGATTCAAGGTGCCAAGATGGTGGGCGCCGACAAGATCATTGGCGTTGACCTGAACCCCGCGCGTGAAGAGATGGCGCGCCGTTTCGGCATGACGCACTTCATCAACCCCAAAGAAGTAGCGAATGTGGTCGACCACATCGTGCAACTGACCGATGGCGGCGCCGACTACAGCTTTGAGTGCATCGGCAACACCCAGGTGATGCGCGATGCGCTGGAATGCACCCACAAGGGTTGGGGCCGCAGCATCATCATCGGCGTGGCGCCGGCGGGGGCTGAGATCAGCACCCGGCCCTTCCAGTTGGTGACCGGCCGCAAGTGGGAAGGCTCGGCCTTTGGCGGCGCGCGCGGCCGCACCGATGTGCCCAAGATCGTCGATTGGTATATGGACGGCAAGCTCAATATCGACGACCTGATCACCCACAAACTGCCGCTGGAGCGCATCAACGAAGGCTTCGACTTGATGAAGCGCGGCGAGTCGATCCGCGCGGTGGTGGAGTTCTAAGGCTCGCTCGGTCCCTCAGCTTCAGCCCAACTTGCGTTTCAGCAGTCGCAAACGTAACGGCTTGGCCGGTCGGAGCGTGATGTTCAGCACCGGGCGCGGCGCGGCGTCGCCGGGCACGGCCTGGAGCTCATAGCGCTGCAATAAGAGCGCTGCAATCAGCGTGATCTCGGTTTGCGCAAAGTGGCTGCCCAGGCAGACGCGCGGGCCGGCGCCAAAGGGCATGTAGGCGCCGCGTGGAATCTCCGGTGCGCCTGGCGCAAAGCGTTCCGGCTTGAAGGCTTCGGGTTCGGGGAACCAGCGCGCATCGCGTTGCGTGACGCCGGGCGTCAGCCGGATCAGTGCGCCGGCCGGGATGGTCAGCCCAGCGATCTCGATCGGCGCACTCGTTTGGCGGCTCATCAGCGCGGGTGCGGCGGGATAGAGGCGCAGGGTTTCCTTGATGGTCTGCCCCAAATAGCCGAGGGCGGGCAAGTCCGCGAAAGTGGGCGGCCGGCCGCCCAATACGCGCTCGACTTCTTCTCGGGCCTGCTGCGCCGCCTCCGGGTTGGCCGCCATGCACCAGCCCCACCAGGTCAGCGCCGCCGCGCTGGTTTCATGGCCGGCCAGGAAGGTGGTCATGCATTCGTCGCGCAATTCGGTGTCGCTGAGCGGCTGGCCGTCCTCGTGGCGCAGCTGCATCAACATGGCCAGCAAGTCGTCGGGCGCTTCGCCTTGCAGCGCCTTGCGGGCCGCAATGTGTTGGCGGATCAGGGTGTCCAAGGCCTGCATGGCATGGCGCTTGCCCGTCTTCCAGGGCGCCCATAGCGGCGCGCTCTTGGGCCAGTACATCTCCTTCATGCCTTCGATGCTCAGCACCCGAACCGCTTCCTCGGCCAGGCGTGCCTCCTCATTGGCGGCGCTGCTGAACAGGGTGCGCATGATGACGTCCATGGTCACGCGGGTCATGGCCTGCTCGAAGTCCAGGTCCAGCTGGGCCTGGTCGGGCCAGCTGTCCAGTGCGGCGCTGCCGGCGTCCACCATGGCGGCGGCAAAGCCAGCCACCCGCTTGGGGCCGAAGCCTGGCTGCAGCATGCGGCGTTTCTCGTTCCAGGCCTTGCCTTCGGCCACCAGCACGCTGTTGCCATGCACGGCGGCAAAGACCTCGGTGGCGCGCTCCCAGCGAATCATGCGCTCGTGCCCGCTCAGCAGCAGTTCGCGCAGGTGTTCGGGGTGAAAGAAGCTGTAGTCGCGGAGATTGCCGAAACGCATGTAAATCACGTCGCCATAGCGTTGCTGCAGGCCTTGCAGGTGGCCCAGATAGTCGCGCCCCAGCTTGAATAATTCGGGGAAGCCGAAGAAATGGCAGGGCGGGCCGGGCGGCAAGGCGGTGAGGGGTTTGGAGTTCAAGGTCTGCGTGTTCATGGCGGCATCATCCGAAATGCGGCGCCTGGGGTCTTGAACGAATGCGACATCCGGTCTGGGGCCCAGGGGCGCACTAAACTGCCGGCATGGACAACTCGACCCTGCATCCCGACACGGTGGCGCGCCTGCTGGCCCCCAGTTTGGGCCTGAGCGGTTGTGTGCATTCTTGTATGTGGCGAGACACCACGCCGGCTGCCTTTTTGACCGAGGGCCAACGCACGGGATGGTTCCCGGCTACACCGTTTTGCGGCCTCAGCTGGGCGCTGCAAGGCCGCGGGGCCCAGGTCTTGCCCGATGGTAGCTTGCAAGCGCTGCCCGGCCCCAGCCTGGTGGTGGGGCCTCGCAGCGGTCCGGCGCAGTTCCGCTCTGAGGGCGGTGGCAGCATCTTCATGGTGGCCATGCTGCCCGAGGCTTTTCACGCACTGACCGGGCTGGATCTCAGCAGCTTGATGGACCGCTGCGTGAGCCTGGAGTCGGTGCTGGGCCCCGAGTGGCAGGCCATGAGTGCCGATATCTTGGCCGCACGCGATGAAGTGCAATGCCAACAGATTCTGGAGGCCTTCTTGCTGCCGCGCTGGCGAGCGCATTGCCAGCAGGCCGGGCAGCCGCCGCATCGCTACCGGGATTGGATGCAGCAATTGGCGACGCGCGCGGTAGCCTCCGGCCACGGAGCCAGCTTGCGTCAGGTGGAGCGCCGCATCAAGCAGTGGAGCGGCCAAAGCATGCGCGCGCTGCGTCGCGTCAGCCGCTCGGAAGCGGCCTTCTTTCAGGTGCGCCGCGAGCTTGAAGCGGGTGAGTTGATCTGGAGCGCCCTGGCCCAAGATCTCGGTTACGCAGATCAAGCCCATCTGTGCCGCGAAACCCGTCGCGTCACCGGCTTCAGCCCCGAAGAGCTGCGCCAGCGCATCGACAGCGACGAGGCCTTTTGGGCCTATCGAATCTGGGTCTGAAGGCGCTCGCTCTTCCTTACTTTTTGGAAGAGGGAACGCCGGGCCTTGCTGCGCCGGTGGCGGGTGGCGTTAGCACCATGGCCGAGGGGGCCAGATCTTTGTGTGGTGCCGTTGCCTGCTTGGGCTTCTTGGCTTCTTTATTGCCGCGTTGGATCTTAGACATGAGTGGAACTCCGGTGGATGGGGGATGCGGTTCCAGTCTGCGTGTTCTCGCCGCTAGTCTCTGTGCGATGGCGCACGGAGGCCTGGTTGACGGATGCGGGTCGCTGTTTCGCCTTGCTTGCATTTGCTAACAATTGCGCCGTCAACAAGCTTGGATCGGGCTCCGTTGTGACAGGGCCAGGCGACTGATGCAGCAGCAAAGCAAGTCTGAATCAAGACGAGAGTTGCAGCAGCGCCGGATGGCGACACATTGATTGGAGTATTGAGATGGCAAAGTTTTCTGTGGCTGTTGTTGGCGCTTTGATTTCTGTTTTCGCCGCACAAGCGAGCATGGCCCAGGACAAGCCCGCTGCCCCAACGGCGACTGCACCGGCCACTACGCCGGCCGCAACAGCCGTGACGGCACCCGTGACCGCCCCTGTGACCGCTCCGGCCGCGACTACAGCCGCCAAGACGGCCGTAGCCCCAGCCATGACGGCCGCCAGCGGCGCAGCGACCACCGCAGCCGGCACAGCCCACAAGCATGAGGCCAAGATCGCCAAGCCTGCAGAGAAGGCTGAAAAGGCCAAGAAGGTCGAACCCGCGGCGGCCGCAGCCCCGACAGCTGCCGTGCCTGCTGCCACGACCAGCCCAGCGACGACGCCTGCCGTTGCAGCCAAGCCGGTCGAGGCCGCCAAGACCGCTGCGCTGCACGTCACCGAAGGCACCAAGAAGTAAGGTGTGAAATGGCCGGCTAAGCGGGCCATTCAATGAACAAAGGGGCGATGCTTGCATCGCCCCTTTGTCGTCCAGGCCTGGCTCAGGGTGGTGTGCCGTCGGCGCGCAGATAGATGACCCAGTAGACCAAGGCGACCAAAACACTGCCGCCGACAATATTGCCGGCAATGACCGGCAGCAAATTCGCCAACATATCGCCCCAGCTCAGCGGTGCGCCGAGCAGCATGGCGAGCGGGAAAAAGTACATATTCGCGATCGAGTGCTCAAAGCCGGCGGCCACAAAGGCGGTCACAGGGAACACGGTGACCATCAGCTTGTCGCTGACGCTGCGGCCGGCCATGCCCATCCAAACCGCCATGCACACCAAGACATTGCAAAGCACGCCGCGAAAGAAGGCCTCCTGCCAGGGCATTTTGGCCTTGGCACTGGCGATGCGGATCACGGTGCGCGCCACCGCGCCGCCGTTCATATCGGTGTGAGCGCTTTGCCAGACCAGCAGGGCCAGCCCGGCCGCCCCGATGAAATTGCTCAGGCACACCACGCACCAGTTGCGCAGCAGCGCGGCGCTGCTGACCCGCCCGCTGGCCCAGGCCATCGCAATCAGGTTGTTGCCGGTGAACAGCTCGGCGCCGGCCACGCTGACCAGCACCAGGCCGAGTGAAAACACCAGACCGCCCAGCAAACGCGAGGCGGCGAAGCCGAGGCTGGCGTCGCTGAGGACCAGCGCGTACATCAAAGCGCCCAGGCCGATGAAGGCGCCTGCCAAGATGCCGAGCAGACTCAGCGTCAGCAGCGGCAACTTGGCCTTGCCGACGCCAACTTCGCTGACGCGTGCGGCAATTTGTTTCGGGGCGTAGGCGTCGAATCCAAAAACTTCGGCCATGGGCTGAGGCTCCAGTGTTTCTTTGTTCAAGCTTATACCGCTGCGCGCTCACCAAGCCTTGCGGCAAAGCAAGGCGTCAGCCCGGTAGGAATGCTTTGAGCAGGGCGCGCCTAGCGAGCATTTCTTGCGGCTGACTTTGCCGCGTCGCGCCAGTCAACGACAATCGAGGGCTATGGCAGTCCTTTCTATCTCCAACGCCCATCTCGCTTACGGTCACGTGGCCCTGCTCGATGGTGCTTCGTTCTCGCTCGAAATGGGTGAGCGTGTCGGCCTGATCGGTCGCAATGGCACAGGCAAGTCCTCGCTGCTGAAGGTGCTGGCTCAAATCGAGAAACTCGATGACGGTCTGCTGCAGCTTCAGCAGGGGCTCACCAGCGTCTATGTGCCGCAAGAGCCGGTGATGAACCCCGAGTCGACCATCTTTGAGACGGTCAGCGAGGGCGTGGCCGAGGCCAAGGCCTTGCGCGAGCGCTATGAGATTCATGACCCCGAGGACGACCTGGAGTGGGTGGCCGAGCGCATCGAGCACATCGGCGCCTGGAACTGGGAGCAGCGCGTCGAAGAGACCCTGCACCGATTGGACTTGGACGGCTCGCGCCTGGTGGGGTCGCTGTCGGGCGGCTTGAAGAAACGTGTAGCCCTGGGGCGCGCGCTGGTGGCTCAGCCCGATGTGTTGCTGCTCGATGAGCCGACCAACCATTTGGACTTGGACGCCATCACCTGGCTGGAAGAGTTGCTCAACAGCTTCAAGGGCTCGCTGCTGCTGATCACCCACGATCGCAGCTTTTTGGACAATGTCGCGAACCGCATCGTTGAACTCGATCGTGGCCAGTTGCGCGGCTACCCCGGCAACTTCGCTGCCTTCACCGCCGCCAAGGCCTATGAGTTGGAGAACGAAGCGCTCTACAACGCGCGCTTCGACAAAATCCTGGCGCAAGAAGAGGTGTGGATTCGCAAGGGCGTCGAGGCTCGCCGTACCCGCAGCGTGGCGCGTATTCAGCGCCTGGAACAGATGCGTTTGGCCCACGCTGCCCGGCGCGATGTGCAGGGCAAGGTCAAGCTGGACATCGATACCGGCGGCGCCAGCGGCAAGATCGTGGCCGAACTGGAAAACGTCAACAAGAGTTACGGCGGCCGCGTCATTGTGCGCGACTTCACCTCGACGATTCTGCGCGGCGACAAGGTCGGCCTGGTCGGCGCCAATGGTGCCGGCAAGACCACGCTGCTGAAAATGATTCTGGGGCAGCTGGCGCCGGACAGCGGCGAGGTTCGCATGGGCTCCAAGATCAATGTGGCCTACTTTGATCAGATGCGCGATGTCTTGGATCTGGATGCCACCTTGGCCGACACCATCAGCCCTGGGTCTGAATGGATCGAGATTGGCAATCAGCGCAAGCATGTGAAGAGCTATCTGGGCGACTTCCTGTTCTCGCCGGCGCGCGCCAATTCGCCGGTCAAGAGCCTGTCGGGCGGCGAGCGCAATCGCCTTTTGCTGGCGCGCTTGTTTGCGCGGCCGGCCAATGTGCTGGTGCTGGACGAGCCCACCAATGACCTCGACATCGAAACGCTGGAGTTGCTTGAAGAGTTGCTGAGCGAGTACGACGGCACCGTCTTTTTGGTCAGTCACGACCGACGCTTCCTCGACAACGTGGTCACCTCGACCATCGTCAACGAGGGCGATGGCCGCTGGCGCGAATACGAGGGCGGCGTGGAAGACTGGTTGATCCAGTCCAAGCGCGCGGCAGCCATCAATGAAGCCAAGGCCAAGCAAGCGCCGGCCGCTGCGCCCACTCCTGCACCCGCCCCGGCGCCTGCACCGGTGGTGGCGAGTAAGAAAAAACTCAGCTACAAGGAACAGCGAGAACTGGACGAGTTGCCGGCCAAGGTGGCCGCACTTGAAGCCGAGCAGGTGCAGCTGAATGCACTGCTGAACGGCACCGAGCTCTACACCCAGGGCGCGGCCCGTATTGCCGAGGTGACCGCGCGGGCCGCAGACATCGACAGCGAATTGCTGACCTTGATGGAGCGTTGGGAAGCCCTGGAGGCCAAGTGAGTCAAGCGCCCGAATTTGACGGTCTGATGGACGGTCTGCGCGCCGAGTGGTTGGCCTTGCAGGCCCATCACGAGCAGTACGAGCGTGCCGCCTTGGGCATCAAGCTCTTGGCCGTGGCGCTGTGCGCGCTCGCCTTCAGCCACTGGGCCGCGGTTGCGCGCGGGCTGTGGCTGCTGATCGGCTTGCTGTGGTTGCAAGAAGCCATTTTCAAAACCTTCCAAGGGCGACTGGGCGAGCGCTTATTGCGTGTGGAGGCCTTGTTGCGGGAGCCTGATGCGGCGCCTGGGCAGGCGATGCAATTGCACAGCGAGTGGCTGGCCGGGCGTGCCGGCGGCTTGGGCTTGCTGCGGGAGTACCTGCGCAGTGCCTGTCGCCCGACGGTGGCATTTCCCTATCCGGTCTTGATGGCCCTGAGTGCTTGGATGGCCTGAGTCTTCGGGCCGAGGCGGTTCAAGCTACAGCCGTTGAAGCTTGCTGGCGGGGATCAGCGTCGTGCCCCCCTTCAGTTGCACCACCAGTTCACCATGACTGACCACCACCACCTGCACGGTTTCGGTCTTGTCGCCAAAGCGCACCCGGTCGCCGGGCTTCAGTGTCGGCGGCACAGGGATGGCGGGCAGCACGATGCGCGGCGGTGCCGCACCCGGCGGGTTGGCCGCACGCATGATGGCGCTCAGCCTTTGGTGCAGTTCCGGTCGTTCCTTGGCGAGCGCCTCCAGAGAACGGCTCATGGTGGCCTTCAATTCCGCCGCGGTGAAGGGCTTGCGCAGCAAAAAGCGTGAGCCGGCAGCCTGCGCCTGCGCCTCTTGCTCGGGGCCGACGACAAAACTCAGCAAGGCCAGGCGGCAGCCGGGGCTGACCTCCTTCAAGCGTTGATGCAGCGCGATCCCGTTCAGCTCCGCCTTGGGAAACCAGTCGGTGATTAAAAAGTCGGGTTTGAATTCCAGGCCAAGGGCGAGCGCCGCCTCGGTGTCGCTGGCGCAGCGCACGCTGTCGGCCGGCAGCCCGAAGCCCTCCAGCATTTGTCTGGCAAAGGTTTGGACACCACTCAGGCCATCAACCACTAAAAAACGCAGATCGGCACTCATGGACGGGGCGGGGCCTCCAGGCGGGGCGGGAATCAACACTGGCCCTCATGTTAGCGGCTTGCCGCGAAGGCGTTCTGAACTGTGTCGTGAAAGTGCCGAGGGCCTGGGCACGATTGCACGCCCGCCGTCCGGTCAGTGCGGCTTGAGGGCCCAGGAGTCAAGCCATTTGCCGCTCTCGCAGCTGCTGCAACTGACGCCAGAAGGCTGGGTTTTGCGAGGTGCTGAAGTTGATGCGCATCAGCGTACCCGGGCAGCGCGTGGCGCTGAACAGCATGCCGGGGGCCGTCATCCACCCCGCGTCCAGCATGCTCATGGCCAGGCGTTCGGTGTCGACGCCGACATCGATCCAGCCAAACAAGCCCTGCGGCGGCGTGACAAAACGGCAGCCGGCCGCCTCGGCCAAGCGCAGTGTGCGTTGGCGGGCGGTGTCGAGCCGTGCTTGCACCCGCTCGGCATGGCGCCGCAACTGCCCCTGCTCCAGACACAGGGCCACCGCCCGTTCATTCAAGGGGCTGGTGGTGAGGGCGCTGATCAGTTTCAGATTGGTCAGTGCTTGAATCCGCTCGGGGCTGGCCGCCAGATAGCCGACGCGCCAGGCCGGGCTGAGGATTTTTGAGAAGCCCGACACATAGATGCTGCGCCGCAGCCCGTCGAGAGCAGACAGCCGTGGCGCGTGGTTGGGGGCCAAAAAGGCGTAGGTGTCGTCTTCCACCACCAGAAAGTCGCCCGCCTCGGCCAGCTTCAGGATCTGGTGGGCTTGGGCCAAGTTCAAGGTATGGCCGGTCGGGTTGTGCAGCACCGAGACGGTCACATACATGCGCGGGCGATGCTGCTCGATCAGCTGGGCCATCACGCCCAGATCGGGGCCGTCGGCGCCGCGCGGCACCGGGGCCAGGCGCATGCCAGCCTGGGTCAGGCGCGCATATTCGATCGCCCAGCCCGGGTCGTCCACCAACACCGTGTCGCCGGGCCGCAAAAAGCAGCGCGTGATCAGGTCCAGCGCGTGGGTGGCGCCCACCGTGCTGACGATGTTCTCGGGGGGGCAGGCGATGCTCAAGTCGGCCAATCTTTGGCTGAGCGCGCTGCGCAAGCGGGCGTCTCCGGCCGGCTCACCGTAGTGCAAAAAGAGTTGGTCGCTGGCGGCCTCGCTGGCGCTGAGCACGCGCCGCATACTGGCTTGCAGCATGGCTGCGTCTAGCCATTCGGCCGGCAGCGTGCCCAGGCCCGGCGAGGTGCGTGGGTCGGCCTGGAACATGCCGCGCAGCAGCGCGGTGGCGTCGACCGGCGCAGGCTGTTGCTGGCTCTGGGCGGCCGAGGCTTTTGCCGTGTTCTTGGCCGGGTGGCCGCTGCTTGAGGCACGGTGCGCCGAGTCACGCACGAAGAAGCCGCGCTGCTTGCGCGCCTCCAGCAGGCCGCCGGCCAGCAACTGGTCATAGGCGGCCACCACGGTGAAGGTGCTGACACCGTACTGGCGCGCGCATTCGCGCACCGACAGCAGCTTGGCGCCAGGCAAGATCAAACGCTGCTGAATGCGCTCGGCAAAACGTTGGGCCAATTGCTGCGCCAGGGGCACGCTGGAGTCGCGAGAAAGCTGCATCGGATTCGCTCCCTGTGTTGCGGCTGCTTCAATTTGTATTGCTTGTGCGGCCAATACAGAAGCTATTCATGATTGCCAAAGTGTATTGCATCTGTATTGGTGTTGGCGGGCATACTGAATTCACGCGCTGAACCGGCGCGCCGCCAAAGTCCACCTCGATTGGATCAGCCCATGATGGATCTGCAAACCCTGCTCGCCGTGACCGGCTTTGCGCTGGTCACCTCGATCACCCCGGGGCCCAACAACATGATGTTGTTGGCGTCCGGGGTCAACCATGGTTTCAAGGCCACGCTGCCGCATGTGGTCGGCATCAGCTCGGGCCTGATGTTGCTCTTTCTGGCCGCCGGCTTGGGCCTGGGGGCGCTGCTGGCGCAATGGCCGCAGCTCTATCTGGCCTTGAAGGCGTCTGGGCTGGCCTATATGGTCTGGCTGGCCTGGCAACTTTGGCGCGCCGGTGCGCCGCAGGCCGAGGGTGGCGCAGCGGTTCAAGCTGCGCCAAGCCTGATGGGCTTTTGGGGTGCCGCGGCCTTTCAGTGGGTCAACCCCAAGGCGTGGTTGATTGCCATCGGCGCGGTGGCCGGTTTCTTGCGCCCCGATGCCGGCGGGTGGGAGTTGTTGGCTCTGGCGCTGGTCTGTGCGCTGGTGAACATGCCCTGTGTAGGGCTGTGGGCCTGGGCGGGCGCGCGCTTGAGTCGGGTCTTGGCTGACCCGGCCCGGCGGCGGTATTTCAATACCGCCACGGCCCTGCTCTTGTTGGCCAGCATCTGGCCCATGTTGAATGTCTGAAACGCAAACGATAGGAAGCTCCATGCGTACATTGGGAATTTTGGGTGGCATGAGCTGGGAGTCCTCGGCGCAGCTGTACAAGCTCTTGAATCGCCAGGTGGCGGAGCGGCTGGGTGGCCTGCACAGCGCCGATCTGCTGCTGCGCAGCGTCAACTTTGCCGAGATCGAGGCCTTGCAGCGGGCCGGTGACTGGGCTGGCGCCGCCCACTTGCTGGGCACGGCAGGCCGGGGCTTGAAGTCCGCGGGGGCCCAGGCCTTGTTGATCGCCACCAACACCATGCACAAGGTCGCCGATGAGGTTGAGCAACTGAGCGCATTGCCCTTGATTCATATCGTCGATGCCACGGCCGAGGCCCTGAAGGCGGCCGGCCACACGCGGGTCGGCTTGTTGGCCACCCGCTACACGATGGAAGAAGATTTTTACCGTGGCCGTATGCGTGATCGGCATGGCATCGAGCTGCTGACGCCGCCGCCGGTGCAGCGGCTGGAGGTGCACCGGGTGATTTTTGAGGAGCTGTGTCGCGGGCAAATTTCGCCGGCCTCACGGGCGTTTTACCTGCAGACCGTGCAGGATCTGGCCGCGGCCGGCGCCGAGGCGGTCATCCTTGGGTGCACCGAAATCTGCCTGTTGCTGGACCCGGATATGCCCGCCGCCTTGCCACTGTTCGACAGCACCGCCTTGCAGGCGCGCGCCGCGGTGGAGTGGATGCTCGGTGGTACAACCGATGTCTAGCCGGTGAAAACGTAAATTCGCCGCCCACATTAAGCGAGACAAAGACTATGAGCTCAGTTTGGACCCAAGCGCGCCGTGCCGCTCGGATGAACCCATCGATCATCCGAGAAATCCTCAAGGTCACCGAGAAGCCCGGCATTTTGTCGATGGCCGGCGGTCTGCCTTCCTCCGACACCTTCCCGGTGGATGAGTTGAAGGCGGCCTGTGACCGCGTCCTCAGCGATAACGCCAAGGAAGCCCTGCAATACGCGGCCAGCGAAGGCTTTGCGCCGCTGCGCGAATGGGTGGCCGACCGCGCGGCCTCGCTGGGCATGACGGTGTCGCCGCAGCAGGTGCTGATCACCAGCGGCTCGCAGCAGGGCCTGGATCTGGTCGGCAAGATCTTGTGTGACGCCGGTGCGCCGGTGGCGGTGGAGACGCCCACTTACCTGGGCGCCTTGCAAGCTTTTACGCCGTATGAGCCGATCTTCACCAGCCTCGCCAGCGATGAGCAAGGTGTGGACCCGGCGGCCATTGCTCGCCTGCCTCATGATGCGCCCGGCACCCGCTTCGCCTATCTGCTGCCCAATTACCAAAACCCGACCGGTCGCGTGATGCCCCTGGCTCGTCGCCAAGCCGCCATAGCCGCCGCGCAGCAGGCCGGCGTGCCGATCGTTGAAGACAACCCCTATGGCGATCTGTGGTTTGACGAGCCGCCGCTGCCTTCATTGAGCTCTTTGTGGCCCGAGGGTTCGATCTATCTGGGCTCGTTCAGCAAGGTGTTGACGCCGGGCTTCCGGCTGGGCTTCATGATCGCTCCCAACGAGCTCTACCCCAAGCTGCTGCAGGCCAAACAGGCCGCCGACTTGCACACCCCGGGCTTCAACCAGCGCGTGGTTTACGAGGTGGTGCGCAATGGCTTTTTGGACCAGCACATCCCGAAGATTCGGGCGCTCTACAAGGCCAACCGTGACGCCATGGCCGAGGGCTTGAAACAGCATCTGCCCGAGGGCTGCGAATGGCAGATGCCGCAGGGCGGCATGTTCTTCTGGATCCGTCTGCCTGAGGGACTGAATGCGATGGAGCTGTTGCCGAAGGCGGTCGACGCTGGCATCGCTTTCGTGCCCGGCGCCGCTTTTTACGCGCACACGCCCGACCCGCGCACCATGCGTTTGTCCTTCGTGACCTTGACGCCGCCGCAAATCTCGGAAGGCGTGGCGATTCTCGGGCGCGTCTTGCGCGAGGCCTTGAATGACGGGGCGGAACCGACGCCATGAGCTTGCAGGCGCGCCGTTTTGCCCAAGTTGATGTGTTCACCGCCATGCCCTTGCTGGGCAACCCCTTGGCGGTGGTGATTGATGCGGAAGGGCTGAGCGATGCGGCCATGGCCAGCTTTGCGCGCTGGACCAATCTGAGCGAAACCACCTTTCTGCTGCCGCCCACCGATGCTGCGGCCGACTACCGGGTGCGCATCTTCACGCCGGGCGGCGAGTTGCCCTTTGCCGGCCATCCGACCTTGGGTTCGGCGCATTGCTGGCTGGCGGCTGGCGGCGTGCCCAAGCGCAAGGGCGAGTTGGTGCAGCAATGTGGCATCGGGCTGGTGCGGATCAAGCGGGTGCTCGAGCGCAGCGGCAAGGAGCGCTTGGCCTTCGCGGCGCCGCCGCTGCGGCGCGGCGGCCCGGTCTCGGCCGAGCTGCATGCCCAGGTGTTGCGCTCGCTCTGCTTGCCGGCCGAAGAGGTGCTGGATGTGGTGTGGGTGGACAACGGCCCGCCCTGGATTGCCGCGCGCCTGAAGAGCGCCGAGGCGGTGTTGGCGCTAACGCCGGATTTCAATGCCATGGCGGGCATAGAGCTGGGCGTGATTGGCGCCTATCCGAGTGGCGCCAAACAGCAGTTTGAGGTGCGCGCCTTTGTGCCTGGTATGGGTGTGCCCGAAGATCCCGTCACTGGAAGCCTGAATGCCGGGCTGGCCTTGTGGATGATGGAGGCGGGCCATGCGGGCGACAGCTATGTGGCCGCACAGGGCAAGAAGTTGGGCCGCGCCGGCCGTATCCAGGTGCAGCGCGATGGCGCCGATGTCTGGATCGGTGGCGACGTGACGCCCCTGATCAGCGGCGAGGTGCGTCTTTGAGCGTACAGCTCGATCACCTGGTGATTGGTGCCACCAGCCTGGCCGAAGGTGAAGCCTGGTGCGAGGCGGTCTTGGGTGTCAAGCCGGCCGGTGGTGGCCAACATGTGTTGATGAGCACACACAACCGGCTGCTGAATCTGAGCGCTCCAGGCTTTGCGCGCTGCTACTTGGAAATCATCGCTATCGACCCGCAGGCGCCGTCGCCCGGTCGCAGCCGTTGGTTCGATCTCGATTCACCGGCGCTGCAAGCGCGCTTGCGCAGCCAAGGCCCGGGGCTGATCCACTGGGTGGCCAGGGTTGAGGGCGAGAGCCTTGATGCCCGTCTGGCAGATTGGCGCGCTCGGGGCATCGAGGGTGGCGAGGCCCTGGCGGCGTCGCGCCAGACGCCGGCCGGCGAGTTGCGCTGGCGCATTGCCGTCAGAGCCGATGGTCAGCGCTTGCTGGGCGGCGCCTTGCCCTTGTTGATTGAGTGGGGCGATGTGCATCCGGCGGATGGACTGCCGCCGAGTGGCGTCACGCTGAACAGTTTTGAGCCTAGTCTGCCCCAGCCGGCCTTGTTGCCGGGCATCGCGGTCAAGGCGGGCCCCGCTGGACTGCGTTGCGGCCTGCAAACGCCGCGCGGCCCGCTGAATTTGGACTTGGAAATGCTGGTTTGAGTTGTCCCGGGGATGAACGGGCGCGCAGGTGCGTGCGTCCGAGTGCTCGGTTTTTGTTGCGGATGCAGATATGTTGAAAATTCTCGGTAAGGCTTCTTCGATCAATGTGCGCAAGGTCTTGTGGACCTGTGGCGAACTGGGCCTTGAGTTCGAGCGCGAGGACTGGGGCTCGGGTTTTTCGTCCACCGAGACGGCGGCCTTCCGTGCGCTCAATCCGAACGCCATGGTGCCGGTGCTGGTCGATGGGGACTTTGTGCTGTGGGAGTCGAACAGCATTTGTCGATACCTGGCGGCCCGAGAGCAGCGCTTTGATCTGCTACCGGCCGCTCCGCAGGAGCGCGCCTTGGTCGAGCAGTGGATGGATTGGCAGGCCGGTGAGTTCAACAACTCCTGGCGCTATGCCTTCATGAGCTTGGTCAGGCAAAGCCCCGCACATCAGGATCCGGACTTGCTGGCCGCTGGCGTGGCGGGTTGGAATCGGCATGTGGGCATCTTGGCCCAGGCGCTCGCCAAGACCGGGGCCTTTGTGTGTGGCGAGCAGTTCACGCTGGCCGACGTGGTGCTGGGCGTGTCGGTGCAGCGCTGGCGCATGGCGCCCTTGCCCGAGCGGCCGCATTGGCCCGAGATCGAGGCCTATTGCGAGCGGCTGGCGCAACGTCCCGGCTTTGCGCAATACGCGCTCAATTTCGTCTGACAACAGCTCAGAAAAAAGGCTGCCCGCGGGTAGCCCTTCCTGAAGCCAAAGAGGCTCGGGCGAACGATCAGTCGTTGCGGAAGCTGTCGTGGCAGGACTTGCAAGTCTTGGCGGTGTTGCCGAACGCGACCTTGAGCGTATCCAGGTTGTTGGCTTTGGCGGCGACAGCCAATTTGGCGGCCTCGCTTTGAAGGGCGCGGGCGCCTTCATCGAACTTGGCGCGCTCGCTCCAAACGCTGGCCTTGGGTGAGCCTTTTTCGGTGCCGCTGGTTCCGTCGACAAAACCGGCAAAGGGCAACTTGGAGAGTTCGGTCACGACTTCGGCATTCGCCGCAGCGGCGGCGCCGTCAAATGGGACCTTGCCTTGGGCCATGGCGCCAATGCGGCTGAAGTGAGTGGCCATCACGGTGAAGGCCGCCTTGCGGTATTTGACGGCGTCTTCGGGTTTCTGGAATTGCGCGCTGGCCGGCAGGGCGCAGCAGAGTCCGGCCACACTGGCCAAGGCGATCAGAACAGACTTCATCTTCATGCGGGCATCCTTCATCAATGGGAGGCTGGCCGAGCTTGGGGCTGGGCGAGAGCAGGTTTTGGCAGGCCTCTATCCAGGGCTTGCTGGGCGCAGTGTAGGCAAGAGTGATGAACTTTGCAGCCATTGCTGCATGCGCTATCGTCGCTGCCATGGCAAAGGAGCATCAGGTATGAGTCAACAGGGGCAATTGAAGACCGTCCGGGTTTGGGATCTGCCGACCCGGGTGTTCCATTGGGCCTTGGTCGTCTGCGTCCTCGGGGCCGTGGTCAGCGCCAAAGTGGGCGGCAATGCCATGGTCTGGCATATGCGCTTGGGTTATGGCGTATTGGCTCTGGTCGGCTTTCGCATTCTCTGGGGGCTGGTGGGCGGTCGTTGGTCGCGCTTCAGCAGCTTTTTCTACTCCCCGGCCGCGCTGCTGCGCTATCTGCGGGGTCGGGCCTTGCCAGATGACCACTTCGATGTTGGTCACAACCCGCTGGGTGCTTTCTCGGTGCTGGCCATGTTGGCTTGGTTGCTGGCCCAGGTGGCCTCGGGTTTGATTGCCGATGACGAAATCGCCACCACCGGACCCTTGATCGGCTTTGTTTCGGGCGAGATCAGCTTGGCCTGGACCTCGTATCACAAGAGTTATGGCCAATGGGGATTGCTGGCCCTGGTGGCTCTGCATATCGTGGCGATTGTTTTTTACCGCCTGCGGCATCGCAAAGACTTGTTGGGGCCGATGTTCAGCGGCGACAAGCGTTTGTCTGTGGTCATACCCGCCAGCCAAGACTCCTGGGGTACACGCTTGTTTGCGCTGACCCTGCTGATCGCTTGTGTGGCCGGTGTTTATCTCTTGATCAACCTGGCCCCGGCCTGAACGCCAAGTGCTGAGTACACTGAAGCCTGATTCGCCGTGATTGAATGAACAGCAGCCCCGACATCCAACTGATAGCCCCCGACAGCCCCGAATTGTGGGAGGCGACCCGACAGATCCTGCGCGACTATGCGGGGAGCTTGAACATAGACCTGTGCTTTCAGGACTTTGAGGCCGAGTTGCAAACCTTGCCCGGCCAATACGAGGCGCCCGGCGGCTTGCTCTTGCTGGCGCTGGTGGATGGGCAAGTGGCGGGCTGCGTAGGCTTCAGGGCCTTGCCGGACGTGGATTACGCCAATGCCTGCGAGATGAAGCGTCTGTACGTGCGCCCGGCATTTCGTCGCTTTGGTATCGGGCGCATCTTGGCGCAAGGCTTGATCGACGCCGCGGTACAAGCGGGTTATTCGGCCATGCTGCTGGACACCTTGGACGATATGGAGGCCGCACGCGGCCTCTACGAGAGTCTGGGCTTTGAGGCCGTGCCGCCTTACTACTTCAACCCGATTCCGGGCGCCCACTATTTGAAAGTTGATCTGGCTTAATTCAGCTGATGGCGAGAGTTTCAGGCGGTTACCGGCATAGCATGGCGGCACGTCCCTGAATCCACTGCACGTCATGAGCCACACCGACACCCCAGACACGCTGTACCGCATCGAGCCCGCCGGCTCCCAGGCCGCCTCCTTGGGTGAGTCGCCGCTTTGGCATGCGCAGGAGCAAGCGCTCTACTATGTGGACATCCCTGAGCGTCAGGTCTTGCGCCTGCATCCCGCCAGCGGCGAGCTGCGGCCGTGGCAGCTTGACAGCGAGCCGGGTTGCATCGCGCTGATTGACGGCGGTGGTCTGGCCGTGTCCCAGCGCAATGGCTTGTGGCGCTTGAATCCGCAAGACGGCTCGCATCAACAGCTGGCAGCCGCTCCCTATGACGAAGGCCGGCAGCGTTTCAATGATGGCAAGCCCGATGGGCAAGGGCGACTCTGGGTCGGCACCATTGATGACGCACGCTTGCCTGACGCTGGTCTGTACCGTTATGCGGGCGGTGAGTTCCAACTGATGGCCAAGGACATCGTCACCTCCAACGGTTTGGCCTGGAGCCCAGACCAGCGCACGCTTTATTGGTCTGACACCAAGGCGCACGAAATCTATCGTTTCAGTTTTGATGCTGCCAGCGGCAGCTTGGGCGAGCGTCAGTTGTTTGCCAGCTTCTCACCGCGTGCCGCCGGTCAGGCCTTGGAGGCTTATGGTGGACGGCCCGATGGCGCAGCGGTGGATGCCGAAGGCTGCTACTGGGTGGCCATGTTCGAAGGCCAGCGTCTGCTGCGTCTGTCGCCCGAGGGCCAGGTTCTACAGGAATTGCGCCTGCCGGTGCGCTGCCCGACCATGCCGACCTTCGGTGATGCCGATCTGCGCACGCTCTACATCACTACCGCTCGCGCCGGCCGTTCGGCCGAAGAGTTGGCGGCGCAGCCTTGGGCGGGCTGCGTATTGCGGCTGCGGGTCGAAGTGCCCGGTTTGCCGGCCAATCTTTTGCGCCTCTAAAGCGAGCCGCATGCCCTATTCATGGGGCTGCGCCGCCCTTGCCTGGGTTGCGCCGGACGGCTCATGCCAGAAGTCATGGGGGCTGACAAGCCGTCCTGCCGGCTAGGCGTTGTCTGGCCTCAACAAGGGTCTTGTCGAGGCGCTACGGGTTTACACATATAATCTTTGGGTTTTGCCGACATCCATCAGACCGACATGAGTTCGCACGAGCGCAATGGAGCTTCCAAAGTTGCTCGAAACGACCTTGATTGGAATGATGAGGTTGAAGAGCTGCCTTTCAAGGCCCTGACGCGAGAAGAAGCGCAGGCCTTGTCGGCCAAGCATCCGCCGATTTCGCCCTGGCGAATTGTTGCGATGCAGGCTGTGGTGGGGGTGTTGGTCGCCCTGTTGGGGTGGCTGTTCACCGGGCAAAGCAAGACGGCGTGGTCAGCTCTGTGTGGGGCGGCTGCGGTGGTTTTGCCCAATGCCTTGATGGCGTGGGGTATGACCGGGCTCTTCAGAGGGATTCCTGGTGCTGCGGTGCTGGGTTTTATGTTCTGGGAGCTGATCAAGATCATGACGGCCATTGCCATCTTGGCAGTGACTGCGGTTGGGGTGCCTGATTTGAGTTGGCTGGCCTTGTTGGCGGCTTTGGTCGGGTGCTTGAAGGTTAATTGGCTGGCGCTGCTTTGGCAGGGCCGGGCTCGAAAAGTTTAGTAAATACGCGGACGGAAACTGACGATGGCAGCCGAAGGACACGGACAGGAACACGCACCCAACGCGGGCGAGTACATCCAGCACCACCTGCAGCATATGCAGATGAATTTCAAGGGTGAGATGGTCAAACAGACCTCCATCGTTGATTTCAGCTTGTTCAACCTGGACTCACTGATTTACTCGGTGATCTTGGGTTTGATCGGCTGCTTCTTCCTGTGGCGCGCTGCGCGCAAGGCAACCTCCGGCGTGCCGGGTCGCTTCCAGGCAGCCGTTGAAATCTTGGCTGAAATGGTCGAGAACCAGGCCAAGGGCGTGATTCACAACGCCACCAGCCGCAAGGTCATCTCTCCTCTGGCGCTGACCGTGTTCGTCTGGATCTTCCTGATGAACTTCATGGACATGCTGCCGGTCGATCTGCTGCCCGCTTTGTGGGCCAAGGTTTACGGTTCGATGGGCCACGATCCGCACCACGCTTATATGCGTGTCGTGCCGACCGCTGACTTGTCGACCACCTTGGGTCTGTCGACCAGCGTCTTGATCATGTGCTTCTTCTACAGCATCAAGATCAAGGGCATGGGCGGCTGGACGCACGAGCTGCTGGCAGCTCCGTTCGGCGACAAATGGTTCTTGTACCCGATCAACTTCCTGATGCAGCTGATTGAATTTGCTGCCAAGACCGTCTCGCACGGCATGCGGTTGTTCGGCAATATGTTTGCGGGTGAGCTGGTCTTCATGCTGATCGCGCTGATGGGTGGCGTCTGGGCCTGGGAGTTGAACCCGTTGTCGGGTGGCTTCTGGCTGGGTCTGGGCCATTTGGTGGCTGGTACGGTGTGGACCCTGTTCCACATCCTGATCATCACCTTGCAGGCCTTCATCTTCATGATGCTGACCTTGATCTACACCGGCCAGGCGCACGATCAACACTGATCGAGTACCCGAGCTTCGGTTCTTTCTCTCTAGTTCGTTTTTTCTTTTTCTTTCTTACCTTTCCTTCAGGAGCAAATCATGGAAAACATCCTCGGTCTCGTCGCGCTGGCTTGCGGTCTCATCGTTGGTCTGGGCGCTCTGGGCGCTTCGATCGGTATCGCTTTGATGGGCGGCAAGTTCCTGGAGTCTTCGGCTCGCCAGCCTGAGCTGATGAACGAACTGCAAACCAAGATGTTCATCTTGGCTGGTCTGATCGACGCTGCGTTCCTGATCGGCGTTGCTATTGCTCTGCTGTTCGCATTCGCCAAGCCTTTCGCCATCTAATTGATGCGCCAACCTTTCACAGTTGAAAGGATAGCTCTGTGAATATCAACGCAACACTGTTCCTGCAAGCGATCGTTTTTGCGATCCTTGTTTGGTTCACCATGCGCTTCATCTGGCCTCCAATGATGAAGGCCCTGGACGAGCGCGCCGCCAAGATCGCCGACGGTCTGGCTGCGGCCGACAAGGCCAAGGCCGAGTTGGCCAACGCCAACAAGAAGGTTGACGAGCAATTGGCGCTGACCCGTGGCGAAACCACCAAGCTGCTGGCCGACGCTGAAAAGCGCGCCGCTGCGATCGTGGCCGCTGCCGCTGGTCAAGCCGAAGAAAAGGCTGCCAAGATCGTTGCTGACGCGCAAGCCGAAGCCGAACAGCAGTCCATGCGTGCCCGCGAAGTCTTGCGCGAGCAAGTCGCCGCCTTGGCCGTCAAGGGTGCCGAGCAAATTCTGCAGCGCGAGGTTAACGCCAGCGTGCACGCCGAATTGCTGAACCGCCTGAAGACGGAGCTGTAAGCATGGCCGAGCTCGCAACCATTGCCCGTCCGTACGCTGAAGCGCTCTATCAAGTAGCGCGTCAGCACGACGTCAAGGCTTGGGGCCTGCAACTCGACGCCCTGGCCCAAGTGGCCGCGGCGCCTGAGCTGCGCCAGTTTGCCGATCACCCCAAAGCAACGCCTGAGCAGATCTATGTCGTCACGACACAGACTGCCAAGGTCGAGTTGGCTGAAGGCGTGCAGAACTTCCTGCGCACCGTCATCGCCAATGGGCGCCTGAGCGCCTTGCCTGCGGTGGTGGAGCAATACCATGCCTTGGCCAATGCTGCAGCCGGCGTTGCCGACGCTTTGATTTACAGCGCCTTCCCCATCGACGCGGCCCAGTTGGCTGACGTCAAGGCGGCGCTGGAGAAGCGTTTTGCTCGCAAGCTCGAAGCGCAAGTCGTGCTGGAACCTTCGCTGATTGGCGGCATTCGGGCGGTGGTTGGCGATGAGGTGTTGGACACCTCGGTCAAGTACCGTCTGGAACGCATGAAAGTGGCGCTCACGGCCTGATTTTTCAGGCCCGAGCGCGACGCCACCCTATCCGTTCATCCCTGTGTCAATCGCTTTGCAAAAAGACGGCGGGCCAGATGGGAGCCATAGCAATGAATTTGAATCCTGCTGAAATTTCCGAACTGATCAAGAGCCGCATTGAAGGCCTTGGCACTTCGACGGACGTCCGCAACCAAGGCACCGTGGTGTCTGTGTCTGACGGTATCGTTCGCATCCACGGCCTGTCCGATGTGATGCAAGGCGAAATGCTGGAATTCCCAGCTGCCGCCGATGGCACACAGACTTTCGGTCTGGCCCTGAACTTGGAACGCGACTCGGTCGGTTCCGTGATTCTGGGTGCCTACGAGCACATCTCCGAAGGCGACACCGTCAAGTGCACGGGCCGCATTCTGGAAGTGCCGGTCGGCCCTGAGCTGGTTGGCCGCGTGGTCAACGCTCTGGGTCAGCCGATCGACGGCAAGGGCCCGATCAACGCCAAGATGACGGACGTGATCGAAAAGGTCGCTCCCGGCGTGATCGCCCGTAAGTCGGTGGATCAGCCGATGCAAACCGGCCTGAAGTCGATTGACTCCATGGTGCCGGTGGGCCGTGGTCAGCGCGAGCTGATCATTGGTGACCGCCAGACTGGCAAGACGGCTGTCGCGATCGACGCCATCATCAGCCAGAAGGGTCAGAACATGACCTGTATCTACGTTGCGATCGGCCAGAAGGCTTCGTCGATCAAGAACGTGGTGCGCGCTCTGGAAGCCAACGGCGCGATGGAGTACACCATCGTCGTGGCGGCCTCGGCTTCTGAATCTGCTGCGATGCAGTACGTCTCGGCCTACTCGGGCTGCACGATGGGCGAGTACTTCCGCGACCGCGGTCAAGACGCGCTGATCGTTTATGACGATCTGTCCAAGCAAGCCGTGGCTTACCGTCAGGTTTCGCTGCTGCTGCGTCGTCCTCCAGGCCGTGAAGCCTACCCTGGCGACGTGTTCTATCTCCACAGCCGTCTGCTGGAGCGTGCTGCTCGCGTGAACGCCGACTATGTCGAAGCATTCACCAAGGGCGAAGTGAAGGGCAAGACCGGTTCTTTGACCGCGCTGCCCATCATTGAAACCCAAGCCGGTGACGTTTCCGCCTTCGTTCCGACCAACGTGATTTCGATTACCGACGGTCAGATCTTCTTGGAAACCTCGCTGTTCAACGCCGGTATCCGTCCCGCGATCAACGCCGGTATCTCGGTGTCTCGCGTGGGTGGTGCTGCTCAGACCAAGCTGATCAAGTCCCTGTCCGGCGGTATCCGTACCGACTTGGCCCAGTACCGTGAACTGGCTGCCTTCGCGCAGTTCGCTTCCGATCTGGACGAGTCCACCCGCAAGCAGCTGGACCGTGGTGCCCGCGTGACTGAACTGCTCAAGCAAGCTCAGTACTCGCCGCTGCCGATCAGCCTGATGGGCGCGACGCTGTACGCGGTGAACAAGGGCTTCATGGACAGCCTGGACGTGAAGAAGGTTCTGGCTTTCGAACACGGCCTGCATCAGTTCCTGAAGACCAGCCACGCCGCACTGCTGGCCAAGCTGGAAGCCGACAAGGCGATGGACAAGGATGCCGAAGCCGAGTTGAACGCTGCGATCACTTCCTTCAAGAAGTCCTTCGCTTAATGCCCATGACGGGGCGGACCAAGCACTCTGCGCTGAACCGCCCCATCTGAACAGGAGAAATCATGGCATCAAGCAAGGAAATTCGCGGCAAGATCAAGTCGGTTGAGAACACCAAGAAGATCACCAAGGCCATGGAAATGGTCGCCGCTTCCAAGATGCGCAAGGCGCAGGAGCGGATGCGCGCGGCTCGTCCTTACTGCGAGAAGATCGGCAATATCGCCGCCAATCTCGCCAAGGCCAACCCCGAGTATCGGCATGCGTTTCTGAGCACGAACGAAGGCGCCAAGGCGGCTGGTTTCGTGGTCGTGACGACCGACAAGGGTCTGTGCGGTGGTCTGAACACCAATCTCTTGCGTGCGACGACGGCCAAGCTGAAGGAACTCGAAGCTGCCGGCCAAAAGGCCGAGGTCGTTGCCATCGGCAACAAGGGCCTGGGCTTCATGAACCGCATCGGCGCCAAAGTGGTCTCGCAGGTCACGCAAATGGGTGATCAGCCTCACATCGAAAAGATGATCGGCCCGGTGAAGGTTTTGCTGGACGCGTATGCCGAAGGCAAGCTGTCGGCGGTCTACCTCTGCTACACCAAGTTCATCAACACGATGCGGCAAGAGCCGGTGGTGATGCAGTTGTTGCCGCTGTCGACCGAAGGCATGAAGACCGCAGGGGCCGATGGCGCTCTAGCTCACGCTTGGGACTATCTGTACGAACCCGATGCGGCCACGGTGATCGATGAGCTGCTGGTGCGTTACACCGAAGCACTGGTCTACCAGTCGGTGGCTGAAAACATGGCGTCCGAGCAATCGGCGCGCATGGTGGCGATGAAGGCCGCAACCGACAACGCCGGCACCTTGATTGGTGAGCTGAAGCTGGTCTACAACAAGACCCGTCAGGCCGCCATTACCAAGGAATTGAGCGAGATTGTCAGTGGCGCGGCCGCGGTCGGTTGATCGACCGCCAGCCAAACCAGACGCAACGAATACAGATTGAAGGAATCGAAATGTCTAGCATTCAAACCAACGCAGTTGGCAAGATCGTTCAGTGCATCGGCGCCGTGGTGGACGTGGAATTCCCGCGTGACCAAATGCCGAAGGTCTATGACGCGCTGAAGATGGAAGGTAGCACCCTGACACTGGAAGTTCAGCAGCAGCTGGGCGACGGCGTGGTGCGTACCATTGCGCTGGGTTCGTCGGACGGCCTGCGCCGCGGCACCCAAGTGTTCAACACCGGCGAGAACATCCAAGTTCCCGTGGGCAAGGCGACCCTGGGCCGCATCATGGACGTGCTCGGCGCGCCCATCGATGAGCGTGGCCCTGTGGCTCAGACGCAAATCGCGTCGATCCACCGCGCGGCTCCCGCTTACGACGAGCTGAGCCCCTCGCAAGAGCTGCTGGAAACCGGCATCAAGGTGATCGACTTGATCTGCCCGTTCGCCAAGGGCGGCAAGGTGGGTCTGTTCGGTGGCGCCGGCGTGGGCAAGACCGTGAACATGATGGAACTCATCAACAACATTGCCAAGGCCCACAGCGGTCTGTCGGTGTTCGCTGGTGTGGGTGAGCGTACTCGTGAGGGTAACGACTTCTATCACGAGATGGCCGATTCGGGCGTCGTGAACCTCGAGAAGCTCGAAGACTCCAAGGTCGCCATGGTTTACGGCCAGATGAACGAGCCTCCAGGCAACCGTCTGCGCGTGGCCCTGACCGGTCTGACCATTGCGGAATCGTTCCGTGACGAAGGCCGTGACGTGCTGTTCTTCGTGGACAACATCTACCGCTACACCTTGGCCGGTACCGAAGTGTCCGCGCTGCTGGGTCGTATGCCTTCCGCCGTGGGTTACCAGCCTACGCTGGCCGAAGAAATGGGCCGCTTGCAAGAGCGGATCACTTCGACCAAGGTCGGTTCGATCACTTCCATCCAGGCCGTTTACGTGCCAGCGGATGACTTGACCGACCCCTCGCCTGCGACGACCTTTGCTCACTTGGACTCCACCGTGGTGTTGTCGCGTGACATCGCTTCGCTGGGTATCTACCCCGCTGTGGACCCGCTGGACTCGACCTCGCGTCAGCTGGACCCCAACGTGATCGGCGAAGAGCACTACCTGACCGCCCGTGGCGTTCAGCAAGTGCTGCAGCGCTACAAGGAACTGCGCGACATCATCGCGATTCTGGGTATGGACGAGCTGTCGCCTGAAGACAAGCTGGCCGTGAGCCGCGCTCGTAAGATCCAGCGTTTCCTGTCGCAGCCTTTCCACGTGGCCGAAGTGTTCACTGGCTCGCCTGGTAAGTACGTGCCTTTGAAGGAAACCATCCGCGGCTTCAAGATGATTGTTGCTGGCGAATGCGACCACCTGCCTGAGCAGGCCTTCTACATGGTCGGCACCATCGACGAAGCGTTCGAAAAGGCAAAGAAACTGGGCTGATGAAGCCGGGGAGGGCGGCAACGCCTCTCCCCGTTTCTCGCACAGTTCTCTACGCACAACGCTAAGGAAGATTAAAGATGGCAACCCTCCACGTCGATGTGGTTTCCGCCGAAGAGCAAATCTTCTCCGGCGAGGCCAAGTTTGTTGCGCTGCCGGGTGAAGGCGGTGAGCTGGGCATCTTGCCCAATCACACGCCGCTGATCACCCGCATCAAGCCCGGCGCGGTGCGCATTCAGCGCGCCGACAACGGCCAAGAAGAATTCGTCTTCGTGGCTGGCGGCTTGCTGGAAGTGCAACCAGGCAAGGTGACCGTGCTGGCCGACACCGCGATCCGCGGCAAGGACCTGGACGAAGCCAAGGCTCTGGAAGCCCGCGCACTGGCCGAAGAAGCGATGAAGAACGCCAAGAGCGATATCGACTTTGCCAAGGCGCAAGGCGAGTTCGCTGCAATGGCCGCCCAGATCGCTGCGCTGCGCAAGTTCCGCAAGAACTGAGCTGGCGCAGGCTTGATCAAGCCCTTGTCAAGCGAGTAGAACCCTTTCAGTAGACTGGAATTGGACTCTCGAATATCCGCCGCGACTAGTCGCGGCGGAGCCGTTTTCGGAAGCCCGCGAAGCCACCATGCCTGCACGTTTCTGGATCGAAGATTGGGCTGCCTGGGCCCCCGGCCTCGAGACGCAGTCCGAATGGCGTGAATGGTTCGCGGCGCCGCATCAACCGGTCGGCGATCAGCAGGCAGACTTGTCGGCCATGCCCGCGATGATGCGCCGGCGCATCGACCCACTCGGTCGTGCCGCCTTGCAAAGCGCTTATGCGGTGCAACCGCAGGCGCCTTGCCCCTTGGTGTTCAGCTCGCGCTGGGGCGAATTGGCTCGCTCCGTCGGCATGTTGGAGCAACTGGCGCTGGCTCAACCGCTGTCGCCCACGGCCTTCAGCCTGTCCGTTCACAACGCCATTGGCGCGCTCTATTCGATTGCGCGCCAAGACCGATCCAACTATCTGGCCGTCAGTGCCGGCGAACACTCCGCCGAGGCCGGCTTCGCCGAAGCTCAGGGGCTGCTGGCCGATGGTGCCGAGGCCGTTTTGCTGGTCAGCTTTGACGCACCCTTGCCCGATGCTTATGCGCAGTTTCGCCCTGTCGGTGAATTGCTATTCAGCCATGCTTGGGCTTGCTTGCTGCGGCCCGCTGATGCGTCAACGCCCGCCGCCCTCAGCCTGACGGGTGTCATGCCGGGCGATGCTGCGGCGCCAGCCGACAGCTTGCCCAGCGATCTGCGTACGCTGGCCTTTTTGCTCGGCGAACAAGCAGAACTGCGCCACGGTCCTTGGCTCTGGACCCGCCATGCCGGCTAGCCTGCAGCGCGGGCGCCGGATTGCCGCCACGGCTTTGGCCTTCGCTGCCTTTGGTGTGGGCGGCTTGCTGCTGGGCTTGCTCTATTTCCCCTTGCTGCTGCTTTTTCAGCGCAATCAGACCCGCCGCAGCCGCCATGCGCGCACCGTGGTCAGCCATGTGTTTGCGGCCTTCATCGCCCTGATGCGGCGCTTGGGCCTGATCAGCTATCAATTCGAGCATCTGGAGCGCCTGCAGCGGCCGGGGCTGCTGATCCTGGCCAATCACCCCAGCCTGATCGATGTGGTGTTCCTGATCTCGCTGATTCGCAATGCCGACTGCGTCGTGCGCGCCGGCCTGGCCAACAACCCATTCACCTTCGGCCCGGTGCGCGCCTGCGCCTATGTGCGCAATAACGAAGGTCCGGAATTGCTGCAATCCTGTATGGACAGCCTTGGCCAAGGCGCTAATCTGATAATTTTTCCGGAAGGTACGCGCAGTCGACCCGGCCAAGCCTTGAAAATGCAGCGGGGAGCGGCGCAGATCGCGATCCGGGCCGAGCGAGCTGTCACGCCGATCCGTATCCATTGTTCTCCGCCCGGATTGACCAAGGGCCAAGCCTGGTGGCGCGTTGCCGATCGGGCTTTGCACTTCACGATCAGTGTGGGCGAAGACATCCAGATCCAGCCATTTTTAGATTCAGCCCAGCAAGAGCCTGGTCTGGCGGCTCGCCGCTTGACCGCGCATTTGCTGGCGTATTTTTCGCATCAGGGACCTACAACATGAACACTGTCGCACTCGATCTCGAACAGGAGATCAAACAGCTTCTGATCAGCAGCCTGAACCTCGAAGACCTGACCCCGGAGTCCATCGACCCCGAGCAGGCCCTGTTTGTCGAGGGCCTGGGGCTTGATTCGATTGACGCGCTGGAATTGGGCTTGGCCCTACAACAACGCTATGGCGTCAGCATGTCGGCCGATTCGGAGCAGACTCGCAAGCATTTCGGCAGCATCCGTGCCTTGGCGCAATTTGTCGCCGACAAGCGCAGCAAATAAGCAGCAAGCCCCACGACGAGCGCCCGCCAACAGTGGGCAATCGCCAGCAACACGGTGACGCCGAAGCGCGTGACCGGGAGTATTGAGACATGACTGACCAAGAAATTTTTGAGCGCCTGCGGGCCATCCTGATCGAGACCTTCGACATCGACGACGCGGCCATTCGGCCACAAGCCCGACTTTACGAAGACCTCGACATCGACAGCATCGACGCCGTTGACCTGATCGTGAAGCTGCGTCCCTTGGTCGGCAAGCGCCTGCAACCCGAAGCCTTCAAGGCCGTGCGAACCCTGCAAGATGTGATCGATGCCTTGCAAGGCCTGATCAAGGGCACTGGCGCAGAGGGCCAGGACGGTCAGGCGAACCCCGAGCAGCGCCCCGCCTTGAGCTGAATGCGCGCCCTGTTGGTGGGCCTGTTGACCGCGGCCTATCCGCTGTTGGTCTATTTCGGCCTGGGTCGATTCGAACCACGCTGGCTGGCCTTGCTGTTGGCCGGCTTGGCTCTGCTGCGCGCGCTCGGCAGTCCTGACCGTTTCTGGCGCTGGGCCGCGGGCGCGGCCATGCTGCTGGCTGGCGTGACCGCGTTCGCCAACACGGCTATGCCGCTGAAGCTCTATCCTGTGCTGGTGAATACCGTGCTTTTGCTGGTGTTTGGCGCCAGCCTTTTCAATCCCCCCTCGGCCATCGAGCGCTTGGCTCGCCTGCGCGAGCCCGATCTCGACGCGCGCGGTGTCGCCTACACCCGGCGCGTCACCCAGGTCTGGTGTGTGTTCTTTGTCTTCAATGGCAGCGTGGCCTTGGCCACCGGCCTGTGGGCCAGTGATGCCGTTTGGGCGCTCTACAACGGCTTGCTCAGCTATGGGCTGATCGGCCTCTTGTTGGGCGGCGAATGGTTGTGGCGCCAGCATGTGCTGAAACAAGCGGGCAAGGTGTCCTGATGTTGCCGCTGCATCCGTTGAACGCCTTGTTGTGCGAGGCCCGCGATCCCGCCGAAGTCCTGGCTTTGCGTCAGGGCCAAGCGCTCACATGGGGCCTTTTCAAGTGCCGCGCGGCGGCTTGGTATCGCCTGTTTGAGCGCCAGTCGGGCCACCGTATCGGCCTTTATCTGGACGACAGCTTTGAGTTCGCCGCCGCCCTGTTTGCGCTTTGGCATGCCGGCAAGATCGCCTATTTGCCCGGTGACAAGCTGCCCGCCACCGCCGCGCAGTTGCGCCAGCGAGTCGATGCCTTGGCCGGAGAGTTTGCCGGCGCTGAACTGCGTCAGCCCGAACCGGAAGACGGTGACGAGGGCCTGGCCGAGCCGCCATGGCAGCCGCTCGACCCAGCGGCCGTGCAACTGCAGATCTTCACCTCCGGCTCGACCGCCGAACCGGTGGCGATCGAAAAGCGACTCAGTCAGCTGTTCGCCGAGGTCAGCGCGCTCGAGCAGGCCTTTGGTGACCGACTGGCCACTGCCGAGGTTTTGGCCACCGTCTCGCACCAACATATCTACGGCCTGCTGTTCCGCATCTTGTGGCCCTTGGCCGCGGGTCGTGCCATCCATGTCGAGCGTTATGCCTTCGTCGAAGACGTAGTCGCGGCGCTCAGCGCCGGCCGCCAGGCCTTGTTGATTGCCAGCCCAGCGCATCTGAAGCGTCTGCCGCAGGTCGATTTGAGGGCCTTGCGCGCGGTGTTTTCGTCCGGCGGGCCGCTGCCCGACGAGGCCTTGCCTGACTGCCTGCGCGCCTTCGGTCAGGCACCAGTCGAGGTCTATGGCAGCAGTGAAACCGGCGGCATCGCCTGGCGCCAACGCGAGCCGGGACGGACCGCGGCCTGGACCGCCTTGCCCGGCGTGCAGTGGCGCGTTGTCGATGAGCTGCTGCAGATCTCCTCGCCCCATTTGCCCAGCCTGGACTGGAGCGCCGCGGCTGACCGCGCCCGCGATCTCGGCGACAGCTTTGAATTGCTTGGCCGTGCCGACCGCTTGTTGAAGATCGAGGAGAAGCGCGTCTCGGTGGCTGCCGTCGAGGCCGCCTTGCTGGCCAGCGGCTGCTTGAGCGAGCTGCGCGTGTTGAGCCTGCCCTCCAATACCCAGCATGGCCGATTGCAACTCGCCGTGGTGGCGGTGCCGAACGAGTCCGGGTGGGCCTTGTTGGAGCAAGTCGGCCGCAAAGCCTTCGGCGACCGACTGCGCAGCCTGCTGCTGCAAAGCTTGGAGCCGGTGTCGGCGCCGCGGCGCTGGCGTTTTGTCTCGGCCCTGCCGAGCAATAGCCAGGGCAAGAGCACGCAAGCCGATCTGCTGGCCTTGTTTGACCCGCGTCGCCCGCAGCTGCGCGTGCGCAGCGCCAGCGCCACCGAGGCGGAACTGAGTCTGATCGCCGAGGCTGGGTTGCCGCAGTTCGACGGCCATTTTCCCGGTCACCCGGTCTTGCCCGGCGTGGCCCAGGTCGACTGGGCAATACGCTTCGGGCGCGAACTGTTCGCGCTGCCGCCGCGCTTCTGCGCGCTTGAAGGACTCAAGTTCCAGCAGGTCATCACGCCCGGTCTGGCGCTCACCTTGACGCTGAGCTTCAAGCCCGAGCAAGGCCAGCTGAGCTTCAAATACAGCTCCTCACGCGGCGTCCACGCCAGCGGTCGGGTGCTGTTCGGGCCGGCCGCATGAGTCCGCACAAAACCCTGGCGGTGGTGCCGGTCTACAACCATGGCGAGGCGGTGGGTGCGGTGGTGCACGCGCTGCGCGCCCATGGACTGCCGGTGCTCTTGGTCGACGATGGCAGCGAGCCCGGCTGTGCCGCCGTGCTCGACCAGTTGGCCGCTGCCGAGCCGGCGCAGATCAGCGTTGAACGCCTGGCCGTCAACCAGGGCAAGGGCGGGGCGATGATGGCCGGATTGCGTCGAGCTTTGGCATTAGGCTACAGCCACGCGCTGCAGATCGACGCCGACGGTCAGCATGACACCGCCGATGTGCCGCGCTTCTTGGCGCTCTCCGAGGCTCACCCGCAGCACTTCATCTGCGGTTGCCCGGTCTACGATGCTTCGGTGCCGAAGGCACGTTTGTACGGCCGCTACGCCACCCATATCTGGGTCTGGATCAACACCTTGTCGACGACGCTGCGCGACTCAATGTGCGGCTTCCGCGTCTATCCGCTGGCGCCGACGGTCGCCTTGATCGAGCGGGTCCAGATCGGCCGGCGCATGGACTTTGATGTCGAGATCGCGGTGCGACTGATCTGGCGCGGCGTGCCGGTCATCAACCAGCCGACCCGCGTCAGCTACCCCAGCGACGGCATCTCGCACTTCCGTGCGCTGCATGACAACGTCTTGATCTCCTGGATGCACACGCGCCTGTTCTTCGGCATGTTGCCGCGCCTGCCGCTGCTCTTGTGGCGGCGTTTCGCCAAATGACGGGGCCGCAGATGTCTGACCCGGTCGAGCCTCAAGCCCGCGGCAGCCACTGGGCCAGCCTGGGCGAGAACACTTTTGTTGCCGGCATCTGGCTGCTCTACTGGGTGCATCGCCTGAGCGGACGCTGGCTGTTTCGACTCTTCATGGCGCCGGTGCTGCTGCTGCATTGGCTCAGTCGGCCCGAGCTGCGGCGTGATTCGCTGCAGTATCTGCGGCGATTGCATGCGCAATACGGCGTTTTCCCCGCCACACCGGGGTGGCGCCAGGGGCTGCGCCATGTCGGTCTGTTTGCCGAGACCATGCTGGACAAGTTGCTCGCCATGGCCGGCCGCTACCCGGCCGAGCGGGTGCAGGTGCAGGGCGCCGATGCCTTGCGCCAAGCCGCCGCGGCCGGCCAGGGCGGCATCATCATCACCGCGCACATCGGCTGCCTGGAGTTGTGCCGCGCGTTGGTCGAAGACGAAAGCGTCTTCAAGCTCAATGTGTTGGTGCATACCGCCCATGCGCAGGCCTTCAATCAGCTGCTGAAGCGCCTGCAGCCGAACAGCCGGGTGCAGCTGATCGAGGTCACCGAGATGGACGCGGCCATGGCCATGGTTCTGAGCGAAAAAGTCGCCCGCGGCGAGTTCGTCGCCATCGCCGGGGACCGCATTCCGGTGCGCCACAGCAAGACGGTGCAGGTGGATTTTCTGGGCCATCCGGCGCACTTCCCGGTCGGCCCCTATGTGCTGGCGAGCTTGCTGAAATGTCCGCTCTATATGCTGTCCTGCCTGCACCAGGGGCGCGGCTATGTGATGCGTTTTGATTTATTGGCCGAGCAGGTGCTGTTGCCGCGCGGTCAGCGCGAACAAGCGATGCAAGCCTATGCCCAGCAGTTTGTGGCGGCGCTCAGCGCGCAGCTGCGCCAGTCGCCCTACGACTGGTTCAATTTCTTTCCCTTTTGGGACCAAACACCATGACAGCCCGAGTCGAAACGACGACCCCTACCGAAGCCGTGCAATTTGACGGTCAGCGCTTGCGTATTGAAGACATCTGCGCCGTTGCGTCTGGACAGCGCTTGGCCCGCCTCAGCAGTGACCCCGCCTTCCGCGCCCATATACAGGCGGGCGCCGATTTCGTCGCCCGCTTGTTGGCGGAAGAGGGCGTCATTTACGGCGTCACCACCGGCTATGGCGACTCCTGCACCGTCACCGTGCCGCCCGCCCTGGTGCCCGATCTGCCGCATCACCTCTACACCTACCATGGCTGCGGCATGGGCGCGGTCTTGAGCCCCGAGCAAACGCGCGCCGTCTTGGCGGCCAGGCTGGCCTCGCTGAGCCAGGGCATGTCGGGCGTTAGCGTGGACTTGCTGGCCCAGATCGAGGCCTTGCTCAAGCACGACATCCTGCCTTTGATCCCGTCCGAGGGTTCGGTCGGTGCCAGTGGTGATTTGACGCCCTTGTCCTATCTGGCCGCGGTCTTGTGCGGCGAGCGCGAGGTGCTGTTCAAGGGCGCGCGCATGGCGGCCGAGCAGGCCTTGGCTCTGGTGGGTCTGAAGCCGCTGCGCCTGCGCCCCAAGGAGGGCCTGGCCATCATGAACGGCACCGCGGTGATGACCGGCTTGGCCTGCTTGGCCTGGCAACGTGCCGACTATCTGTGCCGCCTTGCCACGCGTTTGACGGCGATGAATGTCGTGGCCAGCGGTGGCAATGCGCATCACTTCGACGAGGCCCTGTTCGCCGCCAAGCCGCATCCCGGCCAGCAGCTCTGCGCCGAGCGCCTGCGGGCCGATCTGGCCAGCGACCGGCCCAGCCGCAATGAGCAGCGTCTGCAAGACCGTTACTCCTTGCGCTGCGCCCCGCACGTGATCGGCGTGCTGCAAGACGCCTTGCCCTTTTTGCGTCAGCTGATCGAAAACGAGCTGAACAGCGCCAATGACAACCCCTTGATCGACGCTCGCAATGAGCTGGTGCTGCACGGTGGGCATTTCTATGGTGGTCATATCGCGCTGGCCATGGACACGCTGAAGACCGCCGTGGCCAATGTGGCCGATTTGTTGGACCGTCAACTGGCCCTGTTGGTGGACACCCGCTACAACCACGGCCTGCCCAGCAATCTGTCCGGCGCCACCGGCGAGCGCGCTGCCATCAACCATGGCCTGAAGGCGCTGCAGATCAGCGTCTCGGCCTGGACCGCCGAGGCCTTGAAAGGCACGATGCCGGCCTCGGTCTTCAGCCGCTCGACCGAATGCCACAACCAGGACAAGGTCAGCATGGGCACCATTGCCGCACGCGATTGCCTGCGCGTGCTGGAGTTGAGTGAGCAAGTGCTGGCGGCGATGCTGATCGCGGCCCGCCAGGGCCTGAGCTTGCGCGCCAACTTGCAGCCGCTGACGCTGAGCCCGGCGCTGGCGCAGATGCAAGCCGATCTGGAGGCTCGCATTGCCCTGGTGGAAGAAGACCGCGCGCTGGACGCCGATCTTCACAAGATGCTGGATGCGGTGCGCGAGCAATCCTGGAGTCTGTATGAACAGCAAGCCTGATCTCAGCCACACCATCGAGCTGGCGCCGGCCTTTCACGACCTCGATCCGCTCGACATCGTCTGGCACGGCCACTATGTCAAATACCTGGAGTTGGCGCGTTGCGCGCTCTTGGCCAAGTTCAATTACGACTATCCGCAGATGCGTGAGTCTGGCTTTGCCTGGCCCATCGTCGATATGCGCTTGAAGTATGTGGGCATGGCCAGTTTCAACCAGCGCCTCTCGGTGCGCGCCGAGATCGTTGAGTGGGACAACCGCTTGAAGATCGAATACCTCATCTCCGACGCGGCCAGCGGCCAAGCCATCAACCGCGCCTACACCATCCAGGTGGCCTACTCGATCGCCGAGCGCGAGATGCTCTACGTCTGCCCGCCGGTCTTGTGGGGGCGTCTCGGGGTGGAGCCGACATGAGGCGCCGGTTTGTTGGCGTGAGCCTCTTGGGACTGCTTGGCCTGAGCTTGATGAGCCGAGCTGCCACGGCCGCGCCCTTGGCGGGCCCCGAGCTCGCCGCTGCGGTGCGCGAGCGCCTGCAGCAGCCCTCGGTGCTGCGCGGTGATTTCGAGCAAAGCAAGCAGGTGCAGGGCTTTGCCAAGCCCTTGCTGTCGCGGGGCGACTTCATCGTTGCTCGCGAACGCGGCGTGCTGTGGCGCACCAAGACGCCGTTTGCCTCGAATCTGCGTCTGACCCGCGATGAGATCGTCGCCACCCAGGGCAATGGCGCGGTCGCCTTTCGGCTCGACGCCGGCAAGGAGCCCTCGGTGCGCATCATCAATGGCCTGATGTTCTCTTTGTTGAATGGCGATATCGCGGCCTTGTCCGAGTACTTCCGTATCGAGGGCCAGATCGATGGCCGGCGTTGGCAGCTGCAACTGCAGCCGCGCCAAGCGGCCTTGAGCAAACTGTTCAAGGCGATCGAGCTGAATGGCGACAGCCATGTCGGCAGCATCCGCCTCGATGAAGCGAATGGGGATCTGACCCAGCTGCGCTTCAGCGCGCAACGCAGCGAGCCGGCGCGCCTGAGTGCCGATGAGGCAGCGCGTTTTGACTGAGACCGCCCCCGATCAGCTGCCTCTGCGCCGCCGCGCCGCCGTCTGGCTGCTGCTGTGTGCGGTGCTGTGCAGCCATGCGCTGTGGCTGCTCTTGGGCGGGCGCTTGCAACTGGACACCGATGTCTTGGCCATGCTGCCGCAGGACGAGCGCCAGCCTGCGGTCCAGCAGGCGACGCGGGCGCTCGCCGATGCAGCGGCACGCCGCGTGGTGGTGCTGGTCGGCGCCGAGGACTGGGCCGCCGCGCGCCAGGCCGGCGACGCCTTTGCCGCTTCGTTGCTGGAAGCACCGGCCGCGCCGATCACGCTGCGCTACCAGGTCGGTGAAGCTTCGGCCGAACAGTGGCTGGGCTTTTTCACGCCCTACCAAGGCCAATTGCTGACGGCCGAGCAGCGCGCCTTGCTGCAAAAAGAATCCCCGGAAAGTTTGGCGCAGCGCGCGGTCGAATCGCTCTATCGGCCCATGGGCATGCCGCGCATTGGCAGCTGGCAGGCCGACCCGCTCAATCTGTTCGGCGCCTGGCTGTCCGAGCGCGCCGGTGACAGCCGCGTGCGCGTCACCGAGGGGCGGCTGTCGCTGTCCGGTCCGCAGCGGCAGTACGCCTTCTTGACGCTGGAGTTGCTGGAGTCGGGCTTCTCGATGAGCAGCCAGCAAGCCCTGATCCCGCGACTGGAACGCGCCCGCCAAGCGGCGCTACAACTTCAGCCTCAAGCGGAAGTGCTGATGGTCGGCGTGCCGCTGCATGCCGCGGCGGCCGCGCAACAAGCCGAGCATGAGGTGCACACCATCGGCCTGGGCTCGCTGGTCGGGATCATCGTGCTGACCTTGTTTGCTTTTCAGGCGATCCGCCCGCGTTTGCTGGTCACGCTGTCGATCGGTGTTGGCCTGCTCTGCGCCATCTCCATCACCAGCCTGATCTTTGGCCGCCTGCACATGATCACGCTGGTGTTCGGCGCCAGCCTGGTCGGCGTGGCCGAGAACTACGCCAGCAACTATTACAGCGGCCGCCTGGGTCGGCCGTTCGCCGAACGCTTTCAGATGCTTCGCGAGCAAAGCGGGGCCATGGTGCTGGCCATGTGCACCACGGCCATTGGCTATGCCTTGCTGGCCTTGACACCTTTCCCCGGTCTGCGCCAGATCGCGGTGTTCTCGGTCGTTGGTCTGTTGGCGGCCTTCATCACCACGCTGTGGTGCTTCCCGCTCTTTGATCGCGGTGAGATGGCCTGGAGTCCGTTCTCGCGCTGGGTTGGCGCGCAGCGCGCGTCTTGGCCGGTCTTGGGTCGCAACCGCTTCACGCTGGGTTTCGCCCTCGTGGTGCTGCCGGTCCTGCTGCTGGGCTTGTTGCGCCTGCAGGCCAATGACGACATCCGCTTGCTGCAAAACTCACCGAAGGCCTTGCTCGAGCAGCAGCGTGCCTTCTCGGCGCTGATGGATCTGCCCAGCCCGGCGCAGTTTTATCTGGTGCGTGGCGCCAGCGAAGAAGAGGTGCTGCAGCGTGAAGAGGCCCTGAAGCAAACCTTGATGGCCGAGCCGGGCTTGGTCAGCGGCACGCAGTCGGTCAGCGACTGGCTGCCTTCGCAGGCTCGGCAGGCCGCGGACGCGGCCTTGCTGCATCAGGTGGTGCAGGGTCAGGTCTTGCCCGCGGCCCTGAAGATCTTGGGTGAAGCGCCCACGGCCACACCGGCGCAGGCCTTCAAGCCGCTCTTGCCGGCCGAGTGGCTGGCGGCGCCGGTGTCCGAGCCGCTGCGTCACCAGTGGCTGGGCCCATTTGAAGGCGGCTACGCCAGCGTGGTGCTGCTGCGTGGCCTGAGCGATTTCAACAAGCTGCCGCGGCTGGCGGCGCTGGCTGAGGGCCAAGCGGGCGTGCAGTGGGTCGACAAGGTCGGCGAGGTCTCGCAGGTCTTGGCGCGCTATCGTGGCCTGATGGGCGGGGTGATTGCACTCAGCTATGGGCTGGTGTTCGCCGCGCTGACTTGGCGCTTTGGCCGCCGCGCCTGGCGCGCCTTGTTGCCGACGCTGCTGGCCAGCGCCCTGGCTCTGGCCGTGCCGGCGCTGTTCGGCCAGCCGCTGCAACTCTTCAATGTCCTGGCCCTGTTGCTGATTCTCGGCATGGGCGTGGACTACGGCATCTTTCTGCTTGAGCAGCCGGCGCGACAGGCCTTGCGGCCTTTCTTGTCGGTCACGCTGGCGGCCGCCTCCACGCTATTGGCCTTTGGCCTGCTGGCGCTGTCGGGCACGCCGGCCTTGCGGGCCTTTGGTTTGACCATGCTGCTGGGCATCGCCCTGGCTTGGGCGCTGACGCCGCTGTTCATGCCGGAAGAATGAAGTACAAAAGGGAGAGCAAAAAGTGAATATTGAACAGCGTGAAATCGTCATCATCGGCGCCGGGCCTTCGGGTTCGGTGGCGGCCGGCCTGCTGCGCCGGCAGGGCCGTGATGTCTTGCTGATCGAGAAGGAGCAGTTCCCGCGCTTCTCGATCGGCGAGAGCCTGTTGCCGCAGTCCATGGCCTTCATTGAGGAGGCGGGTTTTCTGCGCGATGTGGTTGAGGCTGGCTTCCAGTTCAAGAACGGTGCGGCCTTTCAGCGCGGAGAGCGCCGCACGGCCTTTGACTTCCGCGACAAGTTCAGCAGCGGCTGGGGCACCACCTACCAGGTGCAGCGCGCCAGCTTCGATGAGGTGTTGGCCCGCGCGGCCGAAAAGGCCGGCGCCGAGCTGCGCTTCCGGCATGCGGTCAGCGCCGTTGATGTGAGTGGCGAGCGGCCCTTGTTGACGGTCAAGCCGCCCGAGGGCGAGAGCTATCAATTGAGCGCCCGCTTCCTGCTCGACGCCAGTGGCTTTGGCCGCACCTTGCCGCGCCTGCTCGACCTCGAAACCCCCTCCGACTTTCCGCTGCGCGGCGCCTACTTCACCCATGTGGAAGACCACATCAGTGACCCCAGCTTTGATCGCAACAAGATTCTGGTCAGCGTGCATCCCGAACATGTAGATGTCTGGTTCTGGACCATCCCGTTCTCGAACGGTCGCTGCTCGCAAGGCGTGGTGGCGCGTACCGAGTTTTTGGAGCGTTATGCCGGCAGCGAGACCGAGCGCTTGCGTGCCATCATTGCCGAAACGCCGATGCTGGCCCATTTGCTGCGCGACGCGGTTTGGGACACGCCGGCGCGCCAGCTGATCGGCTACGCCGCCAATGTGAAGTCGCTGTGGGGGCGCAACTTTGCGCTGCTGGGCAATGCCGGTGAGTTTTTGGATCCGGTGTTCTCCAGCGGGGTCACGATCGCGGTCAAGTCGGCCAGTCTGGCTGCGGCCGCCATCGGGCGCGAGTTGGCCGGCGAGGCGGTGGACTGGGAGGCTGACTATGCCCAGCCCCTCAAGGCGGGCGTGGACACCTTCCGGGCTTTTGTCGAGAGCTGGTACCGCGGCGGCTTCCAGGATGTGATCTTCCATCCCGATCAGTCGGCCGACATCCGCCGCATGATCGCCTCCATCCTGGCCGGCTATGCCTGGGACCTGAACAATCCCTATGTGGCGCAACCGAAGCGGCTGAAGACGCTGGAAGCCTTGTGCGCGAGCTGAACGCAATAGCAACGAAATAGAAATGGATGCGGGGTCGCCGACCCCCTGTGGAGCCTTGATGCTGGATAAGAAGTTCTCACCCGACAAACAGAGCGCCTTCGCCGCTCGCTTCGAGGCGCAGAAGATCGCCTTCGGGCCGGTGGTGTTTCAGTGCGTGCGCTATGCCTGGAAGCGCGGCATGCTGGAGCGTTTGTCCCAAGCCGGCAGCGATGGCCTGAGCGTGGAGGCGATGGCGTCTGAAGGGCCGTGGACCTTGTATGCCTTGAAGCTGGTGCTGGAAACCTGCTTGTCGGCCGGTGTCGTACTGCTGCGCGATGGGCGTTATGTGCTGGACAAGACCGGCTTCATCCTCGTCACCGATCGCATGACGCAGATCAACCTCGATTTCGTCCACGATGTCTGCTACCTGGGCCTGGCCGATCTGGAGACCGCCATCGACCAGGAGCGTCCGCTCGGGCTGGCGCGCCTGGGCGATTGGCCGACGCTGTATCAGGGCATGTCGCAGCTGCCCGAGCCGGCCAAGCAAAGCTGGTTCGAGTTTGACCACCATTACTCGGACACCTCGTTTCCCGATGTGATGCCCGATGTCTTCGCCAGCGCGCCGCGCCGGGTGATGGACATTGGCGCCAACACCGGCAAGTTCAGCCGTGCCGCCCTGGCCTATAACGCCGAGGTTGAGCTGCATCTGCTGGACCTGCCGCAGCAGCTGGCGGTGGCGGCGCAGACCCTGAGCGAGGCCGGCTGCCGAGAGCGCGCGGTGCTGCATCCGATCGATATGCTGGCCGCGCCCCAAGCCTTTCCGGCCGGCATGGACCTGATCTGGATGAGCCAATTCCTCAGCTGTTTCAGCGAGCCGGTGATCGCCAGCATTTTGGAACGGGCCGCCGGCGCCCTGGCCAGCGGCGGCCAGATCTTGATCATGGACACCTTCTGGGATCGCCAGCGCTACGACATCGCGGCCTTTTGCCTGATCAATACCAGCCCCTATTTCACCGCGATGGCCAGCGGCAATAGCAAGATCTACCAAAGCACGGACTACATCCGCTTGGCCGAAGCCGCGGGCCTGAAGCTGCTGACCGTGCGCGACGGTATCGGCTATTGCCACAGCTTGCTGAGGTTTGCCAAGGCATGAGCAAGACCCTTTCGCGGCGGACGGCTCTGGCCTGGGGGCCTGCACTGGCGCTGCTGCTCGCCGCTTGCGCGACGCGGCCTGCCGCGCCCCCGCTGCTGCCGAAACTGCATCTGTCGCCGGCCGAATTGGGGCGCAGCCTCAGCCTGGTGCAGCGCCTCAGCGTCTACCGGCTCGACGCACCCGAGGCAGCGCCGCAGACCGTCGAGGTGTTGTTGGAGGCAGACGCCAGCGGCCTGCGCCTGGCCGGCTTTGCGCTCGGCCAGCGCGTGCTGGCGCTGCAGTGGGACGGCCGTGATCTGACGGTGCAGCGCCATCTGATGCTGCCGGCCGAGGTTGACACCGATCGCATGCTGCGCGACCTTTGCCTGGTGTTCTGGCCGGTCGAGGCCCTGCGAGCTCACCTGCCGTCGGGTTGGACCTTGGAGTCCGACGCTGGGGAGAGGCGACTGTTGCAAGAGGGACGAACGGTCATCAACGTCGGCATCGAGACGCTGGGCGTGGACGGTGAAAAAATCGAGCTTCTCAACCTCGTCGAGGGCTACCGGCTGTTGATTGAATCGAAGCCGCAAGCGACATGAATCAGAACAAGCATTTCTATTTGCATCAGCTGGGCCTGGTGTGCGCACTTGGCTGCGGCCAGGCTGAGGTACGCGCGGCCTTGTTTGGGCCTGCGCCCAGCGGCGTGGCCGAGCTGGAGGGCGTGTTGCCCGGCCGCCGGCTGCACCTGGGCGCGGTGCGCGCCGACTTGCCGGACCTGGCCGGCTTGCCCGAGCGCCATCGCAGCCGCAATAACGCGCTGCTGCTGGAGGCGCTGGCGCAGATCCGCCCCGCGGTGGACGCTGCGGTGGCCCGCTATGGCGCCGAGCGCGTCGCGGTGATTCTGGGCACCAGCACCTCGGGCATCGGCGAGAGCGAGGCGGCCTTCAAGGCGCGTGCCGCGCAGGGCGAGTTCCCGGCCGGCTTTGACCTGCGCCAGCAAGAAATTGGCTCCCCGGCGCTGATGTTGGCCGAGTTGCTGGGCCTGGGCGGGCCGGCCTATGTGATCTCCACCGCCTGCTCCTCGAGCGCCAAGGCCATGGCCAGCGCCGCGCGGCTATTGGCCTCGGGCATGTGCGATGCGGTGTTGACCGGCGGCGCCGATTCGCTCTGCGCCTTCACGGTGGCGGGCTTCGACGCCTTGGAGTCGGTCGACGCCGGGCGTTGCAATCCCTTCAGCAGCCACCGGCAAGGCATCAATATCGGCGAGGCCGCGGCCTTGTTCCTGATGAGCCGTGAACCGAGCGATGCGTCGGCTGAGTCTCCCGCGCCGGTGCGGCTGGCGGGTTGGGGCGAAAGCTCGGACGCGCACCACATCTCGGCACCGCTGGCCTCGGGCGAGGGCGCCTTCAGTGCGATGCAGATGGCGCTGACGCGTGCAGGACTGCGGCCCGAGGACATCGATTACCTCAATCTGCACGGCACCGCAACGCGACAGAATGACGCGATGGAGTCGCGCGCGGTGCAGCAATTGTTCGGCCCCAACCTGGCCTGCAGCTCGACCAAGCCTTTGACCGGCCACACGCTGGGCGCCGCCGGCGCCTTGGAGGCTGCGATTGCCTGGTTGACGCTGACGGACAACCCGCAGGGCCTGTTGCCGCCGCATTGGTGGGACGGTTGCGCCGACCCGGAACTGCCGGCCTTGCATCTGGTGCGTCCCGGCGAGGCCTTGGGGCGGCCGGTGCGTGCCGTGCTGAGCAATTCTTTTGCCTTTGGGGGCAGCAATGCCGCCTTGCTGTTGTGCGCGGGTGATCATGAATAGCGACAGAACTTTGGCGTCCGACTGGGATATCCGCGAGCTGCTGCCGCATGCCGGCCGCATGTGTCTGCTGAGCGAGTTGCTGCACACCGAGCCCGAGGGCATCCACGCCCGCGTGCTGATCAGCGAGCAAGACCTGTTCTATGACGCGGCGCTGGGCGGCGTCGGTGGCTGGGTCGGCATCGAATACATGGCGCAGGCGGTGGCGGCCTGGGCCGGCTGGCAGGGCCGGCAGTCCGAGCAAGCGCCGAAAATCGGTCTCTTGCTGGGCAGCCGCAAATACCGCTGCGAGCGCGCCTTGTTTGTGCCCGGCGAGACCCTGGAAGTGCGGGCGCGGCGCGAGTTCCAGGCCGACAACGGCCTGGGCCAATTCGCGTGTGAGATCCTGATCGATGGGCAGTTGGTGGCCAGCGCCGCCTTGACCGTGTTCGGCCCGACCAATCCCGAACAATTTTTACAGGGCGAAGGAGCCCAAGATGGGTGAACGACAAAACGCGCAAGGCAAGGGCCTGACCGTGCTGGTGACCGGCTCGAGTCGCGGCATTGGCCGCTCGATCGCGCTGCGCCTGGCCCGCGAGGGCTATGACCTGGTGATCCATTGCCGCAGCCAGCGCGCCGAGGCCGAGGCCGTGGTGGCCGAGGTGCAGGGCTTGGGTCGGCAGGCGCGGCTGCTGCAGTTTGATGTGGGCCAGCGCGAGGCGGCCGCCGCGGCGCTGTTGGCGGATGTGGAGGCGCATGGCTGCTATTACGGTGTGGTCTGCAATGCCGGCATCGCCCGCGACGGCGCCTTCCCGGCGCTCAGCGGTGACGACTGGGACGCGGTCATCCACACCAATCTGGACGGCTTCTTCAATGTGCTGCAACCGCTGACGATGCCGCTGGTGCGGCGCCGCAAGCCGGGCCGCATCGTCACCTTGGCCTCGGTCTCGGGCTTGATGGGTAACCGGGGGCAGGTCAATTACAGCGCCGCCAAGGCCGGTATCATGGGCGCCACAAAAGCGCTGGCGGTCGAACTGGCCAGCCGGGAGATCACCGTCAACTGCGTGGCTCCAGGCTTGATCGAGACCGAAATGGTGGATGAGCGTTTGCTGGAAGAGGCTCTCAAGCTGATTCCGGCCAAGCGCATTGGTAAGCCCGAAGAGGTAGCCGCCGTGGTGAGTTTTCTGATGAGTCCGGATGCGGCCTACATCACTCGCCAGGTGATTTCGGTGAATGGGGGAATGATCGGATGAGACGCGTTGTCGTCACGGGTGTGGGCGCCATCAGCCCCTTGGGGCATGACTGGGCCACGGTCGAGGCGCGCCTGCGCGCCGGCCATAACGCCGTCCAGGTGGTGCGTGAATGGGCCGATTACGAGGGCCTGAACACCCAGGTCGGCGCGCCGGCCATGGCGTTTGAATTGCCGCATGAGCGCTACAACCGCAAGAGCATGCGCAGCATGGGGCGCGTGGCGGTGATGGCCACGCGCGCCAGCGAAATGGCGCTGGCCGATGCCGGCCTGCTCGGTGATCCGCTGGTCAAGAGCGGCCGCATGGGCATCTCCTATGGCTCCAGCTCGGGCACCCCCAAGGCCATCGGCGACTTCGGCCGCATGATGGCGGACAAGAGCACTGAGGGCATCAACGCCACCACCTATATCAAGATGATGGCGCACACGGCGGCCGTCAATATCGGCGTGTTCCTGGGCCTGACCGGGCGCATCATCACCACCACCAGTGCTTGTACCTCGGGCTCGCAAGGCATTGGCTATGCCTTTGAGGCCATCCAGTCCGGCAAGCAGGTCGCCATGTTGGCCGGCGGCGCCGAGGAGTTGGACGCCACCCAGGCGGCGGTGTTCGACACCTTGTTCGCCACCAGCGTCAAGTACAACGGCACGCCCGACCTGACCCCGCGTCCCTTTGACGCTGCCCGCGACGGCCTGGTGCTGGGCGAGGGCGCTTGCACCTTGGTGCTGGAGGAGTACGAGCATGCGCGCGCCCGCGGTGCCCGCATCTATGCCGAGCTGATCGGCTTTGGCACCAATAGCGACGGCGCCCATGTGACCCATCCGCAGGCCGAAACGATGGCGCAGGCCATCCGCCTGGCGCTGGATGATGCCGGGCTGCAGCCGGCCGATATCGCCTATGTCAATGCGCATGGCACCGCCACCGACCAGGGCGACGTGGCCGAATCGCAGGCCACCCACTCGGTCTTCGGGTCCAAGTTGACCATCTCCTCATTGAAGAGTTATATGGGCCATACCTTGGGCGCCTGTGGCGCCTTGGAGGCCTGGATCAGCATCGAGATGATGCGCCGCGGCTGGTTCGCGCCGACGCTGAATCTGACCCAGGTCGACCCGCGTTGCGGGGAGTTGGACTACATCACCGGCGCAGGCCGCGAACTGCAAACCGACATCGTGATGAGCAACAATTTTGCTTTTGGCGGGATCAATACCTCGCTGATTTTCAAACGCCTCGAATGAGGCTTTCAAGGAGCGGAAAATGAAGAAATCGTTCAAGCAAGTGTTGGCCTTGGGTCTGGCTCTGGCCGCATTGAGCCCTGTGGCGCAAGCCCGTGACACCACCTTGCACATCCCTCTGGCCGATGTGTTGGCCATGCCCGAGGCGCAGGGCAAGCTCGACGGCTCGGTCAAGTTCTATCTGGCCGGACAGAAGACCCCCAAGGTTGAGAAGACCTTCTCCAGCGACTCTTCCAACCAAAAGACCAATGGCGTGGGCAAGAGCGATGAGTTCGGCTGCAAGTGGGCGGCGCTGTCGGCGCTGATCGCTTTCCAGAACAGCGCCAAGCGCGAAGGCGCCAACGCGGTGATCGATCTGGTCAGCTATTACAAGAAGAACGAAGTCAAGAGCGACACCACCTTTGAGTGCCATGCCGGCGCCGTGATCATCGGCGTGGCCTTGAAGGGCACTTACGCCAAGGTTGCCGAATAAGGCTCAGGGCTAAGCTTCTGCTTGCACGGCACCTGGGGCCGGCAAGCAGCCCGCCTGCAAACAAGAAATATTGGAAAACGATGAGGGAAACGATGAAACAGCACCGCATTGCTCTGCTCGGACTGGCGGCCCTCGCTCTGAGCGGCTGCGCCATCCGGCAAAACGTCAAACCGGCCGAAAGCTTTACCGAGCGGCAGATCTGCATCATTGAGAGCCCGGCGGTCAAAAACGGCTTCTTGGAGTCTTATCGCAAGGTGCTGGTCCAAAAGGGCTATGAGGTGCGCATGCTGCCTCCCTCGGCTGCGCTGAACGAATGCCCGATCACGAGCACCTATACGGCCAACTGGCGCTGGGACCTGGCGCTCTATATGGCTTATGCCGAGATCAAGGTGTACAAGCAGGCCAAGCCTAGCGGTGAAGCCATTTACGACGCGACCCGCGGCGGCGGCAATATGGGCAAGTTCATTGCCGCCGATGTCAAGATCGCCGAGTTGGTGAACAAGCTCTTTCCCGGCGGTGCCGGCGCGCGGTGAGCCTGATCTGTGAACTGGCGCGGCAGGACGCGCTGGTTCAAGACTTGCCCGCGGCGCAAGACTGGCTCAGCGCCAGTGAGTTGCAGCGCCTTGATGGTTTCAATCATCCGCAGCGGCGGGCCAGTTTTTTGGCTGGTCGCCGCCTGATGCGACTGGCCCTGGCCCGCTGGCCGGGGCTCTCTCAGCCCCGATTGATCGTTGATGAACAGGGCCGCAGCCACGTCGAAGACCGGCCCGATTTGTGTCTGTCGATTTCACACAGCGGCGCCTGGGTTGCCTGCGTTGTTGCCGATGCGCCGCTCGGCTTGGACATCGAGGACACCGGCCGCAGCCGTGACTTTGCGGCCTTGGCCGAGTTGGTGCATAGCCCCGCGCAGTGCCAGGCCATCCAGGCGGCCCCCTCAGCGGCCGAGCGAGCCCGACAGTTCTACCAATGGTGGACGCTGAAAGAAGCCTGGTTCAAACGCCAGGGTTTGGGCTTGGACATGGCGCGCATGCCGCAGCTGAGCTACGAACCCAGCCCGAGTGCTGGTTCTGCCGTCTGCTGCTTGCTGCCGCACATCGGTCTGCTGCTGGCGCTGGATGGGCCTGCCTGCGCGCACTCGCGCTTGCCGAGCGAGTTGGCGGGTATGGCGCCGGTCTGGTGCCGGTTTGACTACGCGACCGCCCGCTGAGTCCGGCGGGGGTCTAAAGGCGGGCGGGTCTTGCCTCGCCACTAAAATGCGGGCACAGCCACTTCGTGGCTGTGAACCCGAATGATTTCTCCCTCACTTACCGGTCCCGCCTGTGTCCAAGCCCATTTCTCTTTCCCGTCACCAAGGCATGGATGCCATTGAACTGCTGTCGCCAGACGGCGCCCGGGCCACCGTGTTGTTGCATGGCGGCCATCTGGTGTCGTGGCAGCCGGCCGGCGGCGACGAACAGCTCTATATGTCGCCCAAGTCGGCGTTTGCCTCGGGGCAGGCGATCCGCGGCGGCGTGCCGGTGATCTTTCCGCAGTTCGGTGCCCGTGGCCCCTTGCAGCGGCACGGCTTTGCCCGCGGCAAGCCTTGGTCCTTGGTGATGGCCGAGCAGGGCAAGGATGATGCCTTGGCCGTTTTGCGTCTGAGCGACGATGCGGCCACGCGGATGTTCTGGCCGCATGCGTTTGAGCTGGAACTGAGCGTGCGCATCAGCGGCCGCGAGTTGCAGATCGAGTTGGCCTGCGAGAACAAAGGCGAGACGGCTTTTGACTTCACCGCTGCGCTGCACAGTTATTTGCGCCTGGATGACCTCGACTCCACCAGCGTTCAAGGCCTGACCGCCTTGCGTTATTGGGACGCGGTGGATGAGATGGAGAAAGTGCAGCGGGTCGATTTGTTGCTGCCCGGCGGCGACCTGGATCGCATCTACCACCGCGTGCGCGAGGAGTTGACGCTGCGCGAGCGCCTGGCCACCAGCGAGCGCCGTTTGCAGATTCGCCAGCAGGGCTTTGACGATGCCGTGGTCTGGAATCCGGGCGCCGAAAAATGCGCGGCGCTGGCGGACATGCCGGCGGATGGCTACAAGCACATGCTCTGCGTGGAGGCGGCCCAGGTCGAGCGGCCCTTGAGTTTGGCGCCCGGCGAGAGTTGGGCCGGCATGCAGACCTTGACTTTGCTTTGACCGTTGTCGGATAGCCCCTGGCTGACATAAGCTGTCTGCTCCTTAAAAAGAGAGGCAGCAAGCCATGGCAAGCAAGAGCGGCGGCAAGTCCAGGACCGGAGACAAGCCCGAGGGCAAAGCCAAGGCCGGGGCTCCCGGCAAGCTGAGCAAGAGCGACTACCTTGAGCAACTGGCGCCCTTGCACCTGGAACTCAACGCGATGGCGCATTGGTTGCAGCACCAGGGGCAGCGCCTGGTGGTCGTGGTCGAGGGGCGCGACACCGCCGGCAAGGGCGGTGTGATCTCAGCCATCTCCGAAACCTTGAATCCGCGCCAATGCCACACCGTGGCCTTGGGCAAGCCGAGCGACCGCGAGCGCGGCGAGTGGTACTTTCAGCGCTATGTACCGCATCTGCCGGCGGCCGGCGAGATCGCGCTGTTCGACCGCAGTTGGTACAACCGGGCCGGCGTCGAGACGGTGATGGGCTTTTGCACGCCGGCGCAGACACAGGCCTTTCTGAAGCAGGCGCCGGTGTTTGAAAAACTGCTGGTTGATGACGGCGTGCTGCTCTTCAAATACTGGCTGACGGTGGATCAAGAGCAGCAGGAGATCCGCTTTGCCGAGCGCTTGGCCGACCCGCTGAAGCGCTGGAAGTTGTCACCCATCGACCTGGAGGCGCGCCGCTTGTACAAGGAATACGGCGAGGCCCGCGATGTGATGTTGAACGCCACGCACACGCGCCATGCGCCCTGGACGCTGGTGGACTTCAATGACCAGCGCCGTGGCCGCTTGGCCTTGATCCGGCATTTGCTGGCCCATCTGCCCGATGTGACCGTGCCTCAGGCCAAGCTGCGTTTTCCGCCGCTGGGCCACAAGCCCTGGGTGGAGAGCTTCGGCAGCAAACACCGGCCGATCAACTCGAGCAGAACCGGCTGAAACGCTTCGACGACCGCCAGGTTGGCCAGGGATCCGGTGCTTAGAGGATGACCACCGCGTCGGGCAGCTCGTTCGGGTTGCTCTGCCCCGGCGCCAGTGGAAACTTGCTTTGCAGCAGCGAGTCGACGGCGTCGACGGCGGCTTGCAGGCCGCTGTCGATGCGACCGGCACGCAGGTGCTCGCGCAAGGTGTCGATGATGGCCTGCCAGGACGCGTCATCGACCTGGGCATTGAGCCCGCGGTCGGCGACGATCTCGATGGCGCGATCGGCCAGCAAGAGATAGATCAGCACGCCGTTATTGGCCTCGGTGTCCCAGATGCGCAGCTTGCCAAACAGCGTCACCGCGCGCTGCCGGGCGCTCAGGCGCTTGCTCAGATAAGACAGCGGCAAACCCGCTTCGATGCAGACACAGATCTCGCCGCTATGCCTAGCCTCGCTGGCGCGAATGCGGTTCTCCAGCCCGGCGATGGCCGAGGATGGCAGCGCACGGGCAATGTCGCTGGCGTCGACCCAGCGATGCTTGAGCAAGCGGCCCAGCATTGATTTCTTGTGGCTTTGCTGAGGCATCTTGTTCACCAATCTCCCGAGGCACCGCCGCCGCCAAAGTCACCACCGCCGCCGGAGGAGAAACCCCCGCCACCGCCACCGCCACCAAAACCGCCGCCACCGCCTCCGCCGCCCCAAATAACCGGGCCGCCGTGAGAGCCCCGACGGCTGATGCCGCGGCCGGCGCCGACGCCCATCACGCCGACCAAAATCATCGAGGCTACGGCGGCGATGCCGGCGATCAATAAGCTGGAGGCAAACACCCAGCCGAGTGCGCCGGCCGCGCCGCCGGTCAGCAGGCTGCCGAGCTTGCGGCCGAAGATGCCGATCAAAATACCGCCCAGCACCGGCACGCCGATGAAGAACAGTGCCCCCAATTCCTCGAAGCTGAAGCCGTCGCGGGCGTGGCCGGGCTTGGCGCTTTGTTTGGGTGCCGGCAGGGCCTCGCCGCGAATGCGTGCCGACAATTGGTCCACGGCCTGATTCAACCCGCCGGCGTAGTCACCCGCCTTGAAGGCAGGGGTGATGGCGTTTTGGATGATCTGACGCGCCGCCAGGTCGGGCACTGCGCCTTCTAGCGTCTTGGCCACCTCGATGCGCACCTTGCGGTCGGTTTTGGCGACGACGATCAAGAGTCCGTCCCCGACATCGCGGCGGCCGATCTTCCAGCTGTCGCCGATGCGCTGGGCATAACTCGCAATGTCCTCGGGTGCCACCGTGGGCACCAGCAGAATCACCAGCTGTGAACCGGCTTCTTGCTCAAAGCTGGCCAGCTTGGCCTCCAGCGCGCTTTTCTGCGCCGCGCTGAGGGTGGCGGTCTGGTCAATCACACGGCCGCTCAAGGCGGGCACGGGCAAGACATCCTGGGCGTGAACGGCCTGCCCGAGCCCAAGCCCGATGCAAAGCAGCAAGAGGGCTAACAGCGAGAACAGGCGTCCACGCATCGCGGGCCAGCCTTATTTGGCCGCCGGTTTGTCGAAATTCACCGTTGGCGCGGCCTTGATCGCGGCCTCGTTCTCGACGGTGAAGCTGGGCTTGACCTTGTAGCCGAAGATCATGGCGGTCAAGTTGGTCGGGAACTGGCGGGTGTGCACGTTGTACTCGGCGACCGTCTTGATGTAGCGGTTGCGTGCCACGGTGATGCGATTCTCGGTCCCCTCAAGCTGCACGCGCAGGTCCTGGAAGCCCTGATTGGCCTTCAGGTTAGGGTAGTTCTCGGTCACCATCATCAGGCGGCTCAAGGCGCTCGACACTTCGCCCTGGGCGGCTTGGAACTTCTTCAGCGCCTCGGGGTTGTTCGCCAACTCGGGCGTGACCTGGATGCTGGTCGCCTTGGCGCGCGCCTCGACCACCTTGGTCAGCGTTTCCTGCTCAAAATTCGCTTCGCCCTTGACGGTGCTGACGATGTTGGGAATCAGGTCGGCGCGGCGCTGGTATTGGTTCAGCACCTCGGACCAACCGGCATTGACCTGCTCGTCCAGCGTTTGGAACTGGTTGTAGCCGCAGCCGGACAAGCCGAGGCTGGCGCTCAGCACGATGGCGGCAAGAGCGCCGCGCTTCAGAGTCGACATCATCTGGAATTTCTCCTTCAGCAATGGGGACCTCGCGCTAGGTGGTGGCGAGATGATCGAAATCAAGTCCGGGCGCAGTATCGCAGCGCCGAGCCCGCGGCATTGGATAATCGCTCCCCTATGAATGCCCCCCTTCAAAACGACACCTTTCTGCGCGCCTGTTTGCGCCAGCCTACCGACTACACCCCCGTCTGGCTGATGCGCCAGGCCGGCCGCTATCTGCCCGAGTACCGCGACACGCGGGCCAAGGCCGGCAGCTTCATGGGTCTGGCCACCAACCGCGACTACGCGACCGAGGTGACGCTGCAGCCCTTAGAGCGTTACGACCTCGATGCGGCCATCTTGTTCAGCGACATCCTGACCGTGCCGGATGCGATGGGCTTGGGCCTTTCTTTCCAAATCGGCGAAGGTCCCAAGTTTGCCAAGGTGGTGCGTGACGAGGCCGCCGTGGCCGAGTTGGCCGTGCCGGACATGGACAAGCTGCGCTATGTCTTTGACGCCGTCACTTCCATCCGCAAGGCCTTGAATGGCCGCGTGCCGCTGATTGGCTTCTCCGGCAGCCCCTGGACCCTGGCCTGCTATATGGTCGAGGGCGGCGGCTCGGACGACTATCGCCAGGTCAAGAGCCTGATGTATGCGCGCCCCGACCTGATGCATCGCATCTTGCAGGTCAATGCCGACGCGGTGGCGCAGTATCTGAATGCCCAGATCGAAGCCGGCGCCCAGGCCGTGATGTTGTTCGACAGCTGGGGTGGTGTGTTGGCCGACGGCATGTTCCAGCGCTTCAGCCTCGATTACTCGCGTCGCGTGTTGGCCCAGGTCAAGACCGAACACGAAGGCCAGCGCATCCCGCGCATCTTGTTCACCAAGGGCGGTGCGCTCTGGTTGGATGAGATTGCCGACGCTGGTGCCGATGTGGTGGGCTTGGACTGGACGGCCAATCTCGGCCGCGCCCGTGCCCAGGTCGGCGGCCGGGTGGCCCTGCAAGGCAATTTGGACCCGAACGTCTTGTTCGCGCCGCCGGACGCGATCCGCGAACAGGTGCGCTCGGTGCTGGACAGCTTTGGCAACCCGCGCCGCGCCGACGGCAGTTGGGACGGCCATGTGTTCAATTTGGGACATGGCATCAGCCAATTCACTCCGCCCGAGCATGTAACGGCGCTGGTGGATGAGGTGCACGCCCATTCACGCCGCATTCGCGCTGGCGCCTGAACGCGAGGCCTGGGCCCTAGGGCCCAGAAATAGTGCCCGCGAAACGTGAAGTAAGCACTTAGGGTAGGGACTTATCCCCAGAAACGCGTTAACGAGAATGGGCCTATTCACATACATCGGCGCACATTCGCGTTTTCCCGATTGCGGGCTAAGTGCTTGATTTATATGAAGGCGTCGCCAGTGCTCGTTGAATGGTCTTTGACGAGGCGCTACTGCGACAGCGGTGCGCAGCCAGCACTCTTAGAACTTTCCCCACAAAGTTATCCACAGAAACTGTGGGCAAAGTCGCGAGTCCTTTCAAATCATGCACTTAAGCGTTAAAGCTCATTTGATACCTGATCTGAATAGCCGGTGGCTGGCATGAGTGAAGCGCTGGCGCCGGTCGCGGAGCAACGGCTGAGGGTGGCGGTGGACGCCCCGCAGCACAGTGGCATCAGCGGCCCGCTGGACTATTTGAGTGTGCAGACCCTGCCGCCCGGCAGTTTGGTGCGGGTGCCTTTGGGCCGGCGCGAGTTGATGGGCATCGTCTGGCCCGGTGAGCCGGACCCGAGCACGCCTGCGGAGTCGCTGCGGCCGATTCTGGGTAGTCTGGACGGTATTCCGCCGCTGTCGCCGGCCTGGTGCGGGCTGCTTGAGTTTGCTGCCGCCTATTACCAGCGCGGCATTGGCGAGTTGGCGCTGTCGGTGCTGCCGCCGCAATTGCGTGAATTGGATGGCCAGCAGCTGAAGTTGCGCCTGAAACGCCTGGATAAATGGGCGGCCGAGCAGGCCAAGGCGGCGGTGCCGGAGGGCGGAGTAGCGCCGGCCGCGGCCAAGCCCGAGCTCAGCCCGGCTCAGGCCGAGGTCCTGGGTCAGTTGGATGCGCTTTTGGCCTCCGGTGAGGCGCCGCCGCCCTTGCTGCTTTATGGCGTCACGGGCAGCGGCAAGACCGAGGTCTATCTGCGTGCCGCCGAGCATGCGCTGGCCCAGGGCCGGCAGGTGCTGGTGCTGGTGCCCGAGATCAACTTGACGCCGCAGCTGGAGGCGCGCTTTGCCGAACGCTTTGTTGGCCGCGCCATTGTTTCATTGCACAGCGGCCTGACGCCGGCGCAGCGCCTGCGTAACTGGTTAGCCGCTCATGCCGGTCAGGCCGAGCTGGTGCTGGGCACGCGGCTGGCGGTGTTTGCCTCAATGCCGAGGCTTGGCCTGATCGTGGTCGACGAGGAGCACGACCCGTCCTACAAGCAGCAAGACGGCGCGCGCTACTCGGCCCGTGATCTGGCCGTCTACCGCGCCCATCAGCTGAAGGTGCCCGTCATTCTTGGTTCGGCCACGCCCTCGCTGGAGAGTTGGCAGCGCGCCAATGAAGGGCGCTACAAGCGCCTGGCCTTGCCGGAGCGCATCGGCGGCGGCGCCATGCCGCGTGTGCGCTTGTTCGATATGAAGGCGCTGCCGCTCACCAAGGGAGTCACCACGGCGCTGACGGCGCCGCTGCTGGAGGCGCTGCGCAAACGGCTGGAGCGCGGTGAGCAGAGCCTGATCTTCTTGAATCGGCGCGGCTATGCGCCTGTGCTGCATTGCGCCGAGTGCAACTGGAAGAGCGACTGCCCGCATTGCAGTGCCTGGCGCGTTTTCCACAAGGGCGACCGCACGCTGCGCTGCCACCATTGCGGCTTCACCCAGCGCGTGCCCAGTGAATGCCCGACCTGCGGCAACCAGGACATCGCGCCTTTGGGGCGTGGCACCGAGCGCTTGGAGGAGCAGTTGCAAGAGCAGTTGCCCGGCGCGCGTGTGCTGCGCATCGATGCCGATTCGACCAAGCTGAAGGGCGAGTTGGAGGCGCAACTGCAAGCGGTGCACAACGGCGAGATCGACATCCTGGTCGGCACCCAGATGATCACCAAAGGGCACGACTTCCGCCGCATCACGCTGGTGGCTGCGGTCAACCCGGACGGTGCTCTGTTCAGCAGCGACTTCCGCGCGCCTGAGCGTTTGTTCGCCTTGTTGATGCAGGCCGGAGGGCGTGCCGGGCGCGATGCGGAGCAGGCGGCGCGCAGCGAGATGTGGGTGCAGACCTGGCACCCCGAGCATGCGCTGTACAAGGCGCTGGCCCAACATAACTTTGAGGCCTTTGCCAAGAGTCAACTGGCCGAACGCGAGTCGGCCGGCCTGCCGCCGTTTGCCCACCTGGCTTTGCTGCGCGCCGAGGGCCGCAGCGCCGAGGCGGCCAAGGGTTTCCTGGAGGCCGCTTCACGCTGGGCCCGTGCCTTGCCGGAGGCCGATCAGGTGTTGATCTATCCCAGCATCCCGATGAGCGTGGCCCGGGTGGCCAACGTTGAGCGCATGCAGATGCTGGTCGAGGCCAGCAGTCGTGGTGCGCTGCAACGCCTGCTGTGGCATTGGATGCCCGAATTGCAGGCCCTCAAGCGTGAGCACAAGGGCCTGCTGCGTTGGGCGGTCGATGTGGACCCGCTGGCGATTTAGGCTCGCTGGCGGCGCTTGGCTGCGGCGCCCAGCACCCCCAAGCCGGCCAGCAGCAAGGCATAGCTGGCTGGTTCGGGCACGGCAGCCACATTGCCCAGCGTCAGGTCATTGGCCGCCACCCAGGCGAAGTCGCCGTTCGGCTGCACCGCGCTGACCTGGAACACATCGATGCGGCTGGTCGAGACAAAGCCAAAGAAGCTGCCCGGTGTGGGGTTGTTCACCAGGATCAGCTCTTCCTTGCTGTCGGCGTCCAGCACGTTCAGGCGGATGGTTTGGCCGGCCTTGTAGGCGCCCGACTCGTCGGTGCCGAAAAAGAAGCCGCCTATGCCATAAACCTTGTCGGAGAAGTAGCCAAAGGTCAGGTAGTCGCTGGCTTGATTGGTGGACAGCCAGCTGTCCTCGGTGCTGCCTGCGGCGTAAAGCGTGGAGTCTTCGCCGGGGCCAGCCACCGACCAAGCGGTGTAGCTGTGTTCGCCGGTCGTGCGGCTCATATAGCCTGGGCCTTGGGCCCAGAAGGGCAGGTCGTCAAATTTGTCCACGGCTGGCGCCGAGATGGCCGCCAGATAGGCCGCTTGCGAGTTGAAGAAGGTGATCTCGGCCTGCGCGGCGCTGCTGCCAAACAAGGCGGCCAGGGCCAGCACGGGAGCGGTGAAGTATTCGCGTTTCATAAACATCCTTGAATCTTGTGTGGGCGGTGTCGCCGCTCTTGAAGCGCAGGGCTTCGCGGGCGGCGACTGATTTGCTTTTCTTGCTGCTGATCTTTGGGCTTAGCGGGTCTCGCAACGACCCAGACGGGCGCCTGCCTTGACCTTGGCGACTGCTTCTTGCGGGAAGCCCACCAGGGTGTTGCTGCTGCCGCCTTCGCAGACGTAGACCTTCTTCATGTCGACCAACCAGGTCATGGACACGCCGGTCAAGCCACCGGCTATTGCCGTGCCGGGGCCGTTCAGGGCGATTGGGTTTTCCATGCCGTACTTGGCGGCTTCGACCACGCCTTGCTTGCGGAAGAAGTCGTTCAAGTTCATCCAGCCCAGCTCATCCACCCACATAAAGCCGGCCAGGCTGGTGAAGAAGCTGCCGACGCGAGCCACGATCACCCGGCCGTCGTCGCTGATGGCATTGAGTTGCTGCGGTGGCACGCCGAAGTTGGCTTCCACCCAGGCGGCGCCTTCGGTCTTGCAGTAGTCATTGCCGTCCCATGTCTGCAGCGGGAAGTCCGTGCAGTACTTGGGTGAGCTGATGTCCCGCATGGCTTTTGCATCGGTGCCCAGGTAAGGGTTCCACATCAGCACACTGCGCTCGGTGGCCAGCGGAACGCGCTGGCCATCAGCGCTGACCAGGTCGGCCGTGTAGGCGCCGGTCAAGGCCGTCAGGTCAATCGGCGCACCTTCCTTGAACCAGGCATAGGCATTGCTGCCATTGCCTTGTCCCACCACCACCTCGGCATTGGCCGAGACGCCGGCAGCGCGAATCCAGGGCATCCAGTCGAGATTCAAGCCATCCAGACGCAGAGCGCGGCCGCCTTTGTCGGCCGTCCAGAGGTAAGGCACGACGCTGAGGGACTGCGAGCTTGGGTCAAAAGTGCCGCAGCTGCCGTCAGGCTTTTCATAGGTGCTGTAGCCCACGGCGGAGCGTCCGTCACGGCTCATGCCCCAGCCATAGCTGGTGGTGCCGCTGCCCCATTCATCGCAGCGATTGCTCAGGGCGCCCATGGGCACGACCTTGTTGGTGTCGGTGTTCCACAGGGCCATTTGCTTGAGCAGATAGGGGTTGCCTTCTGGGTCGTACTGCACCTCGCCGTCGAAGTTGGCTTCCACCATCATCTTGCGGCCGTCGCCGGTCATCGAGCTCATGGCCGAACCGCCCAGATTGAGCGCCTCAGGCGTGAGACTGGGGCCGGCGTCCGCATCCCAGAGGAAGGGAATGCCCTGGCCGAGGGTGCCACCGCCGCGCCGGGCGTCGTCAGACAAGCTGGTCACATAGCCGCCGGTCAGGAAGGTGTACTGCACGCCCTCGGTGCGGCCGTTGAAGACCAGATTGGCCGTCTTGGTGACGCCGGCCTCGGCCTGAATGGCGTTGGTCTTGCAGGGGGTGTCCGAGCTCGGGTCATTGGACTCACCCTCGTTCCAATACTCGGCCTGCGACATCAGCATCGTCGGCCGGGTCGGGTAGCCGCCGGCATTGATCTCCTCGATATAGATCACATAGCTTTCGCCGGCCTTCAGGTTGTTGATGCGGAAGCGCCCATCCGGGCCGAGCTGGCCTTGGGTCTGGTCGCCCGACATCACCGAGATCGCGTCGCCCAGCGGGTCTTTCACATTGCGGGCAATGATGTTGATGCCGCTGTAGCCGGTCTTGCCATCTTTCAGCAGCAAGCTGCCGGCGATGGAGCCGGTCTTGCTGAGGTAGTCGTCGGTGGGGTAGAGATTGGAGATGGCGGCGATGTCATCGGGCCGGTCCACCGTGCTCATCTCATAACCGGCCGAGCGGCCTTTGGCCACACTGCTCGGGTCGATGAAGGGGAACATGGTCTCGATGTACTTCGGGTCGATATGGCTGGCCACCGGCCCGCGCAGCCAATGGTGCACTGGCGCCACGCAGCCCGCCACGCCAGGGTAGAGGTCACGCCCATAGTCTGGCATGCTCATATAGGCCAGCTGGCCATTGGTCTGCGAGTGCGACAGATTGATCGCATGGCCGAACTCATGGGTGAAGATGCCGGCATAACGGCTGCCACCGACGTCAGCGGGCGGCAGATTGCGTTGGCCGGGCGGCGGTGTTTCATGGCTGACCATCCAGCCGTTCATCACCGCAGTGGCCTTGACGATGGTCTCGGGGTAGCCATCGCCATCGAGGTCTTCGGCGATCTCGGGCATCGCAATGCCCAGCACCTGATCCTTGGGCACGCCGAAGAACTCCTCCAGCACGCGACCGTCCACGTCATAGATCACGTAGAAGCCGCCCTCGTTGTACTTGCCGTAGACCAGGGCGGCGGAGGCGCCGTCCTTCACGTCCACGCCAATGCTGGGCACGGCGGTGAAGGGGGTGAACTTGACGGGGTCAGTTTCGGCGCGCCAGGTCGAGGTGGCTACCGAACTCCATTGCTTCAGCGAGAAGGCGGTGATCTTGTTGGCCTGCGCTTCGTTGAGGAAGATGCTGCCGTCATCCTTGCGCGAGAAGGCGCCGACGTCGGTGTAGACCTTGATCGGGCCCTTGCTGGTGTCCCAGCGCAGCGGCTTCAGATTGGCGGGGTTGCCGTCCAGAAAGAGGGGGCCGGCGGCGTGGGCAGCGGCGCTGGCCAGTAGCAGGGCGGCCAGGGCGGTAAAGAGTTGGGTGGTTTTCATCAGCGCATCACTCCTGTGGCGACCCAGTTGTTCTTGACGGCGCGGTTGACCAGGCCTTGCAGCACGGCCAGATCCACGGCGCCTGAGCGTTTGGCCAACATGGCGGTTTCGCTGTTGCGCAGCAGGCCGCTATCGACCGAGACCCCTTCGAACAGGCCCTCGTTGTTGAAGGCATTGGCTGCTTTGCTGCCGTTGATGCTGAACTTGCCCTGGGCCAGGCCCACGGGCGTGCGCAGGCCGGTGGCAGCCGCTGGTTTGTTCATGAAGGTCAGCACGCGCTCGCCGACCTGCCAGGTCGGCATGCCTTCGATCTTGGCCGGCAGCAGGTAGCGGCCATCGCTCATCTTGCGTGGCTTGAGCAGGCCGTACTGGCGGAAGCTGTAGCTGCTGCTGGTGTCCAGCGTTTGCTTGGCGCTACCGCTGACTTTGAGCGTCACTTCGGTGAAAGGCAGGCCGTTCTCAATACCGTCTTTCACGGCAGTGACCTGACCGCTGACGATCAAGTCCGCCTTGGCAATCATCTGGCTGAGGTTTTGAGGCGGCAACTGGGTGGCCAGCGCCGGCAGGGCCAAGCTGGCCGAGGCGGCCAGCAGCGCCGTGCGTATGGCGCTGCTGAGGGCGCGCGGTGGCGCGAGGGTAGGGCGAAGAACTTTCATGGCAAAACTCCTGAATGACAGCGGGGAGGAAAGACCAACACAAAAACGTGAAAAGCTGCACGAAGCTGCGGCTCAGGGTTGTGACCTTATCGACTCGCTCCCTTGTCATCCCCCCCCGCCGCGGGTGGGGTCGTTCGCTTTCAGCTAATGGATTACCTGGGCGGCCTAGGGTTTTTGCTGAGCGCTGCGCCGAAGGGGTGCGCGGCTGCGATAGGCCCGCCCGTTCTTGGTGCCCGCAGCCCCCCCCCGGATGGAGGGGATGGGCTAGGGGATAGCGCCGGGGTGAGCGGTCTTAGCCCGGCCCTAGACTTGGCCCATGAGATACGCGGTGAGTGATGGCAGGGTCGAGACCTTGGCGCTGAGCTTGGAGTCAGCCTCCGGCAGCGCGCGTTTGCATACCTTGTTGGCGCTGGCCTGGCATCTGCGCCAACGCGACAGCCTGCGCGCCGAGCAGCTGCTGGCCGAGTTCTGGCGCTGGCTGCCCCGGCACCGCCTGCCGCTGGATCAGCTCAATGCCCTGAGCGCGCGCGCTGCGCTGACCGCTTGTGAAACCGCCTCCCTGTTCTGCCGCTTTGACGATGCGCAGGCCTGGTTGGACCGGGCGCGTGCGCACCTGAACCCCAGTATTGATGTGTATGCCGAGGGCGACGCCTGCCTGGCCGAGGTCTTGCTGCGCAAGCTGAGGGGGCAGCGCGCCGAGGAAATCTCGCTGCTGGAGCAAGCGCTGCGCTTGTTTGATGCCTTGCCCGATCCGCAACGCCGGGGCGTAACGCGTGCGCTGCTGCGCTCCGAGTTGGGCCTCTACTTGGCCAACCCAGGCGCCGAGGCCGAGTCGGCTCTGGCCGCTGGGCCGCTGAACGATGTTGATGCGCCCGAGCAAGAGGACAAGGCGGTGCAGGTCTATGACCTGGCTTCGCGCGCCTTCCCTTTGTGTTTGCGCGAGCCGGCCGAGGCGGCCGCGCTGTTTCAAGCCTCCGGCGCCCTGGCCTTGGAGATGGGTTTCTTGCGCTTTCATTGCATCGCCATGATGAATGCCAGCAATGCCTTGCTGGAACTGGGCGATATGGAGCAGGCGGCGCAGTGTTTCGAAGCCGCCGCGCAGCGAGCCCGGCAGACTCAATGGCCGGCCTTGATGGGCATGACGCAGACGCAGGTCGGCCGGGTCTTGCGCCTGCTGGGGCGCGGGCAAGAAAGTTTGCAGGCGCTGACTGAAGCCTTGGCGCAGTTGCGCGCCGTACCGCCCGGCCTGATCACCGCCTTTGCCTGCGCCGAACTTGCTTTTTCGCTGCGCGCGGTGGAGCGCACCCAGGAGTCGGTCGATGTGATGTGGGAGGCCATCCAGCTCTACCGCAGCGGCAAACATATGTGCAATCTGGCGCTGAGCCTGGCGCGTCAGGCCAAGTCCCTGGCGCAACTGGGTCAGATCGAGGCCGCTTTGGCGGCGCTGGATGAATCCAAAGCGCTGACCGAGCATTATGGTTACGACACCGTCAAGGTCGATATCAGCGAAGCCATGGCCGAGGTGCACCGGCGTAGCCGTCAGCAACTACCTACGCCGCCGGAGATGACCGCGCCCACGGCCACCATCCACTATGCCCAGACCGCACTGGATCGCGGCATGGGGATTGATGGCTGGCGGCCGCCGCCGGCCTTGCTGGACTATCTGGCCGAGGCCTGGGCCGAAGCTGATCAAGATGCCGATCACATGGCCAAAGCCTATGCCTATGCGAGGCGTGCGCGCCTGGCGCAGCGGCAAGAGAGCGGCATGGCCTTGAAAGATTCGCGGCCGCTATTGCATCTGCTGGGCTACCAAAAGGCTGACCCGCTGGTTGCCAGTAAGCCGCTGGAGCTGGCGCAGCTACAGCCCTCCCCGCACTGGACCCGACAAGAACCGGAAGCCAGTCTCTTGACCCCGAAGGAGCAGGAGGTGCTGCAACTGCTGGCTCGCAACTACTCGAATAAAGAGATCGCGCAGTCGCTGGGCGTCAGCGCCGAGACGGTGAAATGGCATTTGAAAGGTCTGTACGGCAAGCTTGAAGCCGGCTCGCGTCGGCATGCGGTAACGCGAGCCCGCACCTTGGGCATGCTGGGCAAGCTGCTATGAGGGGGTTGCGATGACGCTGACGCATGTGGCGCTCTTGTACCTGCACCTGCTTGCGGCCGCGTTTTGGCTGGGCGGCATGGCGACATTTTTGTTCGCAGTGCGACCCGCGGTGCTGCAAACCTTGGAGGCCCCGCCGCTGCGGCTGGCCTTGCTGACCCGCGCGCTGGGGCGGTTTCTAACGTTGGTGCTGGTGGCCGTTGTCGTGTTGCTGCTGTCGGGCCTGGCCATGTGGCCAAGCGCCGCCGCGCAGGCCTCTTGGCCCTTGCAGGGTATGGCCGGGTTAGGCCTGTTGATGATGGCGGTGTTTGCCAGGATTCGTTGGGCCTGGTACCCACGCCTGCGCGGGGCCACGCAGCTTGAGGCTTGGCCGAAGGCTGCCGAGGCTTTGAACCGCATCCGCTTGTTGGTGGGTGTGAATCTCAGCCTAGCCGCTTTGGTGTTTGCACTGGGTGCCTTGGGTCGCGTTTTCTGAAGCAGGGCTGCTCAGCGATCAGTGCTCAGTGCCCATGGCTCTAAGTTCAACGCGCCGCTTTCGGGTCGCCGAGGTGCTGGCGCAGCCACTGGCGCATTTCCCACTGCACCTGGCCGACGGACTCGCGTGCGCTATAGCCATGCGCTTCCAAAGGCAATGACACATAACGCACCGTACCGCCGGTGCCGGCCAGGGCCTGGAAGAGTCGCTCGCTCTGCATGGCTGGTGTGCCTGAACGGTTGTCGGCTTCGCCGTGGATCAAGAGCAGTGGTTCCTTGATCTGCTGGGCGTACAACAGCGGCGATAGCTTCAAGTAGGTCTCGCGTGCGTCCCAGAGTGAGCGGCGTTCGCTCTGAAAACCGAAGGGAGTGAGGGTGCGGTTGTAAGCGCCGCTGCGAGCAATGCCGACCTTGAACAGATCGGTGTGTGCCAGCAGATTGACCGCCATGAATGCGCCGTAGCTGTGGCCGCCAATGGCCATGCGCTTGGGGTCGCTGACGCCGAGTTCCTCGGCCTTGTCAATGATGGCCCGGGCGCTCAAGGTGATCTGTTCGACAAACTCGTCGTTGACGGTCTTGGCATCGCCAATGATGGGCATGGTGGCATCGTTGAGCACCACAAAGCCCTCCAGTGCCAACATCACTGGGCTGATGCCGCTGAAATTGGGGAAACGATTCGGTGAGCCACTGACCTGGCCGGCCAGTGCCGCATCGTTGAATTCCAGCGGGTAGGCCCAGACCAGGGTCGGGCGGGCCTCGCCCTCTTTGTAGTCGGGCGGCAGGTACATCCAGAACGACATCTCGACACCGTCCGCGCGTTTGAAGTTGATCAACTCGCGCCGGATCTTGCGCAGCAAGGGGTGGGTCTCGGGCGCGCGGGTCAGGTGGCTGCCGGTCTGGGCTTGGCCATTTGACCCACTCTGCAGCGGGTGAAGGTGCAGGCTGGGCGCGCTGTTGATACTTTCGTGCAGCGTCAGCACCTGATTTCCGTTCAACAGGTCCAGTGCCTGTTCATAGGCTTTGTCGCTGGATTGGAATAGCCGTTGCGTGCTGCCGTCGCGCAGCGAGACCCGGTCCAAGAAAGGGCGGTCCCCCTTGGGGCTGGCGCCCTGGCCCACCATCAGCAGGGCGCCGCCCTGGGTTTGTGCCAGCGCTCGGCCGCGGCGCGCATCGGTGCGCATCAGCGGCGTGCCGGGGTGGCGATAGCGTTCGCGCAGCGCATGTTCAAACAAGGTGCTGACGCTGCCGCCGCGCAGCGTCAGTAAATAGCTGCGGGTCAGGGCGCGCAGAGGGTCTTCTTCGCTCAGCAGGGCGTGCTGCCCATCGTCCAGAAAGCGCATGCCGCTGAAACGGAAGGGAATGCGCAGCAGCTCCTGAGCCTCGCCGGTGTAAGGCGGGTCCAGCCGCATCAAGCGGTCACGGTGCGGCGCGCGTTGGTTGGGGTTGCCGCCGTCCAGGGCCTCGACCCAGAACACCGCAGCGTCCCGGTTGGGCGAGGCGAAGAACAGGCGCGGGCCGGGCAGCACACCGTTGATGGCCACGCCGCGTTTGAGCGGCAGGCGGGCGATTTCGCGTAAGACGCTGCCATCGCCGCGCCTCACCTCGACAACCTCAGGGAAGTCATCCCAGGTCAGGCTGTAGCTGAAGGGGCGGGTGATGCGCTCGGTCAGCAAGGTGTCGTCATCGCCGATGCTGGCGACGCTGAAGAACAGCGCCGGCGCGCCGAGCTTTTGGGTCTGCAGTGTTGGCAGGCTCACCCGCGTCAGCTGTGACAGGCCATGGTGCTCCAGCAGGTCTTCGTCATGCGGGGAGCTGAGCAAGTCGGCGTAGGTGCGCTCGGGCGACGCTCGGCCACTGCTTTCGCGTACCACCGGCGCGGCGGGTACCTTGGGTTCTTGCGGGCCCTTGCCGCGCTTGTCGGGCATGGCCAGCAACACCAGTTGCTGCGGATTTAACCAGGCCAACTCACCTTGGCTGAGCGCATTGTTCAGGCGCAAGCCCGGCACACGACGGAGTTGCCCGCTGGCGCTGTCGCCAACCCAGAGTTCGTTGTTCTTGTCGCCGCGGCGCTCCAGCAGAAAGTGCTGCCCGTCGGGGGCCCAACTGAAGCTGTGAAACCAGCCCTTGTCCGCTTGATTGGGCCCATTCAGATCCAGCACCCGCTCCGGTGCCTGTGGGTCCAGCAGCTTGCGCAGGCGCAGCGCCTGGATGGCCGGCGTCTGGCTCGGTTGGCCGGTGGCCTCATCAAAGCGCAGGCCGGCCAGCTTACGTGTCGGCCGGGCCAATTCGGCCAAGCTGGTGAAGCGGCGCAATTCCAGCAGGGCCAGGGTTTGTTTGTCCGGTGAAACGAGGTGTTTGGGCAGGGCCGGTGCATCCAGCAACTCGCGCACGGCTTTGCTTGGCTGCTGGTAACCAGTGAGCTGCGGCGCAGCCTGCAGACCGAGGCCGCAAAGCGTCACACCGAGCCACAACAGGGTTCGGGCGCGGCGGATACAGAGTCGGTTCAGCAAGGTGGGGGCGGGGCTAGGGGTGGCGGGAAAGCGTATCAGATCAGGTGCAGGCAGAGCGGAGGGGCGCCGCAGCGTTAGCCCAGCCGCCAGGCCAGCAGCGAAAAGCTCAGGAACGCCAACAAGGTCGAGGCCAGGATGATGCGTGCCACCCGGCCATTGTCGGCGCCATAGCGCTCCGCCAGCAGCGAGACATTGCTGGCGCTGGGCAGGGCCGCAGCCAGGGTCAGCACGGTCAACTCAAAGCTGCCCAAGGGGGCGCCCAGCGCCTGGGCCGATCGACCCAGGCCAAACACCAGGGCCGGGTGAACGATCAGCTTGAGCAGGGCGACCGGCAGGTACAAGGCCAGGGGTGTGCGGCTGTGCGCCTGCTGTCCTGCACGCCACAGCACCGCGCCAATGGTGAACAAGGCTACCGGCGTGGCTGCATCGCCGAGCATTTTGATGACAGTGGCCAGCGGCCCGGGCAGGGTCCAGCCCAGCGCCGCAACGCTCAGACCTGCGGCGATGGCCCATGGCAGTGGGTTGGACAGTGCGCCGCGCAAGGCTTGCAGCAGCGCTTGGCGGGCATTGCCGGGCCCGGCGTCATGCGCCCGCGCCAAGGCAATGCACAGCGAACTGGTGAAGAACAGATCGACCAAGATGGTGCAGATCACCGGCCCGGCTGCGGCCTCGCCCAACAAGGCCACCAGCAGCGGCACTCCCATGAAGCCGGTGTTGGGAAAAGCGGCAACCAAGGCGCCGAAGGCGGCGTCCTTCAGGCCGACGCGCCGGGACCGAGTCAAGGCAATGGTGAGTGCCACCATGACCATGGCGCTGACCAGATAGACGCCCAGCACCAGCGGGTTCAGCAGCGTTGCCAAGGGCGTGTTGAGGCCAAAGCGGAACAACATGCAGGGCAGGGCGAAGAACAGCACGAAGCCATTCAGCCCGGGAATCGCCGCCTCGGCCAGCACGCCGCGCTGCGCCGCCAGGTAGCCGCACAGCACCAGGGCGAAAAAGGGCAGGGTGACGGCGAAGATGGCTTGCATGGCGGCCCGCAGTATCGCAAGCGTGGCTTGCTGCCGGCTGAATGGCCGCTGTCCCCCGCTCGGGCCGGCGAGGCGAAGCTCGGCGTTGGGCCCACAAATTCACGGCGAGCGTGAGCGATTGCGCATCACCCCCGGATTGCGGGGCCTGCTGCGCTGCCGATTGGCGGGACTGTCCTCTACCATCTCGGCATAAACCCTATGCGCATGCCCGAACTCGCCCTCCCCCCTCCCGCGTCCCAAGCTTTGCTGCGCGAAGGCGCCGCTCTGGGCGTTTGGCGCCTGTGTGCCGCGCTCCATGGCCGTGAAGCGACTCAGCATGGCCAGTGGTACAGCGCCAGGCATGCCTTGGCTGCCGATCAGCATTGCAATGTCTTGGTGTTGCCGCGCAGTGAACGGGCGGCCGGCATCATGCTGCGCTTTGGTGACTTGGCTGGCGAATTGGGGCATTTGAATCATCCGGTCATCAAGGTGCCGACCGATAGCGGTGTCACCAATGATGGTCAGCCCTATATGATTTTTGCGGCCGCCGAGGGGCAGCCCATCGTGCGGGCCTGTACCTCGCTGCCGTTGCGGGAACGTCTGCAATTGATCGTGTCGCTTTGCGATGCGCTGCGCTACGCGCACCAGCAGGGCTGGTTGCTGGCCGAACTTGACCCGGCCATGTTGTGGGTGAGCCCGGACCGTAAACTCAGCTTGATGGGCATGGGTTTGTTGCCCATGCCCGATCCGGCCGACCCGTTTGAGCGAGGCCAAAGCCTGGGCTCGGCGCCCGGACTTGCCAGTCCTGAAACCTTGGCCGGTGATCCGCCCAGCTTGGTCAGCGAGGTCTATGGTGTGGGCGCGCTGATGTGTTTGCTGGTCGACGGCCGCTTGCCGAGTCAGTTCGGTGCGGACCCCGAGGCCGCCTCGCCGGCTTCGTCGTGGCCGGGTTTGTCGGCGGTAGAGCGCTTCAGCCTGGATGCCTTGTGCGCCAAGGCGGTGGCGCCGCGCGCCAGCCGCCGTCATGCCGGGGTGGAGGCCTTGGCCGAAGACCTGCGCGCCTGGTTGGCCGGAGAAAATCATTCGGCCTTGGCCCTGACGCCTATGCCGAGCACACCGGTGTCGATGGAGCGTGAGTCCGACTTGGCCACATGGCCCCCCAAGGCACATCCGGTCAAACGCATGGCGCAGACGGCCCTGGTGCTGGCTGGTATTGCCGGCCTGTCTTGGTTTGGCCTGCAGGCCTGGCAGCAGCATTCGGCCGAGCATGCGCCTGATCACGCAGCCGCGCCCGTCACGGATCGTGCAACCGGCTCCGCGCCATCGGCCGGCCGTTCAAACGTCGAGGCCCCCGGTTCGGTGAAACTGGCCGCCGCGACAGGGCTGCCCAGGCCGCAGCCTATGGCCAAACCGAAGGCGTCGCCCACCGCCGACATCTCGTCCCGCGAGGACGATGGCGCCAAGGCGGCCAGCGAGCCCGAGACTAGATAGCCTGCGCGCCGGGCCGCCCGGCTTCGACGGCGAAGCGCGCCGACACATCGACCGGACTGGCGGCATCCCATAACTCGCGCACGCTGCGCAACTCGGCCTCGAGTCGATCGTTGCGCAGTGAAAAACTCATATAGCCATGCTGGTCGCTGCGGCCATAGCGGATATGCGGGTTGTGTCCCAGTGCACGCGTGACGCGGGCCTGGTCCAAGCCCTGGCTGCTGATCGAGGTGCCGCAGAATTCGGTCGCCAGCACCGGGCTGGCGGGGTCGGCAAAGTCCAGCTTCAGGTCGGCCACATAGTTGGCATGCACATCGCCGCCCAGCACCACCGCGTTTTGTGGCTTGGCTGCTTGCAGATCACGCAAGAGCCGCTGCCGGGCCGCCGGGTAGCCATCCCAGCCATCGGTCCAGTACACCGGACTTTCCGCCGGGTCGGCTTGCCAGTTCATGCGCGCCATCAGCGTTTGCTGGGCCAGCAGATTCCAGGGCCGGCTGCTGTCCCAGCTCTGCGCCAAGCGCTGTTCCTGGGCGGCGCCGAGCAGGCTACGGCGTGGATCGAGGAAGTCCGGACATTCCTTCACCGACAGCGTGTTCGATCCCCCGCGCCCCGGCTTGGGGCAGACCTGCGGGTCACGCCATTGGCGGTCGTCAACGGTGATGATGCGGGCTAGGCGGCCCCAGTCGTAGCGATTGAAGAGTCGGATATCGCTGCCGCGTGGCCGCATCGCCTTGGTGAAAGGCATGTGTTCCCAATAGGCTTTGGCCGAAGCGATACGGCGCTGCGGAAAGTCTGCCTCCAGGCCCTGCGAATGGTCGCCGGCCCAGTCGTTGTCGACCTCATGGTCGTCCCAGATGACGATCCAGGGTGCTCGCGCATGCATGGCCTGCAGGGCCGGGTCACTCTTGTACTGGGCATAACGCTGTCGATAATCGGCCAGCGAGCGGCACAGGCCCCCCTGGTGCACGCGCGGCGAGGGGCCGCTGGCCGATGCATTCGAGATCGCGGCGTTCTCGTAGATGTAGTCACCCAGGAACAGCACCAGGTCCAGGTCCTGCCGGGCCATATCGGCCCAGGCGGCATAACGGCCATGGTCCCAGCGCTGGCAGGAGGCGATGGCGAAGCGCAATTGCTGAACCTGCGCATCGGCGGCCGGCGCCGTGCGGGTACGGCCAACCATGCTGCGCGCGCCCAAGGCAGTGAAGCGGTACCAATACCAACGATCCGGCTTCAGCCCGCTCGGTTCGGCATGCACGCTATGGGCATCGGCCTCGATGGCGAGTTCGCTGCCCCGGGCAACGACACGACCGAAGGCCTCATCCTCGGCCAATTCCCACTGCACCTCGGTGTGAGCGGGAAGATCTTTGCCGGTCAAGCGGGTCCACAGCACCAGACTGTCGGCACGCGGGCAGCCGGAGGCTAGGCCGAGCGCAAATCGATCAATGCCTTCTGCAGCGAAGGCATGACGGACAAAGAGGGGGGCGCTGCTGGCGGCGAGGGCGGCTTGGAGGAGACGGCGGCGGGTGGGGACTTGGTTTGACATCGGCAATTTGAGCTTGGAAATAAGGAGTCGAGATGGACGTGAAGGCCACGCCTGCAAAGGGGGGCGTAGGCCTTAGCGGCTCGGTTGCAGGGGCCGCTGCTGTGGACGGTTTGGCGCCTAATGTTTGCTTGCTAGCTATTCCCTGTACTCCGTTCGATGGGCCGGCTACGGCCGTGGGCACGCCGTTGTTTGGGGCGAGGAAAGCTCGACCAAATCGCGGTTTGAGTCATGGCGATGAGAGCAATGATTGAGAGGTGAGCGACGGCAAATCTGCCCCAAAGCGCGGGCCCCGTCACGTAGTGTTCGCGATCGGCACTGAGTAAAAATTGCAGTGCTGAAAACGCTCTGTTGTGCTGTACCAGCAATGGCTCGGTGCCATTGACTAGCAAAAGGTAGCCAACGGGCAAGGAGATCAGCGTGCCGACTAAAGCCCAGGCGATACGCCGACGGGAAGCAAGCAAGGAACCGATGCAGGCGATCAGGAGCAGGTAGCCAAGCAATGGCGCGCAGGCTTCTGCGCTTCCTCTCCCGGCGATTAGCTCTACGAGGTTGTCTGTGGCGGCTTGAAGGACGATGACGTGATACTGCAAAGGTAGCAAGAACAGCGCCGAAAGGATCCACCAAAGTCCAGCTAAGCCGATGCGAGCTCCGCTGAGAGTCGCTGCCAATATGGCACCGCCTGTGAACATGAGCGTAAATAGGCTTAGCAACGGGATGAAACGGTAGACGTATTCGGCTTGCCCTGGCCAACCCAAAATAGGAGAGCCAATCACGTCATGAATCGATTCTGGCAAAACCGCAAATTGAAGCAAGGCCCAGCCTAAGAGTGCATGCAATGCCAGCAGCGCGGGATAGAACGCACCCTTGCCGCGTGCAGTACTCATCCAGCGCGCGCCGAGAGCCGGGAGGCCAAATGCCCAAAATAAAAAGGCGGACAAGGCAATTGGAGCGAGTACCGGATGGTATTCATTGGGCAGCTCGCGAATGTTGTAGGGCACAAACGGCAGGCGCACCACCACCGCTATGCCCATGGCCAATAGCATGATGCCTATGAGCAAAGTGAGTGCACTACGGCGCCAAGGGAGCCCGCTGGGCAGTGTGGCTGGTGATGGCGTAAGCGCTGGAGACATCGCCGCATTAGAACTAGGGAGGTTCAATAGCTTGGAGTCTGAGGGCGCGGCAAATGTGGGCTTTAGCGTCAGCGACGGAGGGACTTGAGTCGCGCGATCCACGTCTCTGGCTGCGGCCAAAGCGATATCTTTTCGCAAGGGGCTGAAACCCGCAGCAGCTATCAGCAGGCCGAACAGCATTGTCAATCGGGGTGCGTCAAACACGCTGTCAAAGCCACCTACAACAAAGAAGCCCAACACGGCAGCTAACAAGCTGGCAGCAAAGGCATCACCAGGCCAAGCGCGTTGGCTCAAGTGGATACAAGCTGCCACCGTTAGCGAGAAAATACTAAGCAGGCCGAGCCAGCCCTGCTCAAAGAAGACCGCCAACCAAAGATTCTTGATGTGCCAGGGCAGGTGGTTATACGGTGAGGATGGAAACCAGTGGTCTCCACCGTTTTGGAAACCGCCATTGCGGATGAGATCAATACCGGCGTCATCCACGATGCTCAAATCGTCCACGTCAATTGATGTCGCTGGGCTGGAGTTCTCCAACGAGATTTTGCTAATGCGCAGTGGGTGTTGGCCGACCGCACCTGAATTCAAATGGGCCTCAAAGTGCTGCCACTGCGTTGTGCTTCCTGAAGCGTGGAAGGTGCTGGATTGACAGGCAAAGCCTTGGAGGAAAGTCCGGTCGCAAAGCAGTACATTTAGCGTTGATGCTTTGCCATGGGTGCGTGCCGTTAGACGGACCACATAGTCTTGCGAAGGCTTGGGGAAGACGATCTGGTCCACATATAGTGTGGCCCCGTGGCGGATGCTCAAGTAACCGTTGCTACCCTCGAGTTCGTAGCGGTTCAAGGCAGGCTTGTCGGAGTTGCTGCTGAGTAGCATGTAGCTCTCTGGATAACGCCCCAACCCCATGCCAAACAGTTGCGAACCCCAGTTGTCCGTCATCATGCCTAGTGCCTCGGACCAATGGCTAGTGCGCGTGCCCATATCTGCATCGGTGTTGGCTAGCCGAGATTGCATAAATGAGCCCCACAGCACCGGGGCAATCACCAGCATCGCCAGCGCTAAACCGGCCGCTAACTTTAGGCCTGATATCGTTTGGCCTCTTTTGTTCGCGCCTACCGTTGATAGCAACATCCAGGTAGAGACCGTAAGCATCGATAGCAGCAAGGCTGCGACCGCAGCGCGTGCAAATGTCATCATTACGGCATACACCCCGGCAGCGAATAAAAGCCCTGCCGCTGCACGCATCGCGGTGTGCTTGGTACGTAAACCCCAAACTGCAGCAAACGGCAGCGACAGCAGTAAGAAGGCGTCGAGGTGTGCCCCTCCTGTATGCATGGTCGAAAAGAGGCCAACGACCCGAAAGTCACCGTTGAAATCGGACAAACCTACGTAAGCCAGGCGCTCCCAAATGACTGTGGCACAGGCCGCTGCCAGTCCCAAAATCATGCCAGTGCAAAGGGTACGCGCTGCATCCTGGCCCTTAGCCACTAAGCTGCTGAATAGCATTGCCAGACCGATCGCGAACACCATTCCCTTGCCCATGCGCAAGGAGGAAAAGTGGCTGTAGAGGCTCGCAAAAGCGTTGCCATCGAAGGTCTGTAAGGGGAACAAACCTATGACCGAACTCAGTAAATATGAAGCGACAAAAATGCCGGCTGACCATCTGAAAATGCGCCCGCTCACCTTGACTAAAGGCTGCCCGGCTGCTTGCCACAGGCCCACTGCCAAGGTCACCAGCACGAACGCATCAAACTCGTCGATGAAAAATCGACCGGTCCAAGGTGCCAGATCGAGTATTGGCAATAGAGCAGGCAAAACCACCAGCCAAGCCCTGGGTACACGCAATAGCAACCCGGCATAGGCCAATAGCGCCGCGCCCAGCATGAACTGCCCAATGGGATAGGTGATCACGATGGCAATGGCGCCCACCGTGCTCAAAAGAGATGCGCTACGCCCCAGCACCCAGCCTAGCGCATGGTTCTTGGTCGGGGAGCGGGGCGACGATGCGGCCACCGAGGAGATGCTGTCAGCAGCCAAAGGCTGGCTACGACCTGACTGAATCATCAGTGGCGCAAAGAAATACCCCAGGCAAGCGGCTAAGCTCGCGATGACAATGTTGCCGCTATCCGGGCTGCGGGCTGTCAAAAACAGCTTTGTCACTTCGACCACGAGTGCCAGTGCGCTTGCTAGCAAAGTGGCGCGACGTAAATGACGGCCTATGGATCGTAGCTGTCCGGTGTGCCGATCGACCCAATAGCGCCATATTCCAATTGGCATGTAGGCCGCTAACGCGAAAATTGTGCTGAGTAGAGCCAGATTGATGTCGGCTGCCTGATGTTGCAAAAAGGGCGCAAAACGTAGCGCCTGCCAACGAGCGCCCGCCTCGGAAAAAGATACCCAATTCCTCGTAAAAAACCCGGCCCAGACAGCGATGAGCAGCAAACATGCAATGCCTACTAGGCGGTGCGGCGCACGTTTGTGCGGAAGATTCGGTGCCGTGTAGTGCTGCTGTGCCACGACTTGGTAAAGGCGGCGTGTGATGTCCCCTAACAGTAGCCACGCGATCAAACCTAACGCGGTACCCATGCTGTTGGCGATGACATCCAGTATTGAGGAGTCGCGTGGCGGTACGAATAGCTGTGCAAATTCAATACAGAGGCTTAGCAGAGTTGCGCTCGTCATGACCCATAAGCCACCGGCCAGTTTTTTACCGATATTCGAAACTTGACTAAAGGTTGCTAAACCTAAAAAACCAACAGGCACAAAAATGGCGATGTTGGTTATCCAATCGGTCCACGATTTGATCTCTCTTACCGACTGACTGAGCCCCAAAAACTGACTTGAGACATCTCCAAGACTTAGAGACCTGAATTCCAGCGGAAGCAGACTGCCGTAAACCAAAAAGATGACCCAGACGCAAAGCAAGGCGCCGCAGGGAAACTGGAGTGATCCGTTCGAGCAGTCAGGCTGGGCGCTGGAGGGGAAGGCTGGCTGCTGGATGTGTTGCGAATGATTCATTGGGAAATCCGGGTCACAAATCGAAATCTTTTGGGCATTTCGATGTTCACAAAAATGGCCGCATCAAGCAGGGTTTTGTTTTCTGAGCGCCGGAGTAATTCGCACCGGGGTCCGAGGAGGCTGTATGGGCGTAGGTCAGGCAGCTTTTGCCGCCAGATTGGAAGTTGCCGACGGTAGTTTGCCTCAGCTTCTGACGTGCTGATGTAGCCGAAGGTGCAGAGTTGGCGAGGGTGTTTGAATCCAGCTACCCATTCAATG